>CAVCUM010000008.1:0-68515 GCA_963605385.1 Lachnospiraceae bacterium
ATGCTTCAACAGTGGCAAGCGAGTCGGCATCCACATCGACCAGTGAGTCAGTTAGCATGAGCGAAAGAGTTGCAGCGTCGGAGGCTATGATAGCGGATGTTGCAGTACCTCTTGCAACTCCTGGTGTAACAGATGCTCCGATTGAAATCGAAGAGGATAGAGTTCCACTTGCAGTTATTGAGAGCAGTGAAACACCTTTGACCGAGATCGGCGACGAAGATACTCCTCTTGCAGCTCCATTGCATGCAGCATCAGTTCACAACTGGTGGTGGTCACTTGCCACAATTGCGGCAGGTGTAGCCGGAAAGGGAGCGGTTGATCATCGCAAGAGAAAGCCATCGAAGAAAGATAAAAAGAAAGATTCTGAAGAAGAATAAATAGATATTTGAGTAATGTTTATGGTTGTGACCGCCCAAAAGGTGGTCACAACTGTTATATTTAAGAGAAAGCAATTACTTGGGGCAATTAAGTGAAGGATAAAGAAAAGAAGGAACACGTTTTACTTTATAAGACAATATATTCCATAATGATAATTTTGATATATGTTGCTGGCATCAACATTCCGCTTTATAAGGTAAGTACAGAAGAGTACCATGAAGAGCAAATTGATGCGCAGCAGGTATTGAGTCAGTTGGTAAACGGTGATATCAAAAATGCATCAGTCTTTTCCTTGGGGCTATGGTCATATATGCTTGCATCCATGGTTGCAATGTTGATAGTTGCAATTCTGTCTGCTGACAAAACAAGAAAAATATTTCCGGGCAAAGTAAATCGTTTGACTTTAGTACTTACAATTGCTATTGCACTTTTACAGGGAATTTCCAATATACAGACTTTTTCGTATGTTGACAATGAGTACATTTTACTTACCAAGGTAATCGTAATTTTGGAAATGATCACGGGAATGTTCCTGGTAATATACCTTTGCGACAGACTTTCAAAGTACGGGGTAGGAGGGCGAACCTGTATATTTACGGTAAATATTTTTAACGGATTTATTTCAATGATAAAAGGTCAGTCATTTGAAAGCCTTATTCTTCCGCTCACTTTAGGAATAGTTGAAATGGGAATTATGTTCTTCATGGAGCTTAAGGAGAAACGGATTCCTGTGCAGAGGGTGTCAATACACAATATTTATGCGGATAAGGATTATATAGCATACAAATTCAATCCGGTAGGTGTTATGCCGCTTATGTTTACATCCGTTGTTTTTTTACTTCCGCAATTTGTACTTACATTATTGGCAGGAATTTTTCCGGGAAATAAGAATATCCTTTGGATTGCAACAAATATGACACTTGATAAGCCACTGGGTATTGTTGTATATCTCCTGATTATAGGTATTTTGAATGTTACGTTTTCATTTTTGATGCTTTCACCCGGATCAACGGCCGAAGGGCTTTTGAAGGCAGGGGATTCAATTTTGGATGTCTACGCAGGCAGACAGACGAAACGTTATCTTAGGAGGGCAATATTTGGTCTTTCTGTATTCAGCTCACTTGTGCTGATGATTTGCCAGGGCATTCCGCTTTTTCTCACCTGTTTTGGATATATAGATTCAAAATTGGCAATGTTTCCATATTCTGTTATGATGTTAACCGGTTTGTTCATTTCTCTGTACAGAGAGGTTAAAGTATATAGTCATATAGATCATTATAAACTACTGGTTTAAAGGAGTAGCAAAGAATGCTTTATTTTATTCCGGCATGGTATAAAGATAACACGTGGAATGAAAACGAACAGATATGGTATACTCGGAAGCTTAAATCAGAGCTGGATGAGACTATAAAAGAAATTACACTCTTTCATAGGAATGTTAATCAGGATTATTTTGTATTGGTATTGGGATATTCTCCCAATTTAAGACATTTTCTTCATAGGCAGGGGATGTTTAGAGCTTCCTATTGGTCGTGCTTTGATTCAATTGCACAGATACGTAGAAAGAAAGTATCGCTTTTGTCCTATCATGATATAGATTGGCCTGAAAATGTAGAATTTCATAATACGCCATTTTCGACTATTGCGCTTATACATGACAAGAAATACGCAAAAATTGAATTTGGGGAGGATGGAAATCCGATTTTAATCGATATGTATACCGACGGAAAGGTCTGTAGGCGAAATTATTACGATGACAGAGGCTTTGTTTCTTCGACTGTAATATTTGAAGACGGTACTGCGAAATATCAGGAATTTTTGATGGAGAACGGTACCTGGAAGTTTAGGCATTTCTTTAAAACCGGCAGAGTTTTAATAAATCCTTTGTGCCCGTTCTTTGATATTGATGACGGGGATAATGTATACGAAATTCAATTTTCCAGATCTGAATATACATCTATATCAGAGGTTGTGCAGGAAGTATTGAGCGAGTATATTAAATGCGCATCAAAAAAGGGTCTCTTCTTTGTTGCCGCTCATCCGCTTCACATGGGAATTTTAGAAAATTGTTTGCAACAGGAAAAATATATTGTGACCTTTTGGGGAGAGCGTTACAGCATTGATAGGATAAATGATATTTCTGACTTCTTGGAAAAGGCTGAATATGTAGTCACGGATTCGAAGCTTACTTCACATGCGATTTCCTCACAGGCAAAGGGAGTATCATTAAACACTGTTGCTATTCCGCCGTTTGACACCAGAACTGATTTTGGAATAAGTGCGAAACTTAAGGTACTGAATATTCTCGTACCCATTGATGGAATAGATGAAGGAAATCTTGATGAAGTTTTTCTTGAGATTGCAGAGTATTTTAAAAAGAATGAATTCGCAAGAGCGCATCTATTTTCGAGAAATGCCTGGTTGCCGGTAGACATGCTTAGGAATAGAATAGCAAATCTTCTCGTAAGTAATGGTTTTGAAAAGGAATGGGTACTTGAACAGCAGGAAGGCAAAAACGAAGAAAAAAAAGAAGACAGTAGGCGTTTCTTTTTCGATATATGTGTAGAGGAAAGAGATATCAGTAAATGTCTGGAAGAGCAGAGGATAATTCTTGATGTTCGAAAGAAAATGGATGTATATATGTTTATCACTGCCATTAGTAAGGGTATACCCAGAATCTCTATGCAAAAAGACCAGTTTTTTGAACACATGAAGAATGGGTATCAGATAGATTCCTATAAAGAAATTCAAAAGGCACTTGCTTATTATTTGGATAATTTTGAGAACTGGAACACGGCACTTATATCCTGCTTTGAATATGGTCAGAAGTATACAACAGAGGAACTTCTTGCTTCTTGGAGAAAGGTGTTAGGCATCGTTGAATAAAATAAATCTATTGTATGTCGGCATTGAATGCTTTGAAAAAAAATACAAAATACCGGATTTTATCATTTTTACAGATTATTTTTCTTTTATTAAGTCGGTAAATGAGACTGGAAGAATATCTTTGTATGATATTGTAATACTTGACAGAAATGTATCCGAGCTTGAGCTTGGAAGTTTAAAAAAGGCAACCAAAGGGTATTGCTTATTTGCGACGGAAAATGTCGATTTTAATGATAAAATAACTGCTTTATACTTTGAAGGAAAGATGGGAAAAGCTCTTGCGAGTAAAGACATTGAGAGCTTTCTTGAAAATGAGGCAAGTAAGTATTTCGGTTATTCATACGGGGAAAAGTTTGCACCGGCAAATCTTGCGGTAAATACACTGTTTAAAGGAAAAAATGTGAGTAACGGAAGTTATTCGAGAATTCTTCAAGGTGATTTCGGTGATGAATTTAGGCAAGTGGCATATTGGAGATATAATATTCCCGTTTATGAGGGTCAGATAATAGATTTATTTCTTGAATACAAAAAGTCAGGTACAGTAGAAATCCAATTAAAGGTCGTGAATTTTCAAGGAGGGTCTTCAGGAGATATCAAAAGCATTCAGATTTTTAATGAAGAAGAACTTCAATCTGATGTTAGAATAGGCGGTGACTCAGTCTATAGTGTAAGCTTTATGTCGATTTTGGCAAGAGGCAAGGGTAAGCTTGAAATTATATCACTCCATGACAGACATTCGAGAGTTGACAAAGGGTATTTTATACCCGGTGGCGAAAAACATGTAACACCGATGAAGGAAGAATTTTTTACTTACTTTGAAAAGGGTGATTTGAAGCCACCGTTTATAGTTTATTTTTCAGGATATCGTTCGCAGGAAGGATTTGAAGGTTATTTCATGATGCGATCCTTTGGCTGCCCTTTTATGCTTATTACCGATCCGAGACAGGAAGGCGGAGCATTTTATGTCGGAGATGCCGAATATGAGAGAATGCTTGCATCTGCAATAAAGGATAAAATTAAAGAGCTTGGATTTACAAAGAAAGATGTTGTTTTTTCGGGCGCATCAATGGGGACATATGGGGCGCTTTACTATGGAAGCCAGATAATGCCGCATGCATTGGTACTTGCAAAACCTCTTGTAAATATGGGAAATGTTGCCAAAAATGAAAGAATTGTCCGTACGGAAGGTTTCGGCACTTCAATCGATCAATTGAAGAAAAATTATGGCTCCTTAGATGAAGAAGCAATTATTAAATTTAATGAACGTTTACTTTTGCATTTTGATAAGGCTGATTGGTCAGAGACAAAATTCATAATATCCTATCTATATGAAGATGATTATGATCCGGATGGTTATCAGACAATATTGAGACATCTGAAATCAAGCCGTGTTCAGGTATATGGAAAAGGCATTCATGGAAGGCATACAGACAACAGTGCCACGGTTATGGAATGGTTTAAGAGCCAATATGTAAAGATTATGGAAGAAGATTTTGGCAGGAGATAGACGAAATACGCACAATTTATAAAAGCTCGTAAGGCACGAAGTGCCACTTTTAGCAAAGCTTAAGCGAAGCGGATTGCGAATATCATTGACATTTTCACAAACTCGTGCAAATATGCACATTCATTGAAATTAAGAAACGAGGGTTTACATGACAAGGGACTCATGGGTGATAAAATGGAAAGATGAGCTATCGGAAACATATTTGTATGGCTCTGAAATTGAATTTTTGGCTGATGGCTCCGTTTCTTTTTTCAACCCCTTGATGCCGCCGGGAACGGTGATTCATAGGTGGTATTCAAAGACTAATTTTCAGTTTAAAAGAATTGAACCAAGTTTGCCGCTCATTGATGGTGAGGGAGCATACCTATTAACTTTGAATATAGAAGAAAAAGACTCAAGTAAAAGTTCTACCATAGTTCGAATTTGTATTTTTGACAGATATGACAATCCGGAAGAAACCATTGTTATACGAGAAAAAAAGTTTTATTTTAAGCCTACAATCAAAGCATACAGTTACTATGTAGAGCTGATAAATGGGGGAAATCCTGATTTTGTGTTCAAGTCATTGAAAATAGAGGAAGTTTCGGAGAAAGAATTCGATGCAGAACAAAAGAGAATTGAAGAAATTAAAGAAGCTTCTTATAAAAGTGAAAAGAAGTGGAGAAAAAGTAAAAAATCTGACAGACGAAGAACTAAAAAGTCAAACCGGGATATTGATGGAAAGATATAGAGACGGCGAGAGCTTGGACGACCTTTTGCCGGATGCATTTTCAGTCATCGCAGAGGCGGATTCACGGGTACTTGGGAAAAGACCCTATGATGTACAGGTAATGGCCGGGATAGCTCTTCACCAGGGATTTATGGCTGAAATGAATACCGGAGAGGGAAAAACACTTTCTGCAACGATGCCATTGTATCTTAACGCTCTGACAGGAAGAAGCTGTATACTTGTTACCACAAATGATTATCTTGCAGGCAGAGACGGAGCCGAGATGAGCGAGGTGTATAGATTTTTAGGACTTACCTGCTCGTATCCCAAACATGAAGACTTAGAAGAAAACAGTAAAAAAAATAATGATGAAAAGAAAGAATTTTATTCTGCAAACATTATTTATACAACACACGGAGCACTTGGGTTTGATTACTTATTAGACAATCTTGTAAAGAACAGTGAGGATCATTTTCTTTGCGAACTTTACTACGTAATAATTGATGAGGCAGATTCAGTATTGCTCGACTCGGCAGTAATGCCACTTGTAATTTCGGGGGTGCCGAGAGTACAGTCAAACCTTTACCGCATTTGTGATTTCTTTGTGACTACGCTTCGGGAAAATATAGATTATATTGAAGAGGATGGTACAGTCTGGCTTACCTCAAAAGGAGTATCCTATGCAGAAGACTTCTTTAGAATACCGAATTTTTATGGACGAGAAAGCTTTGAGATTAATAGGCACGTCACCCTTGCACTTCGCGCGCATAAGGTATTGAAGAAGGATAAGGAATATGTAGTTTCTGATAAGAAAGAAATAGAACTGTTTGACGGAGCAACAGGCAGATTGCTCCATGGAGTTAAACTTAGGGGTGGACAGCATCAGGCACTTGAGCAGAAAGAAAATGTGAAAATTTCACAGGAATCAAGAACAATGGCTTCTGTCACCTTCCAAAATCTCTTCTTGATGTTTGAAAAGATGGGTGGAATGAGCGGGACGATTCTTGATGCCAAGGATGAGCTTTGGAACGTTTATAACAAGAAGGTTATTAAAATACCGACTAATCGTCCGATAAAACGTGTAGACAGAAAAGACAAATATTTTGTTACAGCAAGTAAACAGTTTAATATGGCGGCCGAAGATTTAGACAATATTCACTCTACCGGTCAGCCGGTGCTCGCTGTATTAAGCTCTGTCACGGATGCGAGAGTATTTTCACAACTTTTGATTCAGAAAAACATACCGCACAATGTGTTGGATGCAAGTAAGGCCTTTTGGGAAGCGCAGATTATTGCGGACGCGGGTCAAATGAATGCAGTAACGGTAGCGACACCGATGGCAGGACGTGGAACGGATATCAAGCTTGGCGAGGGTGTCAGAGAAAAGGGTGGTCTTGCGGTTCTTGGAATCGGAAGAATGGATAGCGTAAGAAACGAACGTCAGGCAAGAGGACGTTCCGGCAGACAGGGCGACCCGGGCTTCAGCCAGTTCTATGTAAGCTTAGAGGACGATATTGTAGAATCTGAAAACAACAAAAAGCTTGAGCGCATTATTGACGGGAAGAAACATATATCAAAAAGACGCTTAAGAAGGATAATTGATTCAAGCCAGAAACTAAAAATTGAAACAGGTGAAGCCGGGCGTAAAAGCTCTGTTCAATACGATTTGATACTTAAGCGTCAAAGAAGCCTTATTTACAAGACACGGGAAAGCCTTTTGAACGGTGAAAAAATTGAAAGATCAAAAATAATCGCTATAGCAACCGAGAATATTAGGGATTACCTTGGCAAATTCAAGCATATTGAAATTGCTGAGCTGAGAAGATATATTCTTGACAATCTTTCTTATTCCCTGGATGAAGGGATTAACAGGTTGAACCTGGATGATAAAGCTGAATTGGAAAAATATCTGTTAGATCGTGTAAATGTTGGCCTTCGTGAACAAAGAAGCAGAATTTATGATGCAGATTCTTACGAACAGTTTATCAGAGAGGCAACCCTTAAGGCAGTTGATGATGGCTGGGTAGAACTGATTGACTACCTTGATCAGCTCAAATATGCAGTTTCGGGGCGCGGATCAGCACAAAAAAATGTAGTATTTGAATATCAGGATGAGGCGTATTCGTCATATCAAGAAACGTCAAAAACTGTAAAAAGAAACATTATTAGAAATATTCTTCTTAGTGACGCAAGCGTTGACCGCGAAGGTCACTTGAGAATAGTGTATCCTTAGGAGGCGTGCATGATATACAATTTTAATATAGGAATCGGATGGGCAAGCAGCGGTGTTGAATATGCGCAGAGTTACCGTGCAAAAATGCTGAGAGAAGCAGGCGTATTGGCAAAATTTGTTTTTACCGATATGTTTCCCAGTGAAAATATTGAGCATATGACCGCTAATATTGGCTTTTTGGACGAGGAAATCATATGGCTTTATACGTTCTTTACCGATACGAGAATTTCTCCCGTTACATTCACCTTGGAGGATTTAAAGAAGACACTTCCGCAGGAGCCTTATGAATTTACCAGACAGGGCAAGATTTGCAAGTATGTCTTTAAGGGCTTAGACAGATTTTACACGGTGTATTTAACTGATGAACATAAAAATTTAGTGCATCGCGTGGAAATAGTATCGAGAGGTTGTCTTATTCGAAAGGATTATTATACATACTGCAAGATTTATTCTGAATATTACGGACCTTTAAACGGGAAAGCGCATCTGTATGGCAGAAGCTTCTTTAATGAAAACGGTACGGTTGCTTATGAAGAAATTAATGATGAAGGAAATGTTCTTTATAAGTTTAGTGATACAGTATTGTATTCAAAGGAAGAGCTTGTAAGTCTGATGGTAAGGCAATTAAAGCTTTCGGAAAGGGATATTGTAATAATTGACAGGACAACCGGAATAGGACAGTCGATTTTGGAAAATTGCGGTCCTGCACGTGTCGGGGTTGTGATACATGCGGATCACTTCAGCGAAGGAAACACAGACGAGGATTATATACTTTGGAACAACTTTTATGAGTATGCTTTTGCGCAAAGCGACCATATTGATTTCTTTGTGACAGCTACAGATGCACAGAGGAAACTTTTGTCAAAGCATTTTGCAAAATATTGCAATAAATCACCTAAGGTTGTGACCATTCCGGTCGGAAGTCTCGAAAAACTTCATCGGCCAAATAAGCCAAGAAAGAAACATTCTCTTATTACTGCATCAAGGCTTGCTACGGAGAAACACTGCGATTGGATAGTAGAAGCTGTGTCAATGGCAAGGGAGAAAGTCAATGATCTGACGCTTGATATTTATGGGGAGGGCGCCGAAAAAAAGAGGATAGAGGAAGTCATAAATAAATATGGGTTAAAAGATTGCGTACATTTGATGGGACAAAAAAACCTTGCAGATGTGTACGAGCAATATGAGGCTTACATTGCTGCATCGCAAAGCGAGGGCTTTGGACTTACACTAATGGAAGCGTTAGGCTCAGGCTTACCGATTATTGGCTTTGATGTGCGTTACGGCAATCAGAACTTTATCGATCAGGGCAAGAATGGTTATAAGATCCCAATTAAAGAAGGAATGGATCAGAATGAAAAAATTAAACTCTTGTCAGAACACATTGTAAAGCTGTTTACGGAGGACGATATAATTTCGTTTTCTGAATATTCATACAAAAAAGCAGAAGAGTATAAAATGGAGGAGGTGATGAAGAAATGGGTAAAACTCACGAAATAACCTTGTTGTTTGATTCATATTCCGCAGAAAGCGCAAATCTTTATGCTTCCTTTGTAAATTCCGGTATTGAAGTTAATGCGGTATCTGTCGAAGATAATGGTTTTTTGCCTCAAGAGATTGTGTCAGTATATGGATTCTTTCTAAAAGACGGCGATGAGAGCCTGCCAGGTAGGCCAAAATTTTTTAATGAAATAAAAATCCCGGACTATTGGCAGATTGAGGGTAACAATACAAGCGCCAAAGTATTAAATCACGCACAGGAAAAGGCTCGTATCTTCTATTACAAGCCTTCGGGTAAGAGAATAGTAAGTGTTGTGGACTGGCTTGATGATAAAGGTGTTGTAAGGCTATGTAATCACTATGATAAGTTCGGAAATATTTTCTGTAAGACGATTCTTAATAAATCCGGTCAAAGGGTTATGAGACGGTTCTTTACTCCGTACGGCGAAGAGCGTATTGTAGAAAGTTTTGTAACTGGAGATATTTTACTAAAGTATAAGGGAAGGGATCATATCTTCAAAAATAAAACAGAATTTGTAAGGTTCTTTTTGAAATGTAAAGGATTGGATAAAACGGCCTTGTATTATAATTCTCTGTCTTATCCGTTCTTTGCATCGCAGAGCCTTGAGGCTAATGGATTTAAAGATGTATTGTTTTGGAATGAACCTATTAAAGATTCAATTCCCGGAAATATGTTGTCAATATTAAATAATCAGGCAACGCGCACAAAGGTTATCTATGTACAAAGAAAAGAAGCATATGAGCGATTGATTTCTTTAGGGGCGTCAAAGGAAATTGTAAAAAGTCTCGGATATGTATATAGCTTTATAAGGAACAATAAACATCGAAAGGATATGCTGATTTGCACGAATTCAGATCAACTGCTTCATTTTGATGAAATTGCAAAACTTGTTCCGGATGCAAATTTTCACGTGGCTGCTCTTACTGAGATGTCATCAAAATTGTTGTCAGTCGGTGCTAATAAGAATGTTTTTCTTTATCCGAACATTAAACCGGATATGCTGGACAAGCTGTTCAAAAAATGCGACTTTTATTTAGACATTAACAGAGAATCCGAGATAGTGGATGCGGTTCACAGGGCCTTTTTAAACAATCAGCTTATCGTGGGCTTTGATGAAACGATGCACAATTCATATTATACTGCTCCTACAAACACATTTCCGGAGTGTGAGTTTAAGGATATGGCAGAGGCTTTAAATGTTGCATTAAAAATGCCCAAGCTAATAGATGATGCATTGGTAATGCAAAGGGATTATGCTTTGTCAGAAGATAAGGACAGGTACATTAATATTTTTAAGAAATAAAGGGAGAAATTTAAATGAGCACAGAAAATTTAAAAACGAACCATGTGAAGAAAACACTTGCATTGATTATGAGCTACGTATGTATACTCGCGGTTTTATTAGCTGTCTTACCGGTTGTTTTGCCGATGATTTTTGGTTATACGCCTCATTTGTGCGGTAAGGATACAACAGGCTCTTTGTCAGCATATGGAAGCATTTTGTATACGAAGAATATTGATGCGAGCGAATATATGGACGGAAGTATCGTTGCTGTTGAGGCAGCAAGTAATAAGGCACACACAGTGGACGTTTACTATGTAAAGTCTAACAGTGATGGTATGCTCTCACTATATGAAGGGGAAAGTATTTCCTATGATGACATAAAGGGAAATGTTAAGGCACAGACTCCGATTGTCGGATATCTCTGTCAGCTTTCTTTTTCAGTATGGGGGATTGTTGTCGAAGTCATTGTTTTTGCAGCCGGAGTTGTCCTTTCGGTATATGCAAATAAAAACACTAAATCAAATGTGAAAGAAAAAAGTGCAGCTGGTAAATATGAGTAGAAACTTCGGCGTAAACGGATTCGAAGATGTAATGTCTGCTAATGCAGACTCGAATCCGTCGCCGGGACTCGCAAGAGAGTCTTGACTATGACTTTTAGCAGTATCCTTTTGCGACCTTGATAAAAGCGGTAGTTATCTTGTTGCGAGCTTTGCAAGGGAAATGCAGATACTGTCCATTAAGAGCTTTTTTGTGAATATTCCTTTTGAAACAACAGGTGCAAGTGTCTTGCATCTGTTTGTTATTTCTGTAAGTTCCCAAGGCTTTAAAGTGTCTATCAGAGAGAGTGCTTCATCCATAGAATTTACACCAAAGCCAAGACCGTATTTTGATACGGTTCTATGAGTAATGGATCCGGTTTTGCATATAATCGGAATACCTTTGCAGATGCATATGCCGGTCTTAAAAAACCCGGACATTTGTAGATATATGTTTTGAAATTCATCTAAAATTGCAATGCCTGGCTTGTTGTTATCGAGTAGGAAATCAATGGAAAAATTCGAAATTTCTTCTCTGCGTTTTTCAACCTCGGAACCGACAAATGATATGTTGTAGGGATATTCCCAAATTTCCTGTAGAACTATTTCCAAATTCTTACTCAATCCGTTTAAAAACAGGAAACGGTACATTTCCTCAGACTGTAATATCAATACGGAGGCAGAGTTGAAAATATTTATTTCATCTTCGAGGGATGGGTAGTTGTCAGGAAAAACCTTTGAGCCTATGTCTTCAACAAAGATAATCAGTTTTAAATCCTTCCTGTAAAGAAGATGCTTGATCAAGAACGCATCGTAGCGTGCGCTTACAGCTCCGGGGTACTGGAAAATAACTGCATCTCCGTCGCAGACAGGCGAAACAATGCTTTCCATACGTGTATCAAGCTCGGTATCCGAATCATAGGAATCGTCAAATTTAAAGAGTGAAATTTCTTCGTAACCGAGTTCTCTTGAAACTTGCTCGATTAGTGTCTGTTTTTTTATGGTATCGTTATAGGTATTGTAAGTCTTGGTATAAAATATGTTCATAAAGAATTTTCCCCTTCGTGTAGCCAAATGAAAATTTTTATAAATTCATCACTGAAATAATTGCATCTGACAACAGGCGCTTGGTGTACATTCCATGTATTGAGAGGAATTGTATATTTGACACATTGTCAAGCATTTTGCGGTAATCTTCGTCGGAGGTGTGCTGAATGAGCGTATCCGCTTCTTCCAAAGAATTTACCGCATATCCCAATCCATTCTTGCGTACAAACTCCTCGTGGGCACACCCTTTTTGAACTATCACGGGCATACCGGCGGCGATAAAGAAACCGAGTTTGTGCGGCTGATTCATATGATAATATAGGTCAAAATATTCTTTGTCACACCAAACAAGTCCGTATCCTCCATTGGATAGTTCTTTCATAAGCTTCTTGGGTTCATAGAAGCCCTTATGTATAAGACTGGTTGCATTAGGGTTTTCAGATTCAAGCCGTGAAAAATGATGGATGGGAGTATGACCGTTGTAAGCCTTTATAAAGGTAAATCGATCGGCATCGCCACTGAAACACATTCTTTTAAGATGATTGTGGGAAGTAAATAGAGGAAAGCTTTCCATTTCCCAAATCGTCTGAGTCAGAACCGGAATATTAGGATTTAATCCCTTACTCACAAGAAAGTCTTTGGCTTTTACAGAAGGTAATATCAGAAGGTCGGCCTTATTAAAGATGGCAATTTCTTCTGTTACGGCTTCAGGATATATTCCATATAACAGACTCTGTAAATCCTCAACAAAGATAACGAGTTTAATATTGCTGTACAGTCGAATCTTGTCTGCAAGTCTTGCATCAAAGTCGATGTTCATATATGACGGATACTGCATGATTACAATATCTCCGTGATACAGTTTTGCAAGTGCACCGTCTATATGGTGGTTCATCTGGTTCCAATAATCCTCGGAGAACTTTTTGTGCGATATGGGAATTATCCTGGCACCTAAGGTTTCGGCTGCGTATGCCACACCGCTTTGTGCCATTTTTGCCGTACCGCCGAGGCTTTCAAGGCAAGTGATTTGTATGTTCATAAAAATACCTTTCAGTAATCATAGTAGAAATCTGCTTCCGATGGAACATGTGGTGCCCCCTGTGAACTTGTAGCTGTTAACTTTGAAATTAATTGGGCTTTGCCGACAGGACTTGTATGATAATTTAGTCGCGAATCACAGCATCTATAAGGGCTCCTGTATGCAGGTAAGTATTTTTGTCTTTTGCGTTTGGCAAGCTTAAAATTACATCCAGCGTCTGCTGCTGGGATTCGCTTAGCCTTGCAAATTCGGATGAGTAGGTCCAAGTAAGTCGTGAAATATTAAATCCACATGATGAGGTAATTCCCATCAGGTCATCGGTTGTATAGGCTTGTCTGCTATTTGACAGTAGTTTGCAATTTAAAGTTCCGTGAATCAAGGAATCGATAACACTTACATGATTTGCGTTTTTACCAATAAGTAGCAGGTGACCGTTAGATTTCATTAAGCTCTTTAATTCAAGTAAAATTTCTTTTAAGTCGAGACATTTCTCCAAATTGGTAAAGAGTATATAATCAAAAAATTCATTTTTAAATGGAAGTTTATTTTTCTCAAGGTCAATACAATAAGCATTTGAATAATTTGATGCAATTTTAACGCATGCCGGATTCTGCTCTACTGTATAAAGGGTGGAATCCGGATGTCTGTATTTTAATAAATTTAATGTGTTTGCACAGCCGCCATAAATCATTAGTATATTTAGGTGCATAGATGCGTCTTCCTTTATAATAGGCAAGCAGGGCAAAAGGTTGGACTCGGATATTGCTTCGTAAGAAATATTAAATTTATTTTCAAGATGTAGACGGTTCTTATCCAAGGCTTTTCCATATTCAGCGCTTACTGTGTTCATGCTGGTAGAGCCGTAGTGATATACAAAAGCATTTTTACATATGGCAAGTTTGTATCCTAAGGTATTTAAACGCAATCCATATTCAACATCCTCGTGGCCACCAAAATTGAAGTTCTCGTCCATCATTCCGGCATAATCCCACACGCTCCGCTTGACTAAGAGAGCATGTCCCTGGAGCCAATGCGCATATTGTATAGGGTTTAAGCTTGGATGATTTAGGGAGAGCGAAAGGGACATCCATTCGTCATGAGTACGTGTGACGTTATCGAAACGCTGTTCAAATATTACATTGGATGATATCGGGCCTGCTGCACCTATTTTTTCATCGCTGTACAATGCAAGACGCATATAAAAAAACGCATGCGGTGTAAGGATTGCATCATTATTTAACAGGAAGATATCGTTATCCGGATTTGCAAGCTTTGCTCCCTGATTGCATCCGGCGGAAAATCCGCCGAATTTGTCATTAAGCACCAAAGTAATGTCTTTCTGTTCCTTTAGCCATTTCCGTACATCATCATCAGAGGGGCTTGAATCAACGATAATGACTTCATAGCTTCCGGGAATGCAGTAATTACGAATGGCATTCAGACACTCCTGCATGATGTTTACAATCTTGTATGAAAGAATTATGAAAGAAGCTGGATGTACATTAAAGTCCGGTGCTAACCTGCAGGCTTCCATTTTTTTTGTGGCTTCTGTCTGTACGTTGCCGGTAGAATAGTGCTGTGCATATTCATAGCACAGATATGCCTGGTTTATATTTTTACTTTCAAAGAAGGTGTCGCCAAGAAGACTGTAAAGTGCACCATCCTCCGGATTGTCTGTAATCTTCTGTATAAGCTCATTGATGTTCATAAACTGTTCTCCTGATGTTTTATACTATAAAACCGCCGTTTTCAAAATCCATGATATTTTGAATTACAAAGTAGTCTTTTTCGATTTCAAGCCCAATTTCATTTAGATATCGCAGAGCATTTCCGCTATCAGCCTGGATGAGGGCAAATATTATAAAGCTGCCTCTGTTCATATTATTAAGGATGTCAAATTCACTGCAGGGAATTATTCCTCCGTTATCGGGTTTCTTGAGTATACGGTATGCTTCGTGATCTTTAACATTCAAAATCTCATAGAGCTTTTTCATGGAAGCATTCTCGGAACCGTAAAATATCAGTTTTTTATTGCCTTCGGTCAGAAGCGTTTTGATTCTTTCCAAATTTCTTAGCTGCAGGTTTTGCCTGTTCAGGCTTCGCTTGAGAATGCTTGTATAGAATTTAATCCCCCATGGGGTCTGCTTTGCGATATCCATGTAGAGTCTGTCAATTTCACCGCCTACATATGGCACGACACAAGTTCCTATGTAATGATAAATACACTCGCGCAAATCGGTATTTTTTGCAATTCTGTTAATTTCAATCGGAACATTCCATTTTTTATCAAGCAATAAAGTTTCTTTGTTGAAGATGACATTGAGGGCATCCTGATCGGGTAAATTGGAATCCGGGTTTTCCTTTAGGTAGGTGCTCATCATTTCCAAAAGATTGCCTTTTTTACGTATTTTATCAAGATTCATATAAAGGACACCGGAATTAAAATATGTTTCTTTACTGATGGCTCCGATCGATGTGGGCTTAGTCCATGCAATTCCCTTCACAACCGGCTCGTCAGGGACTGCGGCAATACAATAATTGCTGATGTCAGTTTCCCAAAGCTCTTTAATGTCACAGTTAATTAACAGATCCGAATCCAGGTAAATAATTTTGGAAAGATTACTGCATATTTGCGGTAACAGAATTCGGAATAGGGCTCCAACTGTGTATTTACGCATTTGACTATTGAAGTCAACAAAAACCTTGGCGTCAATCTGGTGAAAGCTTATATCATGTCCGTTTCGATGGCAAATATAAGTAAGCCTTAAACGGTTCGTCTCAGTCAGAGTTTCATCGCATACAATGTGAAAGCAGATAGGAGCTGACGAACGTTTGATAGCGCTTAATATTGCAACGCCAAGCCATGAAGTATAGTTGCCTGTTTTGTCGTAGACACCCATTCCAATTTGAATCATGTCGGTTGCGTCAATTGTTGACTCACATGGTCTGTCAATCTTTGCTATTGCATCGATGAGCAACTTGTGTATATGCCATTTGTTCTTTTTGAGCGCCATGCATACATCCTGAGGTATTACATCATAGTCCGCATAGATGGAAAGCTCATCCTTGTGCTTTGAAAAGTACCCGAAGCTGTGCCATATCAATATAATCTTCACATTTGGAATAGAGTGAATAGTTTGTAATAAGGTAATTTCAAAATTAATGTCGTTCCCAGTAGGCAATTGAATGAATATGAAGTCGCCGGTAGCAACAGAGGCAGAAATACCCTTTATCCGTGCTGCCAGTTCAGGCTGTGTTTCGCCGGATGATTCGTAGTTGTATATACCCATCTCGTTGTACCCTGATGCTATTACAAGGTTTGCAATGATGTCCTGCCGGGCGGAAACAGATTTATTTTTAATGAAGCCGTATGCTTTCGTAATATGGTACCTATTCATGATTACTTTCACCGTTCCTTTGTATATCGGAAATGGATTTAAACAGATTGTCTTTATGCTTTGTAAGATCTTTTTGAATATCTTTTTCTATGGAAGCAGACAGGTTTTGGGCTTCAGACACTCTTGTCAGAATTTCATTGATGGCATGAGCTGAATCGTCATTGCTCTGCAGACTCTTTGGAAAGTCACTAAGTTTACAAAGAACATTATCTAAGCATGAGCAAGCAAAAGCTGTTTCCCATAGCTCTTTGACATTTTTTAATTTATCAGTACCTACCAGAGTAAAGTCGAGCATATGCATACCACGTTCGGTTACTGCATTCAATAGATCTGTGACTTCTTTAGTCAATGGCTCGCTACACATCACATGGAAATGGATTCTTTCGTCCGTATGCTCGATAATCGCTTCAAGAGCGGTACATACCTTTAAAAGATAAAGGGGATCCTCACCTGATACTTTAAAATCAACATGAATAAATTCGCCGGGAACATGAGTCGGAGAATCGTCATCACAAATCCCCTCGGTAATAAAGCTAAGTATTACACGGAGAAACTCTGAACTTTCAATTGACTCGGAGGGTATATACTCTCCGGAAATATTTGATGAAAAGTTTTCTTTATAAAGGTCATAATAATTGTTGTCTGTCCATAAAATAAAAGGAGCTTTTCCGGAGTATATTGTTATTTTTCGCGCTAAAAGATCTTCAAATTTCGAGCCATTTCCGGTTGGAAGTACGAGAATAACCATATCACCATGTCCGACAGACGCGATAATGCCATCAAGTAATTTGGATATTTCATTTGGCAAAAAAGAGTTCTCAGGACAATCGGGTATGCCCATTTCGAGTATGCCGAGCCTGCGCAATATGTCAAAAGCGCAGTCCGACGGGCAATTATTCGGATTGTTTGTTTTGGAGTAACTCTTAGTGACATGGACTTTCATCGGTAAAATCTCCTAAGCATGAAAGCAAGCGTATTTTATTAGATCCAATTCGATTGAGGTGCGAACTTAGCTGTAATTGTATCATGGATAGGGCAAGACATAAAGGGCAAACCATAAAAGACTACCCAATTGGGTAGTAGAATTTGACAGATTTTTACTTTACTGTTAAATTATTATGAATGGCAAGAGGATGATTGGATTTGACCTTGCCGACAAAATAGTAGCTAATTGGGTTTGACATAAGCGTGAGGAGTAAATTTCTTGCGTTTTTGTGGTGCCCTAAGGCAAAAAAGGAGAGTTTAAGATGAAAAACAAAAGGACCAAGCGGGCTCTTGCATTCTTTATGAGTGTGATTATTACCTTAGCTACCTTTGCAAGTGATGCATCTCTTGTCACGACGCATGCAACAGGTACCGGTGATAGCTTGACAGCCAGCACGACTACTTCGGAAGGCTTGAAGATTACCAAAGCTGCCGTAGTCGACGGAGAGGATGTTACATTAACCTTTACGGTTGACGGTGCTGACGGTACAAAGATTACTCAGACTACAAGCGAGACAGCCGTCGTATTTGTAATGGATATCTCGAATAGTATGAAGGATAGATTAAGCACTGCAAAAAAAGCAGCAGAAGAATTTGCCACTGGCTTGCTTAAAAACGATAAGGTATCCGTTGGAGTGGTATCTTATGGTACATATGCGTATGAAGAACAGGCATTGAGCAAGAACGCAGATGATATTACAAAGAAAATCAATAAAATATCAATCGAAGGAAATAAAGATAAAAAAGATTGGAACCTTGGTGGCACAAATCTTCAGGCCGGTATTTATTATGCAGAAGACATGCTTAAAAAATCAGCTGCCGCAAAAAAGATTATTGTAGTGCTTTCTGATGGTGAGCCTACATTTAACTATAAGGTAACCGGAATATCGAAGGATGGCTTTAAAGCTAATGATGGTAATGATGTTTATCCTTATACATTTGACTATACTAAAACAGAAAATACA
This sequence comes from Lachnospiraceae bacterium, assembly GCA_963605385.1. GTDB lineage: Bacteria > Bacillota > Clostridia > Lachnospirales > Lachnospiraceae > UBA1258. Next base: position 18,490 of record CAVCUM010000008.1, read on the forward strand.
GGAACTCAGCAGACATATGAGGGTAAAATAACCTATAAGTGCACAGTAACAGATGTGAAATCACAAAGGTACCCTTGGGGAATAATGTATACGGTTTCTTATGAAGATGAATTTGGCAAGACAGGAACAGAAACTGTGTATGGCGATTCAAAATATAAAAAAGGGTATGAATTTTATAAAACTAAAACTAAAACTCTTGATTCCGGCATCGCAGCTATTTCTGAAGCTAAGCTTGCCAAGGATGCAGGTATAGATATTTATTCAATCGCCTATGATGTTGCCGAGGGAAGTTCTGCAAGGTCAGTTATGTTTAATGTTGCAAATAAAAATGATTCAAGCAACACGTATTACTATGCAGCAACCTCTAATGCAGGCACTGACGTATCAAACGCAATTGGCGCTGTATTAAAGAGCATCCAGACATCTATCGAAGAAAAGGTTAATGGAGCTATGGGCACCCGCCTTGTAGACGAACTTCCCACGTATATGAGCTTGGATGCTGCAGATTCGGTAAATGCTGAATCAATCAGTGCAAACGATGTCAGTATGAGCGATAATTCTTTAACCTGGGATTTGGGCGATTTAGGAAGTACTGACAAAAAGACTGTTACTGTTAAGGCTAAGCTTGATATTAGCACAATGATTGAAGCTTATGCGACTGAAAACAATATGACTGCCGCTGATGTAAGAGAAAAGATGTCTAACGGTAGTATTGTTTTTAATTTAAATAAACTTGTTACACTTTCCTATAAGGATAAGAATGGCAAAGATCAGAAGAATACAGACATTAGTGTTGATGAAGAAAACGGAACTTCTAATGTTCCAAAGACTGCAGTATATACTTATCCTTACACTATTAAATACACTGTTGACGGCGAGGCTTCAGACGCTTATCCCGAAGTAACAGGCTATGGTTATAAAGGAGAGGAAATTGATATAAATCTTTATGCTGCAAGCGAAGCAATTTCAGATACAAAGGAAATTAAAAGAGGTGATGAAATTCTTACTCCCGAAAATGGAGAGCTTTCCTTTAAAGTACAGGAGGATTCCGAAGGCGCAGCTAACGTAATCACTGTAGCTCTTCATTCTGCTACCCATAAAGTTACCTTTATGGTGGATGGACAAAAATATGTCGAACAGGATGTTCCATATGGTGAAGCTGCCGATGCACCTAAAAATCCTGAAAAGACCGGTTACACCTTCAACGGTTGGGACAAATCATTTTCAAACATTACTACTGACACGGTTGTAAATGCTCAGTTTACTATAAACAAATACAATGTTACTTTTAATGTTTACAAAGACGGCTCCTTAGATGCAGCGCAGTCAGCGTCATATACAGACATAGAATATGGTCAGAAAGTAAACGTTCCGGGCGTAACGCTTCCTGAGGAAACCGCTGAATTTAGTTATTCAGGAAGTGGTTGGAAGACATCAGATAATAATGATGTAACCGGAAATGAAATCACGGTTACAGAATCTGCTACTTATACTTACAACATCAATAAGGAAACAAGAAAATATACTGTAAATTATTACTTTGAGGCTGCCGATGGCAAGGAAACGTTAATTGAGAGCCGTGAGATGTTCTATGGCGAAGCACTTGGCACTGCCCCTGATTATAGTAAGTCTAAGACTCCTGAAAATGCTGAGTCTGTTTATGAATACTCGGGTTGGTATACCTTGAATGATGGTATAGAGGTTGAATATAATCCTGAAGACACAGTGACTGGTACGACAAATGTGTATGTAAGGGAAACAGCTTCCGCTCATCCTTATACCATTACCTACAAGTTCATAAGTTGTGAAGGAAATGAAACACAAGAGAGCAAACCTGTTAAGTATGGCGAAGGTACCCCTGATTATCCTGCAACGTTATATACTGAAAAACAAAACGATGCTCAGTATACATACTCGTATACTCTTGATAAACTTGCAGATAAAGTAACAGGAGATGCTACTTATTACGTCAGAGAAACAAGAACAGTAAATACGTATGAGGTTACATTACAGGTAAATGATGATGGTGATGTAACAACCATCAAGAAAGGCATTTTCGAATATGGTACCGTGCTTTCAGACATTAAGAATTACACTGCAAAGGGTAAAGAGGGCTACACAGCTAAAGAAATTAACTGGGCATGGGACGATACCTATACAGTAGGAGGTGCAGCTACTCTCACTACTAACATCGAATATGATATTAACAAGTACAGTGTAAACTTCGTATATGAACTTTTTGATGCTGATTCAAATACAACGGTATCCTCAAATGAATTAAAAAGCATCACAGTTAATCATGGGAAAACGTTAGAAGACAGCTACCCAGATGTAACACAGACGCCTGATGATGATCAGTATACATATACATTAGGCGACTGGAATGTTGACGAAAAGAAAGAAATTACTGGATCGACAACAGTAACAATTAGAGAGACAAGAGTAACCAAATCATATGATGTTACCTTTGTAGTTAATTATGTAGAGGCAGATGGTGAAACTCCTTATGCTGAAACTGAAACTAAAACTGTATCGGTTAAATACGGTACTGCCGCAACAGCTCCTATAACTCTTCCTACAGCGGATGGCTTAAAGGAAGCTCAGGCTAATAAGTACGAATATAACTATACAGTATCAGGCTGGGATAAAGATTTTACCAATATTACAGGAGAGACTACCGTAACAGCTACGGTAACCCGTGAAAAGATTAAATATAATGTAACCTTTAAGATCGAAGGTAAGGAAGATAAAACCTTTACAGGAGTTTACGGCTATGTGATAGATGTACCTACAATACCTGAAAAGGCTGCCGATGACACCTACACCTACACGATTAAGAAAAATAGCTGGCCCGAAGGAAGCAGCTATACAATAACAGGCAATGCTACATTCGAAGCATCTTATACTGCGGATTACATCAACTATGCAATTACCTTTATTGCGACCAACGACTTTGATACTACCGGAGATAAGGTAAATAAAACAGTAGGTGAAAAATCAGATGTTCATTATAATGATGTCGTAAAGACATTGGATATTGTAAAGGATACCGCTTATAGAAACTGGTTTACGGATGATGAAAAGTATGATTATAAACTTAAGGATTTTGATGAGTCCTATACAGTAACATCCAAAAGTACTATTGCATCTGCTACCTGGTCAAGAACTCCGGTTAATCATACTATTACCTATGTAATAGACGATGTAAGCTTTAATGATACATTTGCATACGGTACTAAAGTTACCATTAAAGAAAATCCTGATAAGACCGGCTATGAATTTACGGGTTGGACCTGGACCAAGGCTTCAGATAAGTCAAGCCTGTTAGCTGCTCCTACTACAATGCCTGAATATGACCTGGTTGCAACCGCAAACTTTGAAGCTAAGACATACACTGTAAAGGTTAATTACATGGAAGAAGGTACGGAGAATACGGTTTCCGAGCCTGTGGAAAAGGAAGTTAGGTTTGATGGTAGTTATGCGATTACTTCACCCGAAGTTAAACACTTTACCGTTAAGACGGACGACGCGGTTAAGACCGGCACCTTCGATGCGGCTGCATTAAGTCAAGCTGTGAATGGTGTACTTACATTGAATGCATATTATACAAGGGATTCTTATATAGTAAGATTCTTTGATTGCAACAGTAGTTCTACACCTATTAAAGAAGAAACCGTGAAATATGAGGGTAGTGCTACCGCTCCTGCAGAATTTGCGGTTCCCACTTCTACAGTAAACGGAGAGAATGCGAGAGTATTCTGGTTTGATGGCTGGGATACTACCTTTGCAAATGTTTCTAAAGATATAGATGTAAATGCAAAATATGCAAGTGAAAACTTTAATATTAAACCTTCGGTTTCGGACAATGATGCATCCACGATAGTCGGAACTGACGTATCAGGTAATTTGCTTGACAACGATACCGATAAGGTTGAATTTAAGGCTAAAGATTATTCAGATGATACTGCGGATATTAAGGTAAGCGCAGACGGCACCTTTGAAGTCAAGGCTAAGGCTGCAGGTATCAAAACCGTAACTGTTCCTTATACATACAGTAAGACATGTACAAATGAACACGGCACATGGGTACTTACCTATGAAGGCAGTGAGAGCTTAGAGATTACGGTTTATGAGCCTTCGACGCTTACACTTTCAAATAAGACAGTTAAGTATGACGGAAAAGAACAGAAGCTTGACTTCAATGCGGAAGGCTTTAAGAATGTAACCTACACTTATGGCGAAACTAAAGCCGATGAGATGCCTACATTCACAGACGCAGGCGACTACACCGTAATTGTTAATGCGGATTATGAAAAAGACGGAAAGACCTATGCTGCAGCTCCTGTAAGTGCAACACTTACTATTCAGAAGAGAAATGTAGTATTAACCTCTGCATCTGATACAAAGACCTATGACGGTAAGGCTCTTACCAATACAGACGTGAAGGTTACAGGTGATGGCTTTGCATCAGGAGAGGGCGCTACCTACTCAGTAAGAGGAGCTCAGACAAATGCGGGCGCATCAGAGAATACATTTACATACACATTAGACACAAACACGAAGGCAACCAATTATGATGTGTCTGCCAATAACGGTACACTGAAGGTTGAGAAGCGAACTATTGAACTGGTAAGTGCATCCGGCGACAAGGTATACGACGGTACTCCGTTAGAAATTAAGACAGTTGATGCTTCCGGAAATGATTTTGCAGAAGGGGAAGGCGTTACATTTGATGTAACGGGTTCTATAACGAATGTTTCCGACAACAACGCAAATAACAACATCTTTACTTATACCTTTAACCCTGGTACGGATAAAGCCAACTATGAGATTACGGTTACCTACGGTACACTTACAATTCTTCCCGTAAGAGACGAAGTTACGGTTAACGTAAGGGCCAACTCAGGATCAGCTGTTTATGACGGTACATCTCATACAGTAAGCGGATATGAATTTGTAAATGCAACAAATACTTTATATACAGAGGATTGCATTAAATTTACGGGTGCTGACTTAACTTATGTAAACGCAGGTACCTATGCATATGATTTAAATGAGGCAGATTTTGCAAATACAAGTGCTAACTTCGCAAATGTAAAATTCAATATTGAAGACGGCATGCTTAGCATTAGTCGAAGACCCGTAACAGTAACTGTTAACAACGCTTCAAAGAACGTTGGAGATCCGGACCCCGCACTTTCGGCATCCGTATCAAATACGGTCCTTGGAGACACCATTACGGTATGGCCCTGGAGATACGCAGGAAACGAAGCTGCAGGCAGTTACACTATATATGCTACAATTGACGGAGATTATCCGAACTACGATATTAGTGTGGTAAACGGAACATTTACGATTAACGGTACCACGATTGTAATTCCCGAGACACCTACACCTACAACTCCTGCAGCGGCAACACCGGTTGTTACTCCTGTAGCACCTACACCGGTTGAACCTGAAACAGAAGAAACAGAGGCAGTTGAACCCACAGCGGTAGAAAATGTTGAAGAGGAAACTCCTCTCGCAAGCACTCCTTCAGAAGTTGAAATTGAAGAAGAGCCTGTTCCCGAAGTTGCTCCTTCACATTGCGTATTACATTGGATCATCTTACTTATAAGCTTGGTATATGCAGCTTATGCAGTATTGAGAGCTATGCAGAACAAGCGCGAGCTTGACGATATCAATGAGACCAATGAGACCAATGAAGCAGCAAACAACTAAGGAGGCACGCAATGGAAGAGAACAATAAGAAGACAAACAAAAAACCTATTCTTGATTGGGCAGTGACAGCTGTTATGATAATAGCTTTGGTAATATGCTATTTCTTCTGGGGCTGCACCAAGGACATGTTAGTCACAATCCTTGCAGGCGTTCTGCTTGTAGCGGGAACCGTGCTCATTCAGGTACAAAATCACAAAATTAAAAAGGCTTACGAAGAGTAAGAATACAACCCCCGGAGCAATCGCTCCGGGGGTTGTTTGCAGGCGACACTTCACTTGTAAATTATCCTATGTTATAATTTCGAAGAGAGGGAAAGCATTTGATTTTAGGAGAACAATATGAGTACAGCAAAGACATTGGTAATAGATAAAATTAATACATTTCCTGATGATATCGATGAGATGCAGCTGATTGAACAGTTGTATGTATTAACAAAGCTTGAACATAGCAGAAAAAGGTGCAAGGAAGAGGGAACATTTACTACGCAAGAGATAAAAAGTTATTTTGCCACCAAGAGAAGAACGTATGCAAATATTTAAAACAGAATGGTCTCGCGACGCATTGGATGATTTGGACTTGTTGTGGGAATGGATATATGAAAATGCAAAGGATATTGAAACAGCAGATAGCTTCGTTAATCGTTTGATTGATCATACTGAGGAAAATTGCAAACGTCCCCAAAAATGGTTTTTTGTTGTCTGCGATAAAGGATGATAAATTCAGACAAATATATTATCAAGAATACACAATTGTTTATGAAATTGTCGATGCTGAGTCAAAAGTAATCGTCCATGAAGTTTACAATCAAAAGAGAATGAATATTCGATCGTATATTAGGTGAATATTGAGTTTAAAGCTCATCTTTCACAAATTGGAAAATTATCTGATTTGTGAAAGGTGAGCTTTCATAATTTATAAAACTTAAGAATGCCCACTGCCTTTAGGCGGTGGGTGCTCTTAAGTGAGGTTCTGGGGCAAAAGGCCAGTACCTCGTAAGGCACGTAGTACCGCTTTTAGTAGAGCAGTAGCGAAGCGGATTGCGCATATCATTGACTCGGAGAAAACAAGAAAACGTTTTCTAAAAAGTTATTGACATATCACTTCGGTCGATGTATATTGAATTTACGGAAATCGTTTTCCGAAAAAGGAAATGAATACAAAATGGTAAGTATCAAGGATGTAGCAAACGAAGCTAAGGTTGCGGTTTCAACGGTTTCGAAGGTATTAAACAATTATCCGAATGTAAGCCGTGAGACCAAGGAAAAAGTAAATGAAGCAATTAAGAAACTGAACTTTGTTCCCAACACTGTGGCAAAGGCACTTTCTTCAAAGTCCGCAGGCCGTGTAGCGATACTCATAAACGACCTTGTGAATGTTTCAATCGATGAGGTTGATATGCAGTATCTGTCGGGAGCCATCAAGACGGCACGCGACCTAAAGATGGATGTCATCACACTTTTTTTCTCCATGCTTTCTGACAAAAGTGCCGATGAAATCTCTATCTACCTAAAGAGCCAGAGCATTGAAGGCCTCGTCATCTTCGGACTTTCAAAGGATGATTTAAATATTTTAAAGCTTCTTGAAGCAAGGGAATTTAAAGCAGCACTTGTGGATGCGCCTCTTATCAATGAGGACACCTCCTGCATTTGGGTCGACCAGTACAAGGCACAGCAGGATGTCGTGAGCGAGCTTGTGAAGATGAACAAGGTAAAAAAGCTTCTTTATCTGGCAGGCAAGGAAAACAGCTTTGTTGCCGAGGGTCGCTTAAAGGCCGTAAAGGACCTTTGCAGGACAAAGAAACTTTCGCTCCACATCGAAAAGGCCGACTTTTCAGAAAGGAAAGCCCGTGAGATTGTATTAAAACTCGGAGATAAGTATGACGGAATAGCCTGTGCTTCAGATCTTTGCGCAATTGGCGCGATGCGGGCTTTGATAGAGATGGATATCTTTAGACCGGTTTGCGGGTTCGATGGACTTACTCTTATGGGATATGCAGGAAAGCAGATGCTAACCGTAAAACAGGATTTCTGTTCGCTGGGATCTGAGGCGATGAAAGAGTGTAGATCACTTCTGTGCGGGAACCCGGGTCGGGAAGTGAAAGCTTTGACTGAAATAGTCAGAATAGAATATGTTGATGTAATCAGATAAATGGAGGGAAATATGAGCCTAAGAGCAAAAATGCAGCAGGAAGTAATGCTTATGAACATGGAATCAGAGCTTGAAGACCGTGTTAAAAAGGCATACTCAAAATCAATCAAGGAGTGCAGCAACAAGGAACTTTACTACGTACTCTTAACAATGACAAAGGAGATGTGTGAGCTGTCTGAGCCTATTTCGGGCGACAAGAAGGTTTACTATATTTCAGCCGAGTTCTTGATCGGAAAGCTTTTGTCAAACAACCTTATCAATTTGGGACTTTACGATCGCATCAGCGAGATCCTTTCGAACAATGGACATAGCCTTGCGGAAATCGAAGAGGTTGAGCCCGAGCCTTCACTCGGAAACGGCGGACTCGGTCGTCTTGCAGCCTGCTTCCTTGATTCTATCGCAACATTAGGGTTTCAGGGCGACGGGATCGGCTTAAACTATCACTTCGGTTTGTTTAAGCAGATATTTAAGAATAAAGAACAGAAGGCGGAGCCCAATGACTGGATTGAGGACAAGTCATGGCTCATTGACACGGGTGTTTCTTTCCCGGTTCACTTTGGCAACCTTACCGTCAATTCAAAGCTTTATGACATCGATGTCGTAGGCTACAGAAACGGGGTAAACAAGCTTCATCTTTTCGACATCGAAACCGTTGACGAAGCAATCGTAGAGCAGGGTATCGAATTCGATAAAGAAGATATCAAGAAGAACCTGACACTTTTTCTTTATCCGGACGATTCAGACGAGGCAGGAAACCTTTTAAGGATATATCAGCAGTATTTCATGGTTTCGAATGCCGCTCAGCTTATTTTGAGAGAGCTTAAAGAAAAGCAGTACGACCTTCGCCGTATGTACGATTACTGCGTAATTCAGATAAATGATACTCACCCGACCATGATTATCCCTGAGCTCATCAGGATTTTGGTAAACGACAAGGCCTTCACCATGGACGAGGCTATCGAGGTAGTATCAAAGACCTGCGCTTACACCAACCACACCATCCTTGCCGAGGCTCTTGAAAAGTGGCCCTTGAAGTACCTTGAGAAGGTAGTTCCTGATCTTGTTCCCATCATCAAGGAGCTTGACAAGAAGGTGAGGGCTAAATATAAGGATGAAGCTGTGCAGATCATCGACGAGGATGAAAGAGTCCACATGGCTCATATCGACATTCACTATGGTTTTTCCGTAAACGGTGTTGCGGCAATCCACACACAGATTTTGGAGGAGACCGAGCTCAACCACTTCTATAAGATTTATCCGGAGAAGTTCAATAACAAGACAAACGGCATCACCTTCCGCCGCTGGCTCCTTTCCTGCAACCATGAGCTTGCTGACTACATCACAAGCCTGATCGGACCCGGCTACAAGAAGGATGCAACCCAGCTTGAAAGACTTCTCGACTTTAAGGATGACGAGATGGTTCTTGACAGACTTTCCGAAATCAAGATGGACAAGAAGAAAGAACTATGCGCTTATATCAAGGAAAAAGAAGGCGTTACTCTTGACCCTCACTCCATCTTTGATATTCAGTCAAAGAGAATGCACGAGTACAAGCGTCAGCAGATGAATGCTCTGTACATCATTCATAAATACCTTGAAATCAAGGGCGGCAAGAAGCCTACAACACCGTTGACCTTTATATTCGGTGCAAAGGCAGCTCCCGCATATGTAATTGCGCAGGATATTATTCACCTTCTTCTTTGCCTGCAGGAAATCATCAACAACGATCCCGAGGTTTCTCCTTACATGAAGGTGCTCTTCGTGGAGAATTACAATGTAAGCTATGCAGAGAAGATTATCCCTGCCTGCGACCTCTCTGAGCAGATTTCCCTTGCTTCAAAGGAAGCTTCGGGCACGGGCAACATGAAATTTATGCTCAATGGTGCAATTACAATCGGTACCTCTGACGGTGCCAACGTTGAAATTAACGAGCTGGTAGGCGATGACAATATTTACATTTTCGGAGAGAAGTCCGAGACAGTCATCAAGCATTACGAGAAGGCCGATTATGTTTCCAAGGATTACTATGACAATTCGAAGGTCATCAGGGAGGCCGTCGACTTCATCATAGGCGACAAGTGCATGTCCGTTGGGCATAAAGAAAAACTCGAGCGTCTTTATGGCGAGCTTCTCAACAAGGACTGGTTCATGACCTTGCTTGACCTGGAAGCTTACATTGCAAAGAAGGACGAAGCCTTCAAGGATTACGAGAACCGTACCAAGTGGAAGAAGATGATGCTTGTCAACATTGCAAAGGCAGGATTTTTCTCGTCCGACAGAACAATTGCTGAATACAACAGAGACATCTGGCATTTAAAAACAATGGATTAACTCAGTAGGGGAAAGCCTCTGCCTTCGTGCGAAAGCGTAGGTGTGAATGGGGACAATATCTACTCAGTTAAACACGGAACTTTACCACCGGATTTGCAAGCGGGAATTGACTAAATATAAAGCCACGGCATTTTGCCGTGGCTTTTTGCATAGGAAGTTTCACTCCAAAGCGTGCGCTGAAAGGAGATTTATAGGGCGCTAATGTAACCGTATATGTAGCCGTACCCCTTATCGGTAGGTGGCTAACATCTGGTAAAGAATGCGCGCAAATGTAACCGCATATGTAGCCGTTTCATTATCCCTTCCGCTTACTCATATTTGAATTGTGATATTCAGGGTCATCCGTGACATCAAGCGTAAACCACTTGGGAGGCACGAAAGAATTTGCTTCCTCTACACTCTCAAACTCAACCTCCGCAAGCAGCAGCGGAGCCAGTTCGTTTTTAAATTCGTCAAGCTCGACGGTAAACTTCCCGTACGGAATCAGATACCTTCTTTTTGCAATAACAAGACCGTCGGATTTTGCAATCAGATGATTGTAGGCTTCCTCGTTAAGCGGAAGATTGTATTCCTCTCGGGCGAGTAACCCCTTCCCCTTGTAGGTGAGGTAATAGTCTGAGTCTTCCTTTCGAACTCTTACCACCGGATTCGTGCAGAGATACCCCTGTTCCAACTCCTTAAAGGGGTAAGCTTTGTAATCAAAGGTTTCTTTATCAATCAAAAATTTTCTTTCTATTTCCATATTCATGCACCTCAAACCTTAAAATAAAATAAAGCATCTTAATTTAAGTAGAATAATCTTACTCAAACAATTATAATAATATGTAAAAAGCGGGTTACAGTAAAGGAGGTATTTTACATGCGCGTGGGCGTTTTTTTTGGTGAAAGGTTTGAAGAAATCGAAGCCTTGACGACCGTCGATCTCATGAGACGTGCGGGTCTCGACGTGGAGACAGTTTCGGTAGGACATTCACATCATGTAAGGGGTTCACATTCTATTGAAATCAAGACGGATTTTCTGGTTGCGGATGTATGGTTTAAGACATACGACTGCTTAGTGCTTCCGGGTGGACCGGGACACACAAATCTTGAAAAATGCGATTTACTCGTCAAGTATATAAAGAAGTTCAATGACGAAGGCAAGCTTGTTGCGGCTATCTGTGCGGCGCCTTCGATACTCGGACGTGCGGGAGTGCTAAACGGAAAGAAATTCACATGTTTTCCGGGATACGAGGGAGAATGCGCCGGAGGAGAGTATACGGGCGAGGAAGCGGTACTTGATGGAAATATTGTAACGGGACGTTCCGCAGGCTGTGCAGTTCCCTTTGCTTTGAAGATAGTAGAGGCACTTCTTGGTAAGGATGCATCAAAGAAGCTTGCCTGTGATATTTATTACGATCATTATTCAGTATAAAGGGGAACTATATGACACTAAGAGAAAAGCTTGAAGAAATCGGTCAGTCTCAGCTGTTAAAGTTTGAAGACGAGATTACACCTAAGGAAAAAGAAGAGCTTTACAAACAGATTGAATCCATTGATTTTGGCATCACAAAGGCACTTGACGGTTTGGGCGATCCTATTAAAAAGGGTAAGATTTCACCGCTCGAAGCACTTGACCTAAAGGCAATTTCGTCCAGAAAGGGCGATTATTCCGAAGCCGGGATTAAGGCTATAAAGGAAGGCAAGGTCGGTGCGGTACTGCTTGCCGGCGGTATGGGTACGCGCCTTGGATCAAATGACCCCAAGGGTATGTACAATGTCGGACTCACGAAGCCCTTGTATATATTCGAGTGCCTCATCAACAATCTGACCGATGTGGTCAAGGAAACGGATACATATATTTATCTGTATGTAATGACAAGCGACTTAAACTACGAGTCAACGGTTAATTTCTTTAGGGAGCACGAATTCTTTGGGTATCCTTCCGATCACGTTTTGTTCTTTAAACAGGAAATGGCACCATGCTGTGATTACAACGGAAACATCCTGCTTGAGAAAAAGTACAAAGTAGCCGTTTCTCCGAACGGCAACGGTGGGTGGTTCTTGTCCATGATGAAGACGGGTATCTTAAAGCATGTGCATGAACACGGAATTGAGCTTTTGAATGTATTTTCCGTAGACAATGTGCTTCAGAGAATCTGCGATCCCGTATTCATCGGGGCAACCCTTCTTGAGGGACAGACCGTGGGCGCAAAGGTTGTGAGAAAGAATCATCCCGATGAAAAGGTTGGGGTTATGTGTCTTGAAGACGGAAGACCTTCGATTATCGAGTACTATGACCTGACCGACAAATTAAGGGACCAGGTAAATGATAAGGGAGAGAGAGTCTACAACTTCGGCGTTATCCTTAACTACCTGTTCCATGTGGACGAACTTGAGAAGATTGTCAATGAAAGCCTTCCGTATCATGTGGTTGAAAAGAAGATTCCCTGCCTTGACAGAGACGGAAACGTAGTAAAGCCCGAGATTCCAAACGGATACAAGTTTGAACAGCTCGTGCTCGACATGATTCATTTGGCAAAATCGTGTCTTCCCTTCGAGGTCGAAAGGGAACGTGAATTTGCACCTGTCAAGAACAGGACCGGAGTTGATTCGGTTGAGTCAGCCCGCATGCTATTAGAAAAAAACGGAAAGGTTTTATAAAATCTTATGTCTGTAGTCTTGAACACACGGTTAGGGGTCATTAGGGGTAATGAACGCACAGACTGCTTTGAATTTTTGGGCGTAAGGTATGCAAGGGCGGAAAGATTTGAGTATGCCAAAGCGGAGGATGCATTTGACGGGGAATATGATGCCACGCATTTCGGACCTGTGTGTACGCAGACATGGACTTACTATGAGCATTTAGAAGATCCGGAGCGCTTGTTTTACTACAAGGAATACAGACAGGGTATTAATTTTTATTACAGCGAAGATTGCCTTAATATGAACATCTATACTCCCAGGAAGGCTGAAAAATGTCCTGTTCTTGTTTTTTTTCACGGCGGCGGTTTTGACTCCGGAGCAAACTGGGAGGGCGCTTTTGATGGCGGAGCCTATGCGGGACATGGAGTGATTGCAATTTTTCCGACCTACAGAGTCGGCGTTTTAGGCTACATGACGCATGAAGAAATCTTCAAAAAGTACGGTCGGGAAGGAAACTTCGGACTCGATGACATGTATGTGTGCCTGAATTGGATAAAGAACCACATTGAAGATTTCGGCGGAGATCCTGACAATATCACCGTGATGGGACAGAGTGCGGGAGCCATTTCCGTTCAGGATATGTGCCTAAATCCGATGTTCGATGCTCTTTTCAAAAGAGCGATTATGCTTTCCGGAGCCGGGCTTTTTCCTAAATTCGGCCGTCCGAGGATGGCGGAAAGTACGCGTGAATACTGGCTTCAGTACATGGGTCTGGTAGGCGCAAAGTCCTTAGACGAGCTAAAGCAAATGGATATTGCAAAGCTTATCAAGGGAATAGAGGATATCAGGGAAGCACGTAACGACGGAATTTTCAATACGATGCCGGTTGTGGACGGATACCTTATCACAAAGCCCGTGGACGAGCTCATTAAGAATCCTTTGAAGAAGGATTATATGATAGGCTATACCAATAACGATATGGGTGCCGTAATTCTTGCAAAGATCAGCCGTGATTTTGCTTGGAAAAATAACGCATATCTTTACTATTTCGATATCGACGGACCCGGAGACGATTGCAATGGAGCCTTTCATTCCTGTGATTTACGGTATGTGTTCGGAACTTTGGAGAAGAGCTTTAGACCATACGGAATTCACGACTACGAGGTTTCGGGCCAGATGATAGGCTATATAAGCGAATTTGTAAAAACGGGCAATCCAAACGGAGAGGGACGTCCAAATTGGGAAAGAGGTAAGGGTAAGACTCTTTGCATCGGAAAGACCGTGAAGATGGGGCACGACAGTAAAATAAAGCTTTTTCTGAATATGATTACAAAGGGAAACCCTAAGGCAGACGAGCCATGATAGGCTCTTAAAGAAACGAATATCATTAAGAATATTTGTATGAATTAACAGGGCTAAGCGCATTCTTTGTTTCGTATGATAAAAGGGTAAACCTACAGCTTAAACAGGAAAAACCGTGTGGCTTTAGAATTGGCCGGGGATGGAATTTTACTTGGAGAACAGGTAACAGGAATGGAGGTATAAATGACAAGAGACATAAGCAATGATTTTTTTGAAGTTACGCCGGAAATAGAGCAACTGGCTTTAAAGACAGAGCAGAACGACGAGATAGATAAAGAACTTTTTACGCAGTATGAGGTAAAAAGAGGACTTCGCGATTTAAACGGAAAGGGTGTGCTTGCGGGGCTTACGAACATTTCGGACGTTTGCGCTACAAAGATTGTCGACGGTGTTTCAGTTCCGTGCGAGGGAAATTTATATTACAGAGGCTACAATATAAAGGATATCGTGCGTGGATTTCTCGACGCAAAGCATCCTGGGTATGAGGAGACGGCATATTTACTGCTGTTCGGTGAACTCCCCACAAAGGAAGAGCTTAAAAACTTTCAGGAAATGATGGCTGCAAGGCGGTCGCTTCCGCCTACCTTTGTGCGTGATGTCATCATGAAGGCGCCGAGCAAAGATATGATGAACAGCATTACGAGGAGTATTTTACAGCTTTACTCCTATGACGACAAGGCAGACGACACGAGCATTCCGAATGTCTTACGTCAGTGCTTAAACCTCATAGCACAGTTTCCTATGCTTATGGTTTACGGCTACCACGCATACAATTACAAGATGGGCGAGGACCTCTATATCTATGCTCCGAAGCCCGAGCTTTCAACTGCGGAGAATATCCTCATGATGCTGAGGGAAGACCGCAAGTACAGCAAGCTTGAAGCAAGGATTCTGGACATGGCGCTTGTACTTCACATGGATCACGGCGGCGGCAACAATTCAACCTTTACGACCCATGTGGTAACCTCCTCCGGAACGGACACATACTCTACTATGGCTGCGGCTATGGCATCACTTAAGGGGCCCAAGCACGGCGGCGCAAATGTCAAGGTTACTCAGATGTTTGATGACATGAAGGCAACCCTGAAGGATTGGGAAGACGAGGATGAAATCCGCAGATACTTAGTGGCACTCTTGGATAAAGAAGCCTTTGACAAAAAGGGGCTGATTTACGGCATGGGTCACGCTGTTTATTCAATCTCCGATCCGAGAGCCGAAATCTTCAAGAAGTTTGTAAAGCAGCTTGCCCGCGAAAAGGGTCAGGAAAAAGAATATGCGCTTTATTCGCGCGTTGAGCGTTTGGCTCCCATCGTAATCGCCGAAAAAAGAAAGATATATAAGGGGGTTAACGCAAATGTTGACTTTTACAGCGGCCTTGTGTACAGCATGCTAAATCTTCCGCCTGCCTTGTACACTCCGATTTTTGCAACCGCCCGTATCGTCGGATGGAGTGCACACAGACTTGAAGAGCTTAAAAATGTCGATAAAATCATTCGTCCCGCCTACAAAGCTTTGGCTCCGCACAAGGAGTATGTAAAGCTTGAGGACAGGTGATTCATAGAAAAATTGTATAAGAACAGCCCGGTTTACGTTTATGAAACGCACGAAACCGGGCTTTATTTTATGTAAAATAGGAAATTTCGTTGGAATTCCTGGTTACATAAAAAGCCCTACCAGGCAGGATCGCACTGCGGCGGAAAGGCAGATGTCGCTTAAAGCATCCTGCAGCAGGCAAAGACTCCTGCAAAGCAGGAGCCTTTGCTGTATAGGAAAATGCTACGCAATCTCCAATACAGCAAAAAGGCACTTCGTGCCACTGATGCGCAGCTTTGGCAAATTGTATATGTCACTCGCATGCGTAAGCGTGCGCGTCCCGCACACTTTTGCCTGGAAAGTCTTACCGGATATCACCGGACAGGTTAAAAATCCCGCAGAATCAGGTTCACATAAAATTCACATCCCTATCACCCCCTACCCATAAAGCCTCGATATGATGTTTTCGTTAAGTTCGGCACATATCGGAGGTTTTAAGTGAAAAAATTTAAAGCTTTTAAAGATAAAAAGAAAAAAATAAGGATTTTTGTTATAGCAGGTATTGCTTGTTTGCTAATTGCAGGCGGAATTTTCACATTCTTTTTCATAAAGAACAAAGATTCATCATTGAAGAATACCATGAGCATGCCATCAAACATGCAGGGAATCACGATTTCAGACGATTGGGTGAGTGCCTCGGGCGTCACGAATGCAGAGGTAACGGAGGTTACGTTTGAAGTCGAAAGTCTCACGACCGAGCTTGAAATTAAGGAGGTATACATCAACTCAAACGATGAGATAAATAAAGGCGACAAGATCTTAAAGGTTACGGATGAAAGCCTTGAGGAGGTAAGAGCGGAGCTTACGGATGCATTAGAGGAGGCGGAGCTTGCATACAGAACGGGCGTCATTTCGTATGAGCAGACTCTGATTACGGCAGAGTATACGAAGGATTCGGCAATTCTTTCGGGCTCCCAGGCCAAGGAAATCTACGACGAAACAATTGAGAGCCTTGGTGCAGCCGTTGACAAGGCAAAGGAAGAGCTTGAAGAGGCAAATGAAAAAATCGCCGAGTATGAATCTTACGTAAACGATTCTTCTTATGCAAGCTACTTCAAGATTGACGAATATCAGGCGACTTACGATGAGAACTTAGCCGTCTTAAAAGAAAAACTCGACGAATGGGGAGTCGGCTGGTCCGAAGTAACCGGCGGCGGTATGGGAGGTGGAAGCACAAACCTTAACGGGAATTTAAGCTATGCTCAAATACTGAGGGCCCTGTACAGCGTCCTTGAACAGAATCTTGAAGATCTTGAAAATGCCAAGGCGGAATACGAGGATGCGGTTGAAAATGCTTCTTTTGAACTTCAGACCCTGAAACTCAATCTTTCAAGCCTTGAAAAGGCAGTATATGAGGCAGAGGAAAATTACGAGGTTGAGTCAGAAAACGCACTTCTTACCTACGAAACGGCGCTTTCGAATGCAGACAGGGCAGAAAGCGACTATGAAACAACGGTCGATAAAGCCGAGTCGGATCTTTGTGAACTGAAGACAGCTTACGAGGATGCAAAGGAAAACCTCGAGCTTTTTGAAGAATGTATCGGAGACGGATATTTCTACGCACAGGAAAGCGGAGATGTATTAAGAACTCAGGTAAGAACGGGCGGAAGCCTTACATCGGACAGTGTCATATTTATGTATAGTAATCCCAATAAACTTACTGTTTCGGTATCCGTGGACCAGTCAGACATTGCGAAGCTTACCGTGGGTGATGAATGTTACGCATTTAGCGAAAGTGCAGGGGCAAGGGGTGTGATTACTGAGATTAATCCCGTTTCTTCTTCCGACAGTGTGACAAGCGTTTACTACAGCGTAACCGTTACGGTGACAAGTGAAGAAGAGAGCACTGAGACACTTAAACAAAACGATTCGGTAACTGTTCTGTTTAACCTTACCGATGAGGAAATTGAAAGCATAGAAAAGTCCATAAGCGGAGCCGGAAGGCAGGACGATATGTCGGGGAATGATTTCACACCTCCGGATAATGCTTCGGTAAGCGGAAACGAAATGCCAAGCGGAGAAGATTTCAATCCGGGAAACTTTGACGGTGAAGCTCCAAGCGGAGGAGATTTTAACGGAGCACCTCCGGATGCGGACAGTTCCATGACATCGCCCGGAAGTGCCGGCGGCAACCAATAAGCAGGAGACATACATGAAGGAAAAAATAGTAAAGCCAGAAAAGATTAAGAAGCTTTCAAAGAAAAAGAAAAGGCTTATCATAGCGGCTGCGGCTCTCTTGGTGCTTGTCCTGGCTGCGAGTTACACGTTGTTTATCGCCCCTCTTTTAAAGAAGGAAGAGTGGGTTTACAAAGAAGAAACGGTCGAAAGAGGAACGCTAAAGGTCGGAGTTACGGAGAGCGGATCGCTTTCATATACCGAAAAGTCGATAGATTACGACCTTGACCTAAGCCTGATTACGGACTCGGAGGATGACTCCGATTCGTCGGACACAGACGAAGAAGAAATAAAGTATCTGGAGGTTGAGTCGGTTAAGGCAGCAGCGGGTAGTAAAGTGACCGGCGGAGATGAGCTTTTAAAGTTTACCGATGAGAGCGTTGAAAGGGTAAGAGCCCTTATAAAGAACGCACTTTTGGAAGCCGAGGCCGATTATATTGAGGCTGAAAGTGCCTACGAGATATCGGCACTTGAGGCACAGACTACGCTTGATACCGCGGGAATCTACGCAAAGTACGCGTCAAAGATTAAATCAACATCCTTAAATTCGGTTTCGGACGAAATATCCTCGATAAGTGTTTCGATTGCAAAGAAAGAAGCACAGGTAACATCATTAAACGAGGCATACGAGGACGCTTTTAGTGATTACGAGGATGCCCTTGAAACATATACGGATGCCAAAGAACAATACGAGGCGACATCCACATCAAATTCAATGAGCTTTGTAACAGTCCAGAAGGCTTATTTAAACGCAAAAAATTCCTACGAACAGGCAAGCGAAAAGCTTGAAAGGGCAAAGCAGGCAATCACGGACAATGAAGAAGAAATAGCTGCACTAAAGGAAAAGCTCACACAGGCTACACTTAAAAAGAAACTTCAAAATCTTGAAATTACCGAAGAATACGACGAGGCGGTAATAAGCGGCGAAAACGCAGAGCTTACCTATCAGGCTTCGGTTGAAGATCTTGAGGAAACGTTAAATGAATCACTTGAAAAGAAAGAAGAGCTTGAGGATTTGCTTGAAAGCTTCGAGACTTTAGTCGGTGATGACGGGATAATACTTGCAACGGAGGACGGTATCATCACGGAAAGCGTTTACGAAGAAGGTGACAGTCTGACTACTATGGGAGCAATGTTTAAATATGCAACAAGCGACAATCTGATTATTTCGGTTGACGTGACTCAGGAGGATATAGTCGACTTAAATGTCGGAGACAGCGTCGACATTACCTTCACTGCATATTCGGACGAACCCTACACGGGAACGATTTCATCCATCAATACGGAAGCAGTATCGGATTATTCAAATACCATCAGCTATACGGTTGAAATTTTGGTCGACGGCGATATCGGTAAGCTTTACTCCGGAATGACCGCCGAGGTTGTCTTTGTAAAGGATGAAAAAGAAGATGTTCTTTATGTATCAAGAAAAGCAATTGTGGAGGAAGACGGAAAGACTTATGTATATCACAAGAATTCACTCGGAATGCGAGAGCTTACGGAGGTTACGATAGGACTTTCAAACGGTACCGACATAGAGATTCTTTCGGGACTTTCCGAGGGCGAGACCATTTACCTTGCAAGTAAGGTTTCTTCGGAATCGGAGGTAAACGATAGCGAGGTAAGCGATACCGAATCAAGTTCGGATGATACCGAAATGACTTTCGACTTTGACAATTTCTCGGGCGGGGACATGCCTGATATGCAGGGCATGGATTTTTCGGGAGATTTTGGCGGCGGTAACTTCGGAGGAGGAGGCATGACGCCTCCAAGCGGAAAGTAAGGAGCTAACATGAAGCTTTACAATACGGAAATTGAAGAAGAAAAGCTTTCCGGGCAGGCAAAAAAGCAGGCGGAAAAAGAAAAAAAGCAGACTCGTAAGGCCGAAAGACAGGCAGAAAAAGAAAAAAAGCAGACTCGTAAGGCTGGAAGGCAGGCGAATAAGTCTAAAATAGCTGCTGAGGGGACTAAAGAAAAGTGCCTTAAAGAGCCTAAGCCCGAAAAAGAAAAGCTTAAGCTAAGTAAGAAGCTCATTATTGCAATTATTGTATCGGCAGCAGTACTGATATCCGGCACAGCGGTTTTCTTTATCAACAATAACGATTCGGATACGGTTGCTTACAAAGAGGTTACGGTTCAGTACGGAGATCTTATAAAGGGCGTTACCGAGAGCGGAAGCATCGATATAGGAGTCACGACCGAGACCTTTGACCTTGATATGAGCGCACTTCAGAGAACGGACAGCACGTCTTCTCAGAGCTTGAGTGGAAACGCGGGAGGCGGGATGCCGGGAGCAGCGGGAGCACTTGATATGTTTTCTGATTTGTTCAGCCTTAATCAGTCGGTTTCCTCGTCAAGCGGAAGTGCTTCTACCATAACTGTTTCAAAGGTGTGCGTTTCGGTCGGCGAAGAGGTGTCCGTAGGCGATACTCTTTACCTGATAGATGAAGAGAGCGTAGCCGATTTAAAGGAAGAGCTTGAGTCGAACGTGGAAAAAGCCAAAGCAGATCTCGACGCTCTTATTGCGGAACAGACTCTCTCAACCACAAAGGCCACATACACCTACAATTCAAGCATTGCCTACGGGGATTACCTTGATACGGAATACAATTCAACAATCGAAGAGTTAAACGATGCCGTCGACACGGCAAAAGAAAACCTTGAAGATGCAAAGGAGAGCCTTACTGCCTACGAGGAAAAGTATGCGGAAATGGAAGATGCGGTTTCAAAGGCAAAAGAAGTATACACTAACACGGAATACAGCCTAAGCACACACAGCGTTACGGATGATGTTTACTGGTATGTCTACTATGCCACCGAATACGAGACGGCCAAGGAAAATTACGAATCCTTAAAAAGTCAGTTGGAAGAGCTTGAGGAGAAGGTATATAAGGCAAAGGAAAACGTGGCTACTGCGGAAAACAATTACGCAAAGGCAGTCCGCAACCTTGATGCGGGTAAGCTTACAGCTACGGAAACAAAGAGCTTAAGAAGCCTTGCATACGATACGGCACAGGAAAGCTATGATTTGACAATTGCCTATCTTGAAAGGGATTTGGAGGAACAGCAGGAAGTTTACGACGAGGCCTTAGAAAAATGGAATGAGTTTTCCTCTTATATAAATGGCAATGCAGTTTGTGCAACGGATGACGGCGTCGTTACAAGCATTGAGCTTTCACAAGGGGATACCATCAGCACTGGAACCACGCTTGTGACCCTTACCGACCCCGGCGAAGTAACCATGACGGTTACCGTTTATGAGGATGACATGACGAATATTTCTTTGGGCTCAGAGGCTGTGGTTTCACTTACGGCATACCCAGACGTTACCTTTGAGGGAACTGTTACGGAAATCGGCGAAGCTACGCTTAATTCCTCAAATGAGGTTACCTATGAGGTCACCGTTACCTTGTCGGGCGACGTATCCGGACTTTATCAGGAAATGACCGGTGCCGTGACCTTCGTATCCGAGAGAGCGGAAAATGTTCTTTATGTAAGTAAGCGTGCCGTTATTACCGAAGGCGACACTTCATATGTGAAGGTCAAAGAAGGTAACGGAAGCATCCGTAAAGAAAAAGTAACTGTCGGAATTTCCGACGGCACTTACACGGAAATCTCAGGTGAAATTAATGAAGGAGACACGGTGCTGATAGAAAGAAGTGTATCCTGACTTGGCTCGTCTTAGTTAATCGCAAAACTTAAGCGCTGATTTGAAACTGCTAATGCTGCTGACTCAGTCTTAAATTACGCAGCCAAGACTACCAAGTGAGTCCTGACTCAGACTTAAATTACGCGGCCAAGATTAGCAAGTGAGTCCTGACTCAGTCTTAAATTACGCAGCCAAGACTACCAAGTGAGTTCTGACTCAGAAAGGAATGATTGGATGAGAATATCTGAAATACTTCGTTTGGTGTGGCTCAATCTGTCACAAAATAAATTTAAGGTCATCCTTACGTCAATCGGTATCGTCGTGGGGAGCGCCACCATTATGCTGGTGCTTGCGATTGGTACCGGAGGTAAGGAGGAAGTGGCTGAGCAATTTAAAAACCTAAATGCCGGCGCAATAGACATATCCTGCTCATCAGGCACCGAGTCGGATTTTGGGGGCTTTAGTATGGGCGATAGCTTAAACTTTGGCGGAGGCCCCGACATGGGCGGAGGCTTTGGCTCTGGAGGCGGAATGTTTTCTTTTTCCGGATTTTCGGAAGAAGAAGGTTCTGAGTCTGTAACCCTCACTTCGGAAGATTGCGACGACCTTTTAACCTTTGTATCGGGAATATCAAGCACCACGATATCCTATTCCACACAGGCTTCGGTGGAAGGCGGAGACCTTTCAGGCTCCACCTATTACACGATAGCGGGAGTTGAATCGGGGTACGACTCAATCAGTAACCTGACGATGTCTATCGGAGAATTTTTAACAGAAGAAAACAACGAGAATAAAGAAAAGGTCTGTGTGCTCGGCGCCACGGTTGCAAAGACAGTTTTCGGAAGCGCATATGAAGCCTATGACAGCAAGATTTACATCGACGGACGTCCCTACGTGGTATCGGGCGTGTTGTCCGAAATGGGAACCGTTGCCTCGGGCATAAGCCCCGACACCGCAATCTACGTGCCTTATGAAACAGGCATCAAGTATATCACCGGAACCGATATAAGCCCTACGATAACCGTAATCGCCGAAGATGTAAATCAGGTGGATACCGTAATGACGGATCTTACGTCGGCACTTTCCGAAATGTATCCGAACGTCGAATTTGAAATTTCAGATGCCGGAAGCAAGATGGATGCGGCAAGCGCGTCAAATGAGACGTTGACACTGCTTCTTTATTCAATGGCGGTAATCGTCTTCATAGTCGGGGGTATCGGAATCATGAACGTATTGTTTGTATCCATAAAGGAGAGGACAAACGAGATAGGAATTTTGAAGGCTCTCGGCTGCAGGCGAAAGGACATACTGCTTGAGTTCCTGCTTGAAGCAAGCTTTACAAGCCTTGTCGGTGCAATCTTAGGTGTGCTTCTTTCTCTTGCTATCACTCCAATTGTCGAGCTTTTTAACGTGCGGGTTTCACTTTCCTTTCAGGGCGCCTTGCTGTCACTTGTATTCGGCGTAATCACGGGAAGCATCTTCGGCTTCTATCCGGCATTTAAGGCATCACGGCTTGTTCCCGTAGAAGCACTCAATCAGGAGTAAAGAACATGGATAATACGATGATACTTATGAAAAATGTGAATAAGGGTTACATGCTCGGAGAGGAAAGACTTCCAATTCTCAAAAACATTAACTTTGAGGTTACAAAGGGAGAGTATGTGGCAATTTTGGGACCTTCCGGTTCTGGAAAAACAACACTTATGAACATGATAGGCTGTATGGACGTGATGGATAACGGCGAATACTACCTCGACGGCATGGCAATCCATGAGACCAAAGAAGACGACCTTACGAAGGTGCGAAATGAAAAAATCGGTTTTATTTTTCAGAATTACCAGCTGATTCCCACCTACAATGTGCTTCAAAACATCATCATGCCCCTTCTCATGCGCGGTGAAACAAGCGAGCGGGCAAAAGAGGAATGCATGAATACGATTAAGCTATTAGGACTTGACCATCGTATAGAGCATAGACCCAATGAGCTTTCGGGTGGACAGAAACAAAGAGTTTCCATAGCCAGGGCCTTAGTCGGAAAGCCTTCGATACTGCTTGCGGATGAGCCAACGGGTGCACTCGACCAGGCAAGCGGCAAGGACGTGCTGAAGCTGTTCTCCGAACTGAATGAGATGGGAAATACCATCGTCATGATTACCCATGATTTAGGCGTTGCAAAATCGGCAAAAAGAATAGTCAAGATAATTGACGGAGAGCTGAAAGAGTAAAAATCCTGCAGACAAACACGTATCCCTTGACATATTTTTTGATAAGCTTTAGAGATGAAAAAGTAAAAATCCTGCAGACAAGCAGTCTGCAGGATTTTTATATGTGAAAATGCGTTGAAAGCTCATATACAGGAAAGGGCTTAGTGTCAGTAATGATCTGCTTACTTAAATAGAATGTGTCGCCAAAGCGACCGAATCATGCGCAAGCGTTCTATTAACGGAACACCTTTTGACTCATTTTCTTTAACTCAAAAGAGTGTTATACTTTTTGTGTTCTAAATCAAATTAAGGAGCATACCGATGGATAAAAAAGAATTTGCATTAAAGCAGCATGAAGAATGGGCGGGAAAGATTGAAGTGGTAAGCCGCTGCAGCGTTACCAATAAAGAGGAGCTCTCGGTAGCTTACACACCGGGTGTTGCCGAACCCTGTCTTGAGATACAGAAGGATGTGGACCTTTCCTATAAATATACCAGACGTCACAATCTTGTGGCAGTCATTACCGACGGAACCGCAGTTCTGGGACTCGGGGATATAGGACCCGAAGCGGGCATGCCTGTTATGGAAGGAAAGTGCGCCTTGTTTAAAGCCTTTGGCGATGTGGATGCTTTTCCTTTGTGCATCAAGTCAAAGGACGTCGATGAAATCGTAAATACCGTAAGACTTCTTTCGGGATCCTTCGGAGGAGTCAATCTTGAGGATATTTCGGCACCTCGCTGCTTTGAAATAGAAAGAAAGCTCAAGGAAGTATGCGACATTCCGATTTTTCATGACGATCAGCATGGAACGGCAGTTGTGGTGCTTGCTGCTATGATAAATGCTTTAAAACTGGTAAAGAAAGATATCCATGACATAAAGGTCGTAACAAGCGGAGCAGGTGCGGCAGGTATAGCAATCATAAAGCTTTTAGTCAGCATGGGACTTGAGAACGTCATCATGTGCGACAGAACCGGAGCAATTTACGAGGGAAGAGAGGGGCTTAATTCCGAAAAGCTTGAGATGGCAAGGATTACAAACCGTAAACTTGAAAAGGGAAGCTTAAAGGATGTGATAAAGGGAGCAGACGTATTTATCGGAGTTTCCGCACCAGGAACCGTGACAGGGGAGATGGTAAGGTCAATGGCCGAAAATCCCATTCTTTTTCCTATGGCAAATCCAGTGCCTGAGATTAATCCGGCTGAAGCCAAGGAATCAGGCGCTGCCGTAGTCGGAACAGGAAGATCGGATTATCCGAACCAGATAAACAACGTCCTTGCTTTTCCGGGAATTTTCAGGGGTGCACTTGATGTGCGTGCACGTGATATCAACGACGAAATGAAGGTTGCGGCCGCAAAGGCAATAGCAGGCCTTGTTTCTGACGAAGAATTAAATGCCGAATACATCATTCCGAATGCCTTTGATAAGAGGGTAGGCGCGGCTGTATCGGAAGCCGTAAAGAAGGCTGCCATAGAAACGGGAGTTAACCGAATTTAAAAGGCTCCTCTCACTTTCCAAGGGAAGTGGGTTTCCGACTATGAAGGGCGAAAGGATGTAAAGTATGAAGAAAGCATTAAACGTATTATCCTTTTCAATATGCATATTGCTTTTTTTAGGCGCTTGTGGCTGCGGTAAGACCGAAACACTTTATTACAATGCGGCCTGGGCATACCTTGAAAACGGAAACTACGAAGAGGCTGTGGAAAATTTTAAAATTTCCGTAGAACAGGAAGACGATTCGAAGGATGCTTTGAGAGGCTTAGGTGTAGCCTATGTCTACAATGAGCAGTTTTCGGAGGCAGTAGAGCCTTTTATAGAAGCCTTGAACAAATCAAACGGTCATATTTCACCGGTCGACTATGATATAAATTATTATCTCGGCTACGCATACGAAATGAGCGGACAGTTTTCGGAAGCAGTCGAAACCTATACCGCCCTGATTACTCTCAGACCCAAAGAAAGTGAAAATTATTACAGGCGTGCAATCTGTTATTTGAGCCTTTCAAAGCTCGATGAAGCAAATGCAGATTTTGAAACAGTAACGTCCATGGTGGATGATGATTACAATCTTCACATAAGAATTTATTTTTCCATCCTAAATGCCGGTTTTGAGGAAGAGGCCGATAAGTACCTGACGGCGCTGCTTGACGATGAGAACAGGAAAATCTCCGATTACGACAGAGGCAGGATGGAGTACTATTTAAAGGATTACTCCGAGGCAAGGGTCTACCTTGAAAAAGCAAAGGACTATTCAAAGCCCGACACGATATTGATGCTCGGAAAGACGTATGAGGCAATTAATGATTACAAGTATGCGGCAAGCCTTTATGCGGAATACCTTGATACTGAAGGGAACGATGCCTCCATCTACAATCAGCTCGGAATGTGCAGATTGAAGATTGAGGATTACGAAGGAGCCGCATCTGCCTTCGAATTGGGATTAAAGCTTGAGGATGCCGAATGTGAAAAAGAACTTTTGTTTAACGACGCGGTGGCATATGAGTATATGCACGACTATGAAACGGCACTTTTGAAGTTTACGGAATATCTTGAAAAATATCCCAAGGACGAAAATGCAATTCATGAGTATGATTTTCTTTATACACGGGTAGAAAAGGCTTCGGAAGATACGCAAGAGCCCTCCGAAACGGTGAACGGGTAGCATTGACCGAGATGAACAAAAGCCTTGATTTAAGCCTGTTTCGCATTATTGTATATAATATTCAGACTAGACAAACACAAGATATAGGGGCTTTTAGAAATAAAAGCTCCTTTATTTTGTGTTTTTTTGATTGACTTTGACTACTTGCTTTGATAAACTCTTGTTACGGGTTTGGTATTGGGGATTCGATATAGCAATCACGATATCGGCTATACTTTTTGGAGGGAGTACTAAGCAATGTATCAGGTAGTCAAGAGAAACGGTGAACAGGCAGATTTTACGCTTACGAAGATAAGCGATGCAATCATGAAGGCCTTTGTTGCAACGGAGATGGAGTATTCAAACGATATAATCGATCTTCTTTCACTTCGTGTAACGGCTGATTTTCAGTCTAAGGTTAAGGATGGAACAATAAGTGTCGAGGACATTCAGGACAGTGTCGAGAAGGTTCTTGAACAGGCAGGCTATACAGAGGTTGCAAAGGCATATATTCTTTATCGTAAGCAGCGTGAGAAGATGCGTACGATGAAGTCTACAATCTTGGACTACAAGGATGTCGTAAACGGATATGTAAAGGTCGAGGACTGGAGAGTTAAGGAAAATTCCACCGTTACCTATTCCGTAGGCGGACTCATTCTTTCAAACTCAGGTGCGGTTACGGCAAATTACTGGCTTTCCGAAATATATGACGAGGAAATTGCAGAAGCACACCGTAATGCGGATATTCATATTCACGATCTTTCCATGCTTACAGGGTATTGCGCAGGCTGGTCTTTAAAACAGCTCATAACCGAAGGTCTCGGAGGCATTCCTGGAAAGATTACTTCGGCACCGGCACGCCATCTTTCCGTTCTTTGCAATCAGATGGTTAACTTCCTCGGCATTATGCAGAATGAATGGGCAGGCGCACAGGCATTTTCTTCCTTCGACACCTATCTTGCTCCCTTTGTAAAGGTTGACAACCTTTCCTACAAGGATGTCAAGAAGTGCATAGAATCCTTCATATACGGTGTAAATACCCCTTCAAGATGGGGTACCCAGGCTCCTTTTTCAAATATTACTTTGGACTGGACGGTACCTTCAGACCTTGCGGAGCTTCCGGCAATCGTAGGCGGACAGCCTCAGAGCTTCAAATACAAGGACTGCAAGAAGGAAATGGATATGGTCAACAAGGCCTTCATCGAGACCATGATCGAAGGCGATGCAAACGGCAGAGGCTTCCAGTATCCCATTCCCACCTATTCGATTACGAAGGATTTTGACTGGTCGGAAACGGAGAATAATAAGCTCCTGTTTGAAATGACCTCCAAATACGGTACACCTTATTTCTCAAATTATATCAATTCGGACATGGAGCCTTCAGATGTTCGTTCCATGTGCTGCAGATTAAGACTCGACTTAAGGGAGCTTCGTAAGAAGACCGGCGGTTTCTTCGGATCCGGCGAGTCAACGGGCTCTGTAGGCGTTGTTACCATCAATATGCCTCGTATTGCTTATCTTTCAACGAGCAAGGACGATTTCTATAAGCGCTTAAACAGACTTATGGATATCTCGGCGCGTTCCTTGAAGATTAAGCGCGGTGTTATCACAAAGCTTTTAAATGAGGGACTTTATCCTTATACGAAGAGGTATCTCGGAACCTTTGAGAACCACTTCTCGACCATAGGCTTAATCGGCATGAACGAGGTTGGCTTAAACGCCAACTGGTTAAGGGCTGATATGACAGATCCCCGCACTCAGGAATTTACCAAGGAAGTGCTGAATCATATGCGTAATCGCTTGTCCGATTATCAGGAGCAGTACGGAGATCTTTACAATCTCGAAGCTACTCCCGCAGAGAGCACGACTTATCGTTTGGCAAAGAACGACAAGAAGAAATTCCCCGCAATCAAGACGGCAGGAAAGCCCGGAGATACACCGTATTACACGAACTCCTCGCATTTGCCTGTTGATTTCACATCGGATATCTTTGATGCTCTGGATATTCAGGATGAGCTCCAGACTCTTTACACTTCGGGAACCGTATTCCATGCCTTCCTGGGTGAAAAGCTTCCCGACTGGAAGGCTGCCGCAAACCTCGTAAGAACGATTGCGGAAAATTACAAGCTTCCTTACTATACGCTTTCACCTACCTATTCTATCTGTAAGAATCACGGTTATTTGAGCGGAGAAAAGAAGATTTGTCCTTACTGCGGTGAGTCTACCGAGGTTTACAGTCGTATTACGGGTTATTACAGACCTGTTCAGAACTGGAACGACGGTAAGAGTCAGGAATATTCAAATCGTGTCACCTACGATATTGACAATTCCGTACTCAAGAGACCTGTCAGCCGTATTGTAACTATCTCATCGGAAGATGAAGAGGTTAAAGTAGAAGAGCCTTCAAACGTAAAATATCTCTTCACTACCAAGACCTGCCCCAACTGCAAGCTTGCCAAGGAAATGCTTCAGGGAACCGAGTACATCTTAGTTGATGCCGAGGAAAATAAAGAGCTTGTAGAGAGATACAGGGTAATGCAGGCACCAACCTTAGTCGTGGTGGACGGTGACGGATTTAAGAAGTATGCAAACGCTTCAAATATTAAAAAATACGTTGAAAGCCTGAATACAGTTATTGTATAAATATAAGTAAGTAATACAAGGAGGTTGCAAATACAGCCTCCTTTTTTAAGGATAGGAGTCTAAATGATCAATAAACTTATAGCAGGTATCAAGAGGACCGATGCTCCGATTGTGGTGGGCTTGGATCCGACACTGAAGCTGATACCTGAATTCATTAAAAAGAAAAATTTTAAGGAATACGGAGCTAATCCCTTAGGTGTTTCCAGGGCGATAGTCGAGTACAACAAGGGGCTTGTCGATGCAATCAAGGATTTGGTACCTTGTGTAAAGCCTCAGATAGCTATGTACGAAACCTTCGGAATCGAAGGACTTAAAGCCTTTAAGGAAACCGTTGATTATTGTCATGAAAATAATCTTTGTGTAATCGGCGATATCAAGAGAGGCGATATAGGCTCCACAAGCGAGGCCTATGCAATAGGGCATTTGTCCGGAGTTGAGATTGAAGGCGTTAAGTATGAGGGCTTCAATGAAGACTTTGCAACGGTAAATCCTTATCTCGGAACGGACGGCGTAAAGCCTTTTATGGATGCCTGTGCAAAAGAGCATAAAGGCATCTTCGTGCTCGTAAAGACATCCAATCCAAGCTCCGGAGAGTTTCAGGATCGCTTGATTGACGGCCGTCCCTTATATGAACATGTAGCATTAAAGGTAAATGAATGGGGAGAAAGTCTGATGGGCGATTCCTACAGCTATGTGGGAGCCGTTGTCGGAGCCACCTATCCTGAAATGGGTGCAGCTCTCAGAAAGATTATGCCAAAGGCTTACATCCTTGTTCCGGGATACGGTGCTCAGGGTGGAACTGCAGAGGGACTTAAGCCCTTCTTTAACGAGGACGGCTACGGTGCAATAGTCAACTCTTCAAGAGGCATTATCGGAGCCTACAAGCTTGATAAATATTCAAGGTTCGGAGAAGAGGGCTTTGCCGATGCCGCAAGGCAGGCAGTAATAGATATGAGAGAGGATATAAATTCTCATGTAAGGTAGGTTTATATATAACCTCGGAGGGAAAATGGAAGCATATAAACAGGAATTTATTGAATTTATGGTGGAGTCGGATGTTCTTAAATTCGGCGACTTCACATTAAAGAGCGGACGCAAGAGTCCTTTCTTTATGAATGCGGGGGCTTATGTGACGGGCTCTCAGCTGACTCGTCTCGGTGAGTATTACGCACGCGCCATTCACGATAAGTTCGGAGACGACTTTGATGTTCTTTTTGGACCCGCATACAAGGGCATTCCTCTTTCGGTTGCTACCGTTATGGCATATTCAAAGCTTTACGGCAAGGAAATCAGGTATACTTCAAACCGTAAAGAGGAAAAGGATCACGGTGCGGACAAGGGAGCTTTGCTTGGATACAAACTCAAAGACGGAGACAGAGTTGTCATCATTGAAGACGTTACGACTTCCGGAAAGTCAATTGAGGAAACCTATCCGATTATCACAGAAGCCGCAAAGATCGAAATAAAAGGTCTTATGGTTTCACTTAACCGCGAGGAAAAAGGAAAAGGCGAGAAGTGCGCCTTAAGTGAGATTAAGAATTTATACGGCTTTGAGACTGCGGCTATTGTTTCGATGTCCGAAGTAAGAGAGTATTTGACCGGCCGCAAGGTACAGGGACGAGTTGTCATCAATGATGAAATAGCCGCTGCAATCGATGCTTATTACAAGGAATACGGGGCTCATGAATAAAAGGCGCGGGAAATATATTTATTCCGACAAAAAGCATACGGAAAAGGGGATTTTTTCATCAGCACTTGCCTTGATTTCATTTTTGGGAATTGCATTTTTGGTTTTTTCTTCATACCTTGCAAAGGGTGACATCAGGACGTCGGCAGGTGCCGCGGCTTTTCTTTGTACCCTGTTTTCACTGGCAGGAGTGATGCTTGGAGTACTCGGGAAAAAAGAACCGGACAAGTTCTATCTGTTTTCCTACATCGGGATAACATGGAATATAATTGATCTGTTAATAATAAGCGTAATTCTTTACGCGGGAATTTAGGAGGGAATATGCCCAAGGTATCAATAGTAATGGGAAGTGATTCCGATATGCCTGTAATGTCCAAGGCGGCAGCAGTGCTTGATGAATTCGGAATAGACTATGAGATGACGATTATCTCCGCACACAGAGAGCCTGATGTGTTCTTTGAATATGCAAATACCGCAGAAGAACGCGGCATAAAGGTTATCATTGCCGGTGCCGGCATGGCAGCTCATTTGCCGGGCATGTGCGCTGCAATCTTTCCGATGCCTGTCATCGGAGTTCCGATGCACACTACGAGCCTTGGCGGAAGGGATTCCCTGTACTCGATAGTGCAGATGCCGAGCGGAATACCGGTGGCAACGGTTGCGATAAACGGAGGACAGAATGCAGGCATCTTGGCTGCAAAGATTCTTTCCGTCTCGGATCCTAAGCTTTTAGACAAGCTTAAGGCGTACAAAGAAAGCTTAAAGGAAAGCGTTGCCAGTAAGGACAGGAGACTAAAGGAAGTCGGATACAAGGATTACGCAAAATAAGGAGAGAGACATGGGACTTAATTATAAGGATTCAGGGGTGGATATTGAAGCCGGATACAAATCGGTCGAGCTTATGAAGGCGGCGGTTAAGAGTACCTTCAGACCCGAGGTGTTGGGAGGAATCGGAGGTTTTTCCGGAGCTTTTTCTTTGGACAGTATAAAGAAAATGGAGGATCCCGTGTTACTTTCGGGAACCGACGGGTGCGGTACGAAGGTAAAGCTTGCTTTCTTACTTGACAAGCACGACACCATAGGTATTGATGCGGTTGCAATGTGCGTAAACGACGTTGCCTGCGCCGGAGGAGAGCCGTTGTTTTTCCTTGACTATATCGCATGCGGAAAGAACTATCCCGAAAAAATAGCCACGATAGTCGGAGGTGTTGCGGAAGGCTGTAAACAGTCGGATTGCGCACTCATCGGAGGAGAGACGGCAGAGCATCCAGGACTTATGCCCGAGGATGAGTACGATCTTGCAGGCTTTTCGGTAGGTGTTGTTGACAGAAAGGATCTGATTACGGGCGAAAATATCAAGCCTGGAGATACTCTTATAGGAATAGCTTCCTCGGGAGTTCATTCTAACGGCTTTTCCCTTGTTCGAAAGGTTTTTGATATGACCAAAGAAAGCCTTGATACTTATTATGAAGAGCTTGGAAAAACCTTAGGAGAGACACTTATCGAGCCCACACGCATTTACGTGCATGCCTTAAAGAACATTAAGAAGGCAGGTATAAAGGTAAAGGGCTGCAGCCACATCACGGGCGGCGGCTTCTATGAAAATATTCCGAGAATGCTTCCTGAAGGCGCAGTGGCGGTAATTGACAAGCACAGCTATGAGGTTCCGCCTATCTTTAAGCTTATGAAGCGTAAGGGAGATATTTCGGAAGAAATCATGTACAATACCTTTAATATGGGTATCGGTATGGTGCTTGCAGTCGACCCTAAGGATGCGGATGCCGCACTTGAAGCCGTAAAGGTATCGGGAGACAAGGCATTTGTAATCGGAAAGATTGAAGCCGGCACAAAGGGAGTAATATTAAATGACTAATATCTGCGTACTGGTTTCCGGCGGAGGCACAAACCTTGAGGCAATTTACAAAGCAATCGAAAACGGTGACATTACGGATGCCGTGATTACAAAGGTTATTTCAAACAACAAAAATGCCTATGCTTTGGAAAGAGCCAAAAATCACGGCACCTCCTCGTTAATTGTTTCACCGAAGGACTTTGAAAGCCGGGAAGCTTTTAATGTGGCATGGTTAAAGGCTATAAAGGATGCAAAGCCCGATTTGATAGTTCTTGCAGGCTGTCTTGTAAATCAGCCGGAAGCAGTTATTAAAGAATTTAAGAATCGCATAATAAATATTCATCCTTCTTTAATACCTTCCTTTTGCGGAAAGGGTTATTATGGACTTAAGGTGCATGAAGCCGCGCTTAAGAGGGGCGTTAAGGTAACCGGTGCGACGGTTCATTTCGTCGACGAAGGAATAGACACGGGACGCATACTTGCGCAAAAGGCTGTAGAAGTCAAAGACGGAGATACGCCGGAAATTTTGCAAAAACGTGTCATGGAAGAAGCGGAATGGGTCATCCTTCCAAGGGTAATCGGGATGATTTCAAAGGGAGAAATAAAGATCGGAGAAGAAGCATGAAGGTTTTGGTAGTAGGCGGCGGCGGAAGAGAGCATGCCATATGCACGAGCCTAAAGAGGTCAAAGAGAGCAAACGAGATTTTTGCCGCTCCCGGAAATGCGGGAATTGCTAAAATCGCAAAGTGTGTACCGATAAAGGCAATGGAGTTTGAAAAAATTGTTTCTTTTTGCCTTGAAGAGCAGATAGATCTTGTAATAGTAGGACCCGACGATCCGCTTGTGGGCGGTCTTGTCGATGTACTCAAAGAAAACGGCATACGTGCCTTCGGACCTGACAAAAAGGCTGCAATTCTGGAAGGAAGCAAAGCTTTTTCAAAGGACCTGATGAAAAAGTACGGAATTCCCACTGCCGGCTATGAAACCTTTGACAGGGCGGAGGATGCACTTAAGTATCTTGAAAATGCAAAGCTTCCGATTGTGTTAAAGGCTGACGGTCTGGCACTTGGCAAGGGCGTTCTTATCTGCAATACTAGGGAAGAAGCTTACGACGGAGTCAGGGAAATCATGACGGACAAGAAGTTTGGCTCCGCAGGAAACAAGCTTGTCATCGAAGAATTCATGCAGGGCAGGGAAGTTTCCGTTCTTTCTTTTGTGGATGGAAAGACCATTAAGACTATGGCTTCCGCTCAGGACCACAAGAGGGCAAAGGACCATGACGAAGGCTTAAACACCGGCGGTATGGGTAATTTTTCTCCCAGTCCTTTCTACACGGAGGAAATCGACGCTTTCTGCAAAAAGAACATCTATCAGAAAACGGTCGATG
The DNA here is from genome assembly GCA_963605385.1 of Lachnospiraceae bacterium. GTDB lineage: Bacteria > Bacillota > Clostridia > Lachnospirales > Lachnospiraceae > UBA1258. The sequence continues at coordinate 52,505 of CAVCUM010000008.1, forward strand.
CCATGAGAGCTGAAGGCAGAGAATTCAAGGGCGTTATTTTCTTTGGACTCATGCTTACCAAGGACGGTCCGAAGGTGCTTGAATTTAATGCCCGTTTCGGAGATCCTGAGGCACAGGTTGTTCTCACGAGAATGGAAAGCGACCTTGTGGATGTTTGTGAAGCCTGCATTGACGGAACGTTATCCGATATAGATCTTAAATTTATGAATGATGCGGCGGTTTGTGTCATTCTTGCAAGTGACGGATACCCTCTTTCTTATGAAAAGGGCTTTGAAATAACGGGTCTTGATAAGTTTGAAGGTAAGTCCGATTATTTTTGCTTCCATGCAGGGACAAAATTTGACGATAATGGTAAAATAGTTACAGACGGTGGAAGGGTGCTTGGTGTGACGGCACTCGGCAGTACTTTAAAGGAAGCAAGAGCCAAAGCGTACGAGGCTGCAGGATGGGTTTCTTTTTCCAATAAATATATGCGCACCGATATAGGTAAGGCAATAGACGAGGTTTGATTATGGAAGGTGAATACGATCTTTCTAAGCTTATCAGAGATGAGGACTACAGGAAGCCGACAAAATGCTCAAAGTGCGGCAAAGCCCTCAAGTATATGGGTATAGGCGAGTACCAATGTGAGTATTGCGGCAATATCGAGTATGATGACTACGGGATAGTGAGAGGCTATGTCGAGAAAAATCCCGGAGCGAACGTCATGCAGGTCGAGCGTGCCACCGGCGTGTCCAAGCAGGTGATTAATTCGTTGGTAAGAAAAGGCAAGCTTGATGTCAAAAGGGGCGGAAGCCTGATGGAGGATTAAATGAACAGATTTGTAAATATCAGTAAACAGGCACTGGGAATTCTGCTTGGTGGTTTTCTTTTTGCATGTGTTTCTGTTACGGCCTTTGCGGACGGCAAGGTTACAGTAACTGCTGAAAGCATAAATGTAAGGGCTACGGCGTCGACTTCGGCTGCAATTGTGGGCGGAGCATTTAACGGTGAGAGCTACGACGTGATTTCATCCGAAAACGATTCAAACGGATATACCTGGTACAAGATCAAGCTTTCCGACGGAACTGAAGGATATGTGCGAGGAGATTATGTGACCGCTTCAGGTGTTACTACGGCGTCAACGACTGAAGCAACCGACGAAACGGGCTCAAGCGAAGCTCCAGTTTTGACAGAGGTGGAGCCGGTAGGCGCCTATGTGACGGAGGATGTAAATGTTCGCCAGGGCGCATCCACTTCAGATACAATTGTGACTCAGGCAAAGACAAATACTGCGGTATCCGTTACTGCGTACGAAAAGGGCAGCGATGGAAAGACCTGGTACAGTGTTTCTTTTTCAGACAGTAACGGAGCACAGGTCTCAGGCTTCATCAGAGAAGATTTTATAAGGCTTGACGGCGAACTTGTCGAAAAGACACAGGAGCCTGAGGCAGTAGAAGAAGTCGTCGAAGAAGAAGTGCAGGAAGAAGTCGAGGAAACGGTTGTTTACAACGATTACGAGGCGGTATATTCGGTCGACGATGATACCTGGTATCTTAACAATTACATTGCGGGTACGAAGACAAAAATAACGGATCTCTTATCTGCGGCCGATCTTTACAATAACGCAGTCGATGAATATGAAGGCAAGCTTAAGACAAAGAACATAATAATCGGCGTCCTGATAGCTGTTGTTATTGCATTAATCGGAGTGGGAGCATATGCATATATTTCGGTTCGTCGTTGGTATTACGGAACCGATGAGGATATAGAGGAACCCGTAAAGGAGGCAAAGCCTGCAAGGGAGACAAAGCCTGCAAAGGAGACAAAGCCGGTAAAAGAGACAAAGACTGCAACGCGCAAGACCGAAAAAACAGAGCCCTCGCACACGCATACGACCTCATCCGTAAGGATGCAGACTGTAGGAGCTGAGCCTTCAAGGACATCTGAAAAGCCTGCGGTTAAGCAGAATGTCTTAACAGGCGTAAGGCTTCCGGACGGTTCCATCAGAATGCCCGACGGCTCTATCAGAAAGGCGCGTGTCGGTGTGAAGCTTCCCGACGGTTCGATTAAATTTGAGGACGGTTCCATCAGGAAACCTAACGGCACTGTCGTGAAACCGGAGACTCATACATCAGAGCTTCCTAGAGTTACGAGAACGGGAGTATCGGAGGCTACGGTAAGAGAGGTTAAGTATACCCATACGAGCGAAGTGGATTCAGACGACGATATGGAATACGGCTTCCTTGATATGGACAAGAATACGGACAAGTAAGTGCGGCAGCAATAGAAATTTTTTGACCCACGGTGAATATTGCCGTGGGCATTTGTGATATAGGGAGTAAGTTCGCACTACTTTGGTGCGGTCTTATCTACTGGAAAAGCTTTGATACAAACATCATAAATGGAAACAGGGTGGCATAAATGAATTTCAGATTTACCGAAAGTGCGGCGAAAGCGCTGCAAATTGCGGAAAGGGAATCAAAAAATCATAGACATTTTTACATAGGAAGCGAACATCTCTTGCTCGGACTTCTGCTTGAACCAAGCGGTGTTGCGGGTGCAATACTTCGTGCTGAAGGCCTTAATACGGGAGATATTCACACGCTTATTGACGATTTGACCATTAACGGAGCCGGTGCGCCGGTCAAAGAAAGAGAAGGCTATACCCCCAGGACGATTCTGATATTTGAGGAGGCAAAGAATGCCGCAGCGGAGTACCATTCGGAGCTTATCGCAACAGAGCATTTACTGCTCGGAATCCTTCGCGAGGGCAGAAACTGTGCAGTTCAGATCCTTCTTTCACTGAAAAAGAACCCCGGCGAAATATATTTAAAGACCCTGCTTGCGATGGGTGAGGACATAGAGAAAGCCAAGGAAGGTTTACGCAGGAAAAGCAAAAGGAAGGGAAGCTTCCTTGCAAAGTATTCTCGTGACATGACAGCCCTTGCAAGGGAGAAAAAATTAGATCCCGTGATAGGAAGAGACTCCGAAATCGAGAGGGTCATCCAGATACTTTCAAGGCGTACCAAGAATAATCCCTGTCTCGTAGGAGATCCCGGTGTCGGGAAAACGGCGATAGTCGAGGGACTTGCCCTAAGGATTGCTGAGGGAAATGTTCCAGATACAGTCAGGGACAAGAGGGTATTAAAGCTTGATCTTTCAGGTATGGTTGCGGGTACGAAATACAGGGGCGAATTTGAGGAACGTATGAAGAACCTCATAGCGGAAGCCTCCGAGGATAGGTCCGTTGTTCTTTTCCTTGACGAGATTCATACACTCATAGGTGCAGGCGGGGCGGAAGGCTCGATGGATGCCGCAAACATCTTAAAACCCGCCCTTTCAAGGGGTGAGCTACAGTTAATAGGCGCTACCACTCTTGCGGAATACAGAAAGCATATTGAGAAGGATGCGGCCCTTGAGCGTAGATTTCAGCCGATTGATGTTAGCGAGCCTACAGAGGAAGAGGCGATTCGCATACTGAAGGGGATTGCACCCTGCTATGAAGAGCATCACCATGTTAAATATACGGATGAAGCGCTTGAAGCGGCGGTCAGACTCTCTGCACGCTATATAAATGACAGAAATCTTCCTGATAAGGCAATTGATTTGATAGATGAAGCAGGCTCCGGGGTAAGGCTTAAGAAGCATGAAAAGGCGGATGAAACGGAAAAGCTGAAAGAAGAAATCATGAAGGTCGATCTCATGGTTGCAAGGTTTGCGAAAATCGATCTGTATGACAGGGCAGCGGAGCTTACGCAGAAAGAAAAACAGCTTCAAAATAAGCTCGCAAAGTTAAATCTTAAAAAGCTTAAGGATACTTCCTCGGATATTTGCGAGGTTACCGCTGAGCATATAGCCGATGCCTGTGCAACCTGGACAAAGGTTCCGGTCAAGAAGCTCACGGAAAAAGAAACAGACAGGCTCTTAAAGCTTGAGAATATACTTCATAAGCGAGTCATCGGACAGGACGATGCCGTCACAAAGATTTCAAAGGCCATGCGAAGACAGCGTGTCGGTTTGTCAGATCCGAATCGCCCTATCGGTACGTTTTTATTTTTGGGGCCTACCGGTGTCGGCAAGACCGAGCTTACCAAGGCTTTGGCAGAGGCAATGTTTGGCTCCGAAAGCTCCCTTATAAGGGTAGATATGTCCGAATATATGGAGAGCAACTCCGTTGCGAAGATGATAGGCTCGCCTCCGGGCTACGTCGGTTTTGAAGACGGCGGGCAGCTTTCGGACAAGGTCAGGAGAAATCCTTATTCGGTCGTGCTTTTTGACGAGATTGAAAAAGCACATCCGGATGTGTTTAACATTTTACTGCAGGTACTTGACGAAGGCCATATCACGGATTCAAAGGGCAGAAAAGTAAGCTTTAAGAATACAATTATCATCATGACCTCAAATGCGGGTGCATCAAGGATTGTGGAGCCAAAGAACCTTGGCTTTTCCGCCAAATCCGACGAAAAGAGGGACTATGACACCATGCGTTCAAACGTCATGGATGAGGTAAAGAAGCTCTTCAAACCCGAATTTATAAACCGTATTGATGACATCATAGTGTTCAGAGCCCTCAACAAGAAGGATATGACGGACATTTGCACCCTTATCACGAAGCAGCTTTCAGATAGATGCAAGGCACAGATGAACATAAGACTTACCATTACACCTGCACTTAAGGCTTACATAGTGGACAAGTATTCGGATGCGAAGATGGGTGCCCGCCCGATAAGGCGTGCCGTTTTAACCGAAATCGAGGATAAGCTTTCGGAAGAAATTCTAAAGAAAGAAATTCTCCCCGGGGACACCGTTTCCGCAACACGCAAAAACGGTGAAACCGTCTTTGTAAAGAAAAACAAACCGGAAACATCAAAGTAACAATTTTTCGGAGGGGTTATGGCAAAAAAAACGACAGGCTTTTTCTGTCAAAACTGTGGGTATGAATCTTCAAAATGGATGGGGCAGTGCCCCGGCTGCAGGGAATGGAACACCTTTGTCGAAGAACCGCTTGCAGTGCATGAAAACAAGCATGTACAAGGTGCTTTATCAGGCTCTAAACCCGTATTTTTAAAGGACATTACCGGCTCGGAGGAAGAAAGATATTCTTCGGGGATAGGCGAGTTTGATAGAGTTTTGGGTGGTGGAATCGTAAAGGGGTCTTTAGTGTTAATAGGCGGAGATCCCGGCATCGGAAAGTCGACTTTGCTCTTACAGGTGACGCGAAATCTTTCAAAGAGCGGAAAGAAGGTTCTTTATGTATCCGGAGAGGAATCCTTAAGGCAGATTAAGATGCGTGCTGACAGGCTTGATTCGGACTTCGGAAATCTTTTACTGTTATGCGAGACAAATCTTTCACTTGTCTTAGAGGCAATAAAAAAAGAAAATCCCGAAACGGTGGTCATCGATTCGATTCAGACCATGTATTCGGATGAGATTTCATCCGCACCGGGCTCGGTTTCCCAGGTAAGAGAGGCAACGAGTCTTTTGATGCAGACCGCAAAAAGTCTTGAAATAAATATCTTCATCGTGGGGCACGTGACCAAGGAAGGCGCTGTTGCGGGTCCCAGAATTTTAGAGCATATGGTTGACACAGTGCTTTATTTTGAAGGTGACAGACATGCGTCCTATAGGATACTTCGCGGAGTGAAGAACAGATTCGGTTCAACAGATGAAATCGGAGTTTTTGAAATGAGGAGTGAAGGCCTTATTGAGGTTCAAAACCCTTCTGAATTTATGTTAAGCGGGCGGGCATCGGATGCAAGCGGCTCGGTAATTACCTGTTCCATGGAAGGAACGCGTCCGGTAATGGTGGAAATTCAGGCTCTGGTGTGCCGTTCGAATTTCGGTCTGCCGCGTCGTCAGGCAACAGGAATAGACTACAATCGTATAAATCTCTTAATGGCCGTTATTGAAAAACGGGCAGGACTATCAATCGGCGATCATGATGCCTACGTAAATATCGCAGGCGGCATAAAGGTGAGCGAGCCGGCAACGGATCTTGCAGCGGTTATGGCCATTGTTTCAAGTTTCAGAAATAAAACAATTGATGAAAAAACCGTTATTTTCGGTGAAGTAGGTCTGTCGGGCGAGGTAAGGGCCGTAAGTCAGGCGGAACAGCGCATCTTGGAAGCTAAAAAGCTTGGATTTAAAAACATTTACCTTCCGAAATCGAATCTGTCTGACAGTATTTTACGTATTAAGGACATTAATCTTTACGGAGTTTCGGATATACAGAACGCTTTGGAAATTCCCATGAACTGAGAGGAAATTTATGGCAACTATTAAGGACATTGCAAACAGACTCGGAGTTGCGGTAAGTACAGTGTCAAAGGGCTTAAACGGGGCCTCGGACGTCAGCGAGGATTTACGTGAGCTGATACTTGATACTGCCGTTGAGATGGGCTACAAGACGAAGCGAATGCGCAAAGAAGAGCTTAAGAAGCTTGTAATCTTAGTGGAGAATATGGATTATCAAAAGGAAACCGACTTTGGCTACGACATCGTGCTTGGGTTTAAACAGATGGCATACAGAGACAGTTGGGAAGTCGATGTCGTGAACTTTAATTCCAATCTGGAGGCACGGGAAAAGTACGACAACTATATGCTGAAGCACGGCTACCAGGGCGCATTTATACTTGGCCTTGCGCTTTCCGACGAATGGATGTCCGAAATCGCAAATACTACCATTCCCACTTCACTTCTTGATAATTACGTAAAGAAAAACCCTTACGTAGGTTACGTAGGAACCGACAGCTTCGAGGGTATCAGCATGGCAGTGTCAAAGCTCTGTGAGCTCGGACACAGGAAAATTGCCTTTTTAAACGGTTCGCCCAATTCCATGATTTCCAACCAGCGTGACGAGGCATATAAAACGGCTCTTGCAGAAAATAATCTTGAATTTGATGAATCTCTTACGGCACACGGATACTATGTTGCGGAAAGCGCTCCCTATCATGTGCCGGCTCTTATCAAGGCGGGAGCAACCGCCATTCTTTGCGGAAACGACTTAATTGCGGAGGGCGTTATAAAAGAGTGCACCGAGAGAGGCTTTAGTGTGCCTGCGGATATAAGCGTAATAGGCTTTGACGACATTCCTGCGGCAGCCTCCTTTAACCCGCCCCTAACCACCATCAGACAGGAAAGGGTAGAACTCGGCAGATGCGGCTACTTCGTGCTTGACTCAATCCTTTCAAAGATTCCAATCAGCCGCACAATGCTTAGACCAAAGTTTATCGAGAGAGAGTCGGTGGGAAAGGTGAGAGAATAAAAATTTCAGCATAAACAAATTGATTTTCACCACATAGTTGCATATAATTGTACCACGAGGTGAAAATATGATTAAAACGACAGATATGATGCTGGAAGAATTAAAGAATTATGCTTCTCCCAAGACAAAGCTTTCGCGTATGGTTCAGAAAGGGGAATGCTTCCAAATTGTAAAAGGATTATATGAGACGAGTCGGAATGTTTCACCATATCTTTTGGCAGGAAGTATATATGGACCATCCTATATATCGTTTGCTTATGCGCTTTCTTATTATGGACTCATTCCGGAACAAGTGTATACAATTACCTCCGCATGCTTTGATAAGAAGAAAAAGAAGAAATATGAAACATTGTTTGGAATCTTTACATATCGAGATGTTCCGCGTGAAGTGTTTCCACTGGAAATTAAACTTGAAAATGAAGGGGAATATTGGTATCGGATTGCAACGCCCGAGAAGGCATTATGTGATCAGCTATATAGCGTGTCCCCAGTAAAAAATAATCAGGAATTATATGAACTTTTGACGGATAATCTTCGCATTGAGGAAGAAGAATTGAGAAAGCTAAACAGAGCAAAGATAGAGGGACTTAGCGAAAAGTATCATTCTTCGAATGTAAAAAAATTATGCTCGTTGCTCGGAAGGATATAATGAATCAAACAATTGAACAGATGCTTTCAACATATGAAAAGTTAATCTGCCACATCTTCGAAATAGGCTTCTTGAGTCCGGCTTTATCACGGAAGATACACCATGTGAGATTGAAGACATAAGGAATATGCTTTTCAGGCGTTTTGATTCAATTGACTTTAGACAGGCTAAACAGGATGTGGAACCATTTATTCGGGATTTGTCTGTGCTGAATATTTGGTGTGCGGAATTTTTTAAACAGATTACAGAGGGATTGGAAAAAGATCAATGACCATAGCAGAAAGGAGGATAATAAAAAAGAGTCGCAAGCGACTCTTCTAAGATGCACACACTGTGCTGCCGGATAAACCGGTGAGTTGAGTAAACTTTTATTTGAACTCGCAGTGCAAATTCGTAAGGGAATTACTATTTGCACTCTGATGATAAACTAAAGGAGGGGAATTTGTCAATGAATGACGACAAAAAATTATATTTGGGATTGGATATCGGTACAGATTCGGTAGGTTATGCGGTTACAAACGAATCATATGATTTGATGAGATTTCATGGTCAGGATGCATGGGGGAGTGTTGTTTTTGATGCGGCATCTTTGAACGATGAAAGAAGAGGTTACCGATCGGCAAGAAGAAGGCTTGACAGAAGGCAGCAGAGAGTTCAGCTTGTTTCGGAGCTTTTCTCAAGGGAAATTAGTAATATCGATTCACGGTTTTTTATCAGGCTTTCCGAAAGTTACAAGTGGCGTGAAGATACTGAAGATAGATTTATCTATTTTGACGATGCAGGTTACACGGATGCTGAATATATGAAACAATATCCAACGATTCATCATTTGATATGTGAACTTATGAGCAATAAGGAACCTCATGATGTTCGTCTGGTTTATTTGGCTTGCGCATGGCTTGTTTCTCACAGAGGGCATTTTTTAAATAATATAGATGTTAATCGCATAGATGAGATTACGGATATATCGGCCGCATACGAGAAATTTATGAACTTCTTTTCTGAAAACGGATATGATAATCCTTGGGAAGAAATAAATATAAATGAGCTTGGAACGGTGCTAAAGCAGAAAATAAATGTTTCGTCTAAGAAAAAGGAACTGTGCCGTGTCCTTTTGAAAGGCGGTAAACCCGAAAAAACGGGCACCGAAAGTTTTCCTTTTTCGCAGGATTGCATTATCTTACTCTTGTCCGGTAGCAAATGCTCTGTGAAGGATCTTTTTTTCAAAGAAGAGTATTCAGAAATAGAGTCCATTACCTTGGGGATGGAAGAAGAAAAATTTGCGGAACTCATGGGAAATATAGGTGAGGACTATGAACTTATAGGACTTTTAAGAGGACTGTATGATTGGGGAATATTATCGGATATCCTGGGTGAAGGGGATAATGTGACGATTTCGTCAGCTAAGGTTTTGACATATGACCAACATAAACGTGATTTGGCTTTACTTAAATATATTGTAAAAAAATACCTTTCCGAAAAATATGATGAAGTATTCAGAAACGCCGGAGATTACAATTATGTGGCTTACTCGTATCACGTAGATAAAGCCAAGGCTGCAGATGTTAAGAAAAAGGCTTCACTGGAAGATTTTTCAAAGTATATCTCAGGCTTAATAAAAAATATAGTTCCCGACAGCGAGGATGAAGGAATATTAGCCGATATGAAAAGTCGGTTGGATTTACGGCTTTTTATGCCAAAACAGAAGAACACCGATAACCGTGTTATACCACACCAATTATATGAGTATGAATTAAAAAAGATTCTTGAAAACTCATCTGAATATCTTCCTTTTTTAAACGATAAGGATGAGGATGGTTTAACAGTTCGTGAGAAAATTTTATCCATATTTAGTTTTAAGGTGCCTTATTATGTCGGACCATTGAACGGCGGATTAAAGGACGGGGATAAACCTAATAATCATGCATGGATAAATCGTAAGGCAGGAAAGATTTATCCGTGGAATTTTAACAATATTGTAGACTCTGATGCCAGTGAATCGGAATTTATTCGCCGTATGACCAATAAGTGCAGTTATATTCCGGGAGAGGATGTTCTTCCGAAGGATTCATTGTGCTACCAAAGGTTTATGGTTCTTAATGAGATTAATAACATACGAATCAACGGAAATAAGCTGAGTGTAGAGTTAAAACAGGAACTCTTTCATAATCTTTTTGAAAAGAACAAGAAGGTAACAAGAAAGAAAATTGAAGATTACCTTATAAGCAACAACGTGTTGAATAAAAATGACAAAGAAGCTTTGACAGGTATTGATGAAACAATCAAATCGAGCTTGTCTTCACTTCATGCATTTCGTCATCTTCTTGAGCAGGGACAACTTGCTGTGGCGGATGTGGAGAGAATAATTGAGCGGGCATCTTATGCGGAGGACAAGAGAAGACTGTCAAAATGGATAAAAGAACAATATCCGAAGCTTAGCGAAGAAGATGTGAAGTATATTTCACGAATCAGAATAAAAGATTTCGGACGGCTGTCTCGTTTCTTTCTTACTGAACTTGAAGGTATAGATACCAGTACCGGGGAGATTACAACTATTCTTCGTGCAATGTGGGAGACAAATGACAATTTGATGGAGGTACTCTCGGAAAGATATACCTTTACGCCGCAAATCAAGCAATTAAGAGAATCCTACTATAAGGAAAATAATCATTCCCTAAAGGATCGTTTGGATGAAATGTATGTTTCCAATGCCGTCAGAAGACCTATTTACAGGACGATGGCTATTGTTAAGGACGTTGTAGAGGCTTTTGGAACGCCCGACAAAATCTTTATAGAGATGACGCGCGGGGGAAAAGCCGACCAAAAAGGGAAACGTACCAAGACAAGGCAGCAGCAGATTTTGGATTATTATGCCAAGTCTAAAGAAGATGTAAGGGATTTGAAGAAAGAGTTGGAAAGCCTTGGTGAGTACGTAGACAATAAGCTTCAGGCAGACAGGATATTTCTTTACTTTATGCAGTATGGAAAGTGTGCTTACAGTGGAGAAGCCATTGATTTGCAGAAATTAATGGCTGGTTCAAAAGAGTACGATATTGACCATATTTATCCGCAAGCATATGTGACGGACGACAGTATCATTAACAATAAGGTTCTTGTATTGTCAAAGATTAACGGAGACAAGAAAGACATATATCCTATAAAGGGAGAAATACGCAGTAAAATGCATGCCATTTGGTCTGCATGGCATGACAATGGGACAATAAGCGATGAAAAGTACAAGAGGCTTACGCGTTCCATACCTTTTTCAAACGATGAAAAATATGGATTTATCAACAGACAGCTCACTGAGACTTCTCAGTCAACAAAGGCTGTAGCCGAGCTCTTAAGAGAAAAATATCCCACGGCTGAAATAGTATATTCAAAGGCTGGATTGACATCAGAGTTTAGGCATGAATTTGATATCGTCAAATCAAGGACATATAACGACCTGCATCATGCACAGGATGCTTATCTTAATATTGTGGTAGGCAATGTGTACGATATGAAATTTTCAAAGAAATGGTTCGATATCAGAAGCGAAAAATACAGCATTAAGACAAAAACGTTATTTTCAAATAAGCTTGAAAGAAACAATAAGATTATCTGGAATCCGGATATAATGATTGGAAAAGTAAAGAAAACGGCATCAAAAAATAGCGCTCATTTTGTAAAGTATGCGACTTTTAAGACGGGTGGGTTATTTGATCAAAATCCAGTAAAGAAGGGTCAGGGTCAGGTTTCGCTAAAGGCAGGACTTCCAATCGAAAAGTACGGCGGATATAACAAAGCCGGAGTTATGTTCTTTATCCCGACACGTTATAAAGCCGGAAAGAAAAGTGAAATCATTATTATGCCGGTAGAATTGCTCTATGGAAGACGATTCCTCAACGACAGCAAATTTGCAAAAGAATATGCATTTGACAGGCTTCAAAGAATATTGGGTAAGCCTGTTGAAAATGTTGAATTCCCCATGGGTATGAGACCATGGAAAGTTAACACTATGCTTTCTTTGGATGGGTTTAGGGTATGTATTACGGGAGTTTCAGGAGGAGGAAAAGGTTTAAGGGCTCAACCGGTTATGCAGTTTGCATCAGATGAGAAAAATAAGTCTTACATTAAGGCTGTTGAGAGATTTGTTGAAAAATGTAGCAATAACATAAAACTTAAATATGATGAGGACTATGACCGAGTTAGTAAAAATGAAAATGTGAAGTTATTTGATTTCTATGTTGAAAAATTAACAACTACAATTTATCAAAAAAGAATAAATTCGCCAGTGAAAATTTTATCGGATGGAAGAGCTAAATTTTGCAAATTAGAAGTATTAGAGCAATGCCAAGTGCTTTTGAACGTGCATTCTGTTTTTGGTAGGATGGTAGGTGGGTGTGACATGTCACTGATAGGTGGGTCCAAAAATTCGGCATCTACAGGGAATTTTAGCTCGGCAGTTTCTAATTGGAAAAAGAATTATTCTGTCGTAAAAGTTGTAGACCAATCGCCTTCAGGCCTTTGGGAAAAATGTTCTGAAAATATTCTGGAGCTTTTATGAGTTGGCGAGTTGTGGTTGTAGAAAACCAGGCGAAGCTTGACTACAAGATGGGATATCTTGTAGTTCGGGGAATAGAGACAAGCAGGGTACTTCTTGATGAAATGGCTGTTTTAATTATAGAGAATCCTGCCGTGTCTCTTACGGGGATTTTGATAGAGGCTCTGACCGAGAAAAAGATTAGGGTTGTTTTCTGTGATAGGAAACGTAATCCTATAGCGGAATTGGAACCTCACCATGGATGCCATGACTCAGCGTCCAAAATAAGACGGCAGATTACCTGGGAACAGACGACAAAGGATATAGTATGGCGTGATATTGTCAGTGAAAAAATTCGTAAGCAGGCTGAATTTTTAAATGAACTAAAGCTTACAGAACAGGCGAATATGCTATCAAACTATGTGGGGCAGGTTGAACTTGCCGATGCTACCAACAGAGAGGGACATGCTGCCAAGGTTTATTTTAACGCGCTGTTTGGCATGGATTTTACACGCAGTGCGGATGTACCTACTAATGCCGCTTTGAATTATGGATATAGTCTTATACTGTCTGCATTTAACAGAGAAGTGAGTGCAAATGGATATCTGTCGCAATTGGGTATTTTTCATGACAACATGTTTAACCATTTTAATCTTGCCTGTGATTTGATGGAGCCTTTCAGAGTAATTGTGGACAGAGAAGTTTATCGTATGCGTCCGCATATCTTTGAACAGGAAGAGAAGAGAACGTTATTAACGATTCTGAGCGGGAAGGTTATGATTGACAGTCAATGTCAGGTTTTGATGAATGCAATTAAGATTTATTGTAAAAGTGTTTTTGATGCCATAAATGACAAGGATTCTTCCGAAATCAAGTTTTACAGTATTATGTAAAATCCGAGGTAGAATATGAGCGGGTTCAGATTTATGAGGATGATGGTATTTTTTGATTTACCGACTATTACACTTGATGACAAACGCAATTACAGGCAATTTCGTAAGCTCCTTATAAAGAATGGATTTATAATGCTTCAGGAATCTGTATATTGTCGAATGTTAACCAGTCCTTCGATGGAGAATTCAATAAAGAATCTGATTTTTAACAATAAACCGCCGAAGGGAATAGTGCAGTTGCTTGGGATAACGGAAAAACAATTTGTAAAGATGGACTATGTAGTCGGCGAAAATACAAGCGATGTGATAGATTCAGAGGAGATGATCGTGATACTATGAAGCTTATTATTCCTCATGTCGATTATGTGTTTGATTGCGGAGACATTCAAACCTGCTGCAGCATAATAATTGAAAGTCAAAAGCTATTTTTGGATACACTGATGGATATTTCAATGCAATTATGCGGAAATGACGGAATATCCGTATTGTCCGAGAATGACAAGGTAATTTTGATTTCCAAGAGAGTGGAACTTTTGAATCAGTTTGCCCCCTTTGATATGAATCAAAAAAATATTTTGAATAAAGTAACTTCGTGCATGCTGAACCTGGCAACGGATGCCACACATTTTATGGAGACCAATCAAATCCTTGCCGATTGGGAAAGATATCTTATGAATCTTTCTTTTTCCCTTAAAGGGAACTTTGAATTTACAAAGGTTTCAACGGATACTCTCATTAAGGCAGCAGGATTGAAAATTGAAGAAAATTATGATAATCTCGGAGAACAATTAATAGATTACATGGAACTCGTCCAGGAGTATGATGCACGAAAACTCTTTATCTTTGTCAATCTCAGAAGTTATATGACTGACGACGACATGGATATATTTATGCAGAATATTCTGGAAAGACAGATTGAAGCCTTGTTTATGGAAAGCAGCGAGCATGCTATCCTCCGACACGAGAAAAGGTATATTGTTGATGCAGACATGTGTGTAATCTGTTAAAATAAGGAGGCATGGAGGAACTTTACGATTTTGCCGGGTGATTCGCAATCATTATTTCAAACAATTTGAGGTTTGAGAGCAGTGCAAATTCGTAAGGGAATCAAACGGCCTTCTTTTACATTAAACTCGCCTGTTTGTTTGAGAGCAGTGCAAATTCGTAAGGGAATCAAACTCCATCTTCAGAAAATACCGTATAACGTTTGTTTGAGAGCAGTGCAAATTCGTAAGGGAATCAAACAGCCGAATTCGTTAGAACAAAAGTTGTACCGTTTGAGAGCAGTGCAAATTCGTAAGGGAATCAAACTAAGCTCCGGCGCACAGTTTGAATGCGGTGGTTTGAGAGCAGTGCAAATTCGTAAGGGAATCAAACTTGTCTTTGTTGTCCGCTCTGTAATGGTTGGTTTGAGAGCAGTGCAAATTCGTAAGGGAATCAAACCTGATTAATTAAGTGTCTATTTGCATGTGGTTTGAGAGCAGTGCAAATTCGTAAGGGAATCAAACCCTTTAAAGAAAATTTACAACCCAAAATGGGTTTGAGAGCAGTGCAAATTCGTAAGGGAATCAAACGCGAACACAATTAACAAGCTTGTAAAGGGTGTTTGAGAGCAGTGCAAATTCGTAAGGGAATCAAACGCAGGTTCTTGCAACTGCTTCAATCTTTCGGTTTGAGAGCAGTGCAAATTCGTAAGGGAATCAAACGGAACATCGTCCTCACTATGGTGGACCGGAGTTTGAGAGCAGTGCAAATTCGTAAGGGAATCAAACTATAAGAAATAACATATGCGTTAGAATTTAGTTTGAGAGCAGTGCAAATTCGTAAGGGAATCAAACAACTTCTTTGGCGAAGAAAAGAACTAATTGTTTGAGAGCAGTGCAAATTCGTAAGGGAATCAAACACCGACGCATCGACGGCATGGTCTCACTATGTTTGAGAGCAGTGCAAATTCGTAAGGGAATCAAACGGACAGCTTGACCGCAACGGTGCAACCATTGTTTGAGAGCAGTGCAAATTCGTAAGGGAATCAAACTGAACCTTGTTATGGTTATTCGGCTTCTTTGTTTGAGAGCAGTGCAAATTCGTAAGGGAATCAAACTTCCAAGCACCGCCATGTCTTTTCCCCCTTGTTTGAGAGCAGTGCAAATTCGTAAGGGAATCAAACAATGTTTGATCTTGAGTGAAACTCCGTTCGGTTTGAGAGCAGTGCAAATTCGTAAGGGAATCAAACCAAAAAGACTTCTTTCAAGTGATGAATTGGGTTTGAGAGCAGTGCAAATTCGTAAGGGAATCAAACTTTTGCAAAAAGATGTTGTGCAGATGATGGTTTGAGAGCAGTGCAAATTCGTAAGGGAATCAAACCGAAATCTATCAAATTAACAACTTTTATGTGTTTGAGAGCAGTGCAAATTCGTAAGGGAATCAAACTGAGTATTACAGATCATTTAACCGGTTCCGTTTGAGAGCAGTGCAAATTCGTAAGGGAATCAAACAGCCGCGTATTTATATAAGTTTGTGGTTTTACTGCAAACTTATATAAATACGCGGCTTGACGCCATATATGATTTGCCTTGGAGCAAAATGGTTTGTTGGATATTGAGGGTGATGTATGCAATAATGAAGATACTTAAGGGTTGCTTTGCAGCATCCGATAAAGCTGTATTTCGGAGGAAAATCTATGAAATCAATTAGAGAA
>CAVCUM010000009.1:0-67376 GCA_963605385.1 Lachnospiraceae bacterium
CATTTACGCATTGAGCTTCATATGGGAATTTGTATAATTCAAAATATTTGGAATAATCGTGCTTGTCTGTATATCTGTCACCGGTCAAAACCGACACTCTGTGCCCCTCCTTGTGGCACTTCACAAGGAGCGTGTTCATAAAGTTGCTCGGCCCGCCTACTATAAGTATATTCATTTATAAAATTCCCTTCCCCTTTGTACCACAATTTCATATCCAAACCTATTCTAACAGAATCTCCAATAATTAACAAGGAATTAATTTTCCCCATCAAGCTGATTCGATGGCAGTTACCGGTTATTATGCACATTCCAAGAATTTGTCCGTGATAGAATCAGTTATTAAGCACCTTCCATAAATCAATATCCCATTCCTTATATTCTCTGGGGGAAGTCGATTCTTTTTGGACTATCTCCCAGTTATTTTTATCCCATATGTTGTCATGTACTGAAAGCCATTCTCCAGAATAGTAAACGGTACTGTTGTTAAAATTAACGCCCCAGGCATCGGAAGCCAGAATGTAACAGTTGTCTTCGTATTTTAAACTGCTGTCAATAACTTTTCCTGTGAAAGGATTTGTGGGATTTTCTATTATACCCTCCATTGCAAGTGTAGGTGTGTCGGCGTTTGTCATAAATTCTGAGGATGTGGTAAAGCCGGTACTGTTAAAATCCTTAACCATTAAAAGGGGAAAATAATATTCTGCATCTGAGAATTTAGAACCGTCGTCGCTTATAAGCAAATCATCTGTATTACCTGTGGCAGAGCCGTGATCGGCTACCAAAATGATTCTTGTGTTATCATACACACCGCATTCCCTTAAATAGTCAAACCATTGTCCCAACAAAATAAAGGCTGCCATATTCGATTCGTAGTGGGTATATTGAGTTTCATTTTCAAACGTGAGAGTCCGTCCGTTTACCGTGAATCGGTCTGCGTGAGCGGCATCGTAGGCGCTGTTATCAATATTTGATGAAAGCGAATAGTCAGTTTCATCATAGAGCATAACATCGTGAGTAAGTTCACAGTCGTAAAATAAAAAGGACCCGTTAATTTCACTGTTGACACTTGTTATGTTCTTGAGATTTTCAAGTGTGTGATAATAGTCTGCAGCTTCGCTTGAAAGTCCAGTTGCAGTTGAGGTACCTGTCACAGACTGTCCCAGGTAAGCTTCTTCACTGTAAAAAGAAAGAGAATTGTATTTGCCGTCGTTGTAAATATATTTTTGTATAACTTCAGGCAATACTTTCATCACGCTGTAGCAAAAGAAACTGCGTTTTGTATTGGTAAAAAATAAAAAAGGAGCAAAAATTTTTGCTCCCATGCTTTTTAAATCATTATGACAAAGATTTAAGAAACTTTCGTAAGGCTGCGCTTACTTCTTCAAAATGCCCCTCGTAACAATGGTTTGCACCCTTAATCGTTTCAAACACACAGTTTTTGTATCTATCAGCCGCATCTTTGCCGCATTCGTAAGGAACCGCCTCATCTGCATCTCCGTGGATGATGCAAACAGGACCGGTGAATCTATCGATTTCATCTTCTACGTGAATGGTCTGTGCCACTCTCACATAATCGCCCTTTAGCCTTACGCCGTTAAAGCCCACTAGCGAATCCGGAATATTAACAGGATCAAAGGAAACGCCAATCAGCTCGCCCTTTCTCGCGCCCTCCGGAATCATAAGCGCCGGCGACATCGGAATAAGAGCCTTAAATACATTTGGGCACATTCCCGCTAAGAGGGTCACTAACAACCCGCCCTGCGAATGACCGCAAATGTATAAATCCGTTACAAAATCCAGCTTTCCTGCGTATTCAATCGCCTTGAGTCCGCCCGTTACCCACTTATACAGGGTGTGATCTTCAAATGCGCCGTCACTCTTTCCATGTCCGTATGAATCGATGCGCAAAACGGCAATGCCCTCCGAAAGAGCCGCATCCCTTGCAACGCACAAATGAGCCTCGTCCATATGTCCTGTAAATCCATGAAAAAGAAGCATAAGCGGAAGCTTATCCTTATCGTGCTTTCCCTCCGGGAAATCGAGCTTTGCATGAAGTTTTATACCGTCATCCGAAATAAAAAACTCTTCTTGTTTCATTTATTTGTCCCTTTAATAAACAAAAAAGTAATTATTTCTTAATCGCTCTGCCAATTGCGATCAAAACACATGCGCCGATAACACCGACAATAATATTGCCGATAAATCCCGATCCGCTTAATCCGAAGATGCTAAGTAAAATGCCTCCGACGATTCCGCCTACAAATCCGATGCATATGTTTCCAATGAGAGAAAAGTTGCTCTTCATAAGCTTGCCAGCAAGCCAACCTGCAATTCCGCCGGTGATAATACTGATGATAATTTCCATACCAAATTAACCTCGCTTTCAAAATTCAAATTACTTTTCTAATGATAAAAGTAATTTTACTTCTTTGCAAGTCAGATTTTTTCAAATCAAAAAATAAAAACGTTTTCATTTCGACTGATAATAAAGAAGTGTACACAGGAGCGCACTTAAGCTTAAGCTGAATGCGAAGCATATTCTTCCAAATCGCGAGCTTAACATCATTAACAGATAATGCATTTTTGCTATATAGGTGATTACAAAGCAATTTCCTATATAGAAAAAAAAGCGTTCCGACCTGCGGAACGCTTTTTCAATATTATCTAAGAACTTCTTTAACCTTAGCTGCCTTACCTACGCGCTTTCTTAAGTAGTTAAGCTTAGCTCTTCTGACTTTACCCTTTCTAACTACCTCAATCTTATCAACATTGGGGCTGTGTAAAGGCCAGGTCTTTTCAACACCGACATTGTTTGATGTCTTTCTTACAGTAAAGGTTTCTCTTGAGCTTCCGCCCTGTCTCTTTAAAACGGTACCTTCGAATACCTGGATTCTTTCCTTGTCTCCTTCTTTAATCTTGGCATATACTCTAACGGTATCGCCTACATTAAAGTCAGCAACGTTTTCCTTTAACTGTGCTGCTTCGATGTTCTTAATAATGTCGTTCATGTTTTCCTCCTTATATAGCAGATGTTCTTAATACGCACCGTAACAGAGGACCATCCGTAATGCAACTTCGAAATTTTACCATAGCCTTGCAGTTTTTGCAAGACTTAATCGAAAAGTCCGGGTAAAATTTTTATTGAAATAGTTTTGCCCGCTATATCAACTTTCTTTATACAATCCTTTATTGCAGGAATCAGGGCACTTGACCCATCCTCCCTCTTTATTTCGTATACATCGTTTGCTCCCGTTTGAAATACCTCGGTCACCGTTCCGATGTAATTGTTTTCTTCGTCACAAACCCTGCAGTCAATCAAATCGGCTATGAAATACTCATCCTCATCGCATTTTACAGCATCCTGCCTTGTTACTTTCAGCTCCTTATTTTTAAGCTTCAAGGCTTCGTCACAATCATTTATTCCTCCAAGCTTTAAAATAACAAACTGCTTAAAAAATTTAACCGACTCTACCTTGACCTCTTCAAAACCGTTGCCCTTATCAATGAGCACCTTTTTAAGCTTTTTAAAGCGTTTAGCGTCATCGGTCGTCGGGTATACCTTAACCTCTCCTCTCACACCGTGAGTGGATGTTATTACTCCGACATTTAAAAAATCTTCCATTTAAACCTCTGTTTCGGAAAATAAAGGGTACCGTAACGGTACCCTTATCCTTTTAGACTATCTCAACGTCTACTCTTGTGTTATCCTTGGTACTTGCAGCCTTTACAACCGAACGGATTGCCCTTGCAATACGTCCCTGCTTTCCGATAACCTTACCCATGTCCGAAGGGGCAACATGCAATTCAATTATTGTATTCCTGCCTTCGGTACGTTCGGTAACTACCACTTCCTCGGGATTGTCAACAAGAGCCTTTGCAATAATTTCCACCAGTTCTCTCATATCATCCTCCATAAGTTTTGGCAAACCATACTGTAAAAGTCACAGTAAATGTGTGACGAAACGTCATTTATCGGAAGAATTATTTAATGATTCCGGCATTCTTAAACAGTCTGTTTACAACTTCTGTAGGCTGAGCACCGCTTGAAAGCCACTTATTAGCCTTTTCCTCGTCAACCTTAACTGCTGCGGGTTCAACGTTGGGATCGTAAGTTCCGATCTCATCAATGAACTTTCCGTCTCTGGGGGATCTTGAATCTGCTACGATAATTCTATAGAAAGGAGCTTTCTTCTGACCCATTCTTCTTAATCTGATCTTTACTGCCATTTTTATTCACCTCCGGCAAAATTTAAATATATTTATTTAAAAGGGAAATTTCCCTTTCTTACCAAATTTACCCATAAGACCGGGCATCTGCTTCATCATCTTCTGCGATTGTTCAAACTGTTTGATGAATCTGTTAACCTCGGCTATATCAAGCCCCGCACCCTTTGCAATTCTGAATTTGCGTTTGGGATTGATGAGCTTTGGGTTTTCTCGTTCCTTGGGGGTCATACTGAGCACGATTGCCTCGGTATGCTTTAGTTTCCTGGTGGCCTCTTCCTCGTCGATATCTGCCGACTTAATCCCCATTCCCGGCATCATGGAAAGAATCGACGAAAGACCTCCCATCTTGCTCATCGCTTTAAGGCTTTCAAGGTAGTCGTTAAAATCAAACTTACCCTTTTTAAGGCGTTTTGCCATTTCGGCATCCTTGGATGCGTCTCTCTCGGCATTTAATGCTTCCGCCTTCTCAATCAGCGAAAGAACATCACCCATCCCGAGAATTCTGTTTGCCATTCTGTCGGGATAGAAAGGCTCAAGCTCATCAAGCTTTTCTCCGTTTGACACAAACAGAATCGGCTTGCCTGTAACTGCCTTTACCGAAAGTGCAGCACCGCCTCTGGTATCGCCGTCTGCTTTTGAAAGAATTACCCCGTCAAGAGAAATCTTTTCATTGAACTCACTTGCAACGTTTACGGCATCCTGACCTGTCATCGCATCGACTACCAGGAGCGTTTCAAATACCGGAACCACGTTCTTTATCTCAACAAGCTCGTTCATCATGTCCTCATCGATATGAAGACGTCCCGCGGTATCTATGATCATTACGTTGAAATTGTTCTTAACCGCATAATCATAGGCTTCTTTTGCTATATGTGAAGGAGAAACCTCCGTGCCCAAAGAAAAAACTTCGGTTTCAACCTTTTCACCGTTTCTTTTTAACTGCTCTATCGCAGCCGGCCTGTACACGTCACAGGCAACGAGTAAGGTCTTCTTACTCTTAAGCTTTAAAAACTTTGCAAGCTTTGCGGCAGCCGTTGTCTTACCTGCACCCTGAAGACCTGCAAGCATTATTACCGTAAGCTCCTTGCCGGGTCTGAAGGATAGGTCGGTAACCTCAGAGCCCATTAGCGTCGTCATCTCCTCATTTACGATCTTGATGACCATCTGTGCGGGATTGATGCCTTCCAAAACATCCTGACCCACTGCTCTTTCCGTCACGCTGTTAATGAACTGCTTAACGACCTTGAAGTTTACATCAGCTTCAAGTAAGGCCATCTTGACGTCTTTTAATGCGCTCTTTACGTCCGCTTCGGACAGACGACCCTTGCCTCGAAGATTTTTAAAAACATTTTGAAGTTTTTCTGCTAAGCCTTCAAATGCCATATCATAAATTCCTAAGTATATTGTTGATGCTTTCTTTAAGCTCGCTCTTTTTGTCTAAAGAAATATCAAGTGCGTCTACTTTTGTTTCAAGATTACGCGCTTCTTTTTTAATCTCTCTAAATTTTTCAATAAGCTTAAGCTTGCTCTCATAGTCTAAAAGAAGCTTGTCGCACCGTTTGATAAGATCAAAGATACCCTGACGTGAAATGCCTTCCTCCTCGGAAAGCTCCGCAAGCGACAAATCGTTAAAAACCGCTTCCGAATATATCTTTTGCTGATGGGCTGTGAGCAAATCTCCGTAAAAATCAAATAACAACCCGCGTTCGATTATCTTATCCACCATGCACCTCTGTAACGCACATTGGCTATGATAACGCATCAAATACGGGTTGTCAAGTATAAATACTTTACAGCTTTAAATATTTGTTCTTACGACCTTCGGCTGATAGCCGTTCTCTTCAAGCTTTGAAATGATTTTTTCTTTATGCTCGGTTCCGAAGGCTTCAAGTGTGATTCGAAGCTCTACTGCAGCGCTTCTGTTGATGGAAACGAACTGATTGTGTTCAAGCTTGATTACATTTCCGCTTTCCTTGGCAATTACATCTGCAACCTTTGAAAGTTCGCCCGGCTTATCGGGAAGAAGAACAGAAACGGTAAATATACGGTCTCTTAAGATAAGGCCCTGAGAAACAACGGATGACATCGTGATGACGTCCATGTTACCACCCGAAAGTATGCAGACGATTTTTTTGTCCTTGCACTTCATCTGATTAAGCGCTGCAACGGTAAGAAGGCCGGAATTTTCCACTATCATCTTGTGGTTTTCGACCATATCAAGGAAGGAAACCACAAGGTCCTCATCGGGAACCGTTATGATTTCATCAAGATTCTTTTGAAGATAAGGAAAAAGCTTAGCTCCCGGAGTCTTTACCGCAGTACCGTCGGCTATGGTATTTACCTTCGGAAGGGTTACAACCTTTCCCGCCCTAATGGATTCCTGAAGGCAGTTAGCGCCTTCAGGTTCGACACCAATTACCTTAATCTTTGGATTAAGCATCTTTGCAAGGGTAGAAACGCCCGTTGCGAGTCCGCCTCCGCCTACGGGAACAAGTATATAATCCACCAGGGGAAGTTCCTTTACGATTTCCATTGCAATCGATCCCTGTCCGGTTGCGACTCCATAATCATCAAATGGATGAATAAAGGTATATCCGAACTCGTCCGCAAGCTCATAGGCCTTTGCGCAGGCTTCATCGTAAACGTCTCCGTAAAGCACGACCTCTGCGCCGTAACCCTTCGTGCGATTAACCTTGATAAGAGGTGTTGTGGTCGGCATTACGATAGTAGCCTTTACCCCGTAGCATTTTGCAGCATAGGCAACACCCTGAGCATGATTTCCCGCGGATGCGGTAATAATTCCCTTTGACCTTTCCTCATCGGTAAGAGTACTCATCTTGTAATATGCGCCTCTTACCTTGTAAGCTCCGGTAAACTGCATATTTTCCGGCTTTAAATAAACCTTATTGCCGGTCTTTAAGCTGAAATAATCACTGTAAACAAGCTTGGTGTCTGAGGTAACCTCTCTGACCTTTTCGGAAGCCTCCTCAAACTTTTCCAAAGAAAGTTCGTCCATTTTCACTCCTCTTCCTGCATAAACAAAGCATCTATAAACTCATCGGGGTTGAACCTTAAAAGATCAGAAATGCCTTCTCCGACCCCAATATATTTGACCGGAATGTGAAGCTCGTTTGAAATTGCAATTGCAATTCCGCCCTTTGCCGTTCCATCCATCTTCGTAAGAACTATACCATTTAAAGAACATACCTCATTAAACTCACGTGCCTGGTTAATGGCATTCTGACCGGTTGTGGCATCAAGCACCACCCAGACCTCCTGCCTCGCATCCGGAAATTCCTTTTCGACGATACGGCGCATCTTTTTTAACTCTTCCATGAGGTTTTTCTTATTGTGAAGCCGCCCTGCCGTATCGCAAATCAATATATCCGACCTTCGCGCCTTTGCGGCATTTACCGCATCATAAACAACACTTGCCGGATCCGTCCCTTCTTTTGAAGAAATGATATCAACTTCGGCCCTCTTCGCCCACTCGGTAAGCTGTTCGTTTGCCGCCGCCCTGAACGTATCCGCTGCGGCCACCAAAACCTTCTTGCCTTCCTGCTTAAACAGGCCCGAAAGCTTTCCGACCGTTGTTGTTTTTCCGACTCCGTTTACTCCGACGACCATGACTACTGAATTACCGTTTTCAAACTCATAAGCATCCTCAGGAAGCGCCATGATTTCCTTAATGATATCAATCAGAATGTTCCTGCACTCCACAGGATACTTTGCATGAGTTTCCTTAACCCGTTTCTTCAGGCTTTCTATCAGGAATTCCGTCGTACCGACTCCAACATCTCCCATGATCAAAACTTCTTCAAGTTCCTCGTAAAATTCGTCATCTATTTTTTCGTAGCCTAAGAACACGGTATCCATGCCTTTTACAAAACCGTTTCGCGATTTTGTGAGCCCCGCCTTAAGCCTTCCGAAAAATCCAAGCTTTTCTTCTGCCATTTAATTGTCCAAATCCTTATCAATCAGATTTACGCTGACAAGCGTCGAAACACCCTTTTCCTGCATCGTAATTCCGTAAAGTCTGTCCGCCCTTTCCATCGTGCCTCTGCGGTGCGTAATAACGATGAACTGCGTATGCTTCGTGAGCTTGTGAAGGTATCTTGCAAAACGATCTACGTTGCTTTCGTCAAGTGCGGCTTCAATCTCATCAAGCAGGCAGAATGGCGAAGGCTTCATATTCTGAATTGCAAAAAGAAGGGCTATTGCGGTAAGACTCTTCTCACCACCCGAAAGCTGCATCATGTTCTGAAGCTTCTTTCCCGGCGGCTGAGCGATAATCCTGATACCTGCTTCCAAAATATCCTCGTCCTCGATAAGCTCGAGTGTACCCTTTCCGCCACCGAAGAGTTCCTTGAATACCTTGTCAAACTCTGTATTGATATCCTTAAAGCTTTCGGCAAACTGCTTACGCATAGCCTCGTCAAGCTCCTTTATGATATCCTCCAAAGTCTTCTTGGCATTTACCAAATCGTCATGCTGAGTCTTTAGGAAGGTATATCTTTCCATTAATTCTCTGTATTCCTCGATAGCATTTACATTTACGTCACCGAGTTTCTTTATCTCATCCTTGACTGAAGAAATCTTCTTCTTCATCTGGGGTAGATCTGTCATTTCCTCGTCTTTTAACGAAGCCGCATCGCTTAAGGTAATCTCATACTCTTCCCACATGTAGTTGATTGAGGACGTAATCGACTCCTCAAGCTTCTCTTTTTGGGAATTAAGTCTGTAGATTTCCTTGTCCAAAGAAGAAATTCTTTCGGAAAGCTCCTCTCTGGTAGTAAAGAAGCTCTTCTGCTTCTCCGAAAGGGCATCTCTTTCCTTGACAGTCTTTGAAAGTTCTCCCTGCTTTTCGCTCTGAACCGAGTAGCTTTCCTTGATAGTCTTCTCAATCTCCGTAATATTGTTTTCTTTTTCGGTAATGTCATTCTTGCCTTCCGAAAGCTTGTCATTAAGCTCTTTGGCATCTATATCGAATCTGTGGATTTCATCCTCTATACGCTGTAAGTTCTGATTTACGAAATCCTGCTTTTGAAGCATCTTGTTAATTTCAAGGTTCCATCTCGAAACTTCGGTCGTAAACTCGTTTTCTTTTTCCTTGGACAGATTGAGCTCCTCCGTAGCGCTTTCGATGCTCTTTGTAAGCTCTGATTCCGAGGATTCCGAAGCTGCCAGGGCCTTTAAAATGTCCGCTCTTGAATCTTCCAGATTTTTAAACTGCCTTTCAATCGAGGTTCCTTCACTCTCAAGGCTCTTCGAGCTTAAAATAACCTCTTCCTTTTTGCCTCTTGCGGCCTCGATATTTAAGTCTATGGTATTCTGCTCGATGTACTTTTTCTGAACATTTGCCTTAAGCTCTTCGACCTGCATTCTTAACTTGTTTCTATGAGCCTTAAGATCTTCGATATCGCTCTCCAAGTCAGAAATCGTCTTTTCCGTTGACTTACACTGTTTTTCAAGTTCTTCAATTTCCCTGCGACGACCGAGCAGATTTGAATTGTTCTTAAAGGCACCGCCCGAAATTGCACCGCCCGGTACAAAGAGCTCGCCTTCAATCGTGACCATACGAATCGTATAATCGTACTTTTTACCGATAGCGATTGCATTGTCAACGTTGTCGACCACGACAATTCTTCCAAGCATTGCTTTGGATACGGCACTGTATGCCTTGTCGACCTTTACAAGGTCTGAAGCCATGCCAAGAACGCCCTTTTCTGTAAGCACCTCCGGAGTTTTAAACTCCTGTGGCTTTGAAATGGTTGTAAGAGGCAGGAAGGTTGCACGGCCGAGTTTATTCTGTTTTAGGAAGTTGATCATCTTCTTTGCGGTATTCTCGTCGTCAGTAACGATATTCTGAATATTTCCGCCAAGAGCTGTCTCTATTGCCGTTTCGTACTTTTCTTCAACCTTTATAATGTCGGCAACAACGCCTATTATGCCCTTGTTTCTTTCTTTCTGCTCCATTACCTTTTTAACAGAGTTGCCGTAGCCCTCATATCTCTCGGTTAAATTGGTAAGGGTGTCAAGCTTTGACTTTATAAGGGCGTAATTGTCCTTGCTTTCTCTTAAGAGGTTATCTTTGGAAGCTATTTCGCTTCTGATGCCTTCGACCTTAGTCTCTCCTTCCTTTAAGGTTTCGGAGAGCTTGTCCGTTTCGTCTTTCAACTCGTCCTTGCGGTTTAAAAGACGTTTGATTTCCTCATCCTGCTTTACTTCATCGGATTTTGCCGTAAGAATCTTTGAATTCAGTTCGGCTTTCCTGATATTTAACTGTTCCTTCATGGTATCCAGTCGTCCGATTTCCGCCTTGATACCCGCTCTGTTGTTTAATTCGTCTATGATAAGAGCTTTATTCTTCTCGATCAACCCATTGATCCTTGCTACCTCTGCGGCAACACCTGCAAGAAGCGCTTTTGACTCTTCCGCACTCTTATTGATGGATGCAAGCTTTTCCTCGTTATCCTTTTTCTCGGAAAGCGCAAGCTCCTTACTTTCTTCTCTAAGTCCTTTGTCCCGTGCAATCAGTTCAAGACGCTGGTTTAAATTTTCCTCGTTGTTCCTGTAAGACTTAATCTGTTCCCTCAGAACAAGGATTTCTCCTTCGAGCTTCTCACGCATTATGTCCGTCTGGGAAAGCTCATCACGCGAAGCCTCGATTTTTTCATTAAGCTCCTCCAGCTTGGCTTCAATATCCGCGTACTCGTTCTTTATATTTTCATACTTGATATTCGTATCGGCGTAATCCGCATTTGCGATATTAAGCTTTCCCTCAAATTCAGTAAGGCTTGTCTTGAGCTTTTCATTCTCAAGAAGAAAAACATTCACGTCAAGGGTCTTAAGTTCATCCTTCTTTTTAAGGTAAACTTTTGCGGTTTCCGCCTGCTTTTCTAAAGGCCCCGTGCGTTTTTCAAGTTCAGAAAGAATGTCATTTACGCGAACCAAATTTCCCTCTTCGGACTCAAGCTTCTTTTCCGCGGTTTCCTTGCGTCTCTTAAACTTTACGATACCGGCTGCCTCATCGAAGAGTTCTCTTCTTTCTTCGGGCTTACCCGACAGAATCTTTTCAATCTGACCCTGTCCGATGATTGAATAACCTTCTTTTCCTATACCCGTATCATAGAACAGCTCGTTTACATCCTTGAGTCTGCATTCCGTTCCGTTAATCAGATACTCACTTTCACCCGAACGGTAAAGTCTCCTTGCAACGGTTACCTCTTCGTAATCAATCGGAAGCTCGTGGTCGGAATTATCAAGGGTGATTGCAACATAAGCATAGCTGAGCGGTTTTCTAAGCTCCGTGCCAGAAAAAATAACATCCTGCATCGAAGCGCCTCTTAACTGCTTTATCTTCTGCTCACCGAGCACCCACCTTACGGCATCGGCTACGTTACTCTTACCCGAACCATTGGGGCCCACTATTCCCGTGATACCCTCCTCAAATTTAAGCGTTATTTTATTTGCAAAGGATTTAAATCCGTGAATCTCAATGCTTTTTAAATACATATATTCCTCAGTTTTGTTTCTTTTTTGATCTTTTCTATCGCGTCTTTTGCGGCAGCCTGCTGTGCCGCCTTTTTGGTGTGTCCCGATGCTCTTCCGAGTTCTTTCCCGTCTATCGAAACTGCTATGGTAAAGGTCTTGTCGTGCTCGGGTCCTTCTTCCTTGATTACGTCATAACGTAATTCAAGCTTTCCAGAATGGCTCTGCACCAGCTCCTGAAGTGCGGTCTTTGAATCAATGAAGAGTTCTTCTTCCTTAAGCTCA
Source organism: Lachnospiraceae bacterium (assembly GCA_963605385.1). Lineage (GTDB taxonomy): Bacteria > Bacillota > Clostridia > Lachnospirales > Lachnospiraceae > UBA1258. The sequence continues at coordinate 12,004 of CAVCUM010000009.1, forward strand.
TTCAGTATTTTTGAAAAAACATAATTTTTGGCAAGTGTGAAGCCTCCGTCTAAGTATATGGCTCCTAAAATTGCCTCCGTAACATCGGCTAAAATCGAGTCCTTATGACGTCCTCCGGCGCCCTCTTCACCTTTCCCGAAGTAAATATAATCTCCGAGATGCATGTTTTTGGCACAAATTGCCAAAGAGCTTTCGCATACCATTGCAGCCCTCTTCTTCGAAAGTCCGCCCTCCGGAACCATTGGATATTTATCATAAAGAAATTCGCTTGAAACAAGCTCAAGAACGGCGTCACCTAAGAATTCAAGCCGTTCGTAGTGATTACGCCTGTTTATCTTCATTTCATTTGAATATGAACTGTGTGTAACGGCCTCAAGAAGCAGCTCGGAATTTTTGAATTTATATCCGATCTCTTCTTCAAGACGTTTCACCGTCTCAACGGTATCCATAAATATCTGCCCCTTTTTACTGTTTATTTATGAGTTTGATGATGTCGTTTACGGAATTGATTTTTGATACGGCATCATTCGGAAGCTTTATCAGAAACTTTTCCTCTACATTCATCACAATTCTTAATATGTCCAAAGAATCCGCACCGAGATCCTCTATTATGGTCGTATCCTCTTTAACCTCTTTGGGGTCAACCTTCATAACGCCGGCCACTATTTCAGTAACAATATCAGTTTCCATCTGCTCCTCCAAAGGTACTAATTCTCGTCCGAAGACTTTAAGGCTTCGACGATTTTGGAATTTATATTCTGTTCCTTAAAGGTAATAGCCTGAAGTACCGAATTCTTTATTTCGATAGCCTTTGAACTTCCGTGAGTCTTAATTACAAGCCCGTTTAATCCAAGCAACGGTGCTCCGCCGTAATCCTCAAGTGAAAATCCCTTTAATGTCTTCTTTAAATCTTTCTTTATCAAAAGAGCTCCGATTTTCGTCTTTAAACTGTTAAGAAGGCTCTTCTTTATAACCGACATTAGTGCGCCTGCTACACCTTCATACATCTTTAAGATGACATTTCCGGTAAATGCTTCCGTAACAATGACATCGGCATCTCCGTTTGGAATGTCACGTGCCTCAATGCTGCCGGTAAAGTTAATGTCGGGACAAGTCTTCAACAACGGATATGCAGCCTTTACAAGAGCATTTCCTTTTTCTTCTTCCGCTCCGATATTGACAATTGCAACCTTCGGATTCTTAACTCCGACAACGCTTTCCATGTAAACCGAGCCCATCTTTGCAAACTGTACGAGGTTGCTGGCCTTTGCGTCCACATTCGCTCCACAGTCAATTAACAGTGATGCTCCCTTAGTCGTAGGAATGAGTGGGGCAAGCGGAGCTCTTTCAACGCCTTTAAGTCTCCCGACTATCAGCTGTCCGCCTACAAGAATAGCTCCCGTAGAGCCTGCTGAAAGAAAAGCATCGCATTTGCCCTCCTTTACAAGTGTAAGGCCTTTAACGATTGAAGAGTCTTTCTTTTTACGAATTGCCAAAACGGGAGGCTCATTCGGATCTATGATTTCCTCGGTGTTTACGACCTCTACTCTGCTCTTGTCGTAAGTATATTTCGAAAGTTCGGCATTGATGCCTGCCTCTCGTCCCACAAACACCAAAAAAATTCTGTCTGATTCGTTTAAAGCTTCAATAGCACCCTTTACAATTTCAAGCGGCGCGTTATCTCCGCCGTTTGCGTCTACACATACTTTTACAAGCTCAGCCATTTAAGCACCTCTGCATCTAAAATAAAAAACACTTCTTTAAATATACAAAAATATATAAAAAAAAGCAATTAAAAAAGAGTTTCGCTTCCGAAACTCTCGTCGTCTGGTGCGGTTTCTTTAGCACCTTTACTAATTTGCCAAAGTAGGATATCACTGGCATGTAATGCGTTTTTGCTGCGCATGAGATTGCAAAGCATCTTCCGCGAAGGAACAAAGAATCCTGCTTTGCAGAATTTTTAACCTGCGGCGGGCGCTTTAAGTGGCGAGCGCATTAGGTGACATCTGCCTTTCCGCCGCAGTGCGATCTTTCCCGGTAGGGCTTTTACGTAATAGGGAATTCCAACGAAATTTCCTACTTACGTAAAAAGGACTTCAGCCTTTCGGTTGAAGTCCTTTCCTTGGTCAAAAATTAGTCAACAGCTACGATTTCTTTCTTATTGTAAGAACCGCAAGCCTTGCAAACTCTGTGAGGCATCATTAATGCGCCGCACTTTGAGCACTTTACCAATGTGGGAGCGCTCATCTTCCAGTTTGCTCTTCTCTTATCTCTTCTACCCTTAGAAGATTTATTCTTGGGACAAATAGACATCGTTACACCTCCTTAATCGCGTTAAAGATATCACTTATCGCTGCCATGCGGGGGTCTGGGACAAATGTATCGCATCCGCACTCACCTTTATTAAGGTCTTTGCCGCAGACAGGACACAAGCCCTTGCAGTCTTCTCTACACAAAACCTTCATAGGCAGACTCATAATCAATTCATTGTTTATAAGAGCATCGGTATCAAGCTCATACCCATTCACAAAGTAATCGTAATCGCTCTCCGAATCATCCGACGTTCCGGGCTTTTGTATTAAATACTCAAACTCGGTCTCATCCGTAATCTTTACTTCCTTTAGACATCTGTCGCAGGGAGCCAAGACAATCGCGGACGCATTTCCCTCTACCTTGAGCCTTCCGTCCTCAACTTTTGAAAAAGAAAGCCTGCAATTAGAAATACTCTCAATCGGCATCTTTACATATCCGTTATCAAGTGCTTCCCCGGTAAAAGGAACGTAGATTTCAGCCTTACTTTTAAAGCCTTCAAAGTACTCTGTCAGATTAATGAGCATACTTCACTCCTATCCACACCTAAAGGATTATATCGGTGTGAAGTGGCTTTGTCAATAGGAAAAATAAACCGCTTTATACAAGCTGTGCCTGAACAGCCGTAAGAGCCACAACTCCGACTATATCTTCCCAGGAGCATCCTCTCGAAAGATCGTTTACGGGCTTTGCAATACCCTGAAGCATGGGACCGTATGCATCTGCCTTACCAAGTCTCTGAACAAGCTTGTATCCTATATTTCCAGCGTCAAGGTTAGGGAAGATCAAGACGTTTGCCTTTCCCGCAACCTCCGAGCCCGGAGCCTTTGACTTTGCAACTGCCGGAACAATTGCGGCATCAAGCTGCAACTCACCGTCAACGCAAACACCAGGATACAGCTCGTGAGCAATTCTTGTAGCCTCTACAACCTTGTCTACAAGCGCATGCTTTGCGGAACCCTTCGTGGAATGTGAAAGCATTGCTACCAATGGCTTTCCACCGATTAACTGCTTAAAGCTCTTTGCACTTGAATCCGCAATAGCCGCAAGCTCTTCTGCAGTAGGATCCTGATTAAGACCGCAGTCTGCAAAAAGAAATGTTCCGTTTTCACCATAATCGCAATTCGGCACATCCATGATAAAGAAACCTGATACAAGCTTAACGCCGGGTGCCGTATGAAGAATCTGGAGTGCGGGTCTTAAGGTATCTGCCGTTGCATGACAACAACCTGCAACCATACCGTCCGCATCATTTGCCTTAACCATCACAACGCCAAAGGTAAGATAATCGGAAAGAAGGATTTCACGAGCCTTCTCCTCGGTCATACCCTTTGCCTTACGTGTTTCATAAAGTAAATTTACATAAGCATCGAGCTTGTCGGTGGTCTGAGGATTTATAACCTTAACTCCGGACAAATCAACCTCCAGCCAGTTTGCACCGTCCATGATCTTTTCTTCATCGCCGACCATGATAATGTTTGCAATATCCTGCTCAATGATATGTGCTGCCGCGATAAGTACACGCTTATCGTTTGATTCGGGAAGAACAATCGTCTTCTTGTCAAGACGTGCCTTATTCTTAATGCTATCAATATATGCCATAGTAACCTCCGTGGTTTGTCTAATTTTTGACAATCTATTGTTTCCTACATATTTAATTTAAACAAACCGAATTAAATTTTAGTTATTTTCTTGATTATAAACGACTGAAAGCCCTTACACAATAGGTTTTTTGTACTTATTTAGGTACAATTCAATAATTGTATAATCCATAACGATATGTTAAACTTTTATCAAAATAAGCTTTTCAAGGAGGCACGTATGACGGTAGCTGCGGTTATATGTGAATACAATCCGTTTCATAACGGGCATAAATACCAATTGGACACCATTAAAAAGAAGCTCCATGCGGATTACATTATCTGTCTGATGAGCGGCGACTTCGTCGAACGCGGCGAGCCGGCCATATACTCCAAGGAAATACGTACAAGGATGGCTTTGGAAAACGGAGCCGACCTATGTCTCTTACTTCCGATTCCATATGCTACCGGAAGTGCGGATTTATTTGCTCATGGAGCCGTTACCCTTCTTAATAAATTAAACATCGTCGATTACCTGTGCTTCGGATCCGAATGCGGTGATATAGACGCCCTGTGTCTTTGTGCCGACAAGCTTCTTTGCGAGGGGCAGGTTACGACCGGCGGCATTAAGGCACTTATGAAGGAGGGCAATACCTTTGCCAAATCGCGTCTGCTTCTTTTTCCCGAATACGATGCCCTTCTTTCTCATTCAAATAATGTCCTTGCCTTAGAATATATCATGGCTCTTAAACGCACGGGAAGTTCCATAAAGCCCTACACGATTAAGCGCGAGGGCGAGGACTATGACGATGATTCTTTTATAAAGGACAGTAATTTTCTAAGTGCAACAGCCATCAGAAATGCTATTTTTTCAAACGAGCAGGAAAAGATTTCTTCTTACATACCTTATGATTTAAAGCAGGTAAATCAGGATCCGGTTTCTTTAAACCGGTTTTCCGGTGAACTCTTCTACTCTCTCCTTTTAAATAAGGACAATCTCGCCGCCTTTCTTGAATCAAGTGAAGATCTTGCAAACCGGATTGTAAATTCACTCTCCGAGTTTAAGAACGCAACCTCCTTTATTGATCTTTTAAAGACAAAGAACCTGACTTACTCACGCGTTTCAAGAGCCCTGCTTCATGTTCTTTTAAATATTCAGGGAAGCAATACGAGGTTTAAGGAATCGGCAAATTACATCTCTCACCTAAAGGTTTTGGGATTTAGAGAAGAAGCATCGATTCTTTTCTCGCAAATGTCCGAAAGCTCCGAAATAAGTCTGCTTACAAGGATTCCGCCGGCTTATGAAACTCTCAACAGCATTACAAAGAAAATCTTCGATTCTGAGCTTTTTGCCTCTACCCTTTACAATCAAAAGGCAAAATTAAGAATTCACGAATATCAAAAACAAATCATTGTGATATAGCAAAGCGATTGACTTGCAAATATTCTTCTGATAATCTTTCATTCGGACGCATCGTGGGAAACAGGTGAAATTCCTGTACTGGCCCGCAGCCGTGATGTGCAGCGACAACAATTTTCTTCTTACTAAAGCCGCATTTAGGAAACGTCATTGAAGCGTAAGCTTTGAGAAGGCGAAGAAAATGCACAGAGTCGAAATACCCGTGTGTCTTACTCTCTTTCATAAACCCTTGCGAGCACCGAGGAGAAAGAAAAACACTAAAAAAATCTTAAGGAGATTGTTATGAAGAATAGTTTAAAAAAGAAGCTGTCTTTACTCCTTGTAGGCGTGTTATTTGCGGCAATGACACTTGGCATTACAGGATGTGGCGAAAAGACACAGACCGTAAACGAAAATGTTTACGAAACAATTGAGGGTTGTACCCTCGGAGAAGGAAACACCGAATTTACCTTCAATGTAGTTGACAAGGACGGAAACGAAACGGTTTTCACTATAAAGACCGATGAAACAACCGTCGGAAAAGCTCTTTTGGATGTAAACCTCATTGCGGGTGACGAAAGCGAGTACGGTTTATACGTTAAGACCGTAAACGGAATCACTGCCGACTATGATGTTGATGGTACCTACTGGGCTTTCTACATCGACGGCGAATATGCCATGACCGGTGTTGATTCAACCGATATAACAGCAGGTTCTACCTATACCTTTAAGGTTGAGTAATGAAACTCTCTATTAAAGAAATCGCCGTTTTCGGCATGCTTGGAGGCGTCATGTACGCCTCCAAGGTTTTAATGGAATTTGCTCCCAATGTGCATTTACTCGGAGTTTTTATCGTAGCCCTCACCGTTGTCTATCGTTTCAAAGCACTCTACCCCATTTATATATTTATATTTTTAGTAGGACTGTTTAACGGTTTTGCCATGTGGTGGCTTCCTTATCTTTATATCTGGGATTTTCTTTGGGGTGCGGCAATGCTCCTTCCGGGGAAAATGAACAAGAAGTGGGCTCCGCTTGTTTATATGACGATAAGTGGGCTTCACGGACTGCTCTTCGGAACGCTTTACGCTCCCGCCCAGGCTCTTATGTTCGGCTTAAGCTTTGACAAGATGATTGCCTGGATAATTGCAGGACTCCCCTGGGATTTGGTGCACGGAGTGAGTAACTTTATCTGCGGACTTTTGATTGTTCCGCTTATAAAACTATTAAGATTATGTGAAAAAAACCTGTCTTACAACAAGTAAGACAGGTGTATGTCGCTGATGCGACCGCGCCAGACGTCAAGCATTCCGCAAGCGGAATGCTTTTTTAATAGGGAAATGCCTTGCAATCTCCTATACAGTAAAAAGCACTGCGTGCCAACGATTCACACTCGCGTAAAAGGTGTATGTTGCTAAAGTGACCCGCCACAGCCGGGGAATCCTGCAAGGCAGGATTCTTTGTTCCCCATAATTTATCAGTTTTTAAAGCTATGTATCGGAGCAGGTATTCTTCCGCCTCTGTTTATAAAATTGGCACAGGAATATTTATTAACCGGCATTATCGGCGCGTATCCGAAAAGTCCGCCGAATTCGACCTTCTCTCCCACTCCCTTACCGATAACCGGAATGAGTCTTGCCGCGGTGGTCTTCTGGTTTACCATTCCGAGTGCCATCTCATCTGCTATAATACCGGAAATTGTGGTCGCAGGCGTATCCCCGGGAATTGCTATCATATCAAGTCCGACAGAGCATACACAGGTCATGGCTTCAAGCTTTTCAAGGGTGATTGCTCCTGCTTCGACCGAATTAATCATTCCCTGATCTTCGGAAACGGGAATAAAGGCACCACTGAGTCCGCCTACATATGAGCTTGCCATTACTCCGCCCTTCTTTACCTGATCATTTAAAAGAGCAAGTGCCGCCGTTGTACCGGGAGCCCCCGCATATTCCAAGCCTATCTCGCAAAGAATGTCTGCAACCGAATCGCCTACGGCAGGAGTCGGTGCTAAAGATAAATCTATGATTCCGAAGGGGATGTTCAAACGTTTTGAAGCTTCCTTTGCCACGAGCTGACCGACTCTTGTGACCTTGAAAGCCGTTTTCTTTATCGTTTCGCAAAGCACCTCGAAGCTTTCGCCTCTTACTGCCTCAAGCGCGGTTTTAACAACACCGGGGCCGGAAACTCCGACATTTATGATGGCATCCGCCTCGGTTACTCCGTGAAAGGCTCCCGCCATAAAGGGATTGTCATCGGGTGCATTGCAGAATACGACAAGCTTCATACAATCCACGGAATCTCTGTCTTTGGAAGCATTTGCAACCTCCAAAAGGATTTCACCCATAAGCTTTACGGCATCCATGTTGATACCGGTCTTTGTGGATGCAAGATTAACCGAACTGCATACGCACTCGGTATTTGTAAGCGCCTCAGGGATGGACCTAATAAGCATTTCATCGGCTTTTGTCATGCCCTTTGACACAAGTGCAGAATATCCGCCTATAAGATTTGCCTTTACGGTCTTGGCAGCCCTGTCCAAGGTATGTGCTATTGTCACGAAATCGGATGGCGACTTGCATGCGGAGCCCCCGATAAGAGAAATCGGTGTAACAGAAATACGCTTGTTTACAATCGGAATTCCGTAATCCGATTCTATCTCCTCGGCTGTCTTGCTTAAGTCTTTTGCAACCGTTGTAATCTTATTAAAAATGTTTTCGTTTAATCTGTCTAAGTCCGAATCAATACAATCAAGAAGACTGATTCCGATTGTAATGGTTCTTACATCAAGTGTCTGTTCCGAAACCATTTTATTGGTTTCGTTTACTTCCTTAAAACTAACCATTGTTCTCTCCTGCATAAAAGTCCGTAGCAAAGCATATATGCAAATTCTTTTTTAAAGTCTGTGCATCTTTTCAAAGATTTCTTCTTTCTGCGCTTTGATTTCGACCCCTATTGTCTTGCCGAGGCTGTCCAAATCACTTTGAAGCTTTCCGAAATTTACCGATGAACCCGACATATCGACTATCATCATCATGTTAAAGAAATCCTGTACGATGGTCTGCGAAATGTCCAAAATGTTGCAGTTATTGTCTGCAAGATAGGTGCAGGTCTTGGCTATGATTCCGACTGTATCCTTGCCCACTACGGTGATTATAATCTTATCCATGTTCTCTCCTTTATATTTCGATGATTTCCATCGGAGTATCTCTTTTTGCTACTCTTATTTCAAAATCATTCCCGTGATACTTTGTGTCTGAGGCCTCTATTTCAAACCTGACCGACTCGTATGCAAGCTCAGGGATATTGTTTTCTTTGCTTAAATGTCCTAAAAATACCGCCTTAACCTCGTCATGCAATACTGATGAAAGAAGTCGTCCCGAATTTTCATTTGACAAATGTCCGTGGTCCGAAAGAATTCTCTGCTTTAGATAATAAGGATACGGTCCGACTTCAAGCATCGAAACGTCGTGATTTGCTTCAAGCATGATTATATCAGAATTTTTTATTGCGTCCACAGTGTAGTCCGTATAGGTGCCAAGGTCGGTTACCACAGAAACCTTCTTTGTCCCCTCGCATAAAGTAAAAGCTGTTGGATCGTTTGCATCGTGTGAAATGTGAACCGGTTTAATAGATAAATCCTTGATTTCAAAGGTTTCATCTACATTTACGTAATTAAACAAATCGTCGTCAATCTTTCCGAGTGAGGACGTGTTCCTGATGCCGTCCGCCGTCCCCCTCGTCGAATATATAGGAATCGAAAGCTTTCTTGAAAGAACCCCTAACCCTTGAGTATGATCCGTATGCTCATGTGTCACCAATACTGCATCTATATCATGAATGTCTATTCCAAGGCTTTTTAACCCCTCGTTTGTTCTTTTAAAACTGATTCCGTCATCTATCAAAATATTTGTCTTATCCGTCCCGACAAATATGCAGTTTCCGCTTGAGCCGCTCGCAATTGGCGCAAATCTCATAAGACTATAAGTCCTTCCAGTAAATATTAAGTATGTCGCCATCCGACAAAGAATTTAAATATATGGCCGGTTCTCCGTTGCAAAGCGTAACTATGGAACGACCTCTTGAATCATTTAAATCAAAATCAATATAATCAAAGACGTCCACAAAAACGTATTCCTTCTTGCCGCTTAAAATAACCTCCTCATCATTTACCAAAACCGTAATACTTGTGTTTGATTTGTCCAAGGTCTGCGTCTGGGACTGAAACTGCAAAGAAGGTTTCGATTGTGCCAAGGATTTAGGCTGTGCGTCAGGCTCGGGTTTTGAATCAAGTGCACTTTCAAGCTGTTCCTTTGACAGATTATCAAGTATCTCTACTCTGTCATCTTCACATATCTCGTAATCGGAGGCTGCCTCTTTCCCGTTTACAAATACCGGTCTTGAAAGCTTCAAGGTTTTTCCGTCAACATTTAAGCTTATTCCTTCTTTGTACTCGGGTATATCCTTTACCTGCAGACGTGCCCTCACACCTGCAGTCGATTCTTTTATGACAATCTTGTCATTTGAAAAAATCTTTGTCGTAATATCTGCAGGCTTCCCGTTAACCGTTATTTCACAGGCCTCACCGATTTCACCCTTTGCTATCCTTGACTTTCCGTTTACGCTGTAAGTAAGCGCGCGCCCTCTCTTCGGAAAGAGCCCGTCATTTGGAAAGCCTGCCTGAACGCAGGCATCAAGGACCGTCGTATGACCATTATCGTACATCTTAAGGCGGGTGCCGTTAAAGGTGACATATATTAGATTATTGGTATGCTCGTAATAATTTAAACAGATTCCTATAGGAGTTACCATAAGTGAGCTCTTTAAGGCATCATTGTTCAAGAAATCAATCTTGCCCATGACCTCCGACCCTCTTAATGCAACCCTTTCTTTTTGTATGGAAAGCTTCTCCGCAAGCATATCCGTATAACCCTTTACGGAAGCACCTCCGCCTACCACAAACACGGCACTGACACTCTTTCCGCCGTTAAGACGGATTATTTCATCGGATACGGCCTTTGTCTCCTCTTCCATAAGAGGCTTGATTATCTTGTATGCGTCCTCGGCAGAAACTGTCTGCGAAAGCCCCATGATATCCTCATAGGTAATCTCCTCACCTTCGCTGATACCTTTCTTTATATGTTCCGCCACGTCAAAGTCGGTGAGATATTCCATTGCAAGTCTGTCAGTAAACTTGTCGCCTGCCATCGGTATCATACCGTAGGCAACAATACTTCCCTCTCTGGTAATTGAAATATCGCTGGTACCCGCACCGACATCCACAAGAGCTATGTTCAGCATTCTGAAACGTTCGGGAATGGCAACGGAAATTGCGGCAATAGGCTCCAAGGTCAGATTCGCAACCTCCAAGTCGGCAAGCTCAACTGCCTTATAAAGTCCGTCCACGACATCATCCGGCAGGAAGGTTGCAATTATATCTGCAGAAATAACACTTGCCTTATGCCCCTCAAGATTTCCCATCGGGTAATTGTTCAGGTAATATTTGATAACGGAATAGCCCACACAATAAAACTTCACATTCAGACTTTCCTTGGGTGTAAACTCCTTATATGCCTTTTCAACTCCCAGGGATAAAAGATTGGTAATATCCTCCCTGTTTACCTCTCGTTCCTCTTCCAACATCATGTCAACATGTGTATCAAGAGTCTGAAGTACACGTCCTGCCGCCGCAATGCACACCTGCTTTAAGCTTGAGCCTACCGCTTCCTCACACTCTTTTTTTACAAGGTTAAGTGTCTCTGCGACCCTTCCGATATCATGAATCTGACCGTCAAGCATCGCACGCGTCTCATGTTCCTTTACCTTTTGACACAGCACCTTAAACCTGTCGCCCTCCAAGTAGCCTACTGTTCCGACGACACTGCGCGTACCTATATCAAGTCCGAATACCAAGGGCTTAGTATAATTAGCACTCATATCCTGCCAGCCTTTCTCTTACCTGTCTAAATGAATCCTCTGCATTTCCCGAATTATCTATGCAAAAATCCGAGTTCTGTCTGAATAACTCGTCCGAAAGCTGGCTTTTAAGTATAGCCTCAATCTTCTCATCGGAATAACCTCTCGATGACTTCAGACGATTCGCCCTGACCGACATATCTGCATAAATATACCACATTTCATCGACTATCTGCCCGTAGCCGTCCTCAATTAAAAGTGCAGCCTCTATAAAAAGAAAATCCCTCTCATTACTTTCCCTTAAGCAGGCTATCCTGTCTGTGATATGTTTCTTAACTGCGGGATGAATGATTTCGTTTACTTTTTTTCTGAGGCTTTCATCGTTAAATATAAGCCCTGCCATTTTTTTCCTGTCTATCTGAAGGTCATCATCCAGGACATTTTCTGATAAAAGTGTAATGAGCGGCTTATAGCAAACCTCGCCCTTTTTACATAGAGACTTTGCAAGATCGTCCGTTAAGATAATCTCGCAGTTATAATGTTCACCGATATATGAAAGAATGTTTGTTTTTCCGGCCCCAACTCCGCCGGTTATTCCTATCACGCGCATTTAGTGTGCCTCGTACCAGTTTTTGCCTTCCTTACATTCGACTGTAAGACTTACAGAAAGTGCTGCCGCTTTCTCCATTTCTTCTTTGACAAGCCTCATAACGGTTTCTTTTTCCGAAAGCTTGCATTCAATGAGCACTTCATCGTGTACCTGAAGAAGAAGCTTAGATTCAAGCTTCTCTGCCTTTAGGCGCTTAAAGATATTTATCATGGCTATCTTCATGATGTCGGCTGCCGTACCCTGAATGGGCGCATTCATGGCGATACGCTCGCTTGCCTTCTTTAACATATGATTCGACGAATTGATGTCGGTAATCGGACGTCGCCTGTTAAACAATGTCAAGGTGTACCCGTTCTTTCTTGCATCATCGATCGTTTTATCCAAAAACGACCGAATCTTCGGATATTTTTCAAAGTAATCGTTTATATATTTGTCAGCTTCCTTGGGCTCGATTCCTATATCCTTTGAAAGTCCGTAAGCGCTGATGCCGTAAATAATGCCGAAGTTGACGGCCTTCGCCCGCCTTCTTTCAATATCCGTTACCTCATCAAAATCCTTTCCGAACACAATTGCCGCGGTGCTTCTGTGAATGTCCTTTTCTAAGTTGAAGGCTTCAATCATGGTTTCGTCGCCCGACATATGTGCCATAAGACGTAACTCAATTTGCGAATAATCCGCATCGACAAAGGTATACCCGTCCTTAGGATAAAAAACCTCTCTTAGCTTACTTCCAAGTTCGGTCCTGATAGGAATGTTCTGAAGATTGGGATCCGTAGAGCTGATTCGACCCGTAGCGGTAATAGTCTGATTGAAGTGAGTATGAATCCTTGAGTCTGTATCAATACAATCCTGTAAGCCCTCGGCATAGGTTGACTTAAGCTTTGAAAGCATACGAAATTCAAGAATATCGCTTACTATCGGGTATTTATCTTTAAGCCCTTCAAGCACATCAGCGGCCGTTGAATAGCCGGACTTTGTCTTCTTCCCTCCCGGAAGCTTTAATTTTTCAAAAAGCACCTCGGCAAGCTGCTTTGGCGAATTGATATTGAATTTCTCTCCTGCCGCCTCATATATGGAAGCTTCGATTTCGGTCATCTTATCCGATAGCTTGAGGCTAAATTTCTTTAAAGCCTCCCTGTCGCAAAGCACACCTTCTTTTTCCATGCTGTATAGCACATATGAAAGAGGCATCTCAATATTTTCATAAAGAGACTCTTCGTTAATAGCTTTAATCTTTTCAAAAAGAACTCTTGTAAGCTCTTCGGCCGTAAGTGCTCTTATAGCACACAGGCTGACGGGGTCGTCCTTAAAATCTGCCTCGGCTCCGTAGTATTTTGAAAGATAGGTATCCGCTAAGTAGGTAACGGGGTAGCTTCCCTTATTCGGATCGATTAAATATGCAAGTATCTCGGCATCCTGAAAGGTGGGTCTGTATTCCCCGATAAAGTCATAAATCGATTTAATCGAAATCGTATATACGTATGCTTCTTTGTTTAAAAGCCTGCTTATTTCCTTCTTAAGGTATTCCCTTGTAATAAAACCGTAATAGCTTAAAAAGAAACATTTTTCGTAAATAAAAATCGCAAGTCCCTTTTCACATTCCGAAAGACCGATTTTATTTACATTGCTTAACTTTGAAAGAATATTTGAAGCTGCATTAAAATCTTCTATAATCTCATATTCGGGCTTTAAAATGCTTACACTCACCTCTGAAGCGTAGCCTTCAAGCTTCTTTAGGGGTCCGTTTAATGAATATTTTCTGAATATTTCCTCGGAATTTTTATTATAAAGATTACAAACCCTGCTCTTTTCAAAGTCAGGCTCAATCGGCGCATTTATCTCAATCGTAGACAATGTACGCGAAAAATAAGCCTGTTCCTTAAAGGTCACAAGATTCTCATGCAGAACCTTCTTTGTAATTTCATCGACGTGCTCATATAAGCTTTCAAGCGAATGATAGGTGCTTATGAGTGATTGTGCGGTCTTTTCTCCGACCTTCGGAACGCCGGGAATATTGTCGCTACTGTCACCCTGAAGAGCCTTTACATCTATAAACTCTAAAGGAGTAACGCTGTATTCATCCAAAACATCCTTTGCAAAATAACGGTGATTCTCCGTTTTCCCTTTTTGAGTCTTAGGAATAATGATTTCAATCTTGTCCGTTGCAATCTGAAGCAAATCTCTGTCTCCGGAAAGAAGCTTTACTTCATAGCCTAAGCTTTCCGATTTCTTTGCTAGTGTCCCCAGTAAATCATCCGCCTCATAGCCCGCCATCTCAACGATATTGACATTCATCGAAGAAAGAACCTCCCTGATAATGGGAAGCTGCATCTTTAGCTCGCAAGCCATCGGCTTTCTCGTGCCCTTATATTCTTTGTACATCTCATGCCTAAATGTCGGCGCGTGCACATCAAAAGCCACTGTCAGGAAATCCGGCTGTTCCTCATCAAGCTCCTTAAAAAGAATATTTAAAAATCCGAGTACCGCATTTGTATAAATTCCGTCCCTTGAAGAAAGTAGGGGAAGCGCAAAAAATGCCCTGTTAAGTATTGAATTTCCGTCAACAAGAAGTATTTTCAAGATAAACTCCTAAAATATCAGCAAAATAGCCGCAATAATAATGCAGACCACAAAGATCATGCAGAAAGAAAAAGCAAAATAAAGAAACTCGTGCGTCCTAATCTGGTGAAAAGAATTTTTTATCAGAGCATCCAGGGCCTTTACAAGGTTGTAGTCATTTTCCTTTTCCGCCCTTTCAAGCCCCTTTGTAGCCATATACTGAATCGAAAGCTCTTCCTTGCAGCTCTTACAGACCGTAACATGCTTTAAAAACTGCTCCGCCTCGTACGAAGAGAGCTGTTTGTTAAGATACAAAGGAATCAGCTTTTCAATTTTTTTACAATCGACTTTTCTTTCCTTTTTTTTCATAAGGTTAGTTTACCACAAGGCGAACTGATTTCCTATATTGTAAAAATTAGTTTCGCCTGCGAAATTCTCAACGTCTGGTGCAATCGCCTTGGCGACATATGCTTTACGCTGAAGCAGCGCATCATTGGCTCGCAGTGCCTTTTTACCATATAGAGAATTGCAACGCAACTCCCTATATGGTAAAAGGAAGCCTTCAAAGCAGGATTTTTTACGTCGAGTGCACATAAGCGACACGCAATTCCTTTTTGGGCAGGATGTTACCGTACTATTTTCTGCATTTAAGAAAGCTTCGTAGGCACAGCCTACGAAGCTTTTTATTTTATTTACATAATTTGCCGAGAATATCTGTTAACTTTTTTCTGACGAAATCCCGTTCTGTGGGCTTCACCAGGTAGTACATATATGAATCAATCAAAAGCTCCTTTGGAAGCCCTCTTCCGATTAGTTTAAAGTTCACAAAGCCCTTATCAATGTACGAGTCTATTTCCTCAGCCGTTATAAAGGCAGGTCTCTTCATGCATTCCTTAAAGGACGGTTTAACCTTTACATTCGGGCAATCAAAGGGTTTACCCGATACTCCCTTAAGCTGATAATCGGACTCCGATTTGTAATGAGCAAGCCGCTTAGGACAATTTGGAAAGCAGATTTCGTCAACAAGGATTTCAACTCTGCCTGCATCTGTGCTTAATGCATCCAGGGTCTTCTCGTCATGATTTAAATCATAATCAAGAACCGTCATGAAATAATCCTTTGAAAGCTCTGCCTTAATGTCATCTAACCCTTTAAGCCTTTTTGTAGTCGATGAGATGTATTTAAAATTCGGATATTTATCTCTTAAGTATTCCTCCAGAATTCCCGAATTGCAAAGCACCTGATTCTTTCCGTTATCCGCAAGGCTCATGACGTGATTACAAAAAGAATCGTTTAAGTGTTCCTCTGTAATCAGCGAATTCGTCCATGTAAATCTGACAGGTGCAAAAAATCTTTCATAGGTCGTTAAAATTGCCTTAATATTTCCTTCAGAAATATTTCCGAGTACGGCACGCCCGCCGTTCCATATAGCCCCCGGAAATGTCCCATATACGCTTCCGACCTTGTATCCTTCATTGAATTTATCCGGATACTCCTTTAGAAGATTGATTATTACCTGGTTAATGTAAAAATTTGAGCAAAAGCCCGGCAAATGCCAATAAACGTCTCTCATGCAATCTCCTACGGCCAGGTCCCGGGACGGGGAGTACTAACCTTGATAATCCCTGCTTTCTGAAGATTTCTTAAAAGAAGGAGCCTTGTCTCTCCCACGCATTCAGGCTTAAGCATAAAGAAACAATATGTATCTATCAAAGAAAACAGGCTTCCGGTACGACCTTCGATTTTAAAATTATTGATACCTGCGGGAATATATTTCTCCCAGATATCCGTAGGCGTTATAAAGGTAGGATAATCCTGTATGGTGTGGATGCAGTTTTTTTCTCCGTATTCACAGTGCCAGGGCTCAATCGGAATCTGTTTGTCGGGCGGAAGCTTTCTGTTCAACAAAACCGTCCTTTGGTCCTTTGCTATCTGCCTGTAATGGTCGCCTCTTCTCTTACAATTCGGGGTACAAAGTGTATTTACCAGGACTTCAAGCTTTTCTTTATGCTCGACTCCGTCAAGGAAATCCCATTTATTGTTAAGGTTGTAGTCAAGCACCACATACTGGTAGTCCCTGTTGATCTCGTCGTTAAGAGTCTTTACATCCTTTATTTCCTTGCAGGTGGAGCTGTTAAGCTTGTAGGAAGGGTACTTTTCCCTGATATACTTTTCAAGAATCGGTGACATGATCATGACCTCGTTCATGCCGTTGTCGCCGACCTCCATGCAAAAGTTGCAGAAGGGATCGTCCAAATCCGCCTCCGTAAGAAGGGGATTCGTAAAGGTATAGCGAACAGGAATGCCCTTACTGTTTATACTTTTCACAACATTTTTAATATAGGTTGCGTCACACTGATCGTGTGCGATTAATCGTCCTCCGTTCCAAAGTGCTACAGGAAAGCAGCCAAAGAAGGAAGCAATCTCAACTCCCTCTCTGAATCTTTCGGGATACTGTTCAAGCAGGCTTACCCAGAACATATTGAGGGGATAATTAAACCGTAACCCCGGTAAATGAAATCTTGCCTTAACCATTCTTTCCTCCTATGGTTTTGTAATAATAATTTCTTTATCCTTAACCGTAATCTTTACCTTATTGTCATTTAACTCAAGCTGTTTTAAAAGCTCTTCCGGAAGCTGAACACGGTTTGCACGGTCCAGAACCGCATATTCATCCTGCGTGTCCTCCATCCGCCAATCGATGTTCGATTCCTTGAGTCTGTCCTGATACTTTTCCTTTAAGACACGCTCGGAACTGATTTTCCCGTCTCTTATCGCAACCACTCTGTTAACCTTTTTTGAAAGAGCTATGTCGTGGGTTACTATCAAAATAGTTTGTCCTGACTTATTAAGCTTTGTAAAAACGTCAAAGATAAAATCAGCTGTTTTAAAATCGACGCTTCCCGTGGGCTCGTCCGCAAGTAACAGCTTTGGCGAATTAGCAAGTGCTATTGCAATTGCAATTCTCTGCTGCTCACCGCCAGAGAGCATATTCATACGGGAATTTTTCCTGTGTGTCATGCCAACGAGGTCCAAAAGCTCAAGAGCTTTTTCTTTTTTATGATGCTCGTTTGATATATTCATGGGCATCATAACATTTTCAAGGGCACTTAGGAAGGGAAGCATGTTTCGTCCGTTATTTTGCCACACAAAGCCTACCGTATCGCGCTTATAGGAAACAAGTTCTTTTTCCGTCATTGTAAAAAGGTTCTTGCCGTCCACAAAAAGTGAGCCTGCACTCGGTCTGTCAAGTCCGCCTATCATGTTTAGGAAGGTGGATTTGCCGCTTCCGGAGTTTCCGATGATAGCGGTAAGCTCTCCCTCCTCAATCGTTAAATCAAGCCCCTGCAGGGCTAAGACTTCGGTTTCTTTGGTCTTGTAAATTTTTACGAGGCTGTCAGCCTTTATCATTTCCTTAGCCACTTATCTTCACCCCGTTTTCAAGTTCGATCACCATATCCGCCGCATCAAGAAGCCCCATATCGTGGGTAATCATAAATACGGTAATATTTTCCTTCTTTGACATTTCGCCGAAAAGTGAAGCTACCCTTGCTGCCATCTGCGAATCAAGCTCGGCAGTCGGTTCATCCGCAAATATCATCTTTGGTCTGTGTGCGAAGGACCTTGCAATTGCAACCCTCTGCTGTTCACCTCCGGACATTTCCTGTGGCATATGAAGTGCACGGTTTGAAAGTCCCACAAAAGAAAGACATTCCTCAACACGCTTGCTTGTATCATTACCGATCTTAAGCCCTGCCATTCGCATTGAAAATTCTACGTTTTGAAAAGCATTCATAGAAGGAAGCAGTGAAACCGACTGGAATACAAAGCCGAACTCCTTTCGCCTTAGGATTTCCCTTTCTTTTTCATTTAATTTCTTAATCGACCTGTCCTTTATGAACACCTCTCCGCTTGTCGGATCATCAAGCGAGCTTAAAATGTTCATAAGTGTCGTCTTACCGGAGCCCGAACGCCCCTTTAATATCACAAAGGCACCTTGCGGAACGCTTAAGCTTACATCCTTAAGCGCCGTAAAGCTTCCACCCGGAACACTGAAGGTTTTAACAATATTTTCGGCCTTTAAATAAATTTCTTTTTCCATTATTCTTCACCAAGCTTTAAAGCCTTTGTAACGTTCATCTTTGATACCAAAATCAGTAATACAAGAAGAGCCAGAAGCATAACTCCTCCGACGAACAAAGAAAGTCTCACCATATCGGTCGGATTTGTGATGAGTTTCATGGGAAGCGCCTGCGTACGCGAGGCGAAGGCTTCCTCTAAAATCGGCACATACAAAATTGAGGTAAGCTTTCCTACTGCCGCACCTGCAAGAACCGAAAAGAGTCCGCAGTAAATCTGCTCGTTAATCAGAAGATGAATAATCTCGCCCTTATGAAGTCCCATTGCACGAAGGACACCAAACATGAGCTCGCGCTCCCTAATGGACATTACCCAGTATATGAGATAGCCGATTGCACAAAGTACCATCGTTACCACAAAGCTTAAGGTTAGTATGCCGTTTGTTCCCTGAAGCAGTGGATCGTTCTTCGTCTCTTCAAGATCCGTGAGTCTGTTTACGTACTTAGAAAGCTCCACGTTGTGTTCATCAAACCAGTTATAGACATCAGTATCTGTTACTCCGTCGTTTAATTTGATCCAAATCTCATACGGAGTAGTTCCGAGCTTGTTGACTATATAATCGTAATGGGTGACAATCATGAAATTGTCCTTAGTATACGCACTCCCATCTGCATTAATGGCGGTTTCGCTCGGAACAAACCCTGGGAAATAGTCAAAGAAACCGACTATGGTGCCGCTAAGTGACTTACTTCCCGAATTATAATAATTAAGTGTATCGCCGACCTTAAACCCAAGCACAGTCTCAAAGCTTCGCGACACCAATACCCCGCCTTCTTTAACCGCAAGGTCATTTAGATAGCTATAGTACTGCTTTTCATTAAGACCTTTTTCAAGAGAGGTGGTCTCGCCGAATTCCTTGGTGTGGATGCCAAGAAGCGTAACTACCTGCCTATTGTTTTTTTCGCCCGAATACACATATGCGGAAGTATCGTCTATTACACGTGTATACCTTGCGGCAATATCCATAGTAGCGTACTTCGTATAATCTGGTACGAGATATTCACCGGTTGAAGCATTATTCTCATCCGTCAGTACCTTCCAGACTTCCTTTACGATAACATCCGCTCCGTCAATATATTCTGTGTTTCTGATTCCGTTATCAAGGATTGTACGTGCTACCGTAGCCGAATACATGCCAAGTGAAACCGTAAGAATCATAAAAAGCATGATTAACTGCTGCTTTCTTGAATTCTTGATATTGTCCATGAAGGATACATAGCTTGCAGGTTTCCAAAGCTTCTTCCCAATTATATAGATAAGCCTTATAAGCTCAGGCTGGATACGTAAAAACAAAAGTCCTCCGCCAAGTATAAATAAAGACGAACTGATATAAAGCAAAGGATCCAGGCTTTCTCCTGAGCTTACCGATACGGAAATGTTGGCATTTTTATTAAAAGAATAATATCCGTAGAGCGAAATACCTAAAAGCACCACATCAAGGAAAAGCTTTTGCCACAAGGGCTTTTTTCCCACCGCCTTTGACTGCTTTAAGTTTACAATGGTGACCTTGCTATGCTTGATTGCAGGAAGCGTAATGCACAAAAGACACATCACTATTCCAAAGAGCGCATAAAGAAGCGCTTCCTTTGTCATATTGACGCTAAGGCGATTTCCAAAATCAAACTCCAAAAAGTTTCCGGTGGCTCCGAGGACACGTGCAAGAAACAATCCCAAAGGAATTCCGCCTAAGGCTCCTAAAATCGTGATAAACAAGCCCTGATAGAGATAGAGCCTGAATATCTGTGCTCTTGAGCTTCCCCTGCTCTTTATGACGGAAATTTCGTTCTTTTCAAGTTCATACATCTGACCCGAAATCATCAGCAAGAATGCAGCAAGCATGACTAGTACCGGCACCTGTAAGATTATAAGTGTCTCGGATATTCTACCCTTTTTTTCAAGATAATCATTAAGAAGTTCTCTGTAAGGAGTCTCCTGCAGAACACTTCTGTAAGCACTTTCGTTTTTATAATAATCATCCTTTGAAATAAAGGCATCCACTTGTTTTTCATCTATGCTCTCATATTCAAACTGAGCATAATAGTTACAGGTGATATTGTACTTTCCTGCATTGTCACCGGTAAACATCTGCTTAAAAAGCTCGGTGTTCATGAGCACGTTGCACCTTAAGGCCGAAGGCTTGTTTACCCAATAAAGATCGGATGAATCCGCCTTATCAAAAACGCCCTTTATATATACCCGAATAGGGTTTCCTGATGCATCGCTAAGATTTTCAAATTCAATTGTTTCACCGATTAAGAAGCCTTCATTTACAAGAGTGCTTCTACTTACCACAACTTCAATTGCGCCGTCGTCCGTAAGCCCGTCATCCGAATACATTTCTCCGGCTATCATCGATGCGTGATTTTCTAGCCCCGACATCGTGCAAAGAGAAAAATTCAAAACCTTTGAATCGTCACGCGATGAAGTCGAATGAGCATCCGCAGCAAGCAGATAATAATAGATAATTGTATTTTTCTCGGTAACGTTAAAATCCTCGTACAGCTTCGACATGAGATTTTCAAGTCTCGTCATCGTTTCTCCGCCGGGTTCTTTACGAGAGCTTGCCTGAATATGAAAATATGCGGGCCAGTTTCCGTCGGTTTCGATATAATTTGAAAATTCGTCGGCAATCATCTTATTGAAGGCAGCGGATTTATAGACAGGAAAGCTTACAAGTGTTCCAATGAGAAGCAGACTTCCCACAAGAAGACTTATATTCATCCATTTTTTATGCCACAGTTTTTTTAGGCTCAATCCAAACATATTTCCATTCCCTCTGTAAGACCCTTTACACACCAATAGTTGCTTGAATCCGAACCGCCTGAAACAAAGCTTACATAGCTAAGCTTTCCGGCTTCATCTTTAACCGTTACATAGGTGCAGCCGTCCGCTTCCTTAACCGCACGCTTAGGGACAAGAATGACGTCGTCTACTCTACGGGTCAAGGCGCTTGCCGTAAAGCGGGTCCTGTTCCACCAGCCCTCCACGCCCTGCGAGCTTGCCGCCATATCGCCTATATATTCCTCATCTATTGAAACGATTATAACTTCACTCTGAAGGTCTGGAGTCAGTGAAAAGTTCGATACGGTTACTACCTTCCCGGGGACCTCTTTCTTTTCTTTTTCGACGGTATTGTAGGTAATTGTGACCTCGTTTCCGTAGGTAAGCTGATTGCCGCTGTCTTCAAGCAGCAAGTAGCTTGAGCTTGTGTCGGAAAGCTCCAAAATTTTGGCATCCGCCATTAAAATATCGCCTTCCTCGAACTTTTTAAGGTCAACGACAACTCCGCTGTTTTTTGCCCTTATTTCGGTAACCGAAGCATCGGATTTTAAATCATTTATGTACTCTTCTTTGTCCGCAATTGCCTCGCGTTTATATTTGATGGATTTTTCGTTTTTTTCTTCATCCTCAAGGAGTTCGTTAAGCTCTTCATTTAACCTTAAAAGTGCTCTTTCCTGCCTCTTAAGCTCTATATCATCTGCTTCGACGTGAATCTTGCAAAGAACCTGCCCCTTCTTTACCATTTCATACTTTGATACACAAATCTCGTCGATATATGCCGTGCCATATTCAATTGGGTTTGTGACCCACTCCGTACGCGGATAGTAAAGATACCCGCTCTTTTCAAAATCTTTGCCCACCGTACCCTTTGAAAGTGTGTAGGTATTCTTTCTTTCTACGATAGTAAAGTCTGTGGAAACCTTGTCTCCTTCATGCAGGCCCGAAAGGATCTCTGTAAAAAGCCCATCGCTCATACCTGTCTTAACCTGCGTGTATACCCTGTTTCCATCATCGTCGAGAACATATACGTATTTGCCCGAATCGCCCTTATTGATAGCCGCAGTCGGAACCGAAAGGACATTCTCACGCTCGTCGCTTATGATGACGATAGTTACGAAATCTCCGAAGTTGAGTTCGCCCGCCTCATCCTTTATCGTAAAAGTACCGTAGACGGTATCGTAAAGCTTTGAAAGTCTTAAATACTCCTTGCTGTCATATCCCTCATATTCAACCTCGTAGCGTTTTCCGTTCACTATTGCAAAACAGTCTGCCGCATTTGAAATTACACTCTTGCTGATATACTCGACCTTCACCTCCTTCTTTGTAAGGTCGGCAACAGCCATTACGCTTCTGTCACGGTTAATATATTCATCGGATTCAAGATAGCTCATTGCGACAACCGTACCCTTAATATCCGCCTTGAGCTCGAGTTTATTCTTATCCGAATTTAAGTTCTTAATAAGTGATTCATTGTAGGCGGTATCAAGCTCATAAAGCTCGGTCGTTTCCTTAATCTGCTCGGTTAAGGATTGAACCCGTAAAATTGCATCTCTGTATAGGTAATCATACTTTGCATATTCCGAGTAATACCCTCCGTATGAAGCCTTTCCCTCTTCGTCCATCGACTCAAAGTTATTAACTATCTGACCGTAGAAATCTTCGTCAAATTCAGCTTTATAGAGGTTGTCGCTTAACTCATCCAGTGTGTCAGCATAAGTCTCCTTTGAAGCATCAAGTGCCTCGGTAAGTGACTTTATCTGCTTGTCTATGCTCTCGGTGTTCCCCTTTACAAGGGTCGAGCCGTTTTTTACCTCATCACCGACCACAGCCCCGTATTTGTAAAAATTAATTCCGTTTGAAAAAGAATATTCGGTAACAGCCGGCGTTATCAAAGAACTGTATACCTTTGATTCGTACAGATTCCTGTAATCCGCCTCATAGAAGCTCAAGGTCGTCGAAACGGGATCGAGTAAGACAATTTCTTCTTCATCCGAAACATCTCCCCCACAGGAAGCAAAAAGAAAGGCTGCAAGGAGTAAACCTGTGATTTTCTTAAGTCTCATCATTTCTTTACAACCTCGTCTCCTTCATTTAATCCGCTTACAATCTCTATCAAATCGTCGCCTTCCAAGCCGGTCTTGATCCATTTAACCTCACGCATATTGTCATCGTCTGCTATGTATACATATTTTTCCCCATCCGCCTCATGAACAACGGATTTAGGCAATGTAAGTACATTTTCCTTTGAATCTGTAACAAGGATTACACTTCCAATGTTTCCGACCTCCAAAGAAACGTTTTCAGGAGCAAGCAGTACTGAAAAAGCCTGGTAGCCTGCTTCCCATTTATTCATATTTAAGGGTGTTATTTCAAACATTCCCGTAGATGTGCCTAAAGAAACCGAAAGCTCATAAGTCTCTCCTTCAGAAAACAAGCCATCATAATCATCCAAAGCAGAAACAAAAATACCGTTATCAGCATCTACTATGGTCATAATCACTTCGCCTTTTTTGCTGGTAGAGCCAAGCAAATCGTCCTTAAGATCGTAAACTACACCATCCATTGAAGCATAGAGCCTGCTTCCATTTAAAAGTGTCTTTTTTTCGGAAAGCTCCAAATTGTCAAATTCCAGACTGTCCTCATAGGATACCCTCTGCTTATCATAGCTTTCCTGTATGGCTTTTACGGATTCCTTTGCGGCCTCCGAATTTCCGTTTGAATTAATCCAGGCATACTGAATATCGATGTTTTCTTTTTCGTCCAAATACGAAAGCATCAGTTTGTTCCTGGTAATATTGTATTCGAGCCTTTCGATTTCACTTTCTAAGCTTTCTGACGAAAGCTCACAAAGGAGAGTACCTTTCTTTACGCTGTCACCTTCCCTTACATAGACAGCATCAACATATCTGCCGGTCTCAGAAAAGCATATTTCCTGTTCCTTGGTCTGCCTGTATTTGCACTCTACCTTCTTGGTACATATGACGGTATCGTAAAGAACGGTTGAGAATGAATATGAAAGTGTTTCGGTTTCGGTATTGACGACAACCGTCGGCGGTGTTTTAACTTCACCACAGCCTGCAGCAAATAAAAACGCAGTCAATATACAAGCCATGTAAAATTTATGCTTCATAGGCCTCTCCATTCAGATACTGTCACTAAATTTCATTATAAGCTCCTCTGTTTCCACGGTCTAACTAAATTTTGCTAACAAGTGCCTAAATAATAAAACAAAAGGAACACTGCCCGGAAAACAGTGTCCCTTAAACTAAGTTAGATTAATACTTACAGTAATTAAAATTATTTACTCATGGAGGCATTTGCAGCATCAATGTATCCCTGCCATGTATCCTTGATACCTTCTACAACTGCAGAAACGTCTGAAGTTGCATTGATGTTCCAAGTGAATTCAGAACCGATCTGAAGGTTAGGAACCTGACCGTGATACTCAACGCTTGAGCCTTCGGGTGTCATCATGTACTCAACGCATTCAACTGCTCTCTCGTCATATAAACCGTTGCGTGCTCTGTCGATCTGTGAGTTTGTATCTTCATAGCCTGCAGGTTCATCTGTCCAAAGGTCATATGCAAATGCGATATTCCATGCCTTCTCGGCATCATAGCAGCTGGGAATGCAGATAAGGTTATCAGAGTAAACGTTTGTATATCTTCCCTGAGGTCCCTTCGGGAACATTACAAAGCCAACTTCGTCTTCCATATCCATAAGATATCCGTTATTGGCACCGCAATAGAAACCTTCAACCATGAAAGCAACTGTTCCGCTCATGAACTCTTCTTTGTAGTAGTCCCAAGCTGCGCCTTCGGGATCGTGATTGTCATACTTAGCGTAGATATCAACAATCCAGTTAAGTGCTTCAAGAGTGTTTGCATCTTCCAATGCAAGTCTGAAGGTACCGTCATCGTTCTTGTCAACAAGACAAGCATCATTTGAGAATACTGCTGCAAGTGTTCCGTCGCCTTCATTAAGGGTCAGAGCATAAATGTCATCTGTACCGTCATTGTCGGTATCTCTCTGTACTGTTGCACAGATTTCATCAAACTTGTCCCAAGTCCACTCGCCGTTTTCCCAAAGATCGTAAATCGATTCGGGATCTATACCTGCCTCCGAAAGTACTCTCTTGTTAAAGAAAATACCCGTTCTGGGCTCTGAATATCCGGTATTAAACATGTAAACGGAATCACCAAAGGTCCAGGTCTTGGCTACGGTGTTTCTCGTATACTTAGGTGACGTAAGGTCAAGGCAATCAAGAGTTGCAAGGTCATATGCAAGTCCGTTATTAACTGCAGATGCAACTGCGGGATCTTCACGAATGATAAATACATAGTTCTCATCCCCGCCTGTGGTAGCATACTCTGCGAAATCTGCAGGTGCTGAACCCCAGTCTGAAATGCCAACCTGCTTAACCGTAAAGTTATAGGTCTCCTGAATCCAATCACGCCACTCCTGCTGTGCTTCTTCGTATGCCGAAGCGGGCTCTGCAACTGTTCCATCTCCTGACCACCAGTCACGAATAGTGATTTCCATTCCGCCAAGGTCATAAACCTCTCCGTTTTCATCCTTCAAAACGGTATAAGGGCTTACTTCCTCTTCAGTAGACTCGCTCACAGAAGATGTCTCGCTTGTGCTGGTTTCGGTGGTTTCGGTGCTTTCAGATACGGAAGTTGTTGTGTCTCCGCATGCTGCCACACTAAGTGTCATTGCAGCTGCCATAGAAGCCGCGAAAACCTTTTTTGCCATAGGTCTTCTCATAGTAAAATTTTCCTCCTTTTAGCTTTTTGCTAAGTTATATAATCACCGGGGCTATTTCCGGGTCCCCGGGCAATTACCAAAATTACATCTTTATACCCGTGCTTGAAATACTTTCAACGAAAGCTCTCTGTGCAAACAGATAAAGAACGATCAAAGGCATTATGAACATCAATGTTCCCGTTGCCAAAATACAGTTTGAGTACGCAAGCGAAACCGACGTCTTAGCTCCCGTTATCCTCATGATGTAAGCGGCAAGCGAATCAACTAAGGATGCAAGCTTTGTACTTAATAAGTTCATCTTTCCCAAGAAGAGCTTTGAATAAAAGCCGTCCGTCCACTGCCATACGAAGGCAAACAGAAAACATGAGGTAATGATGGGCTTTGCTTCAGGAAGCATGATGCGCACGAAAGTCTTAAGCATTCCACATCCGTCCACATATGCCGCTTCTTCGAGATCAACCGGAATGTTTCTGAAAAACTGCCTGATCATATAGATGTAAAGACCGTTCTTTAGCCCCATACATCCGGCACTCATCAAATAATAAGGAAGCTTACTGCTGCTTAGATTGATCGTAGTTCCTGTCACTGCCTCTATTATACCGCAAATATCAAAAAATCTGAAATGCAAATGCAATGAAGTTGAAATCGTCTGCGGCGGAATAATGATTGTAAGCAGCACGCAGAAGAACCAAAACTTCTTAAATGGAAATTTAAATCTTGCAAATCCATAACCCACGAGTGTACACATTGCAATCTGCAATATCGCAAGCGTCAGCGAAGTAATGATTGAATTCTTGAGTGACTCACCGTAGCTCATAAGCCCTGCAGCCATCTCATAATTTTCTGTCGTAAAATGCTCGGGTATGGAAATAACAACCGGATTGTACAAATCCTCTTCCGTCATGAAGCTTACCGAAATCTTATTAAGAATCGGCTGAAGTATTAAGAAACACATTCCAAACAGAAGCACGAATCTGCAAACGCTTACGAGTACATTCATAATCTTCTTTTTGAGAAGATACCCGCCGGACCTTTTGTTTCTCTCCCAGAAACCCACACTTGCCTTAACTTTAGTATTAGTCATAATAGTAAACCGCCTTGGAAATAATAAATCCGGTAACGCCTACAAAGGCACCTACAATTGCAAAGTATATCCAGGACATGGCCGATGCGTTTCCGTAATACATCTGCTCTACCATGACCGTCTGAATCTTTTCGATGACTTCATTGTCGGATCTCATACAGAAGTCAACTATCGTATAAATCCAGTTAACCACGAAAAGGGAACTGATCATAGGGAAGGTAATCTTCCAAAGACTCTCCCACTTCGTACAACCTTCGATATCAGCCGCTTCATACATGGATGAAGAAATCGTCTGAAGTCCCGAGAGGAAGATGATGATCTGAATACCCGAGGAAATAGCAACATCATAAATATTGTCAATTATCTCAAATACCTTTTCAAATGCTCTTGTTCCTACTCCCGCTGTACGAAGAATATTTTCAAGAGCAACGGTAACGCTGATTCCGGAAGTCGAATCCTCAATCATTGCAGCCACCTGATCCATCAACGCATTATCGGTTTCAAGTCCGAGTACAACACCCGATGAAAGAATAACCGGTAAAAAGAACACCGCTCTTACAAGAGCACGTCCCGCAAACTTTTGATTAAGTATCAAAGCAACAAAGAAACTGAATACCATGATTGCGATGGAATAAAGTATCATTCTTCCGATTTCTTCGACTAAGAGCCTGTTAAATTCGGGATCTATGGTAAAGGCAAATTTATAATTGTAAATTCCGTTAAATACCGGATTAAAGGTGTTTGCTCCGAGCTGTACGTCGCAAAAGCTCATGTACAGTGACTGAAACAACGGCTTAACCATGAATATCAGAAATCCCAGAATAAACGGAAGTATAAACAAATATCCCGCTATCGCTTTTCTTTTTTGAAGACCGGCTAATTTATTTTTTTGCTTTTTCATATAAATTTACCTTTCAAAAATTACTTAACTACCAGATAATCCCTGGCAGGAATCGTTACTCCGTTAACCGTTTCGTCATCGTAACTGTAGTTTACATAGACCTTGGTGCCATCAGCATAGGCAGTCAACGAAACGAAATCCGAAAGATTATCGTGATCCGTCATTTCCTGATTAAATATGTGCCCAAGCTCTGAATTGTATCTTTCATAAATCTTTAGCATCCTGTCATGCCAGGACTCAAAGTCAGAACCGTAATATTCGGAGTAAAGCGTTTTTTGAAGTGCAAAAGCACTCTCATCCATCAAGGTAAAGGATAATCCCGCGCCGTATTCTGCCGCTATCAAGACCTGCTTTGTATCATCTCCTGAAATGTTTACCGGATTTCCGGCGTAGTTTACATATCCGTGAATTGCAAGCTGGTAAAAAGGAACCTCTTCATCAAGGATTGTATAAACGCTTCCTCTCAAATCCATATTCGTAACGAAATCAACATAGGCAATCGCATAATCGTTACCCATATTTATCATTACGTTCTTACCGCTGTCCGCAAGGTTCTTAAACTTTTCTGCCTGCAAAAGCTTTGCATTCTCTCTTCTGGTAGGGTTCTTTACATAATAGTCTGCCGAAAGATCCATTCCCATATCTTCAAACGAAACACCGGCACCATATTTATCTGCAGTCTTTACGAGCTTGTCCGCATATTCAGAAGCCTTTTTTGTATGAAGCAGATAGTAAGAATCAGTTCCTTCTCTTTGTGCATAAGTCACATGACTGTATTCATAAAGCTCTGCTCTTTCCTTGCTGATAAGCTTTGCTGCATCTGTATATGAGAAAAAGCCGTCAAGTAAGTCACTGTCATATGCATACTGCGTAACACCGTTTAAATAAAGCGGAACGGAAAGCTCTTCACAGGTCTCTGAAAAATCCTTCAAATCCTTCTTGCCGCCGAGCTCGCTTAATACCGAAACTCTCTCAAGCACATGCTGGTTGACACCACCGTTACACCATCCGGTGAGCTTAACTGCCAAATTGTCAAAGCCGTCACCGGTAAGTGTTTCGACTATGTATTGAGCCTCATCAAATTCAGTAAGTTCCAAAGGCTTTGAAACAGGAACTCCAAGTATTTGCTTAACCTTATCTACCGCACCTACAATTTCAACCTCGACAGGTGTTGAGGTGTCATCCTTAACAGTCAGATAATCTCCGTACTCAGACTTTAGATACTCGCCGTAATCCTTTGCCATATCAACATAGTCGTCTGAATCTACAAAGCTGTAACGCAATTTTACGTTCTGAGTCTTATCATAATCAAAATATTTGTATACCGCACTGTTTGCAATCTCGCCTACGTCGTACTGTTCCCTGGGTGAAACGGTATATACTGCATTTACATAGTTGTAACTGTTTGTTTTTCCGCTGATATCCGCCTGAACCGATGCATAGGCATTTCCGTCCTCCATCATACAGATAAAGGAATGATCGTTCTTTGAGATGCCGAAGACATTAAAGTATGCTCTGGTATTGTGAACAACTGCATCTCTCGTAACTGCCATGTCCCAGCCGTAGAGATTTGCGTAATAATTTGATACCGTTGTGCGTCCGTTATTGAAATTAATAAGTCCACCACCGCCTTCGGGTACGAAGAGGTATCCTGACTCATCGGTTCCGCCTGCACCGAAGTAGGGCAAAGGCGTAATCGAGGTGATTGCATAATCGGAAGGACCGTCCAAAGAACTAAACGGGACATTTACTATCAAATCGTCTCCGTCAAGTGTATATTCAATAGAGACATTGAATACGATGTTGTCGTTTGACCCAGATGACATATCAAGTTCCTGATCGGCAAGGTAGTCTTCATAGGTATATCCGACTTCGGCAAGCCTATCCTGCAGGGTTTTCTTCATTCCGTCCTTAAGGCCGTCTCTCTGTACTACGATAGGCTCCGTTTCAATAATCGGATAGTTTGCAAGAAGCTCTTCTTTATCATCCTTCTTGCCTAAGTTGTTGATGTCATATTTCTTATAATAGTTACTGAAAAGGTTTGCGTCCGAAACCTCTAAAAGAGCCATCCACTCATTGTATTCCGAAAGCTTCATGACTGTCGGAAGTACAAAGGTCTTTGCGACCTTACCGAGTGAATAATTGACTCTTATTGAATCCTCCGTTGCCTCTATTTCATAGATACCGTTTTTTGTGCTGTAATTGTAGGTATCATATGTGGTATCAAGGCCTGTCTGTGTCGAGTATACGAGCAGCAAAAGCGAGTTAAGCCTTCCTTTTTCGGCATCGAGTGCCAAAGAATCGGAATCCGCATTTTCGGGATTCGATCTCCAAACGGCACCGGATTTCTTATCTTCAATCACAAACTGTGTCGTAGACGTATCCAGGGTAAGCTTTAAGCAATCATTCTCCAAATATACTTCTTTTTCCGTTCCGTCATAGGCATTTACGGGTACCACCTCGTTTACCTCGTCGGGATTTTGGAAAGTAATTACTATGAAGACCAATACTCCAATTATGAGGAAGAATATCATCGGAACGATCATGCTCTTTAAAGTAGCCTTAACCGCATCCCTTTTTTCCTTTTTAATTTCCGGACTTACTTCTCTTCTGTATCTCATTTAAGACCTCTTTATATTCGGAATAGGAATTCTCTGCCGAGTGAAATAAAGTACGCAACACCCTGTGAAATCATACTGAAGAACAGCATCAGGATGAATACCATTACAAGCATTGCGAAAAGTGTGGCTACCATGAATAAAAGGTTCTTTCCCATCTTGAATTCATGAATCTGTCCCATGGCCGTAATGATCATCAGCGCCGCGTAAATCAATGACAGTGCCGAAATTACGGTATAAAATTCTCTCTCGTCTACCGTTACAAAGTTAGAAAGAATCATTAACGGAAGCTGCACCACCGGATAAATTGTAAATCCGTAGCAGGTAGCCATGTAAACCTGTCCCAAACGCCCTTTGCCGTCAAAGAGCGTCGTTAGTGCCCAGTTCCCGACTACAAAGAGTGCAAGAGGAAAAAGAATACTGGCCAGATAAAGGAAAATATTTATATCTTCCCAATAAACCGTTATGAATATGAAGCTTGTATATTTCAGCTTTAGAATTCTTATCAGCAACGTCACGAAAAGTATCGTGTTCGCTGCCGCATATGTTCCTCTCTTTTCGTGCGTCAGATCCCAAAATCCGTCTATGGGATGGGTAATGCAGTAAAGAGAAAATTTTAAGCTGTCCAAGTATTTTGCAAAACTCTTATTCTGAGTAAGTGCTGTAACCATCTCATTTTCTCCGTTTAAACTTTAAAAATATCGGCAGTCTCAAGTTCGTGCTTTATCGACTTTACCTTTCCGATTGTCATCGGAACCAGGAACAAAAGGGCTATTACAATAATTATTTCAACGATATGATCCTCTACCCATTCCTTCCTGTACTGTTTGAAGGCCTTTGAATAGTTCTCATCATCGTATTTGAGCTCAAAATATTCCATTGCTTCTTTATATTCCTTCTGGCGAAGTAAGGATCTTCCGATTCCTATGTAAGCAAGGTCGTAATTCCCGTTTAAATCCATCACCTGTTGCCAGTACTCTCCGGAACCTGTGTAATCGCCGGCATCGAATAAATCGATAGCCTCATACACAAGGTTGCCAAATTCAGTTGTTGTAAAGATTGTGATGGAACCGTCAAGCTGATCAAGTACGAACAAATCGTATCCCATGTGCTCAATTGCCACCGGACGTTTAAAATATCCGTCCATATTGCCGTTTCCGCCGAAGGCAAATACCATTTCACCCTGGTCGTTGTATCCGAACAGTCTTCCACGGTTTTTGTCAAGGCAGACATAAATGTCATTTTCAAATACCGTACAGTCTGCGAATTTCGAAGGTCCGCTGTATCCACCGCCGGTTCCCATATAAAGGTCCCCGTATACCGGATATTCACCGTTTCTGACTAAGATATCGTCACCTAAAAGATTTAATTTTCTGATTGCATCAATGCTTTCGGATTTAAGATCTTCTTCCTCGATATCGGTTGTAACGGCATATATAAAGCCTTCGCTGTCCATATATACGTTGTCATACTCGGTAGGAACAAAGGATTCCATCTGAGCACGCTGTTCCTGAGTTGCAATCTTCTTCCAAACATAGTCGATGAAGTCAAAAGAAACCGGAGTAGCTCCGACAAACCCTGAGAAGGTCCCGTCAGCTTCATACTTTACAAGTCCCTTATTTATACCCGTTGCACAGGCATAAACTCTGCCTGCCGTATCTATTACAAGCTTTTTGGGCTGAAATACCAGATCTTTATCAAGAGTTGAATCAATTGGAATCGTGAACTCCATCAGATAATTCAAATCTGCATCAAGCTTTAATATTCTTGCGTTTCCCTGATCGCAGATGAACCACTCTCCATCCTCTCCTATTGCCATATCCGTGGGATTTGAAAATGTCTTTACCGAAGCATTTCCCTTAAAGGAATCTACTATTCTTGTAACCTTCAATGCATCGGTACCAACTCTTTCAAGCTCGACGATTCGGTTATTTGAAGAATCCATGATATAAAGGTTGTTTCCATGTGCATAAAGACCGTTTGCATTTCTTAAGCTGATATCAAGTCCCAAATCGGAAGATGTTAATACCGCGCTTACGGAATAAAAATCCGGACAATCCTTTACGTCACCCCAGTAATCATACGTATATGTATAAAAGGTTTCACTCGCAGCCGCGGGGACAACACTCAATGTAAGAATCAATATGCTTAAAACAAAAGCACTTACTCTCGTTACGATTTTTTTCATAAATCAAAATCCCCTTAGTCCTTAAGTCCGGAACTTGCCATTGTTTCAAGTATCTGGCTTTCCGAGAATACGAATATGATAATCGGAACTATCATTACAACTACCAAAACCGCCGCACCCTGACCGGTACGTGCGATACCTCCCGCCTGTATCTGCTGAAGTGCATAAACAAGGGTTTTCTTTTCCTCTGAGTAAATATAGGTTGAAGCCTTGTTGTTCCAAAGTCCCTGAACCGAAAAGATGATAAGGGTCATCCATGCCGGCTTAACGTTCGGCATTACTATACCTGAAAACACCTTCCACTCATTGGCTCCGTCAATTTTTGCCGCCTCAATTAAAGAGGTAGGAAGTCCTTCCATGAACTGCTTCATTAGGAACAGGCCCATAGGAGAAGCAAAGGCGGGGATGATGATTGCCCAATAGGTATCGATCCAACCGAGTTTGTTCAAAATCAGGTAGTTTGGAATCTGAGTTACGTAACCTGTAAACATCATTGCTACCGTAACAAGCTTAAAGAAGGTTTTCCCTCCGGGGAATTCATACTTTGCAAGTACGAAGGCTGCCATCGATGCGATGATCAAATGTCCCACGGTTCCCACAAAGGTAATAAATACCGTATTGAAGAGATACCTTGAAAAAGTAACCCAGGACTTACCCATCGTTACAAACAGATCCGAGAAGTTATCAAGTGTCGGATGCTCTGCGAAAATCTTAGGCGGGAATCTGAACAATTCGTCCAAAGGCTTTAATGCCGAGCTTACCGCATAGATGATGGGGAAAGCCATTACATAAGCTACCAGTATGAGGAAGAGATAAAGTGCTATGTCTCCGCCTATCGATCTGTTTGGCTTACGTCTCTTAATCAGAGGCTTCTTATACTCTTTTTCTTTTTTAATACGCTTCTTTGTCATTATCAGGTTCCTACTCTTCTCAACAAACTCTGAATTGCTTTATTGCAAAGAATCATCATAAGGAAGAGGATTGTTGCAATAGCGCACGCATAACCCATTTCAAATCTTGAAAAACCATAGTCAAACAGGTGAGTTACAATTGTTCTTGCTGCGTAGTCGGTACTCGGATATCCGCAAAGGGACATCGTCACATCGCATACGCCGAACGATGAAGTAATGGTCATAACCGCACCGAACATAAGCATCGGTTTCATATTGGGAAGGGTTATATACCAAAGCTCCTGCCAACGGTTTTTAACTCCATCCATATATCCCGCTTCATACTGAGCCTTGTCTATACCCTGAAGCCCCGCTACGAAAGAAAGGAATCCGGTTCCTAAACTCATCCAAAGGATTACTATCATACAGATTGGAAGCATATAGTCGGGATCAACCAGCCACAAAACCGGTGAATCTATAATTCCTAAATTTATCAGGAATGCGTTTACATATCCGTAAGCATCGCCTCTGAAGAATACCGAGAAAATGGTGTAGCAGTTTCCTGCAATTGAAGGTGCATAGAACACTATAACCGCAACCGAACGAACCCATCTCGGAAGCTCGTTTATGAGCCATGCAAAAAGAAATGACATTATGTATCCTAAAGGCCCCGTAATAATTGCTATCATGAGGGTGTTCTTTATACTTATTAAGAACGTATCGTCTTCCAAAAGAAGGCTTATATAGTTGTCAAGTCCCAGAAATCTTGGCGACTCTAAGATATTGTAGTAGGTAAAGCTGAAATAAATTGAAGCAACAACCGGAAATACGTAAAACATCGTAAACAGAATTGCGTATGGAGCAAGGAACAAATAACAGTTCTTTGCAAGCTTTGCCTTTTTAAATGCGACCTTCGTATTATGCTTCTTTAACTTTACATAATCCTTAAATGTAAATTTCATGCTGATTCTCCGATTAATCCTCTACATACAAGCCAAATTCGGTACGTTTCTTGGTAATTTCTTCGTCAATCTTTATCGAGTAGTCAATTATCGTTTCCCGCGAATCGTCCTTGTCGTTTAAAACCTTTCTGATTGCGTTTGAAATGTGACGTCCGGTATAGTAGCCGCCCGGCACTTCTCTGATACCTACCGTCTGATCCCACTGGGCATTAAGAACTTCGATGTCATCAACGCTCCATGAAAGATTTGAGAACGCATCTCTGTTGGCAGTTGCATATCTTGCTGAAGATCCAAGCAGGGCTTCTATCTCACGGCCGAACCAAATCTGCGTATCCGCATCGGCCCACCACTTCATGAATTCCCAGGAATTCTGTTTAAGTGTTTCATCATCCGTTGCAATCATCATGGTTGCGTTTCCCGTGATGAAATCTGATCTGTCTATGTAGGTATTTCCGTTTTCATCGGTCTTCTTTGTTCCGGGGATAAGTGTGAAATCCCATAAGCCTCTGATTTCCGGCGCCGATACCATTAAGGTATTGTAGGTCGAATATGCCGAAATACCTATCGGCATCTCTCCGGAACGGAAACGGCTCACAAAATCATAGATGGTAGGAAGACCATAGTCGTTAAAGTATCTTACATAATCATCAAAGGCCTTGATGCCGGCCTCGGTATCAACCGTCGTCTTAGTGCCCGCCTCGTTGTAAATGTCTCCTCCGTTTTGGAAAAGGAGTGAGAAATAAAGCGACAAATCAGGTGAGTTTGACATAATTGCAGTTGAAGAAGCGGATGATGAGCTTGATCCTGCAGCGGACGGGATTCCGACCGACAGGTTATTTCCCTGAATAGTAGGAAGAAGTTCAATAAATTCCTTCCAGGTATTCGGAACTTCAAGACCCAATTCTTCAAGAATGTCCTTTCTGTAGAACATTACGTTGAAGGTCTGCTGTTCAGGAATCGCATATATATGTCCGTCAAGGCTGTACTGCTCATAAGAGCTTTCTGAATAGTGAGAAAGAACCTCTTCCCATCCCTCAAACTGAGTAATATCCTCTGCCGCATTTCTAAGTGCGTAGTTGACAGGCTGATCGGCACCTACGGAAAGCACCACATTTGGCCCTCTTCCTGCAATTACCGCATTCAGTAAAGCGCTTGCATCAACAATTTCAACATTAACCTTTACTCCTGTCTCAGGTGTAAAGTCATCATCGACCATTGACTTTAAAATCGTACCCTGGTCACGCCCGGTAAGCACCCAGACCTTTATAACGCCTTCCGAATCATCTTCGTCATAAACGTCACCAACCGAATTGTAATCGACAAAGAACGATGCTACGAAGGATTTGACCTCGTGTGCCGCCTTGGTAAAGAAATTTGCCTTATCCTTCTTAACCTCTGCAGTCAGACCCTTTACGGTAATGTAATCAACATCCAGCTTTGTGTCAGACATATTAAGTGATGCCGTTCCGAGTGCCGTGATATTGTCCTTAAAGGTTGAAAACTCTGTCGTAATCTTCTGTGGCTTCTTTACAAAGCGCTCAAGCTGCTGGGCAACTGTCTGAGCCGAAGCTATCTGGTCTGCCTTCTGTCCCGAATATGCAACCATCTCATCAACAATCTTGTAAAGTCTCTTGGACTCAAGCTCCATTGCTTCCATGATTTCGGGATATACGGAATCTATCTTGTAGTCTCTGTATTTGTCAGGATTAGCTCCAGTATAGACCAATATTTTTCTGTAAATCTGATTGAGTCTGTAGGTTGAATCCTCAAGGTCGCTTAAAATCTCGCCCATCGTTCCGAGCGTTGCTTCCATTCGGATGGTATGTGTACCCTTCGTAAGATAGAAGTTGTATGGCGTTCCCTCTTCGTCGGAAAGCTCTTTGCACTCCCAGTCGTTTAAGTAACTGAAGGAAACCTCATTGAGTTCTTCAAAAGGCACCTCTCCATCGATGTATATCTTTCTGTTTGAAACAGAACCTCTCGAATAATTCTGACGAGCCTTGATGATGATGTTGTAATAACCGTCTGCCGGAACATCAAAATCCCACTCAATCCACTGTCCGTTCGATCTCCATGTCTCACCGCCGACATAGTTTAAAACAGTACGAGTAACACTGTTGGGAACTGTTGTCGGTGAAGATCTGTCATATTTTGCATAGAGTGATGATTCGGAACGATAGGTCGAATCCTCTCCCTGAATAATCTCTACGTAATTTGCCACTCCATCCGAAACCGATACAAAAGGCTTGTCGGCAATATATTCTTCGTAGGTAACTGCTGTAGTAATTGCCTTAAGGGAAAGACTCTTAATAACTAAGGGCTCGTTCTCTCCCGTAAGCTTAAGCTCGTTTTCGCCCTTTTCAAAATAAAATTTGTAAGGTTCCTTTACG
Source organism: Lachnospiraceae bacterium (assembly GCA_963605385.1). Lineage (GTDB taxonomy): Bacteria > Bacillota > Clostridia > Lachnospirales > Lachnospiraceae > UBA1258. The sequence continues at coordinate 49,093 of CAVCUM010000009.1, forward strand.
TAGCCTCTGTCATCCGCGAAGTAAGCAGTCTGCCAATCATAAACCTCAACCTGCGTCGGTCTGATCTCATTACCCTGATTGTCTATCCTTTTTTCGCTGCCGTCGGTCCAGATCCTTGTAAAGGTAACGCTCATGGCATCTTCGAATGGAAGCTCTCCGTTTATATAGACGCCTCTCTCTGCAGCGACACCTCTCGACTCCGGAAGCAGGTATTCAACGTAAAGATTGTAAAAGCCTGACTCCTTAACGTTAACCTTGAAGGTAACCTCCGAATTAACCCCCGTATAAAGGCACTCATCTACACCTTCATAGTCCTTGTATAAAGAAACATCTCCCTTAGCCTCATAGTCAAATATATCAACGTCCACATCCGAAGATGCATTCTGGGCATCTGAATGTTCCTCAATATATCCTGTGTATGTATTCGATTTTTCAAGTCCTACAACATCCTTGGACAGATCCGCACCTTCATATTTATAAGAAAAGTTTTCAACCTTTCTCGAAGCCAAAATAATACAGAGCACAGTAAATGCCGCAACAACTGCCAAGGCTATGAGAATCTTCTTTAACGTTTTGTTCATGTGTCGCTCCACAGGGCTTACGCCCATGTCAATTTCATATAGTAAAAAACAAAAAACTTATCACTTATGCCTAAAAGTTTAATCGTTTTAGTGAGTTTCGTCTTGTAAGATTATGCTTTTTATTGCCCAATATTTGCTCAAAAAGTGTACAACTTGCCATATCTACTCAGATTTTGCGAAAACGTAGTATGCAGGCTTCTTTTCATAGTTGTCATCAAAAAGAAGGGGCATCTGAGCACGGGAAGTATTGCTTCCTCCGCCTATGTCGGTTCTGTTTTGAAGCCATGAATACTTGTCAACCGTTCCCCAGAAGGTAAGACCGGTTATATTCACATAATCTTCCTTGCTTGCAGACTGCATGTAAAAGTAAAGCATGAAATAACGTTTTCTCAGCTTTTCATTCTCCGCATCTTTGGCAGCATCGGTTCCATCATAATCGGAGCTTGCCTGAATATCGACTTCGGTAAACTGAACATTTCCGACAACACGTGAGTATGCAAGTATTGCGGCATTAACCGAAGTATCCGTCGGAGACTCCATGGAGTAATGACCCTGCATTCCCATTGCGGTGATTCTTGTGCCGGTTCCCCTTTCTCCTTCTTTTTCCTTAATAGCGGTCAAAAGCTCAATAATGGACTTTTGCTTTGCAATATTACACTCGTTATAGTCGTTGTAATAAAGTTCAAGGCTTTCGGGAGCGTATTTATTTGCATAAATAAAAGCATTGATGATGTATTCGTTACTCTGATAAATGTGATACCAGCTTGAATTTGAACTGTGGGTATCGTTTGAAAGGCTCTCTGTGTCGGACTCGGCATCCGTTCTTAAGCCTCCGTTATCCGATATTGCTTCGTTTACGACGTCAAAGCCGTAAAAAAGATCCTTATATTTACTGTCCTCACCCGTATAATAGGTAAGCATCGAATAAATGTACCACTCAAGCCTTTTGTTCATGGTTTCTTTGTCCACGTAAGGCTTTTCCTTGTCGTAGTCCTCATGGAAGAACCACTCTGGTGTCTGTGAATGCCATACAAGCACATGACCCCTGACCGAAATTTTGGAATCGGGATTTGCCTCGTTCCAGGTAAGAATCTTATCAAGCATCTTATCAGCCCTGTCATGATAAAGAACCGGAACGACCATTTCTTCATCATTGAAGATAACCGTTTGAGTTCCAGGACATACGGAATTACTGTAATTAAACATGGAATCAGGTTTCATTTCGTTGCCGGGTGTAAATGCATTAAATTCGGTCGTGATGATTTCCCACACCTTTTCGTCTTCAATTTCCGAAAGGGTTGCCGCGCATCCCACTCTGCATCCGAGTTTATTCATAACGCCTTCTTTTAATGTTGTCTCTTCCATGATTTCATCACCCTCCGTTGTTTCCGTACTTTCCGATGTGCTTTCAAAAGCACCTCGCGATTCATTTTCCTGAATAATTGAGGTTGCAGAATTTGAAGTCTCCGAATAATCTTCTTCAATTGTCTGACTACAAGCTGGAGTCATGAGCAAAATGGCAAAGCCAAACGTATAAAATAAAGATAATTTTCTTTTTTCAGACATTGCACTACTCCTCTGACATCAGACTTTCGTCTCAAGAATTTTGTTAACCGTATATTAATAGTAATCTTTTCTCTTATCATTTGCTTGCCAATCGATGCTAATGTTTTTTCAATTATTGCTTTAAATTCTTCTCAGATTTTGCTATTCTTAAATAAACACTTCTGTTGCCTTTATTCTTAAGGGGGTTGCAAATGGCATCGGATAAAGAAAACGAAAATCTTCATTACAAGGACTTTCTTTACAACAAAAACCACAATAATTTCACGGAGCGTAATGTCAGGGAGAAATTTGAGGATGTTTCTTTTTCCGTAAACACTTCCCACAGGATATGGTTGAACGAACAGACCGAAAACTATAGTGAACATTGGCATCACAGTCTTGAGATAGCAGTTCCTCTGGAGAATTATTATGATTACTATGTTAAAGGTGAATACTACCGGCTGGTTCCCGGAGATATTTTCATAGTCCCTCCGGGCGAGCTTCACTCGATTACGGCCCCAGGTACCGGTAGACGCTTTATCTATATGCTGAATGTTGCTCCCATCAGTAAACTCAAAGGCTTTGCAGGAATACAAGCCCTGCTTTCGAAGCCCATTCTTTTAAAAAAAGAAACTCATCCCAAGGTCTACGATGATATTTATTCTTTTCTTCTTCAGATTAGAAACGAATACTTCAGTGCGAACGAATACGCGGACCTCTATATTGAGTCTCTTCTCATCAATTTGCTGATTAAGCTTGGAGAAAATTACAATTCGGACAAGGAGCTCTTCCCTTCCGTCAGGCTTTACAAGCAAAAGGAATACGTCATCAAATTCAATCAGGCGTTGGAATTTATCGACACTCACTATATGGATGAAGTTACTTTGGAAGATGTTGCCGACAAGATTGGGTTCAGTAAATATCATTTTTCAAGGCTGTTTAAGCAATACACCGGCTACACCTTCTGTGATTATCTGACCTATAGACGAATTAAGATTGCCGAGGAATATCTTGCATCTCCCGATTATTCGATTACGGAAGTTGCCATGCTTGCGGGATTTTCAAGTATTTCCACCTTTAACCGTTTGTTTAAGCAGGTAAAGGAATGCACTCCTTCTGAGTTTCGGAGCAAGAGCAGCTTCTATTGCAGTAAGCTTTTAAACGCAAAAGAGAGGCCATAAGCCTCTCTTTTTTAGTGCATTATCAACCGCCTGACAAATAGAAATATTTTGTCATCCGTTCACAATAAAATAAAATTTTTTAAAGCTTGCAGATCCTCCGAACTCCTTCGTCGAATACATAAATAAACCAAACCTTGCACCCGTAAAGTGATCGAGTGTAAAAAGAAGGTTGTGTGTCTTTCCAAGCTTTGTAAAGCTTTCTCCCGCTTCATAAAAGAAATCCGCCTGGTCCCTTAACTCTTCGAAATTTGCCTTAATGCAAAGCTTAGCAACAGGACCATCAATTCGTACCTTGTCCACAAGCACTCCCGGAAAATAATCTATGGGACTTTTTTCTTTCACATGCTTTTCGATTGGCTTTACAACATTGACAAGAAAATACTCTCCCGTTTCTTTAGTAATGCCGATAAGGCCGTAAACTCCCTGCAGGATGCAAAGCCCAGCTACATCGCCTTCCTTGATATTTGAGGCATCAACCGTTACTATTGCTTCGCTCCTCGGATACGCACATCTTTGGGTAAGTGTATTTCTTGCATGAGTCAGGTTTACGCAAATCTTGTCGGTCGTAATCGTATAGCCCTTTACCGAATCCATGCTCCAGCATGCATCCTTTGGTCTATGATTAAACTCCCAACATTTCTTAAGTTGCGGCTTATTTCCGCCTTCACCGTCGTGTAGAAGGGAATCATCCGAATATATCGGCTCGTAATGGTAGTACGGACGCGAGCTGGCAATATCGAGATTCTTTACAGTCTTTCCGTTCTTTCCGAATACTGGAAAATCATCTCTAAATTCGACTGGAACCACAACCGGAATCCGACCTACAGCACCATTATCTCTAAAAAGAACCGCATACCATTTTCCTGAAGGTGTATCCACAAGTCCGCCCTGAGCAATTCCCTGGTTGTAAAAGCCCATATCGTCATTAAAGACTTCGCGTCCCTTAAACTCTCCTTCAAGCGAATCCGACATAAAGCAGTCTTCCGTACGTCGCTCAAATCCGGTTTTAGGCCAATGGATAAAGAAAAGATAATACTTCCCGTTTATCTTCATGGCATGAGTTCCTTCATAGCCCAAATGAAATTCGGAAGTGTCCGTTACCAGAAGTCTATTAAGACCATCCTCCTTAATAGCAGATAAATCAGAATTTAATTCCTGAATATAAATATTCGTGTTTCCGTAAATGATGTAATTTCTACCGTCATCGTCAAGCAGAAGCGATCCGTCATAAAAGCATCTGTCAAACACTGCCCTGCGTTCCCATTTGCCGCAAATATCCGTTGTGGTATAAATAAACGTCCTGTTTGTCTTGTGACTTATGAAAGATGCGAAAAATCTCCCGTTCTTGTAATTAAGAGAAGGAGCCCACATGCCGCAGCCGTAATTTACATCTTCAAAATCAAGTCTCTCATTTGCATTGTCATCAAGAATATCAAAAATATGATTTATAATTTCCCAGTTTATAAGGTCATATGAGCGAAGTAATACTCCACCCGGAAAAAAATGCATGGTGGTACTCAGCATATAATATGTATCCTCAACCCTTATAACCGAAGGATCGGGGAAATCCGCTTTTATAATTGGATTAACATCTGTATATTTCATAAGCCGTCCTCAAAAGGCTTCTTAAATAATTCCGAAGCCCAATATTGTAACGTTTTTGCTTAAATCTGCAGGTACAAATGTGACAGTATGCTTTGATGCTTCTGATTCGCAAAATACGAGTACCGATTTTGCATGTGTCCATCCAACCTCATGCGGATCGTAGGTAAGCGTAAGCTCTCCGTCCTTGTACACCTTAACCGCTCCGTCTTCAATCGAAGCTGAATCCTTGATAATCACAAATAAAGCTTTACAGTAAGCTTCAAGCGTTAATGGTTTAAAATCTTTTGCTCCACCCTTGTACATCCAGTTGTTCGGAAACTGTAGAGTAAGGTTTAGATCCATGTCTCTTTCCGACCCCTGAAGATTTGTATCGGTATAAGCAAAGCTTCCTTCGCACACCTTACCAAGTAAAAGATTGTCCGACCTATCAAAAAGCTTTACATCTTCAAATTCGCTTCCGATTGGTGATTTAATATCCGAAATATCAAAGTCATTTGAGGCTTTAGCACAGTCTGCCTGTTCAAACAAATTGATAAGCGAATCCGCCATTATTCTGTGTCCCAAATTGTTCGGATGGAAGCAGTCGTAGAAAAACTGAGCCTTGCTTACAATCCGTCCGGTTTCGGGCTTTAAATAAAACTGCTTTGTAACTGCATCCTTAATGCTTACCATAGGAAACCTGTAAGAAAAGCCAACCGGAGAAAGCCTTTCCTGCAAATTAAAGTCACTTGAAAAAACCGCAAAAAGAAGGATAACCGCAGGGTGTCCCGGTCCGTTATAAGCCTTCCTTGCAAGTGATTCGTAGCATTTGCCCAAGGTTTCGTCTCCTGCATCGTTTACGGCAAATTCAATCACGACCACATCCGGAGTATTTGCTCCGTTCTTAAGCACATCCCTTTCGTAACGCAAAATGCCAAGCTCCGAGGATGTCCCGCCAAGGCCAGCCTTGGTATATGAAACATTATCATTAACCGACCTGCCCGCAAGCCTGCAAAAGCCTTCAAATGCCTTATAAGCGTAGCAGTTGGTATTAATCGGAACTGCGCCCGCACCTACGGTAATCGATCCTCCGATAAAGGAAACATTTACTTTTTCCCCCGCTTTTGCTTTTTCAATCGCTTTTTTAAGTCTGAAGGTGTTCCCCATATACATAAGGGAATTACCGATCATTTCTTTATATCCTTTTGAAGAAATATCGACAGGCTCGTCCTCTTCTTCCTTTGGAACGTCAAATCCGTCATTTAAGTAAAGACGCACAGTCGCCTTTGCGATGATACCGGGCTTACTAAAATGAAAACGAATCTGCCCCGGAATATTATCATCCTCCGACCACTTAGCCTCATTTAAATCGAGGATATACTCCATCCCGTCGCCCATCAAATTCAAGGTAAGAGTCGTTCCGCTTACATAAGGATCCGTTTTCCCGTACATCTGAAATGCAAATAAAACATCACTTCCGTCGCAATCCACACTGATTCCAATAGAATGAACAAGCTTTCTAAAGCCTTCGGTCGTCTTTAATAGATCAAGGATTCTTTCATCACTTATATTTCCGCAAAGCTTTGCCGCATCGATTAGCCGTCCGTCGCTTTCGTATATAAAGCAGATTCCACTTCCGTCGCTTTGCGGCGAACCGGAAATTTCCTTGTTTTTGATAATGCAAAAGCTTTGCCTTTTCTTTTCCGGATCCTTTGGTGCCTTTGGTCCCGTGACATTCTCTGACATAATTTCACCCTCTATTCTACCCCACCTTGCAATAAAGTTTAATATAAAAAATAATAAATTTCTCACTATTTTTTGCCTGATTTTACTCACTTATTGCCATGAATTTATGTTATCATGTTTGCGTCAGTGTTTAGGAGGTTTTAAATGTCCGAAGTAATTATCATAGGCGGCGGTGTTGCTGGTCTTTCTGCGGGAATCTATGCTCTTAATAATGGTTTTAAAGCAACCGTTATAGAAAAATGGGTCTGCACCGGAGGTAATCTAACCGGTTGGATGAGGAATGACATTCCGATAGATTTATGCATTCACTGGCTTACCGGCACCAATAAAAATACCAACATGTATAAAATGTGGGAAACCTTAGGAGCTCTTAACGACGATGTTGAAATTTTAAAGCCCGAAACCCTTTTTACGGTTGAATATGAAGGCAAGAGGCTTTCTTTGTACAGGAGTTTGGATAAAACCGTCTCCGAGATGCTCAAAATTTCCCCTGCCGATAAAAAGAATACTCTTTCTTTTAGGAAGGCCTGTGAGGCAATGGAAGGCTTCCTGGGAATATACGGACCTGACAGCAATGTTAAATTAAAAGGCACGGATTTCCTGCCTTACCTTCCGTCCCTCATCAAATATTTTTCACATTCAATCGGAGAAATTGCCGATTCCTTTAAGCACCCTCTTCTTAAGCTCTTCATAAATTCTCTTATGGGGACAAAGTTTAATGCAATAGACTTAGCCTTCGTAACGGCAACCTTTGTGGGTGAAAATGCAGATCTTCCAAAAGGACTTTCAAAACCGATGGCAGAAAGAATGACGGGACGCTTCTTGGAACTCGGTGGAAAGCTGATTACGGGTAAAGAGGTCGTAAAGCTTAATCGGCAGGGCAAAAAGGCTATATCCGTTACACTAAGGACAGGCGAAGAGCTTACGGCAGATGATTTCATCGTAACAATTGACCCGACAGTCTTCTTTTCAAAGCTTACAGACGTCTCAATGCCAAAGGCGCTAAAAAAACAATACGATGATACCCGTTATCTTTATTTTTCAAGCTATCATTTGGAATATGACCTTTCTCTTCCAGAGGTTGACTTTGAAGAAAATCTTTTTCTTCCGGTTCCCGATGATTTATGTAAGATTATTGCAAATCGCAGGATTATGGTAAGGACCTTTACCAAGGCCAAGGAAATGTCAAAAGAAGGTCATACAAACCTTCAGATAATGGTTTACTGTCTTGAAGACGAAATAAACAATTGGATTAATTTATATGAAGGTGATAAGGAAGCCTATAAGACTTTAAAGACGCAAAAAGAAAAAGCTATTTACGAGCTTCTGGTAAGACGTTTTCCTGAATTTGAAGGGAAGCTTAATCTTATAGATATGTGGACACCCGCAAGCTTTAAGAGATTCACCTCGGCACATATGGGCACTTATCAGGGCTTTATCAATCCGAAATGGAAGGCTCCCAAGCGGATAGGTCCGAATATCAAGGGATTAAACAACGTATATCTTGGCTCCCAATGGCTTATGAGTCCCGGAGGGCTTCCGATTGCGGCGCTTACAGGTATGTGTGCGGCAAATGCTCTAAAAAAGAAATAGTAAAAAAAGGACATCTACCCTTTCGGATAGATGTCCTTTTTACTGCCGGCGGCGGGACTTGAACCCGCACGTTGTTGCCAACAACAGATTTTGAGTCTGCCTCGTCTGCCATTCCGACACGCCGGCATTTCACGCGACCAATAAATATTAACAGTTTTCAATCTGCCAGTCAATAGGCTTTACGCCATTTGCTTCTAAAAATTCATTTGCTTTTTTAAAATGACCGCATCCGAAAAAGCCGTTGTATGCAGACAGTGGGCTTGGGTGTGCAGCTTCGAGTACCAAGTGCTTAGGGTTGTCAATTAAAGCCTTTTTATCCCTTGCATTTCTGCCCCAGAGGAAATATACAATCGGGCGATTTTGCTTGTTTACTGCCTTAATGACGGCATCGGTAAACTGTTCCCAGCCCTTCCCCTTATGTGAATTGGCTAAGCCTTCCCTTACCGTTAAACAGGTATTCAGTAACAGTACACCCTGATCGGCCCATTTTTCCAAAAAGCCGTTATTCGGAATATAGGTTCCGAGCTCGTCATGCAGTTCTTTGTACATGTTCATCAAGGAAGGCGGAATCTTCACACCGGGCTTAACGGAGAAACTCATTCCGTGGGCCTGCCCTCTTTCATGGTAAGGATCCTGCCCCAAAAGAACGATTTTCACGTCCTTAATCGAGGTGTGCTCAAGGGCAGAAAGAATCTCGTTTGACGGAGGAAAGATAATTTTCTCTGAATACTCTTTTTTTACGAAATCGTATAGCTCTCTGTAATAAGGCTTAGCAAATTCTTCCTTTAGGTAAGGTACCCATTCGTTTTGAAGCATTAAATTTGTCTCCTTACGGAAATTCCTTCTTTATACAGATATTCCTTCAAATCATTAATGGAAAGCTCATGAAAATGAAAAAGGCTTGCGGCAAGGCACGCATCGGCATGTCCCTTGGTAAAAGCGTTCAAAAAATCTTCCTTTGAACCTGCTCCTCCCGAAGCAATCACTGGGATATCAACGGCATCCGACACAAGTCTTGTAAGCTCATTGTCAAAGCCGTTCTTTGTGCCGTCCGCGTCCATACTCGTAAGCAAGATTTCCCCGGCGCCAAGCCTGCAGGCTTCTTTCGCCCATTCAACGGCATCAATACCGCAGTCGATTCTTCCTCCGTTTTTATAGACATTATATCCGTTTCCGTCCTCGCGCTTCTTTGCATCAATTGCACAGACCACACACTGACTTCCGAATTTCCTGCTGGCCTCCGAAATAAGGTTCGGATTGTTGATTGCCGCGGAGTTTACCGCACACTTATCCGCACCTGCACGCAAAATCTTCTTGAAATCGTCAACAGTTCTGATGCCGCCTCCTACGGTAAAAGGAATAAAAAGCTTCCTTGCTACCTCTTCTACCATCTTAACTATTGTCTCTCTGTTGTCCGAAGAGGCTGTAATATCAAGAAAAACAAGCTCATCTGCACCCTCGGCATTGTATAAGGAAGCGATGCTGACAGGGTCTCCCGCATCTATTAAATTTATAAAATTTACTCCCTTCACGACACGCCCGTTATTGACGTCCAAACAGGGAATTATACGCTTTGTATACATATCTATATCCTTGTAAAGTTATCCAATATTTTAAGCCCCACTTCTGAACTCTTTTCCGGATGAAACTGACAGGCAAAGATATTTCCGGATTCAACTGCTGCATGAACCTCCACTCCGTACTCCGTTACTGCGGAAACAATTCCTTTATCCTCTGCCTGTAAATAATAGGAATGTACAAAATAAACGTAAGAGCCTTCCTTTATGCCTTCAAAAAGCCTTGACTTATTAGGAAAGCTGAGGGAATTCCAACCTATTTCAGGGACCTTTATCCCCGAACCGGAAGGCAATTTGAAGCATTTCCCTTTAAGAAGCGAAAGGCCTTTTACCCCAGGACTTTCCTCGCTTTCTTCAAACATGAGCTGAAGGCCCAAGCATATTCCCAGGAAAGGCTTGTTTTGTGAAACTGCCTCTTTTATAACAGGAACAAGCTCATACTTATTAAGCTTGTCCATAGCATCCTTAAAGCAGCCGACTCCGGGCAGAACCACTCTCTCGGCCTTTAATATGGTATCCCTGTCACGTGTAAGGACACACTCTTTACCCAAATATTCAAAAGCCTTTATCACACTTGCTATATTTCCGGCATCATAATCAATAACTGCAATCATTAAAAACCTTCCTCCGAAAGCATATCTTCAAGTGTGCCTTCGCTCTCATCCGTCTCAGGTGTAAATTCACCGATAGATCCCTCATTTACGTCAATGTAGTCCGTGTGATTTACAATCGAATAAACCTTTAGGGAATATTTAAGGTCTGTATCGAGCGCGTTTATTTCTTTGGCATCTTCTTCGCTTAATCCCCAATTTTCATTAAGAGCATTGATAATTTGGGCATATTCGTCATTAAATTCACTTGTAACACCGAAGGTCTCGGCAATCAAAAACCACTCGTCATATTTGTCTACTGCCTGAAGCAGCTGGTCAAGAGCTTCGCTTGGCATCGACATATTCATATAAGCCGTGAAAGCCGTGTATTTATGCTGAATCTTTAATAAAATTTCGGATTTTTCAAAAAGGATCCTGTCGCTTTCATTTAAATCGGCACCCATAAACGTCTGATAAGCAGTTTCGTAATCACCCTTATAAAAGGCCTTTCTTGCCGTATCCTTGCCTATTTCCGAAGGAATGACTTTTACAGCAAGCAAAATAAGCACCAAAACCGAAAGGGCAAGTATAAATACAAGTCTTACATTCTTTTTCGAAAGAGGCTTTCCGGTATCAATATCAAGCTCTAAAGGTTTCTTTTCCTTCTTGGGCTTCTTTGCTTTCTTCTTCTTGCCCGATGAAGGATTTTCTTCATCATCCGAATCCTCCAAATCCTCATCGGATTCAGTTTCCTTGCCTTTACCCTTTTTATCTTTCTTATTCTTTTTCTTTTTATCTTTCGAATTATCTTCTTTATCTATTTCATCAAGAATTTCCTGATTCTCACCCGATGCACCTTCAGCATTTGTCTTTGCATTAGTCGGGAGTATCAAAAGGTCTTCTTCCTGCTTTGTTTCCTCAGTGTTCTCTTCTTCCTCCGCAGTCAGAAAATTAATAAGCTTTCCAAAGAAGGTTTCTTTTTTGGGTTTTTCTTCCTCGCCCTCTGCTTTTTCTTTTTTCTTAAAGCTAAAAAGCTTTTTCTTTTTTGAAACCGTATTCTCGGCATTCTCGCTCTCTAAAGAACCTTGTATAGCTTCCTTAACGTCGTTTACCTTTTCCTGTTCTTCCTGCTTTTCGACCGCATTATTTAAGAAGTCCAAAAGCTTTTCATCGTCAGAAATATCCTCGCCTGTGGAAGAAATACTGTCGTCGCCAAACAAATCCATTCCGTTAAGAAGCTCGTCAGCGGAACTAATATCTTCTTCCGAAACATTTTCAGTTTCATCTTTAAACAAATCTACATCAAGTGAAGCATCAACAGGTAACTCCCCATCTTCGATATTCGTATCTACAGGCTCGTTACCCTGTTCTAAAGTCACATCCACATCGCCTAAAAGCTCATTTAACGATTCATCAAAGGACTCAGCTTTATTTTCTTCGGTGTCAGAGTTTTCAATATCAAAAGCTTCAGGTTCTAAAGGTTCAGTAGCTGTGAGTTCAGTATCCATGGGTTCAGCATCCATGGGTTCAGCATCCATGGGTTCAGCATCCATGGGTTCAGCATCTTTGTGTCCTGAGGAATAAGTTTCTAAATCTATGCCCTCTAAATCATTAGTTTCTGAATTCGCAGCCTTTATATCTATATTTCCCAAGTCTATAGTTTCTGAGTCCATGTCTTCAGTATCTAAATTTTCAGTAACTGTCGCATCATTATCTGTATTTTCCACATCCGACGAATCATTATCGGTGCTCCGTGCATCAAAGGACTCATCATTTGCATATGCTTCAGCGCTTTCCAAAAGCGAAGAAACATCTATCTCATCGTAAGAATCGTCCTTTATAAGTGAATCATCATCTGATGATGGCATCTCATCGAGAATGATATCTTCGGGCATTAACGGCTCATCTTCGGATATGATGTCTTCAGGCAGCAAAGATTCCTCTGCGGAAATATTGTCTTCAGGCATTAATGACTCATCTTCGGATATGACGTCTTCAGGCAGCAAAGATTCCTCTGCGGAAATATTGTCTTCAGGCATTAATGGCTCCCCGTCGGATATGGCATCCTCAGCCAATAAAGGTTCATCGATTTCCTCATCAAAAACGCTCTTCGCATCCGGAATGCTTTCTTCTTCCATCTCCGTTCCATTATTAAGTGATGTCGAAAATTCTTTCAACCTATCAATTGCAGATTTGGAATTGGAATTATTATCATTATCGTTAGCCTTAAGAAGGCTGTCCAAATAATCTTCGTTGCTCATATTGTTTCAAATCCTCTGTAAAACTCAAAGATAATTCATTTTAACATGCAGACAAAAGTTTAACAATAAAAAGGGAAGGCCCAAAGGTCTTCCCCGTGAAATTTGTAACAATTTTATTTGTCCATTAAAAGGCTGTCAATCGTGCTTACAAGCTTACCTATCTCGGGCTTTGATAACTGAGCATTTGCACCCAGGGCTTCTCCCTTAAGTCTCATTTCGTCATTGATAAGTGATGAGAAAATTACAATGGGAACATTCTTAAATGTGTCATCATCCCTTAAAAGCTTTGTAAGCCTGTGTCCATCCATTAAAGGCATCTCAATGTCTGTAATAACACACTGCACGAAATCATTAAGCGTACCATCCGACTTACACTTCATGATAAAATCATACGCTTCCTGTCCATTTTCGGTATGTGTTACGTTTGTGTAACCGGCCTTATGAAGTGAATCAACAATCAACTTGTTTAAAAGCATGGAATCCTCTGCAATAAGAATCGGAACACTGTTACGAGGCCTTTCCCCGAGGGTCGAGACATCAAGAGTCTTCAGTCCTGTTTCCGGATTGATATCAGCAATAATCTTTTCAAAATCAAGGATGATGATGAGCTTGTCGTTTATCTTGACAACACCTGTGGAAACACCATTTTCATCCGAATAAATGGTAGCACCGGGTTTGATGATGTCCTTCCAGGAAACTCTATGAATTCCGACAACCTGATCGACATGGAAAGCAATATCAAGGCTATTGAAATTAGTGATAATAAACAGACCGCCGGGTTCGGATTTGCCACGCTGCAAACAATTCTTTAAATCGATGGCAGTAATCATCGTATCTCTCGGCATAAATATGCCTTCAATTGAAGGATGTGCATTAGGAACAGGAGTAACCGCGGCATAAGGGATAATTTCGCGTATCTTTGCTACATTAATGCCATATGAATGATTATCAAGAACAAACTCAAGAACTTCGAGTTCATTGGTGCCGTTCTCCAAAAGAATTTTAGTATCCATTAATTATACTCCTATCCGTGCGATGCACATAAATATGTGATTTTCTATTCGACGTCGCAATCAGCTTCGCTGCTTGCTCATATAAAAGTGGCACTACATACCTTACGAGGTACCGGATTTGAAACCCAACACCTCGTTTAAGGCCACAAAACGCCTAAAAGCAATGGATTTTCTTAAGCTTTTATAAATTATAACACACAATATTGCAATAGCAACAGAATAAACTTAACCCTTTTATAAGTTTCTTAAGCATCTTACAGATGTCCCGAAGTCATCTGCAAGCAGTACTCTTCCCATTTTTTGCTCCTACGACAAATTTTTAAATTTCTTTTTGATTTTAAAATCATACATTGCATTATATGACTATTCAGGAGCTTTCTTCATCGTCTTCACCTTCGGATTAAACTCTGTATGATGCCCGATTGAAAAGTATATTTTAAATTTTAAATCTATAAATCAGTTCTGTTAGATGTTGCAACCCCTCTTCGTTCTCTTCAAGGTGCAAGCATCCTTCTTGCGTCCTGTTAACCGCTTCTGCCGATTTTTCCGCAATCAGATTAATTCCATCCGTAGATTGATTAATGGTATCTCCGACGTGATTGATTGCTAATGTAATATTCTCGACTTTTTCATTTAATTCACAAATTTCGTCATAAATCTTGCTCATGGAATCGGCAAATCCGGTAGCATCATCTTCGTATTTTTCTCCGACTTCTTTAAAAAATACATAATCGCCCGCTACAGAACTCTCCAAAAATTCCATGATTACACGTATACAATCCGTCAAACTGTTAACTGATTCATTAACCTCTTCCACTATTTCGTTTATACCATCTACAGTACTAAATGTCTGATTTGCAAGATTTCCTATTTCTGTAGCTACAACTGCAAATCCCCTTCCCGCTTCACCGGCCCTTGCTGCTTCAATATTTGCATTTAAAGCAAGTAAGTTCGTCTGTGATGAAATTTCTCTTATATTTTCCGTTAACTCATTTATCTTAGAGACAACTTTTGACCGTTCAACTGCGTCACTGGTTTTCTTTTTCATTGACTCATAAATTTCCAAAGCATGATTGCTGGAATTAACGGTAGTCTCACGTAAATTTTTAGCTCTGTCTCTAATTTTGACAGACTCCACACTTCCATTCTTTGACAGGGTGCGAATTCCAATTACGTTGTTCTTTATAGTCTCAATATTCTCAATGATTTTCTCTGAATTGGCAGTTGTTTCTTCCATTCCCGCAGCCAATTCTTCGGTTGTGGCTGAATTATCCTCAGAAAGTGCCGAATTCTCTGACATGACCTTACTAAGAGATTTCATATTTTCCTTCATATGGTCATGAATCCCATTTATTTCAGTAACGAAATTTCTAAGCTCACTTCTAAGCTCCTCAACTGCCCTTGCCATGCTTCCTATTTCGTCCTTCTGATTAAGAAGCTTATCTGAATCCTGTGTACTCTTAAAGTCAAGCGTGGATGTCTTATTTACGATTTCGGTAATTTTCTTTATCGGTATGGAAATACCGCGTCCAATCAAAATACTGAAGAAAACAGATATTATTAAGCCGGCTGCAATAGCTGTTGCCATCTTTAACGCATTCATTTTAGCATCTGAATTGGTCTCCGATACAGGTGCAGTTAATACAAGCTTCATTCCCGAATCCAACTCGTAAAATACCAGATACTTGCTTGTCTTGTCGAAAGAGTATTCCATTATCTCTCCCTGATTTATACTGTCTGCAACAAAACTTGCTATATCTGTGAAATTGCCATCTTCATAATCGCCCAAAGCAGTTCCTGAAGGAATAGACGGATGGTTTTGAACCCCGCCGTTTTGGTCTATTATAAACGCATAACCTGAGTCATAAATTTCTAATTCATCCGTATAACCTATAAGTCGAGCAAAATCTATATCCATCCCTACGATTCCGACCGAAACCCCTCCTACATATATCGGAACCACATATGAAATCATATATATATTTACATTTTCATTCAAATATGGAGCCATCCAAATAGGAGCACCATTTTCAACCGGCAAATAATACCATCCTACATGAGCAACGTCGTCCTTGTCATAAATACTAAAATCCGTAGGCGTTACGCTCTCAAATTCTGAATTTGTATCCGGTCTTGTGAGAAAAATTCCGGACGTGGGCTCTGTAAAGTCAGGATTATATCTGACATAAGCACAAATTGCTCCTTCAGTATGCTCAGCAAAGGTCATAAAGCTGTCCATTAAGCTTTGCGTATATGAATCAACATAAGCACTATCCGTGCGAAATCTGTCTAAATCAAGATCCTGGAGTACAATATCACTGACAGTATCTACAGACTGTTCAATCATTTTTGTAATTGAATTAATATCTCCGCCGGCACTTTCACACTTATCTATGAGTTCTGTCTGTGAATCATCCAAGGAACTAACTGTACTAAGACATAAAATTATAATTGAAGAAATTAATGAGCACAGTATGATGCTCATTGTCACCTTTGCACCTAACGATTTCATATAAAGCAATTCTCCGTCTTTTAATAATATAAAAGAGTCAAAATTTATTGACTCTTTTATTGTAGGTAATTCATTCTGCTGCTAAACTCTGGTAAAGCCTCCGGCCTCTTCCTTTAAATCCTTTGAAACCTGCTTGTTTTCAGCCATCTCGTCCTGCACAACTCCAATTGACTGTGCAAGAGAATCAATGCTCTCTGTTGCACTTACAACACCCTTGGCACTTTCTTCGACAGCATCGTTAATACCCTTAATGGAGCTGTTCATTTCATTGGTATCTGTCTTGATAGAATCGATACTCTTTTCGCAAGAAACCATATCCTCGTCAATATGAGTAGCATCATCCGAGTATTTTTGTCCCATGTCCACAAAGTTGTCATAATCTTTAAGAATCGTTTTATTAATATATTCAACGATATCCTGTGAGGCGCCGGCAAGCTCTTTAACCGAAGAAACAACACTCTTATTGATATTTTGTATATTATTTGCCGTCTCTCTTGAAGAATCTGCAAGCTGTCTAATTTCATCTGCGACAACAGCAAATCCTCTTCCAGCTTCACCTGCTCTTGCTGCCTCAATAGAAGCGTTAAGTGCAAGAAGATTTGTCTGTGAAGAAATGCTTAATATTTCATCCGTGAGCTTATCAACCTGTTCGACACTTTTTGCGTTCTCAACAGCCACATTAAGGCCCTCTGTGAATTCTTCAATGATAGCAGCTGTTTGTTTCTTATTCTCTTGTGCACTCACTTTAATTTCGTCGGCACGTTTCTTCATATCCTTGGCATAACCTGAAAGTTCTGATGTCTTTTTTGCAAATCCACTTACCTTTTCTGTTACACGTTCTGTGTTTTCAGACACACTGTGCGTCGTTGCGGAAACCTCTTCCATAGTAGCTGAAAGCTCTTCCATGATTGCAGAAACATCGCTAATATTCTCATGTGATACGGAAACATTTGAAGCGACACTGTCCACTACCCTATCAAGGGTATCAGAGCTTGTAATGATATGTGACATAATATTCTGCAATGTTTCGATAAACCTGTTAATTCCGTATGCAACAGCACCAATTTCATCATTGCTGGTAACAGATATTCTCTTAGTAAGGTCTCCGTTGCCGCTTTCAATATCTGCAATAATCTCATTAATTGCCTTGCTCTGACGTTGCAGAGGCTTTACAACCAAACCGACGCAAACGCTCATAGCTATAAAAAATGAAACAACCTGTCCAAGGATAAAAAACATACTCTTCGTACATGAGCTTTTGTAAATATCACTCTGCTCACTCACATAGGATGCCATCAATTCATTGTTTTCCGAACTGAGAACATCAATCTTATCACTGACGGAAACAGAAATTGATGAAAGCGACTCATTAACTGCTGCAAACATTGTTGCACTGTCTGACGTAGATGTTGCAGCAGATGCTGCAAGTGCACTTACTCTTGACTGTGCCGTATCTATTTCTGCAATCAGCTCGTCCACCACTACCTGACCATCTTGAGAAAAAGACTCTTTGTTCATAAGAAGCTGATCAGTACATTCTGCCATTTCTTCCTTGACAGCCTGAAGATCAGATAAAAGATACTGTTGCGTAGCAGTATCATTTCCGGCAGCACAATATCCCAATACATCCTTCATAACTCTCTGTACATCTGCCTGAAGATTATCAAGCGCATACATATTAACTACTCCGATGTTTGTTACATTCTCACTCGCCTCGTTCACCTTCTGCAAACTGGATATGGGATATAATCCGGCCGAAATACCGCAATATCCCATCACAATAAGTGGAATTGCGATTTTAAAAATAACCTTAGTGCTGGCCCCCTTTTTATTAGGGTCAAATTTAATATCCTTTTTTCTTTTCATATATTATCCTTTCACACATTTATTTAACGATCAAAAATAAAGGAGACCGTCCTAATCATTCAGCATTAAGCTGTTATTTAATTTATAAAACAAAAGCATGCACAAATATAAACACAGATAGTTGCGCTCATATCAGTGCATGCTTTTGTTTGTTAAAAAATAAAATTCAAAAGAAAGGATATAGTTAGGCTGTGCTGTGCTGTGCTGTGCTGTGCTGTGCTGTGCTGTGCTGTGC
>CAVCUM010000010.1:0-57179 GCA_963605385.1 Lachnospiraceae bacterium
GTATAAGCCTATATCGATGAATTGTCAATACATAATTATTAAGTATTTATAAATATATGGAATATAATTCTTTTGGCTTTTTATTGTTCGAATTGTCTGATATTTATCTGCAAATTTTAAGCACTCTCATCCGAATTATGCCGTACAAAAACCCCGTGAAAATTCACGGGGTTTAATAACCATATCAAGTCAAATTTTTTCTTTCCTACAGCGTATCCAAAAAAGCCTTAACATCGGCTGCCACGCCTTTTCCGTCAAGATGATATTTCTCAACCAGGGCTGCTGCCGATCCGGACTCGCCGAACACGTCCTGCATACCAAGTTTTTTAACTCTGACAGGATAGTTTGCCGAAAGGGCATCACAAACTGCCGATCCAAGTCCACCGATTACGGAATGCTCCTCAACGGTTACAACCTTGCCAGTCTTCTTTGCACTGTTAATGATAATCTCTTCATCCAAAGGCTTAATCGTGCAGATATTGATGACCTCGGCCGAGATTCCTTCTTCCTCCAAAAGCTTTGCAGCCGTCAATGCGGAATCAACACAGATACCGGTCGCAACTATGGTAACATCCTTACCTTCACGTACAACAGTACCCTTACCGATTTCAAACTTGTAATCGGGACGATCGTTTATAACAGGAACTGCCGCACGACCGAAACGAATATATACAGGGCCGACATATTCTACCGCAGCTCTTACGCAGGCCTTTGCCTCAACGTCGTCCGAAGGGCACATGACAACCATTCCGGGAATGGTACGCATAAGAGCAATATCCTCGTTACACTGGTGTGAAGCTCCATCCTCGCCTACAGTAATTCCGGCATGGGTTGCTCCGATTTTTACATTTAAATGAGGATATCCGACTGAGTTTCTCACCTGCTCAAAAGCACGTCCTGCCGCAAACATCGCAAATGATGATGCAAAAGGAATAAGCCCTGTTGTGGATAGTCCTGCAGCAATACTCATCATGTTGCATTCTGCAATACCGCAGTCTATATGTCTTTCGGGGAAAGCCTTCTTAAATACTCCGGTTTTTGTGGCAGCCGCAAGGTCCGCATCAAGAACCACAAGATTGGGATACTCGTTTCCGAGCTCCTTTAAAGCATTACCATAGCTTTCTCTGGTTGCAATCTTTACTACTTCTGACATAAGCTCTCACCTATCCTTTCAAGATCTGCCATGGCAACAGCATACTGCTCATCGTTCGGAGCCTTGCCGTGCCAGTCAATCGAACCTTCCATGAAGGAAACACCCTTACCCTTTAGGGAATGAGCTATGATAACAGTAGGCTGACCTTTGGTTTCTCTTGCCTCTTTGAAGGCTGCTCGAATCTCATCAAAATTGTGAGCGTCTATCTCTATTACATGAAAACGAAAAGCTTTGAACTTGTCAGCAAACGGCTCTGCCGAGCAGACATCCTCCAAACGTCCGTCAATCTGAAGTCCGTTATAGTCAAGTATTACGCAGAGGTTGTCAAGCTTTCTGTGGCCAGCAAACATGCATGCTTCCCAAACCTGCCCCTCTTCCGATTCACCGTCTCCGATAAGGGTATAAACTCTGTTTGTTTTTCCCTGCATCTTTGCGCCGAGTGCCATTCCGACTGCTGCCGAAATTCCCTGACCCAAAGATCCCGATGCCATATCAACACCCGGGATATGCATATTGGGATGTCCCTGCAAATACGAACCAAGCTTTCTAAGGGTTGTAAGATCTTCAACCGGGAAGAAACCTCTGTTTGCAAGTGTCGCATAAAGACCCGGTGCGGTATGCCCTTTAGAAAGGACAAAACGGTCCCTATCCTCCATCTGAGGATTCTCGGGATCAATATTCATTTCCTCAAAATAAAGAAACGTATAGATATCGGCTGCAGAAAGAGATCCGCCCGGATGTCCGCACTTTGCGGCATGGGTAGAAGTCACGATACCCTTACGAACTTCATTTGCCATTTTTTGAAGCTCTAAATTAGTCATGATACCTCCTGATATACTTTCGTACTTGTTACTCACAAAGAGTAGCACAGAAATTGGGTCCGTGCCACCTTCCGTTATGCTAAATAATTATCAATTATTGCTTACTTGACTGTCCGTAATACGCATTTGCGCCGTGTTTTCTGTAATAATGCTTGTCCATGAGCTCCTGCGGTGCACTCTTTACATCGGGATTGATGAGTCTTGCTCTGTATGCCATCTTCGCTACTTCTTCAAGTACCACGGCATTGTGAACTGCCTCATGGGGATTCTTCCCCCAGGTAAACGGTCCGTGATTCTTGCAAAGCACGCAGGGAACCGCCTCGTAATCCTTGTCTTTGAAATAGTCTGTAATCAAAAGACCCGTATTTGTCTCATAATTTTCGTCAATCTCTTCTTTGGTGAGGCACCTCAAGCAGGGCACGTCACCATAAATATAGTCTGCATGAGTCGTGCCGTAGCAGGGAATATTAAGCCCCGACTGTGCCCAGCTCGTAGCATACGAAGAATGTGTGTGTACGATTCCGCCGATATTCGGAAATGCCTTGTAAAGCTCCAAATGAGTAGGTGTATCCGAAGAAGGATTGAAACGTCCTTCAACCTTTTTCCCATTCAAATCCACCACTACCATGTCATCCGGAGCAAGCTTTTCATACTCTACTCCGCTTGGCTTGATTACAAATAAACCGCTTTCCCTGTCAATTCCGCTCACATTTCCCCAGGTAAAGGTTACAAGCGAATACTTCGGAAGCAGCATATTTGCTTCATAAACCTCTTTCTTTAACTCTTCAAGCATACAGACTCCTTTTTATTTTACAGCTTCAATTGCTGCTTTTTCCACAGCCAAAGCCTTTTTATAGCTTTCAATGTATTCATCAAAGCCCTTTACATCTAATGCATCGGGCGAAACAGTTTCTTTTTCCGTTACGGCAAATACCTTGCTGTCAAGATAATCTGCCAAAGACTCACCGGTCGCATGGTCTGCCCTGTAGGAAGCAAGAATTGCCATTCCGAAGGCTCCGCCCTCACCGGCCGTCTCCATTACGGAAACAGGAGCATTAAGTGCTGCCGCCAAGATCTTTTGTCCGACGCCTTTAGTCTTAAATAAACCGCCGTGACCGGTAATCGAATCCACCTTTACGCCCTCTTCCTTGAACATGATATCACAGCCGAGTTTAAGGGTAGAAAGCGACGAATACAGATGTGTCCTCATAAAGTTTGCAAGGTTCATGTTTGCATTCTGCGCACGCACACACAGCGGACGTCCCTCGTCAAGGCCCGTAACGCCCTCGCCCGAATAATAGTTAAAGGAGATCAGCCCACCGCAATTCTCATCTCCGCAAAGAGCCTTATTATAAAGAACGGAGAAGAGCTTCGTCATGTCGACTTCAACGCCGTAGGCTTCAAGTGATTCTTTGAACAAATTTACCCAGGCATTTAAATCGGAAGTGCAGTTATTGCAGTGAACCATGCCCACAAGGTCGCCTGCGGGAGTCGTGACAAGGTCAATCTCCCTGTAGACCTTTTTAAGCTTGCTTTCAAGAACTACCATCGCAAATACACTCGTGCCCGCTGATACGTTTCCGGTGCGAACCTTTACGGCATTTGTGGCAACCATTCCGGTTCCGGCGTCTCCCTCGCAGGGAGCCAAAAGCGCTCCGGCCTCAAGCTCGCCGCCTGCGTCAAGGAACTTTGCCCCTTCCTCGGTAAGTGTGCCGGCATCTTCACCCGCAACTATGACGGTTGGGAAGATATCCTTAAGCTTATAGGAAAGACCTTCTTTCTCAAGAAGCTTGTCAAATTTTTCTGTCATTTTCGCATCAAAATCCTTGGTGGCAGGGTCAATCGGAAACATACCGGAAGCCTCACCGATACCCATCACGTTCCTGCCCGATAGGCGCTTATGAATATAGCCTGCAAGCGTGGTCTGCATTGCAATATCCTTGACATGCGGTTCTTTATTCAAAATCGCCTGATAAAGATGTGCGATGCTCCAGCGCTGAGGAATATTGTAATCAAACTCCTCGGTAAGCTTCTTCGAAGCTTCTTCGGTAATGGTATTTCGCCAGGTCCTGAAAGGAACCAAGAGATTATCGTCCTTGTCAAAAACAAGATAACCGTGCATCATGGCACTGATGCCGATTGCCTTAAGCTTTTTAAGGCTTACTCCGTATTTGTCATGCACATTCTTTTTAAGGTCCAAGTAGCAGTCTCTCAGCCCTTCGTGAATCTCTTTAAGCGGGTAAGTCCAAATGCCGTTCTCTAAATGATTCTCCCAATCGTGGCTTCCCTGCGCTATGGGAGTATTCTTGTCATCGACCAAAACAGCCTTGATACGCGTCGAACCGAATTCGATTCCAAGAACGCTCTTTCCATCTTCAATAAGCTTTGCAATTTCTTTGTCCGTGTAACCCATATTTCCTCCTTAAGCCCCTTTTATTACTATAAAGGCGCTGCGTGTCAATGAAGCGCACTCGCGCAAATTGTATATGCCGCTCAGGCGACTGCGTCAGACGTCAGGCATTCCGATTCGGAATGCTTTTATCAAAAATAGGATAGTCTTTTTTTAGGTTTACTGTCAATTGAAAATCCCATGAAAACAGGTGATTTTTGTATTGACGTTCCGACACCCTTATGTAAAAATTTAATGGCTAACACGAAAGGACTTCTGACATGGAAAAAGAAAACCAGGCTAAGAAACAAATAACGGGCTTCGGTCTTAAGATGATTGCCCTCGTGACGATGACTATCGACCATTTTGCGGCAATTGTACTTGAAAGAATCAGTGGGACAAGCGGTTTGATGTACAACATCTACTTTGCATTGAGATGCGTCGGACGTCTTGCATTTCCGCTTTTCATTTTCCTGTTGGTAGAAGGCTTTATGCATACACGCTCAAAGAAAAGGTATGCCGTCAGGCTCTTCCTGTTTGCGTTCATTGCCGAAATTCCCTTTAACCTTGCCTTTTCACACGAGCTTTTGTATCCCGCCTACCAGAATGTCTTCTTTACGCTTCTATTGGGCTTCCTCGGAATGATGTTTTCCTCATTTGTTCATGAAAAAAATGTTCCTGCGGCTTTAGGATATATCAGCGTGATATTAAGCTCCGCCGTACTCGGCTCGTATCTCGGAATTTGCTTTATCAACTTTGCATACAGCTTTGGGAGGGACTATACCGACTTACGCTCCATTATTGTAATATGTGCGCTTACGGTCGCTTCGGTTGCTATTGTCATGATTTACATAAATCTCAAAAATTCCTTCCTTACGCTGAGTCAGTGTGCTTTATCCCTCTTTGCAACAACCCTCCTTGCTGTTTTTGCTGATGTCTTCATGACCGATTACGGCTCAATGGGCGTATTTGCCATAATGGTTGCTTACGCATTTCGCAATAAAAAAGAAAAGAGCTTTGCGCTCTCTGTTGTTCCTCTTGTATTCTCTTCGTACATAGAAATTTTTGCTCTTTTGGATCTGCCTCTGATACACAGATATAACGGACAGAAGGGAAGGAGCATGAAATACTTCTTCTATGCTTACTATCCCTGCCATCTGTTAATACTTACCATCATTGCGGATTTTCTTTTTCCTCTTAGCTAATCCTTCCATGAAAGTCTGTGAAGCTCGCCTATACTTTCAAGATCCGCAAAATTTAACTGCCTTAGTGCCTCGTAAAGAACTATAGCGGCAGAATTTGAAAGATTTAAAGATCTGATTTCCGCTTTCATGGGAATCCTGATGCAGAAGTCCTTATTGTCAACAAGAATTTCTTCGGGAATTCCCGCAGATTCCTTCCCGAACATTATAAAATCGTCTTCCTTAAAATCCGCCTCGGTGTAGACCTTCTCGGCCTTTGTGGTTGCATACCAAATTCGCGCACCGGGATTTTTTGTCAAAAAATCCTCATAATTTATATAGGTCGTAAGGTTTAGATCCTTCCAATAATCCATTCCGGCTCTTTTGATTGACTTTTCATCGAGCCTGAAGCCCATTGGCTCTATTATATGCAAGGACGTACCTGTTGCCACACAGGTACGCCCGATATTTCCGGTATTTGCCGGTATTTCCGGCTCATGTAATACAATATGCAAGGTTATTTACTCTGCTCTAAGCGCAGCCTTTCCACAAAATTCTTAAGCCTTCCCATTGCAAGCTCCAGTCTTTCAAGCGAATATGCATAGGATATACGAAGATATCCTTCACCGCTGTTACCGAAGGCAGTTCCCGGAACGGCTGCAACCTTTTCTTCTTCGAGGAACCTCGTTGCAAATTCGTCGCTCGTCATATTGAATTCCCTGATGCACGGGAATACATAGAATGCGCCGTAAGGCTCGAAGCATTCAAGCCCCATTTCCTTAAAGGCATTGAGGAGGAAACGTCTTCTCTGATTGTAGGATTCACGCATTTTTGCAACATCCTCATCGCCGTTCTTTAAGGCTTCGATTGCGGCATACTGGCTCGTCGTCGGTGCACACATGATACAGAACTGGTGGATTTTGGTCATCTGCCTGATGATATCCTTAGGACCACAGGCATAGCCTAATCTCCAACCTGTCATTGCGTAAGCCTTTGAAAATCCGTTGATAAGAATCGTTCTTTCTTTCATGCCGGGAAGTGAGGCAATTGAAACATGATCGCCCTTGTACGTAAGCTCGCTGTATATCTCGTCAGAAAGAACGTAAATGTCCTTCTCTATGCAGACCTTTGCAATTTCCTCCAAGTCCTTTCTCTCAAGGATTGCACCCGTGGGGTTGTTCGGAAATGGAAGTACCAGAAGCTTTGTTTTGTCGGTAATGGCATTTATCAGCTCATCTTTAGTCAGTCTGAATTCATCTTCCCCCTTAAGGTTGATTATTACCGGCTTTCCGCCTGCAAGAATACAGCAGGGCTCATACGAAACATACGACGGCTGAGGGATGATGACCTCATCGCCGGGATTTAGCATGGCACGCATGCAAACGTCAATGCCTTCCGAACCGCCGACCGTGATGAGCACTTCCTCTAAGGGCTTGTAAGAAACGCTTGAGCGTCTCTCAAGGTATTTGCAGATTTCTTCTCTTAATTCCTTAAGACCCGAGTTTGAAGTATAGAAGGTGCGTCCTTTTTCAAGGGAATATATACCCTCATCCCTGATATGCCAGGGAGTGTCGAAGTCGGGTTCGCCGACACCGAGGGAAATGGCATCCTTCATCTCGGCAACTATATCAAAAAATTTCCTGATTCCCGAAGGTTTTATTTCTACTACTTTATCTGATAAAGGGTTTCTCATGGTGTAATCTGCTCCCTTTCATCAACATACTTTTTGCCAAGTATCGTTCCGTGGTCCTTGTACTTTTTAAGTACAAAATGAGTGGAAGTGCTGAGCACCGACTCAAGTGTGGAAAGCTTGTCCGAAACAAACTGTGAAACCTCCTTTAAGGTCTTTCCTTCAAGCGAAACCAAAAGATCGAATCCTCCCGAAATCAGGTAAACCGCATTAACCTCGGGGTACTTGTAAATTCTTTCGGCGATCGAATCAAAGCCCTGGCCTCTCTGGGGAGTTACCTTTACCTCTATTAATGCGCTTACTTTTTCTATCGAGGTCTTTTCCCAATCAACAAGCGTATGATATCCGCAGATCACGCCCTCCTCTTCCATTGCCTTTAATTCATTGGCTACGTCGATTTCTTCCATACCGAGGATAACCGCAAGCTCTTTAATGCTGATACGTGAATTTTTTTCAATAACATTAAGTATTGTTTCTCTCATCTTCATACTCCATTCTGTAAAATCTTAAAAATTTCATCTGTCTTCGGAGGTTCCAAAAATCTTTTCATCTCATCGTTTATGACGACTCTGTCGTTGGAATCTGTTATTTTTCCTATTATACACGCTTCTATTCCCGCTGCCCTTAAATCGGCCGCAAGCCCATTTCCGTCGGGAGTTGTACAAAGAAGGGCTCCCGTTCCAGAAAGCTCATAAGGATTTATATCAAAAAAGTTGCAGATCTCAACAGTTTCCTGTTTAATCGGAATCTCCTTAAGATTCACGGTAAGTCCAACGCCTGCGCAGGCACCCAGTTCCCAAAGGGCCGCGAATATTCCGCCCCTTGTAACGTCGTGCATGGCTGTGACGCCGGACTTAGTGGCTATTGCAGCCTCCGGAATTACTGAAAGAAACTTATCAAAGTTTTTTGCATCGTATATGTATTTGTGAGGAAAACGCTTTAAAAGCTCTTCTTCCCTGGCCTCTGCCAGTCTGCAGGTGCCTTCAAGACCCACCCATTTTGTAAGCACTATATCGTCGCCGGGATGCGCTCCTCCGGGAGCTATATAGTTATTTGCACTTCCTACGGCGGTAATGCTTAAAACAGGCGTATTTACCGCATCCGTAACCTCGGTGTGACCGCCGATTATCTGAACCTTCATAGAATCGGTAATCTTAATAACCTCATCCATCATATTCTGTAAATCGTTTTCCGAAACGGCTGGAGGAATAAACATGGTAAGCTCTATTCCGACAGGCTCGCCTCCGGACGCCGCGATATTATTTAACGCCCTAAATATCTGCCTTGCATCACCTATGACCGGATTTGAAGAAAGAAGCACCGAAGTGTCCTTAAAACGCAAACAAGCGCAATCAGCTCCTACGGCTGAACCGTCTGAGACCTCACTGCGCTTTAGCTTAATCTTCTTAAGTATGGATCTTTTCAGAACATTTTCAGGAATCTTCCCCTGTTTCAACTCCAGTCTCCCTCAAGGTTTGTCTTACTTAAAATAAGATGATACAATAAGTCGTAAGCAGCTTTTGTATCCGCATGTCAATGATATTCACAATCTGCTTCGATACGGCTCTACTAAAAGCGGCACTACGTGCCTTTTATAAATCATCAGAAGTTGCTTCCGATGATGGGAACTATCATACAGACTATTAAAACAACAACTATAATGATTGTAAAAACACGTCTGTTTTTCTTGTTGTAGAAGTTCATTTTCTCACCTTTATTTCGTTTCGAATGGAGACAATTATAGTATATGTACTGGAAAATTGCAACCGTAGCCGCCCTCTTCGGAGCTCTTGCCTGGGCAAAGATCAGGGTAACTGTCCGTACTCACAAGGATCAAGATGCCGTCGACGACTTTTGGGACAGGGAAGAGCAGGCAAACTTCACCCGCAAAAAGGATTTGGAACATCTTGATTATATCCGCATTCCCGATGATCTCCCGATTGATCTTATAAAGGAACATACCGAGTATGAGGGGATAAAGAAAACGATAGACAACCTTAGGTCTGAGCGTATACTGAACTTAACAGGGCTTACCAACACCGACCTTAAATATGAATACGGGGTTGCCAACCTTGAAACGGTTTCAAAGTACGACGAGAACTACACTGCTTTAGTCACAACCCTTCAAAAGCTTGCGGACGTTCTTCTTTCTCTCTCTTATGAGGAGGAGGCCGTCAAAGTTCTTGAATTTATGGTTTCCACAAATGTCGATATCAAAAAGACCTACCGACTCTTAGGACAATACTATTTAAATACCTTTCAGAACGATAAATACGAAAATCTATTTAAAAAGGCCGAAGCACTCACCTCGATAAACAAGCCCTACATAGTGCAAATGCTTCGGGAATTGAATTAGCGTTTGTTATAATCTCCACCTTCGCCAGCGCTTAGAAGAGAAAATTTCTAAGACTGAGTTAATCCATGCAAGAAGGACAGCAATCTTTCAGGAAACACTCTCTGCATTTTGGCGTCGGAGCTTTGCAAATGGTCCTGCCAAGTGCGATAAACCAGTGATTTATGTATACCCAGTAAGGCTTGTCAACTACTTCCATCAGTTTAAATTCCGCTTTTACCGGATCTTTTTCACATATCAATCCAAGCTTGTTTGAGATGCGCAGCACATGCGTGTCCACCACAACAGAGTCAATGTGAAATATGTTTCCCCTGATGACATTTGCAGTCTTTCTCCCCACTCCCGGAAGGCTTGTCAGGGAATCAATGTCAGAAGGAAGTTCTCCTCCGTACACTAAAAGAAGTTTCTTTGAACAGGCAATTATGTTTGAAGCCTTATTCTTATAAAATCCACATGAGCGAATGTCTTTTTCAAGCTCTGTCTGCGATGCTTTCGAGAACGCTTCAAGAGTCGGATACTTCTTAAAGAGCTCCTTTGTGACCTCATTGACTCTCTTATCGGTGCACTGTGCACTTAATATCGTTGCTATCAAAAGCTGCCATCCATCATCGTGATCAAGGTAACAGGTCAAATCTCTGCCATATTCTTTTTCCAGCCTGTCAAAAATATCCCGAACTCTTTTATCCATATCTTAAGCTATCGTATCCATGAACTTATCAAAAGCCTTCATGCCTTTTTCGTCTCTCTTGTAGACGCCTGCATCAAGCAAGACCTCTAAGAAGACTTTTCCGATTTCACTCTGCATTATTTCATGAATCCTGGAGGGTTCTTTGTCTATACGATCCTTAAAGGTATTTAACCACTCAAGATGCTTATTCAATACCTCATCCCCGGAAATATCCCTCCCTTCAAGATATGCTTTCTCAAGCTCTGCAATCTCTGTATTAAGCCTTGCAGGAAGAACCGCAAGCCCCATGACCTCTATTAGGCCGATATTTTCTTTCTTGATATGATGAAGCCTTGCATGCGGATGGAATACTCCTAAAGGATGTTCTTTGGTCGTAATATTATTTCTGAGTACAAGATCAAGCTCGTATTTATCGCCTCGTTTCCTTGCAATCGGAGTAATGGTATTGTGAGGCTCCGAATCTGTGTATGCATAAATAAACGCATCTTCATCGGTGTACTCACGCCAAGCCTTAAGAATAATGTCCGCAAGTTTAATTATCCTTTCCGTATCCTTACCGGAAAGCCTGATAACCGACATTGGCCACTTTACACGGCCAACCGACAAATCTTCAAAGCCTTTGACTGTATATTCTTTTTCAACTTCCGCACGCGCCATTGCGAACTCGTAATGACCGCCCTGAAAATGATCGTGAGTAAGTATCGAGCCTCCGACAATCGGAAGGTCGGCATTTGAGCCTACGAAATAATGAGGAAACTGCTTTACAAAGTCAAAGAGCTTTGCAAAGGTATCCCTGTCTATCTTCATGGGAACGTGCTGTCCATTGAATACAATGCAGTGCTCGTTGTAGTAAACGTAAGGAGAATACTGGAAGCCCCATTCGCTACCATTAATCGTAACCGGGATGATACGATGGTTCTCCCTTGCAGGGTGATTCATGCGACCCCTGTAGCCTTCATTTTCCCTGCAGAGCTGGCACTTCGGGTAGCCCGCCTGCTTCATGGTCTTTGCTGCAGCGATTGCCTTCGGATCTTTTTCGGGCTTTGAAAGATTTATGGTGATATCCAAGTCCCCGTACTCGGTATGGGCTATCCACTTCTGATCCTTCTTTATGCGGTAACGCCTTATATAGTCGCTGTCGCAGGAAAGCTTGTAAAAATAATCGGTCGCCTTAACAGGATCTTCTTTATACAGAGCATTGAAACGGGCAATAATCTCACTCGGAAAAGGAACGAGACATCCCATGAGGCGTGTGTCGAAAAGGTCTCTTGAAACAGTTCCGTTGTCCGCAATAATTCCCTTTTCAAAGGCATAGTCACACATTGCACCGAGGATATCCGGAAGGTCACTTACTTTAGTATCCGTGACCTCTCCTTCATAAGCCTCGTCTTCATCAAATATAATCAAAAGACTGTTTGTAACGTAAATCCTGTCATACTTATCGACAAGTCCTGTCTTTACCCCGTACTCAACCAGTCTTGCAATTAGTTTTGTGATTTCCATTTAAATCTCCCTCGGACCGTCACCGATCTCCACTACATAAAATTCAGGCTCCTTACCGACCTTTTCAAGGTATGCTCTGGTAAGGACATTCTTAAAGTTCTCAACCGCCTCGTCCTTTACAATCGAAACGGTACAGCCTCCGAAGCCGCCGCCTGTAATTCTCGAGCCGATGACACCTTGAATCGTCCATGCGGTCTCAGCAAGTACGTCACATTCCTCGCAGCTGGTTTCGTAATCATCGCGAAGTGAAACGTGGGATGCGTTCATGAGGCGACCGAAGGAATCCAAATCATTATTCTTTAATGCGTTAACAGCCTTAATGGTACGCTGATTTTCATATACTGCATGCTTGCCGCGCTTTCTTGCAACCGGATCCTTTATCGCATCCTTGTGTGCTTCAAATTCTTCCTCGGTAAGCTCTCCCAAGGACTTTATGTCTACGACTGTCTGTAAGGCTTTAAGTGCCGCAGCGCTTTCGTTTCTCCTGTCATTGTAAGCACTTGCGACAAGCGAATGCTTTACCAAAGAATTCGTAACGACAATCTTTGCTCCGTCAAGCTTGATGGGAGCATATTCATAATTAAGAGTTGCCGTGTCCAGGAAGATGGCATTGTCTGCCTTGCCCATTGCTGAGGCAAACTGATCCATGATGCCGCAGTTGCAGCCGTTGAAATTATTTTCGGAATACTGTCCGATTAAGGCAATATCAGTATTCGATACCTTGAAGCCATAAGTTTCCCTGAGGATGTAGCCTGTAAGGACCTCAAGGGACGCGGAAGAAGAAAGTCCCGAGCCTGCGGGAATGTTGCCGCAAATCACGATATCAAGGCCATGATTTACTTCCATGCCGCGCTTCTTAAATGCCCAAATGACTCCCAACGGATAATTTGCCCAGGCATATTCATCCGACGGAGTAAGCTCCTTTGACAAATCCGCTTCTATAATTCCGACATCTTCAAAATTAATGGAATAGAAACGAATCTTCATGTCGCTTCTGCTTCGCACTGCCGCATAGGTCCCGATTGTAAGTGCGCAGGGAAATACATGCCCACCGTTATAATCGGTATGCTCTCCGATGAGGTTTACTCTGCCTGGAGCAAAATACACTTTAACGTCCGCATCGGATCCGTAAAGCTTTTTAAATTCCTTTATGACAAGATCCTTCATATCATTCTCCTTTTGTTGGATTTTCGTTGTATCCTCTAAACAATAATGTAGCTACTTTTAAAGATTTTTTACATTGTATATTGTTAATTAGGCTTGTCAAAATGTTGTGTGGCAAGTCCGTCAGCTATAAATTTCTCAAGCTTGTGAAGTTCCTTTTTGCTGCTTTGCGCCCCTCCGCTTCGCATCTCGTTTCTATATGCCGAAGGCGACATTCCCATCTTCCTCTTAAATGCCTTTGTAAACACATACACATCCTGATATCCCGAAGACAGAGCAATACTTTCTATTGGATAGTCTGTTGAGTGCAGCAGCTCAAGAGACTTCGTAATCCTGTACATCGTAAGAAACTGTTGGGGCGATATGTGTAAATATTCCTGAAACAGGCTGTACAGATAGCTTCGGTTGATGCAGACATATTTGGCAATATCGGTAACCTTAATCGGGTTACAGTAATTCAGTCTTACAAACTCGATTGCTTTTTCCACGTGTGAGTTTGCTTTATCTTCTTCCTCGCCAATCTCAAGATCCTCTCTTTCCGCTATCAGAGAAAGAAAAATGGAGAGATAACCGTTTCTTCGCAGATTGTCGGAAAAAGAATACGTGTTGTACTCCATCATGCTCGTCACAGTCTTGTATATCTCATCTGCCTTATCAAGATAAAAAACGGGATGTTTTATGGAGAGTCCAAGCTCGTCAACGGTTTTGGCAGCTTCCGACCCGGTAAAGCCGACCCAGACATAGGTCCAAGGGTCCTTTTCGTCTGCCTGATAAAAAGCAAGCTCATCGGGCGTAATCAAAAAACCATATCCCGCCCCGAGATGATATTCTTTTTCCCCGTAAGTAAAAATTCCTTTACCATCAAGTACATAATGAATCAGGTAAAATGGCTTTACCGCAGGCCCGAAGCTGTGGAGCGGCTCGGTCTTTGAACAACCGCACGAGGTGTTATAAAGGCTCCCTCCCTGGAGGGCCGCAAATTCGAGTTTGTAGGCTTTTTCCATTGTCTCTCCCTGGCAGACGCCTGCATATGATACCGGCTTGCCACACTTTTAGCATCCCCGCGAAGTAATTTCCTATACAGAAAGAATCCTGCTTTGGCGGATTCTCCACCTGCGGTGGGGTTCTTTAAGTGACATCTGCCTTTCCGCCGCAGTATGATCATGCTCTGTAGGCCTTTTATTATATAAAAAAACCGATACATAATGTATCGGTCCCTTAGAGCGGGTGATGGGAATCGAACCCACGTATCCAGCTTGGAAGGCTGGTGTTCTACCATTGAACTACACCCGCGTATGCTTTGTTTATTTCAAACAAAGCAAATTTTACAACACCGAAATACATTTGTCAACAAATTTCAGAAAGGGCTTTATCCTCTTTGGACCACTCGTCCATCAGCTCCAAAATTTCTTCTTCGGCTGCGTCAATCTCACCCTGTATTTCCGTAAGCTTACCGTAATTTGATGCAAATTCGGGATTTTGAAGCTCGAGCTTTTTACTCTCCGTAAAGGCTTCCTTTGCGGCAATTTCGGCTTCGAGCTTTTCGATTCTCTTCTGAATCTTCGCCCGTTCCTTTCCCGGATTGTTTGAGATATTCTGCTTCGGCACATTTGTCTTCGGAGTTTCGCACTTTACCGTATCCTGTGTAAAGCTTAACCCCTCAGCATCACGTTCTTTTTTCTTTTTCTCCTCGTACTCTTCGTAGCCGAAGGCAAAATTGTTCACCCCGGATTTCGTAAATTCAAGCACCCTTGTTGCAACGCTTTTTACGAAATAACGGTCGTGAGAAACAAAAATGACGGAACCGTCAAAGTCCTTTAACATGCTCTCAAGTGTTTCCTTGCCCACGATATCCATATGGTTGGTAGGCTCGTCCAGAATCAGGAAATTAGGACCGGTCTTGAAGATCTTACAAAGGGCAAGTCTCACACGCTCGCCTCCCGAAAGCATATTGACCTGTTTGAATACGTCCTCTCCCGTAAAAAGAAAAGCACCGAGGTCGTTTCTTGCCTCTGTCTCCGTTAGCCTCGGAAATTCATCCCAATAATCGTCAAGCACGGTCTTTTCGGAGCTGTAACGCGCCATCTGCTGATCGTAATAACCGATGTCAACGTTAACGCCAAATTTATATTCACCGGAAAGAGGATTTATCTCGTTGATAATCGTCTTTAGGAAGGTCGACTTTCCAATCCCGTTTCCACCTATTATGCCGATTTTCTCGCCCTTTTTCATATCAAGCGATATGGTTTCGAGTAAATCTGTATATCCGATTCCGAGCTTGTCCGTAAAAAGAACATCCTTGCCGGTTTCACGCCTGGGTATGAAGGATGCATGGAAGGACTTCGTATCGTATCTGTCGGGGCAGTCAATTTTCTCCATGTGCTCGATTGCCTTAAGCTTTGAACGGGTCATTGCGACCTTTGTGGGAGTATTCTTAAACCTTTCAACGATAGCCTCAAGGCGTTTGATTTCCTGCTGCTGAGCCTCATAATCCTTCTTTTGCTTTTCGAACGCAGCTCTTTTTAACTCCATAAACTTTGTGTAGTTTCCGGAGTAACGTTTTATTTTTCCATATTCGATTTCATAAACAACGTCAACGATGTTGTCAAGGAACATTCTGTCGTGGGACACCAAGACAACCGCTCTTGGATAATCCTTTAAATATCCTTCGAGCCACTCGACCGTCTCGATATCAAGGTGGTTGGTAGGCTCGTCCAGGAGAAGAATGTCGGGTTTTTCCAAAAGAAGCTTTACAAAGGCAATCTTCGTAAGCTGTCCGCCGGAAAACTCACTTAAAGGCTTTTTCTTGTCATCGTTTGTAAAGCCGAACTTCTTCAGTACGACTTCATATTCTTTTTCATAATAATAACCGCCGATATAGTTGAACTGCTCCTGAAGCTTGGTATACCGTTCGACGAGCTCCGGGGAATGGTCCGTTTCCATCCTTACAACCATCTCCTCCATGGACCTCTCTATATCCTTTATGGGTTTAAAAACCTTCTTTACCTCTTCTTCGAGTGTCAGGCTTTCATCGTCAAAGGTCATCTGCTTAAGATACCCGATTTTCGGATCGCCCGTTTTTGCGATGTAAATGTCCTCGTCGGAATCCCTTTTTACGAGCTCTATCTCCCCGAGTATCAGCTTTAGAAGGGTCGTCTTTCCGGAACCGTTTCTTCCGACAACAGCGATTTTTTCCCTATTGTTTCTTACCTCAAAATTTATATCTCTAAGTATCGTTTCGGCTCCGTACATAACCGAGCCGTTGTGAATCTGATAGAGCATCCCATACCTCTTATAACTTGTTTATCCTGATTACAATACCTGTCTTTGCGGGAAGCGTCAGAGAAAGAAAATCGCTCTCGCCCGTAATTTCCCGCTCCGCAGCGTCAAAACTGTTTCTGTCCGTATACATAAGCTGGACATATCTTACGTCCTCCGCGGGGCTAACCTCCCAAGCCGGAACACGCACGTTTCTGTCAACGTCATCCCTGTTTACCAAAACAATCATTGCCGTTTCGGAATCAAATCTTGCATAGGAAAGCAAATGTCTCTCACGTATAAGTGCCTTTGTGGAACCGTACGTAAGGACCGGATTTTCTTTATGTATACGAATCATTTCCTTATGGAAATTAATTAACTCTCTGTCTTCCCTCCCCCAAGGGTAAGTGCGCCTGCTGTCAGGGTCGGTAAAGCCGGTCTGGCCCGCCTCATCTCCGTAATAAATGGTCGGAGCACCAATCCAGGTCATCTGCATCAGGACCGCAAGCCGCATGACAGACTTGTCCACGTCTCTGTCTGCCTGAGCGCATCCCAAGGTGTTCGTCCTCCCGATCTTACCGTTGGTGCGTGTTAAGAACCTGGAATGATCGTGATTTGAAAGTTCATTCATAGACACGAGCTTTGAGCAGGTAGTAAGTCTGCTGCCGGCATAAGTCATCGAATTAAAGAACGCATCCGAATTTCCGAGCAAATCCCACCGAAAGTCGTCGCTGTGCTTCTCCATGCCGGTCAAGAACCAGGTCACAGGCTCCATGAAGGCATCATAGTTCATGACGGAGTCCCACTCGGTTCCGTTAAGCCAGGACTTGGGATCGCCGTAATGCTCGGCAAGAATAAGAGCGTTTGGGTTAACTTCCTTTACAGCCTTCCTGAAACGCTTAAAGAATGCGTGGTTAAACTCGGGCGAATGACCCAAATCCGCCGCAACGTCCAAACGCCATCCGTCTGCATTAAAGGGCGGAGTCACCCATTTCTTTGCAATTTCAATGATATTGTCATATAAAGAAGAACTTGCTTCATAATTTAGCTTTGGAAGCGTATCATGTCCCCACCAGCCGTCGTAGCTCGTGTTGTAAGGCCAGCCTTCCGGATTCTTAAAATCAAAGTAGTCTGTATAAGGGCTTTCCTTGGACACAAAGGCGCCCTCCTCAAAGTCTGCACTTCCCTCATATATGCGCTCTCTGTCAAGCCACTTGTTAAATGAACCGCAGTGATTGAACACTCCGTCCAAAATTACACGTATACCTCTTTCGTGCGCCTGCCTTACAAGCTCGCAGAAGAGCTCATCCGATGCTGTAAGATTCTTTAAAGAGCACACACGGCTCTTGTACTTTGACGCATTCTTATTGTCAGTATCGCCCTCCGCTAAGCACTCTCCGCCATCCTCGACGATTTTTCCGAAATGTGGGTCGATGTGCTCGTAGTCCTGACTGTCATATTTGTGATTGGAAGGAGAAACAAAAAGCGGATTAAAATAAATGGCATCTATTCCGAGGGAGGCAAGATAATCAAGCTTATTGATAACTCCCTGAAGGTCGCCCCCGTAAAAATCCCTTGTAGACTGAGCTCCGTCCGAATCGGGATCCTTGTCCCAGTCCTTTATGGCGCGTGAATGTCCTCCGATATAGTAGTATTCCCTATCCTCTACATCATTTGTATAATCCCCGTTGCAAAATCTATCCGTATATATCTGATACATAACTGCGCCCTTGGCCCAGTTGGGAGTATGAAATCCTGGAATTATCGAAAATTGCAAAAGATTGTCGGTACCGGTTTTAAGACCCGACTGATCATATATAAACCGGTAAATCCCGTATGCAATCTTAAAATAGTAATTAAATTCCTTATCCGAAACAGAAACACGACAGGAGTAAAAATCAAAGAGTCCTTCGCTCTTTATTAATTCCATCGGATACGAAGCACCGTCAGCTACAAGCTCTATCGCATCAGCGTTGTCCTTGGCTATCCTTATGGAAATTTCCACTTCCTCGTAAGCATTCGGTTCTTCGGGTGATATATAGTTTGAAGTCGTATCTGAAAAGACCGCCTCTTTATTGAATAGCGGTTTCATAAACGCTATATAATGTCTGTCATTGTCCGGTTTGTTGTTGTATCCAAGTTCCATAGTCTCTACTCTTTTAAATATTCAAGTTTATTTTAATATTACTAAAATCGCATTAACCTTAGTATATCATCAGTTTGTTTTTGTAACAATGAAACAGGCAGTAGAATCATCTACTGCCTGTTTCTGAGAAGGTATTTCTTCTTATGGGGTATAGCAAAAAACTATAAAATGTATTGGGGGGTTACAAGTAGTATAATACTTGAGGTCCCACAAAAACGAAATACTCAGGATTCACAAACTTTACAAAAACAGCTGTCGGTTTTTGTGGAAATTGTACAAATGTCTTTTGTACTAATTGAACAATCCCTCGAACTCTTCTCTGTTGATTTTTTCTTTTTCCAGAAGAAGAGCTGCGCAGGAATGAAGCACATCCATATGCTTTTTGATGATTTCCTCGGCCTTTTTATAGCAATCGTCAATGATTGACTTTACTTCTTTGTCAATTTCTCCGGATACTGCTTCCGAATGATTCTTTGCATGGGCAAGGTCACGTCCTATAAATACCTCGTCCTCGTCGTCATCCTCATAACAGATAACACCGATGTTCTCACTCATTCCGTACCTGGTAACCATACGTCTTGCAACCTTTGTGGCCTTCTTGATGTCGCTCGAGGCTCCGGTTGTGATGTCATGAAAAATCAGATCCTCGGCAATACGACCGCCCAAAGAAACCATAATTTCTTCAAGCATACGGGTCTTTGTCATAAACATCTCATCCTTCTCCGGAAGAGGCATCGTGTATCCTGCAGCACCAGGGCCCGTCGGAATAATCGATACAGAATAAACCGGATCTGTGTGCGGAAGCACATGAAACAAAATAGCATGTCCGGCTTCATGATAAGCCGTAATCTTCTTGTCGTTGTCGGAAATAATCTTACTCTTCTTTTCTACTCCGATACCTACTTTTACAAAGGACTTCTTGATATCGTTCTGAGAAATAAACTCCCTGTTATCCTTCGCCGCAGCAATGGCCGACTCGTTTAAAAGGTTCTCAAGATCGGCTCCTGTAAAGCCTGCCGTGGTCTTTGCAATATTCTTTAAGTCAACATCATCACCTAAGGGCTTATTCTTTGCGTGAACGTTAAGAATCTCCTCTCGTCCGAGTACATCAGGAGCGCCGACAACAATCTTTCTGTCAAATCGCCCGGGTCTTAAAATCGCAGGATCCAGGATATCTACGCGGTTTGTTGCCGCAAGTACGATGATACCGGAATTTTCCTTAAATCCGTCCATTTCGACAAGCAGCTGATTTAGGGTCTGCTCTCTTTCATCGTGGCCGCCGCCCATACCAGTACCGCGACGTCTTGCAACAGCGTCTATTTCATCAATAAATACAATACAGGGCGAATATTTCTTTGCATCGTCAAAGAGATCTCTTACTCTGGATGCGCCGACACCCACGAACATTTCCACGAAATCTGAACCCGAAATCGAAAAGAACGGCACCTCCGCTTCGCCTGCGATTGCCTTTGCAAGCAAGGTCTTACCGGTTCCGGGAGGTCCCTCTAAGAGCACACCCTTCGGAATACGTGCTCCAACCTTGATAAACTTTTCGGGGTTCTTTAAAAACTCAACAATCTCGTCAAGTTCTTCTTTTTCCTCTTTAAGGCCGGCAACGTCCTTCAATCTGATGGTATTTTCGTCTCCCTGATACATGCGGGCTTTAGACTTTCCAAAATTCATCATCTTGGAATTCTGACCTGCTCCCATGCTTCTGGAATTAATGATTACAAAAAGAAAAACGCCGATTATCAGCACGATTAAAATAGGCAGCACATAGGATAAAAACCAGTTTTCCCTCGGAATGTCTTCAACATAAATTTCTACATCGGTTTCTTCAAGCTCTGCGGCAATTTTTTCCGTATCAAGTACATAGAGAATCTTAGAAGAACCGTCCTTAAAGAGTATATCAAGGGTTCCCGTGGAGTTTCCTGCATTGGGATTTATGACAACTTCCTCAACCGTATCGGCCTCAATTGCCGAAAAAAGACTGTCCTTTGTATAAAAGTCTCCGGACCGCTGTGTATAAGACAGCAGTATTGCAATGGCAAGCAATGCTATCATCAGTCCGAAATATATGCGATACCCGCGCGATTGTTTCATTAAATCAATTCCTCTTACTTTCCTTCTTTATCCGAAAATACGACCTCTCCGATATAAGGAAGATTTCTGTATATCTGATCATAGTCAAGTCCGTAGCCTACCACGAACACATCCGGAACCTTAAAGCAGGTGTAGTCAACGTCTACGTCTACGACACGTCTGTCAGGCTTGTCAAGAAGTGTGCAAAGCTTAAGGCTTGCGGGCTTCCTGTCTCTTAGCATCTCTAAAAGATAGGAAAGCGTACGACCCGAATCAATGATATCCTCAACAACAATAACGTCCTTGTCGGCAATTGGTTCGTCAAGGTCCTTCACAATCTTGACAATACCGCTTGACTTTGTAT
The DNA here is from genome assembly GCA_963605385.1 of Lachnospiraceae bacterium. Lineage (GTDB taxonomy): Bacteria > Bacillota > Clostridia > Lachnospirales > Lachnospiraceae > UBA1258. The sequence continues at coordinate 20,793 of CAVCUM010000010.1, forward strand.
CTCCGCCATAGCTCGACACACACATGAAATCTATCGAAACATTCAGTTTAATGCGCTTTGCGAGCTCACACATAAAAAAGCTTCCGCCCTTAAGCACGCATACAAGGTGAACAGTCTTACCGGCATAATCTCTTGTAATCTGATCGCCGATTTCCTGAATGCGTCTGTCAACCTCTTCCTCCGACAACAGAACCTTAACAGTATGGTCTAACATTTTAATCCTCCTTAAAAAGAGTTGCCCTCAAAATCTTCTTGGTGTCCTTTGATACTTTGTAGGCTTCACTCATACGATAGCCTACGACCCATAATACATCGTTGCCCTTAACCAAAAGGGGCGTCGTATCCCTTGACGCCGCCGGGATTTTTTCATTAATCATAAAATCCTTTAAGCGCTTTTTGTTTCCTTCTTTATTGATGACTATGAAGTCATTGCTTTCCCTGAATCTTACCGAAGGAACATTTCCTATTTTATCATAATCAAAGTATTTCGTATACTTTTTATCCCCGTAATCAAAGCCTTCAAAATTGTCGAAAATTTCAAATTCTATATTTGGAAGTTTCTCTTCTTTTTCAGAGCCTTTTTCAAGCGTAAGAGTTTCATAATCTGAAACTGCCGTTATTCCATACGGAAGATTTGCCCTTTTGCTTCCGGGCTTTTGTAATATAATGCAAACCTCTTCAAGATGTGTATGTGTGATATCCTTATTTGACGGAACAAGCGCATCTATCATTTTTTTAATAAGAAGCTTTTGCATGTATGAATCGCACCCGGTCAAAAGGGTTTTATCAAGAGAAACCTTATTTTCCGATTTGTAAAGCAGACATTCCTTAAATTTCCTGTCAGATTCACCATCTATGTACGTGTAAAGCTCTCTTAACTGCTTTGCGGTCTCAGCCATATGGCTTACAGCTTCGTTTGTGGCATTTTCTCTGATTGCCGGAATTATTATATTTCTGATCCGATTCCTGGAATAGTCGTTTGTAAGATTTGATGCATCAGTGCAAAAAGAAACCTGTCGCCTGCTTAAAAACTCTTCAATTTCACTTCTTTCGACGCAAAGAAGCGGTCTTATAACCTCGCCCCTTTTTGGCGGAATCGAAGACAGACCTTTGATGCCCGTTCCCCTGAAGAGATTAAAAAGCATCGTTTCGCAAAGATCGTTTTTATTGTGGGCAACAGAAATTTTTGTAGCGCCCGTCTTCTTCAATACCTCGTAGAAACGTTCGTATCTAACCTTTCTCCCCGCTTCCTCCGTACCGATGGAAAGTTTCTTTGCAATGGACCAAACATCCTCTTCATATAAAAAGAAAGGGACTTCCAGCTCTTTGGAAAGAGTCCTCACATACTCAGCTTCCCCGTATGCTTCGTTTCTCAGTCCATGATTTATATGCACCACATAAAGCTTTAAGTCAAGCTCCGCACTTAGGTCAGACAGGCTTAGTAACAACGCAACCGAATCGGCGCCTCCCGAGACCCCGATTACAATCTTGTCGCCCTTATCTATTAGGGCGTTTTCGGATATGTATCTTTTAACCTTTCTTACAAATTCGTACATAACAGTCAAGACTCGCCTTCAAGTCCCGCGAAGGATTTGATACCACGTAAAAAAATACGTTTTCAAATCCATGCGCACTATTCTTCATGATTAATCTAAAGCACCTTCCGCTTATCACGGAAGGTGTCAGTCATCTGCTTCAAAAATAATTTCGTCTTTCTTTACAAGACCGAGCTTTTCTCTTGCCATATCCTCAATATACTGCTTTGTCTTGGTATATTTGCGATATTCCTCAATTTCCTCGGTACGTGCTTTTTCTTTTTCTATCTGCTCGATGTAATAGGCTTCTTCTTTCTGATAGGCGGTCTTCTTTTCGGCAAGTTCACCGTTCTTGACCGAAATAATGACAGCTATCATCACAAGCACTATAGTTATTAAAACCATGCTACCGACGTTCTTTGAAACACGCGATGGCTCTCTTCTGATTGTCCTTGTCTTTGACATTGAGTTCACCTCTTGTGCTTATTATAAAACACTCCATGTAAAAAGTCTTCTACAGATATCTGAAAAGTTCCTTGGCTTCGTCCTTTTTTACGGTCTCCGCTATAGAAAGAACCTCTGCCTTTGTTTCTTTATTGCCAAAAGAAATTGTGATGATATCACCGACCTTTACCTCTGAGGAAGCCTTTGCGACCTTGTCGTTTAACATAACCCTTCCGTTGTCGCAGGCCTCATTGGCCACGGTTCTTCGTTTAATAAGGCGTGACACCTTTAAATACTTATCAAGTCTCATAATCTGCACCTGTTTGTTAAATAAGGAAAAAGCCTGCAGATTTGTCTGCAGGCTTGGACATTCTTTAATTGAATTAAGCGTTAACTAAATCCTTTAATGCCTTGCCGGCGCTGAACTTAGGAGCCTTGGAAGCTGCGATTGTCATCTTAGCACCTGTCTGAGGATTTCTGCCTTCTCTTGCTGCTCTTTCGGAAACTTCGAAAGTACCGAAACCAACTAACTGAACCTTCTCACCCTTCTTTAACTCTTCACTTACTACATCTGTAAAAGCCTTAAGTGCCTTTTCTGCATCCTTCTTTGATAATCCTGCCTGATCAGCCATAGCTGCAACTAATTCTGTCTTGTTCATTGAGAACTCCTCCTGTTTATTCATGAGTGATTACTGCGTTTATACTTTTCAAAACGTACAAATAAATTATATCGTTTTTTTTCCCTGTGTCAAGGCAAAAATCGCCTATTTAAAGGCTTTTAGGTCATTCGCCGCTGCTTACATCGCTCGATTCTTCCAACTCTTCAAAAGAATAGTAAGCATCCTTCGCCGTGTTCTCCAAAAGTATGGTATATGAACGTGAAACGCATCCGTTTTTCCTGAGCGTTATCGTATGCGATCCGGCTGTTTTTGCTACCGAAACCGGCACGATTCCTATGTAATTTCCGTCAAGTGTAACCTCTGTTCCATTCGGGGCGGTTATGTACAGATAATACCCTTGCGTGTTTGAAGAGTCGGTTTCTTCCTCAATGGTTTCTTCTGTGGTTTCTTCTTCGGTCGCCGTTTCCTCGGTAAGCTCAACTATCAGCGTAGACGAGGGCTCCCCCACGTTAAAGTACCTCGTAAGAGTTTCGTATCCGTCTGCGGATGCAGTAAGCTCATGAAGCCCGTAGTTTAAGCTCTGAAGCTTTGACTGATCTATAAGCCTCCCGTCTATGTAAACACTCGCATCTTCCGGAGTTGTGTCAAAATAAACGTTTCCTTCTTTATCCTCTTCAAGTTCAACATCGCTTAGGTCAAGCTTTGCGGTAGCCCCTTCTGAAACAGAAAAACTCCTGCTAACGGTCGTTGTGCCCTTTTTAATAACGGCACTGTAGTCTCCGACCGGAAGTGTAAGAATTAAGTCGCGGGTTATGGTGACTATATCCTTACCGTTAAGCTCTATTGTTCCGTCAATAAGCTCATCCTGCCCGACTACCTTTAAAAAGCCATGCCCATGCGTAACTCTCACACAGTAAATCGTATCGTCAAGGCCCGATATGCTAAGCGTATCGACCGGATCCAAATCCGCAAGCGCAACCTCTTTACCGTCGCTTAAAAGAATCGTACCTTCTGTAATCTTGTACGAATCCGTCTTGTATTTAAATACCTTTGCCGAAGAGTCAATTGAAAAGCCCGTAACATCCGTCACCTCAAATGCCGAAGCACTGTCTGACATATTCGTAAGAAGCTTTCCGCTTTTTAAAAACAGAATTTCGACGATATCACCCGTTTCAAACTGTCCCGCCGTTTTGGCGACTCCGTACTTGTCCGTAAACTTTGTGACGGAATCATAGCTTAAGGTATAGCTCTTTTCAAGGTCGTAATTGTAAAAAGAAATTGTTTCCTTTGACTCGTTTACCTTGGTGACAATCGCCGTATCCTTAGAATCGTACTCGCCAGGACGTGCGGCCGTATATACCTTGTCGGATGAAGAATCCACATCGACCTTAACTTCTCCGCAGGCCGCAAGCAGGAAAGCCATTATTAAACTGAATATAAATAACCTTGATTTCTTAATCAATTTTCTTCTTTTCCCTGAGATAATTTAAAAGGTACTCTCTGTCATTCTTTAAAGGATCGTCAAGTACAAGTCCCAAAAGTTCTTTTAAAATCGCACCGACTTCAGAACCCGAAGCATTGCACTCTCTTATAACATCGCTGCCGTTTACCTTGAGTGTTTTTAAGGAAACACATTCTTTTTTGTCCATTACGGATTTGTAAGCGTCTTCGAAATGCTCGAAGAGTTCCCTCTTTTCCTTTGCCTTAAAGGTACGGCTCTGGGCTATTAAATCCGCCTTATTTAAATCAAACATTTCCGGGAAACATTCCTCTCCTATCTGATTTATAAGGCGCCTGATGTTAGCGGGATTCGCACCTATCATCCAATCATGATACTTTACAAGCAGGCATACCCTTCTCGTCGTATCATTGTCAAATTTAAGTCTCTTAAAAATCTCCCTCGCAATCTTTTCGCTTTCCGACGGATGACCCTTGAAATGATCTATTCCGAACCTGTCGGTGGTCTTGGTCCTTACCTTTCCGAAATCATGGAAAAGAGCGGCGTAACGTAAATTTTTGTCCGCCTTAACATTCTGCATTACCATCAGAGTATGCTCGCCTACAGAAAGAAAATGATGAGGATTGTGCTGCTCACATGCCATGCAGTCGTCAAATTCGGGCAGAATCACCTTTGTGATTTGGAGCTCATAGGCAAGCTTTAAGTATTCGGGATGATTGCTTAAGAGAATCTTCGTAAGCTCAACCTGAATCCGCTCCGCACTGATTTTCGAAAGAGTCGGACTAAGCTTAATGATTGCATCCTTTGTTTCTTTATCTATGGTATAGTCAAGCTGGGCTGCGAATCTGACTGCCCTTAAGATTCTGAGTGCGTCCTCCGAAAAGCGTTCATGTGGATTTCCAACACACCGGATTACCTTGTGTTCAATATCATCCATTCCGCCGTACATATCCACAAGTCCCTTTTCGGGATTGTACGCCATTGCGTTTATGGTAAAGTCTCTGCGAAGAAGGTCTTCCTTTAAGTCGGAAGTAAAGGTTACATCCTTTGGATGTCTTGAATCCTCATACTCACCATCTATGCGGTACGTGGTGACTTCATAGATGTCATTTCCCAAGAGCACTGAGACCGTTCCGTGCTTTATCCCTGTATCAAAGGTGCGTTTAAAGGTCTTCTTTATCTCCTCGGGCTTTGCGGAGGTTGTGATATCCCAGTCGTTTGGCTTGCGCTTAAGAATCGAGTCTCTTACGCATCCCCCGACGGCATAGGCTTCAAAGCCCGCCTGTTCAAGGGAGTCTATGATTTTAGTTACATTTTTGGGTAGTTCAATATACATAAATTTGTTTCTTCCCGAATAAAAGAGTGTTGCCTTACGCACACTTATGTGAGCAAGCGGAATACAAAGCATTTTCCATTACAGTAAGTTTGGAAGCAGACTCCCAACCCTGATTGACGATTCAAATACGAGTGCATACAGGCACGGCTCGTACTCGCGTCCGGTGGACAAAAATGAGGATTCCTTTCGGAATCCCCATAATTATAACACATATTCGTTCCAAACCTTAACTACTTGGTAAGTCTTACCGTTTCTCTGCAAATTGCAAGCTCCTCGTTTGTGGGAACCACCATTGTGATAACCTTTGAGCCGGGCTTTGAAATTACCGTTGTTTCACCTCTTAATTTATTCTTTTCAGGATCGATTTCGGTTCCGAGATAGGTAAGATATTCGCCGACCATGCTGCGGATAAAACCGGTATTTTCACCAACGCCGGCCGTATATGCGATTACGTCAACACCGTTCATGGCTGCTACGTAGGATCCGATATACTTTGCCACATGATAGGAATAGGTCTCAAGTGTAATCTTGGCACGCTCATTGCCTTCATTGTAAGCCTTTTCAAGATCTCTGAAGTCGCTTGAAATTCCGGATAAGCCGAGAACACCCGATTTCTTGTTTAAAATATTAACAACCTCTTCAGCCGATATATGAAGCTTTCCTGCGAGGAAGGTGACAATAGCGGGATCGAGGTCACCGGATCTTGTTCCCATGATAAGACCTTCAAGGGGAGTAAGTCCCATCGAGGTATCTACACTCTTTCCGTTCTTTACTGCAGAAATGGAAGCACCGTTTCCGAGGTGGCAAACGATAATCTTTAAGTCCTTTCTGTCCTTACCGAGGAACTTTGCAGCCTCATTTGAAACAAAGTCGTGGCTGGTTCCGTGGAATCCGTAGCGGCGAACCTTTAAGTCCTCATAGTACTCGTAAGGAAGTCCGTAAAGATATGCCTTTTCGGGCATGGTCTGATGGAAGGCTGTATCAAACACAGCAACCTGAGGTACATCCGGCATAAGTCGCGTTACGGCGTCAATACCTATAAGGTTTGCCGGATTGTGAAGAGGAGCCAAATCGTTGCATTCGGTAATTGCCTTTATTACTTCGTCGTCAATTACAACCGAAGTAGCAAACTTTTCACCGCCATGCACAATTCTGTGTCCTACGGCATCTATCTCGTCTAATGACTTTACAACACCGATCTTTGAATCTGTAAGCTTTTCGATTACAAGCTGTACTGCCTTTGTGTGGTCGGGCATGGGAGTAACGGTGATGTCCTTGTCTCCTCCCTTAGGCTGATAGGTAATCTGGCTTCCGTCGATACCGATACGCTCACATAAACCCTTCGCCATTACCTCTTCGGTATCGGAGTTGATAAACTGATACTTCAAAGAGGAACTTCCGCAATTGATAACCAATACGTTCATTTTCTTTTTCTCCTTTAATATGCTCTACCCCAATAAACCATCTTCGTAGCAGGCTTTCCACAACATACACATTTATCCGATATATGCTCCTGATTAAAGGGCATGCATCTGCTTGTTACGGCAAGTTCTTCCTTGATGCGATCTTCGCAGGCCTGATCCCCACACCACATAGCCTTTACGAAGCCTGTCGTCTTGTCAAAGATTCCCTTGAATTCATCCCAATCCTTTGCGGTATAGGTCTGAGAATCTCTTCTTGCCTTTGCTGCCTCGTACATATCCTTCTGTACGACAGGAATGAGTTCTTCAATCTTTTTTGAAATCTCGGAAATGGCACATTCAGACTTTTCGCCATTATCGCGTCTTGCGATAATGCACTTTCCTTCCTCGATATCCTTGGGTCCGATTTCAACTCTGAAAGGAACTCCGCGCATCTCGGTTTCGGCGAACTTAAATCCGGGGCTTTTGTCAGAATCGTCAACCTTTACCCTAAATCCCTTTTCTTTAAGCTCATTTGCGATTTCATATGCTTTATCCAAAACTCCCTCAGCCTTTTGCTTGATGGGAATGATCATGACCTGAGTCGGTGCGACAAGAGGAGGAAGCTTAAGCCCGGAATTGTCACCGTGTACCATTATGATTGCTCCGATAAGACGGGTGGTCGAACCCCACGAGGTCTGGAAGGGATGCTTTAAGGTATTGTCCTTGTCCGTGAAGGTGATATCGAAGGCCTTTGTGAATCCGTCGCCGAAATTGTGACTGGTGCCGGACTGAAGTGCCTTTCCGTCATGCATCAAAGCTTCAATCGTATAGGTAGCTTCTGCGCCTGCAAATTTTTCTTTATCCGTCTTGCGGCCCTTTATGACAGGCATTGCAAGCACTTCCTCGCAGAAAGAAGCGTAAACGTCAAGCATCTGAATGGTGCGCTCCTCTGCTTCTTTAGCGGTAGCGTGAACCGTATGACCTTCCTGCCACAAAAATTCACGTGAACGTAAGAAAGGACGGGTTTCTTTTTCCCAGCGTACAACCGAACACCACTGGTTGTAAACCTTGGGCAGATCTCTGTATGAGTGAACTTCACTCTTGAAATAATCGCAGAATAAGGTTTCGGAGGTAGGACGTACGCACATCCTCTCCTGAAGAGGCTGAAGGCCGCCCTGAGTAACCCAGGCAACCTCGGGTGCAAAGCCTTCTACATGATCTTTCTCTTTTTGAAGAAGACTTTCGGGAATGAACATGGGAAGATATACATTTTCAACGCCTGTCTCCTTGAATCTTGCATCCATCTGCTTCTGGATAAGCTCCCAGATTGCGTAGCCTGCCGGCTTGAATACCATGCATCCCTTTACACTTGTATAGTCGCACAAATCGGCTTTCTTAACGATATCCGTATACCATTGTGCAAAATCTTCGTCCATAGAGGTAATTGCCTCTACCATCTTCTTATCTGCCATTTAATCCTCCGAACTTAAGTAATCTCAATGCCTTGAATTGTAGTATTCTTTGGGTTCTTTGTCAATAAAGGCTCTCTGCGCGCTTGCTGCACACGCGGCTCCGATTGCAATTACCAAAAACAAAAACGGAGTATTTAGAATCTGTTCAAAGCTGAACATGTTATTTGCAAGGTAGAGCACTATTGATAAAGAAAACGAAAGCATAAAAGGATTTTTTTCGGCTCCTTTTAAAAATTCCCTGATCGAAAAATAACAAATCGCCAAAAACGAAAGTGTACCCAATATTCCGACGTTTACAAGGAGAGTAATGATCTCACTGTGTGCGTTCGTAAGCCTCGAACCATCAAAGTATTCGGTCGCAATTGTAAAGGCCTCGGCATTATCCTTTAGTGCAAAATAGAAACAGTCGGGTCCCGCTCCGAAAAGCTTTGATACAAAAGGCAAACCCGCAAAGGTCTTTAACCCGATTGACCAGGTAGCACCTCTTGAAGATCCCCAATCATCGTTAAAGATAAATGCAGAGGATCCTCCGATTAACGGAAGTGCTCCGCCTGTCTTCGTATTTACCGCTATTAAAATTATCATCAGAACTGCCCCGCCAAGGGACACTATTATCAGGACACGTCTTATTAAAAGACCTGTTTTTTCACTGTACTGTTTGTTATTAAGTGCACGGTAACGGAAAAAGAAAACAAGTCCGCAGAAGACAATTAAAAGGACAATTGACAACACTCCTTCAGTAAAAATATTTGCAAAATCCGATGCTCCTGCCTTCTGCTCCGGAAAGATTTCATCCAGTATTCTGACAACCGTTCCGGCAAGTAAAAATAATACAGTAACCTCAAGGAATTGTGTCAGCTTTCTCTCCGATTTGATTGCGTATATCAAATAGAATAGGCTCATGATTATAAATCCAAAGACTATACTATCCGAGCCGTTTACAAGGAGCGCGGTATCTGCCGTCAATATCAAAACAGCAAACAATATTCTCTTAACCGGCTCCTTTGCCTTTATGTAGAAACCGTAAAAAATCGGAAGAAGCACGCTCTGAAATCCCGCGTACCAGTTAATGTTTCCGATTGTAGAAACAAGTCCGCTTCTTTGAAGCTTCATCTCGATAGGGTAGGCTCCGTATCCGTTTATAATGCCGAGTATGAATACAAGAGTCGCGCATGCCAACGCAGGAATCAGGATTTTATCACTGTATCTTAGAAATCTTGATGTCACGAAATAAAGCGCCACAAGTATCAGATAGGTCATAAAGCCCATATACCAGCCGCTCGTCCCGTAGAAAGCGCCCTCGAAGAACCAGAAATCTTCTTTTTCGCCTTCGACCTTATATGAAGATATCAAATAGGAAACAAATGAGATGACTATAAATGCAAGCACGGAGATATCGATTTTCGCAAGCGGTTTGAATGCCGCAAGCTCTTCTTTGTACATTCCCCAGGTTGCAAAGTAAAGCACTGTGAAGGTACCGAGTACAATCGCGGAAATTCTGGATATCTGTGTAAAACAAAGATACTTGTTTGTTGCGACCATCTCATACCCGTTTTTTAGGTAGAGTGGAAGAATTACAAAGTAGGCCGAAATCACGACCCAAAGAAGTATGTTTCCGATTGAACCAAGGAAATAGCCATAGCTCTTCTTGTCGGAAACGGATTTTTGTTTTTTATTTCCCATAGCCGTCCTCAATAGTGAAATTTAAGTATTTTCCGGACAAAGGATGCCTGAAGGTCAAGTCACATGCGCAAAGGCAAATATTCTTAATACCCTCGTCCTTTGAATATTGTATGCTTTCGGGACTTCCGTATTTTAAGTCACCGACAATTGGAAATCCGAAATTTGAAAGCTGTGCTCTTATCTGATGAAATCTACCCGTATGAAGGGTAATTTCATACAGAGCACTTCTATCGTAATCGGCTATCAGATTATAGTCAAGAAAAGCTTCTTTTGCACCCGGTGTACCAGGCGTCACGATTATAGCCTTATTCGCCTTTGCATCCTTAGAAAGAAAGTCCTTTAGGCTTCCAAAGCTTGTCGCCTTACTTTCTTTGTACACCAAAGCATGATACTTTTTTAAAAAATCTTCTTTTGCTATTTCCTTTGAAAGTGCTGCTGCCGCCTTTTTGGTCTTTCCAAACACCAAAATCCCGCTTACGGGCTGATCGAGCCTGTGAACCACATAAATTTCCGCAGGCTCTCCCTTTTTCCTACGATAGCTTTTAAGCTCATGCTCAAGGCTTCTTACCGAAACTTCCTTTGACTGCACAGGAACACCGGCAGGTTTGACCGTAACGATTATTGAATTATCCTCATACAAAATCTCCATGCCGGCGTTGTCCCTTTTTATTATACGATGAAGCGATAACCCTCGCCCCATTTTGTCTCTATATATTCGGGCTTTGTGGAGCCGTCTTCAATCTTTTCACGTATCTTCTTGATATGAACGGTTACTGTTGCCACATCTCCGAAGGATTCCATGCCCCATACTTCCTTGAAAAGCTCTTCCTTGGAGCAGACACGATCGGGATTCTCGGCAAGGAAGGTAAGCAGATCAAATTCCTTCGTGGTAAATTTTTTCTCTTTGCCGTTTACCCAAACACGCCTTGCGGTCTTGTCTATCTTTAATCCTCTTACCTCTATGGTCTGATTTGCCGGCTTGGCATTTGAATTAACCAATCTTTCATATCGTGAAAGATGAGCCTTAACCCTGGCAACAAGCTCGTTCGGGCTGAAAGGCTTGGTAAGATAATCATCGGCACCGAAGCCTAAGCCTCTGATCTTGTCAATGTCGTCCTTCTTTGCGGAAACAATAATGATGGGAATGTCCTTTTTCTCCCTAATTGCCCTGCAGACTTCAAATCCGTCCTTACCGGGAAGCATCAGATCGAGGACGATGAGATCGTAGTCCTCGGAAAGAGCCTTTTCCTCGCCCTCGATACCGTCCGAAGCGACATCAACAGAAAAGCTCAGTTCAAGATAATCCTTTTCAAGATCCGCAATATCCTGCTCGTCTTCAATAATCAAAATCTTATTCATTGCCGTTCTCCTCATACTTTCTTAACACAAAATGCATGCAGGTCCCTTCGCCTTCTTTGCTGGTAGCGTAAATGTAGCCACCGTGGTCCTCTATAATCTTCTTTACTATTGCAAGTCCTATACCGCTTCCGCCTCTCGCGGAATTTCGCGAAGCATCGGATCGGAAGAATCTCTCGAAAATATTTGGAAGATCCTTTGCCGGTATTCCGCGGCCGTTATCTTCAATCTCGACTCTGACCGCATCTGTTTCATCGATGACTCTTAAGTTGATGAAGCTTTTTCCTTTTTCCTTATCGCTGTATTTAACAGAGTTTGAAATAATGTTGTTGATAACTCTCTTAAGCTGCTCCGGATCTGCGATAATGCGCACATCCTTCGGAACGGAATTCGTATAATTTAGCTCTATATCCTTGGCTTCAAGGTCAATCTTCAATTCTTCGGCACAGTCATTGAAATAATCGTTTACGTTGATACGCAAAAACGTGTACGGGATGCGGTTTGCATCCATCTTGGCACAGATGGAAAGCTCATTTATAAGCCTGTCCATATCGTTTGCTTTATTATAAATCGTCTTGACGTATCTATCCATCTTTTCGGGAGTATTTGCCACTCCATCAATGATGCCCTCTACATAGCCCTTTATGGAGGTTAGGGGTGTCTTTAAGTCGTGCGAAATGTTTGAAATCATTTCCCGTGTCTTCGCTTCGTTCTTTATCACCTCGTCGGTGCTTTCTTTAAGCTTTAGACGCATATCCTCGTAATTCCTGTAAAGCTCGCCGATTTCGCCCTCGGGAGCCTTGCCCAAATCAAGCGCATATTCAAAATTCCCGTCTGCGATCATCTTCATGCCGACCTTTAATTCCGCAACCGGCTGGAAAACGCCTTTACTGATCCACCTTGTCAGACAGAATGCAATGATGAGCAGAATTACGAAGATGGCTATCCACATAGCGATAAAAACACGTCTCGGCATCAGGTCGATTACTTCGTCCACTCCACCGGTCTGCCTGAAGTATATCATTACCTTTCCGATGATGATAAATGCAACGGTAAACAATAACACCGGCAAAACCGCAATTGCCGCAAACGTCACCCTTAGCCTTGTCTGAAGCTTCATACTCTACCCTCTTTTCTCTCCCATTCTAACACAGGAAATTTCTTTTTTAATTAAATAGTTAGAATAGATTTATTAAAAAAAGATAAAACCCGCAGAAAGAAAAGATCTCTCTGCGGGTCAAAATTATTCGGGATAAATAAGCCTTTCGTCCGTAATATCCGTTATTACATTGTCAAGAAAACGTTTGGAAAGGAATTTCGCCATATTAAGATTCATGTCGAGATAATTCCCGCAGTCCTTCGGGCTTGCGCCGGGAACCTCACCCTCAAACGAGGCCATGAATTCGTACATCCTCTTAACGAGCAAAAGCACGTCTCTTGAAGTAAGGTCGCCTGCAAGCACCATGTAAAAGCCCGTGCGGCACCCCATAGGACCAAAGTAAATGACCCTTTCTTTCCACTCCGAATCGTTTCTTAAAAAGGTCGCTCCGAGATGCTCTATCGTATGCACCTCTGCGGTATTCATGACAGGCTCGTCATTCGGAGATGTCATCCTTATGTCAAAGGTCGTAATCGTCTCGCTTCCGACATGGTCCTGCCTTGACACATAAATACCGGGCCTGAGTTTAATATGATCTATAGTAAAGCTTTTAATTTTGTCCATCTTATTCTCCCGCTACGGCTACATCCTTTATGAGCATTGCCTTAGGCCCTTCATAGGAATAGAGCTTCATGGTTTCCTTTGAAAGCAAGATGTCCTTCTGTGCACTTAGGAAGTTTCCATTAATGCTTCCTCCCGTTACAGCCTCGACATTGCCGTTTCCGTCATAAAGGTAAGCAAGTCTCATTTCTCCCGCAAAATGTCCGTCCATCGCATCCATCTGGAAGTCGGAAAAATTAACGATGTGAAGACATTTTCTTTTTTTCATATCCTCAAAAGAAATATTACCGCCATTTAGAATTGCCTTTGAATAGTTTCCTATAGGCTTGATGCCAAGGTAATGAGAGAACCTTTCGTTACCGTGAACAGTCTTAAGAGTTCCGTCCTCGATAAGCGGTCTTTCAATCATTTTGATACCCTCTTCGTTAAAAGGATCGGTCACGCCGAGCTTTATGTTCACCTTGTCTCCGAGGACTTCTTCACCCTGAACCCTGTCACCTATCTTAAAGTTTGAGTAGCCCGGGTAAATGTATGCCGCATTGGCTCTGTCAAGGTAAAAAGAAACCATCTCGCGCATATATTTGTCCGAAATGATGACGTCGTAAGTGCCGGCCTTCGGCATCCTGTCCGCCCTTGCCCTGTCCTTTGTCATTGAAAGAGTATTTGAAACAAGTTCCTTTATTTCGTCAAGTGCAAGGCCGTCATATTCAAATTCCTGATAGGTCTCAACGTCCTGAGGAGCCTTGCACTGAGCCACAAATTCGCCCTTTATGCTGCGGCTCAAATAAGAGACATCTGTTCCTTCGGAAGAAACAATATGTACCTGCTTCTCTTCGCCGAAGAGTTCGACGTTATTGATGAAAGCTTCTTTATCCGTGTCAACCGAATAAATTGCGTCCGCAAAAATCTCAACATCCTCGGACAGCGTGTGATCGTTTAAAGTGCTCTCCGCACAGATTTCGTCCGATACCTCCTTGGCCGGAAGGTCAAAGTAAGGATTCTTAACAAATCCTGCCGAGTAAACCGCTCCCTCAAGCTTAGCTAAAATCTCTTCGTCCGTCATTGAAGAAGAGACATTAACGTCCGCACGGCCACGTAGCTTTTTTCCGTCTTCTTCCATGTCCTTGTATACGGCTATCATGACTTCGTCGGTATCTTCAACTCGACGCATATCAAGCTTTTTCTTTATAAAGAAAAGCTCTGCCGTGTTCTTTTTCACCCTTACAATTCTGTAGGTCTTAATTCCGCATTTTTCAACAAGTTCCTTAAATCTATTCATACTCTCACCTACCCTAACCTTATCTGAGCCTTTATGTAAGGGCCGCCATCGGAAACCTTTACCCACTCTTTATAGCCCTTGCCGCAATAACCCGCGCCGTTATAAAAGGCTTCGTCAGAAACTGCGGAGATGGATTTAAGCAAATCCGGAACATAGCCCGTTAAGACAATCGGTGAACAGATTTTGCCGGTAAGCTTTCCGTCCTTAATCTCGCGCGCAATGTTTACCATACACTGGATACCCCAGTTCTTGGGATCCTCCATGCCGGAGCTCGGACATTCAAGCAAGTATCCGTCCTTAACCGAGGCAATCATGTCTTCAAGCTTGTCGTTTCCCGCCTCGAAATAAGTATTCGTCATGCGGGTATAGGCTTTTCTCTTGTAGCTTTCGCGCCTTCCGTTTCCGGTAGGCTTAGTGTCTAATGCCATTGCCGACTGTAAATCACTTATTCCAGTCTTTAAGATTCCCTTGTCTATGATAACCGTATCTGTAGAAAGAACACCTTCATCGTCAAAGAAATAGGTCGCAGTCTGATCGATGGCATTACCGTCATGCATGGTGATCAGAGGTGAGGCAACATACTCGCCCACATGCTTTGCGGCACAGGCTCTGTCCTTTACAAACATATCCATTTCAACGCCGTGACCAAAAGCCTCATGCACAATCATTCCGGTCGTATCCGGGTCGCAGATGCACTCATAAAGTCCCGGCTTAATAGGCTTTGAGTCAAGCATTTCGATTGCTACCTTTGCGGTTTCCTCAACACTTTTCTCTAAAAGGTCAAGAATTTCCATTCCTCCGAGCACCGAGCCCGACTTATAATTGTACTTTACCTCTTCACCCCTTATGGTGGTCACGTAAATATTGCCCTGAGTCCACATAACGTTTTCCGCAAGGTCTCGATTTTTCGAAAGAAAGAGCTTTGAATATCTTCTGTATGCAGTCGCAACCTGACAGTTAAGTACCTTGTCGCTTACTGCCATTCCGCGCTTGTAAATCTCGGTGAGCTTCTCAAGGATGGCCTTATCCCCAAGTTCCTCGGGATCGACTTTAACATCTGTACTCTTTGAAAAAGAAAGTGGCTCATCAAGCGGAAGCGTGTATAAGGATTTTTCTTTTGCCTTTCCGAGTGTTACAAGCCTATCCGAAATCTTTTCAATAATAGTGGAAATTGAACCTTCTGAAATCTCATTCCCGGAATATTCTGCATAAGCTCCGCCTTCATATACCTTTACCACGTATCCTCTGCCCGTTGTGAGTGGACTTTCACTTATATTAATCCCCGACTTTGATACATTTAAGCTCTTGCCTACAGAATCACATACCAGAATCGATACATATTCATATTTCTTTAACAGCTCGTCAAGCAGCCTTACAAATAATGGCTTGGAAGCCTTTATATATGTGCTTTCCCTAACTTTCATAGTCTTAAATTCCTTTCATTAATTCCATAATCATCTTAGCAGAGTGCTCCGCTGCCTTCTTTTCAAAAGTCGGGTAATCCACTTTTGAAGAATCGTCTGCCTTGTCGGAAATTGCACGAACTATCAAACCCGGAATATCGTTTATATAAGCCGCATGTAACATTGCACATCCTTCCATTTCGACACAAAGCGGATCGAATTCTGCCTTGATGCGGTTTTTAACTTCTTTTCCGGCTACAAATTGATCTCCGGAAGCGATGCGACCCTTAAAGACATTTATATCCGGATTTACCCTCCTACAGGCTTCCTCTGCCATCACCTGCAGTTTCTCGTCCGTCTTAAATTCAAAGACATCCATTTGAGGGACCTGACCCAACTCGTAACCGAAAGCCACAGCATCCATATCGTGGTAAATTGCTCCGGTCGCAATGACAATGTCACCTATATCTATTCTTTCATCCAAAGACCCTGCCACACCCGTATTTATAATATGCGTAATGGCAAATTTATCAACCATCATCTGAACAGTCAGAGCAGCATTGACCTTTCCCACACCGCAGCGTGCAAGTACGACCTTTTTCCCTAAGAGCTTTCCCTTATAAAAGGTTCTTTTTCCGAATTCGATTTTTTCTTTTTCCGTCATGGTATTAATAAGGGTTTCAACCTCTAAATCCATGGCTCCGATTATACCTATAATCTGTTCCATACAGCTTTCCTTTCTTAAAATCCCCCTATGAGTATACAAAAACCCCGTGGTTTTTTCCACGGGGTTTGGAGAAAATTAATGAGTTATTTGAAAGGGTTCTCTGTAGGATAAGGAAGGTTTGCAGGCTGATTGTATGCAATGTCCTTAACCCCCAAGAACTTGAAGGCTTCGAAAAGAAGCTTTCCGTAGTGACCGAAAGCAACGGCACCGTGATGAGGATATCTCTTCTGAACGAGTACATGACGATAGAAACGGCCCATCTCGTTGATTGCGAAGATTGCGATACCACCGAAGGATCTCGTGGGAACGTCAAGGATTTCACCTTCTGCGATGTAAGCTTTTACTTCACCCTCTGAGTCACACTGTAAACGATAGAAGGTAATGTCGCTTGCTGCGATGTCGCCTTCAAGAGTTCCTCTTGTAAAGTCAGGTTCGGATCCCTTAGGCTCTAAAAGTCTGTGCTGAATGAGCTGATACTTAACTGCCCTGTCCGCACACATCTTGCAGGAAGGAGTATTTCCGCAATGGAAGCCCATGAAGGTATCGGTAAGCTTGTAGTTGTACTTACCCTTAATGTCCTCATCATAAATGTACTGAGGAACTGAGTTGTTGATGTCAAGAAGTGTTACCGTATCATAGGATACGCACATTCCGATATATTCGCTTAATGCCCCGTAAATATCAACCTCGCAGGATACCGGAATTCCGCGGCTTGCAAGACGTGAGTTTACATAGCAGGGCTCAAAGCCAAACTGTGAAGGAAATGCCGGCCAGCACTTGTCAGCGAAAGCAACGTACTTTCTCGATCCCTTGTGAGCCTCAGCCCAGTCAAGTAAGGTAAGCTCGAACTGTGCCATACGTGCGTTAAGTTCGGGATAATACTTTCCTTCACCCATTTCTTTAGCCATATCTTCACATACACTTGGAATACGAGGATCGTTCTCGTGCTCCTTGTAGGAAACAAGAAGGTCAAGCTCGGAATTCTCTTCAATTTCAATGCCAAGCTCGTAAAGTCCCTTAATGGGAGCGTTGCAGGCAAAGAAATCCTGAGGTCTGGGACCGAAGGTAATAATCTTTAAATTTGAAACACCAATGATTGCTCTTGCAACGGGCACGAAATCACCAATCATCTTTGCGATGTCATCGGCTGTACCCACAGGATATTCGGGAATATAACCCTTTAAATGTCTCATGCCGAGATTGTAGGAGCAGTTAAGCATACCGCAATATGCGTCACCTCGTCCATTAATCATGTCTCCGTCGCCTTCTGCAGCGGCAACAAACATGCAGGGACCGTCAAAATTCTTTGCAATCAGGGTTTCGGGTGTCTCGGGACCGAAGTTTCCGAGGAACACTACTAAAGCATTACACTCTGCCTTGTTCACATCCTCGATAGCCTTAAGCATATCAAGTTCATTTTCAACCGTAACGGGACATTCATATAAGTCTCCCTTATATGCTGCCTTTATAGCCGAGCGTCTCTTTTCGCTCAGTTCAATAGGGAAGCAGTCACGGCTTACGGCAACGATGCCAAGCTTTACCTCAGGTAAGTTTGTCATACCCATTTCTTTAATCCTCCTTGTGATGAATAAATATTCTCTTTTTTAAATAACGAATTTTTGTGCCTTCCGGCTTACAAAATTCAAAGCTTTAAAGGTTCTGATGACCCTTTTGCATACATACCTGTATCTTACTATTTTTAAGGTTTAATTAAAAGACAGATTCTTAAAAACGGGCTTCAATGCGGGATAAATTTGCTTAAACTCCGCATACCGATCGTCGTACTTCTTTGCAAGTTCTTCGTCCGGTTCAACCGTATCCACCACATGCACGAATTTGTCAGCGATTTCCTTTACAGACGCGTACTCGCCAGCAGCCACTGCCGCAAGCATTGCCCCGCCCATGGACGGGCCTTCCTCACTCTCAATCACATCCACCTTGATATTTAAGATGTTTGCAATCATCTTCTTCCAAAGCGGGCTCTTCGCTCCGCCACCACAAATCTTGGTGCGTTCAATCTTGATGCCAAGTGACTTTGCGACCTCGAAAGAATCTCTTAAAGCAAAGGCAACGCCTTCCAAAACTGCCTGAGTCATGTCGGCTCTTTTAGTATCCATTGTAATGCCGGTGAAGGTTCCTCTTGCATAGGGATCGTTTAAAGGTGATCTTTCGCCCATCAGGTAAGGTAAAAAGAACACGTGATTCTCTCCGAGATTTTTGATTTCTTTCTGCTCGGAAGAATAATCCTTCGTACCGATGATTTCATCCATCCACCACTTGTTGCAGGAAGCCGCGGAAAGCATGCAGCCCATCAGATGATAGGTGCCGTCCGCATGTGCGAAGGAATGAAGGGCGTTATTCTTGTCAACGCCGAAATTCTTTGATGAGATGAAAATTGTTCCGCTCGTGCCAAGGGAAATATTGCACATTCCGTCGCCGACGGTTCCGGTTCCCACAGCTGCGGCTGCATTGTCACCAGCACCCGCAGCAACGATTACATCATCATTAAAGCCAAGTTCTTTTGCTATCGACGGCTTAATTACTCCGATTTTTTCGTAGCTTTCATAGATTTTTGCAAGCCATTCTTCCTTAACGGAGCAAATCTCACACATCTCCTTTGACCAGGTACGGTTCTTTACATCGAATAAGAGCATACCCGATGCGTCGGATACGTCCGTCGAATGTACACCCGTAAGCATGTATGCAAGATAATCCTTGGGAAGCATAATCTTATTGATACGCGCGAAGTTTTCGGGCTCATTGTCCTTAACCCATAAAATCTTCGGTGCCGTAAATCCCGTGAATGAAATGTTTGCGGTGTACTCAGAGAGCTTTTCTTTACCGATTACATTGTTTAAGTAGTCACATTCCTTGGTAGTACGACCGTCATTCCAAAGAATTGCCGGTCTGATGACCTTGTCATCCTTGTCAAGGATGACAAGTCCGTGCATCTGTCCGCCAAAGCTTAAGCCCTTGACCTTTGACTTGTCGATTTCCTTTGTGAGCTCCTTTAAGCCCTCTATACTTTTTTCATACCAATCCTCCGGATTTTGCTCACTCCAACCGGGATGAGGAAAATTAAGGGGATATTCTTTTGATACGATATTTACAATCTTGCCTTCGGAATCCATTAGCAAAAGCTTTACTGCCGAAGTACCCAAATCAATTCCTATGTAATACATAAGCTAACCCTCCGTAAATTGCTGCCTTCATTCTAATATTTTCTCCCTCCTCTTTCAATTCATTTTTGGTCATTGTTTTATCACTTCTTGCTATTGATTCCCGTAATCGGGACAAAGAATCCTGCTTTGCAGGATTCTCCGCCTGAGGCGGGTCGCTTTAAACGGCATCTGCCTTTCCGCCGCAGTGCCTTAGCGCCTTACATGGTCGCTTTATCGACACTTACATTTTTCGCAAATGCTTATAAAAAGAGGAAGGCTTTTAACCTTCCCCTCTAATACTTATTGAATTTCGCTTATGTATATCGAAGCTCTGCTTTGGATAATCGACGCAACCTCATCTACCGTCTTCTGGCCTTCAAAGAATGCCTCAGCCTCCTCGGTAATTATGGTATTTATTTCTTCAATATTTAGGTAGCTCTTGTCAACGCTTTTGATGAAATTTTTAACCTTATCAATAACCGCATCGGTCGAAGGCTGAATTTCAATACTGACGTCGTTTATATAATAGCTGTCCGTATATTCGACATTTTCACCGTTTTCATCCAAATAATAAGGATTCTGCTTGGATTCTTCTGCAAGCTCATCGAAACGGCTCATCAAAGCCGGAATACCATAATCAATGTCCGACTGATAATCCTTCGAAATGTACTTTTTAATGATATTCCAAGCTGAATCGGGATATTTGCACTTAGATGAAATCGCATAGGAGGTTCCAAAATAAATTGAGGAACCGTTTCCTTCCGCGCAAGGATATCCGATAAGCGTAACATCCTCTCCGAATGCCCCCTGCTCCATGGTATTGTAGCTTCTCATATCACTTACAACTGTCTGATAAAGGATGCTTTTCTCCTCTCTGTATGAGGTCTGCTCGGCATTCCAGTCGTAATCATCATAATTGATATCCTCACCCTTCGGAAGTGTCTTTAAATATTCCAAAAGGCCCTTAAAGGAATCCGTGTCAAAGTAGCATTTTCCGGCTGCGGTATCTATAAATTCCTGTGAGTTAGCCGACATTTCAAGATACAAGAATTCTTCTCTCGAAATGTTTGCAAACATACTCGCTCCCTCCGGAAGGCTGTTTTTGTAGTTCAGGAAATCCTCAAAAGTCCAGGAAGTCATTCCGTTTGCAAGGGATGTCTTCATAGCCAGGGTCTGTATGGTGAACGAAGGAACTATTTCGTAAATCTTTCCGTCATAGGTGCAGGCATCTAACAGATTGGGGAAGATATCGTTATAGTCCACTTCCGTATCGTTCTTTAAGTAATCCGTAAGATCCTTAAATACGCCCTTTGAATAGTAGCTTCTAAGTGAACCGTTCGAAACAATAATATCCGGTGCATTCCCCGAAACAATATCCGTATTGAACTTCGTCGTTCCTGCATCCCAGTCATTTTCACTGTCATACTGAGAATAGTCGACAACAACTATTCTGTACTCATCGCTTGTCTTGTTGAAATTGATAATATCCTTACGTAAATCGGAGCTTGTATAGAAACATCCAAGTGTAAGAGTTTTTTTATCCTTGATGGTTGAAGGATCAACCTTTACGTACTTGTTAACCTTTGTCGTCGATTCATATGTTTCGTCATCATAATCGTTGTAACAGCCGATAAAGGTGTTATCCCCGATGTATACAAGGCTTGAAAAAGTATATGTATCAATGTCTGAATTTACATAGTTTAAAATAGGAGTAACGTCCGCATCCCCAACGTTATAGCCGAATATCCCTATGTTTGACGTAGCAAGGAAGTCATAATCCGTAGTTCCCTGAACAATGCCGTAAGTATAGGATGAAAGATTAACCGTTAACGCATCCCCTGCCGTCAGGCTGTCAACATCGTACTTAAAGTACTGAGTGGTATCCCCCGTCCACATTGAGACGGCGGTCGAGCCATCCCTTAACGTGTAGAAACAGTTTACCTGCGCAGAATCCGGGTTCTCAGTCTTCTTTACAAGTTTTAATTCATCGTCAAAGGAGTAAATGTTACTGTAATCGAAGGCAACCAAGCCTCCCTTCGGAATTGCATACAAATCACTTGCATAATCCATTCCGTAATCCGCATACAAATCTATCGAAGAAATTTCATTGCCTGCAAGATCATACGCTTTCAGGTAATAATGCTGATCGTACTGAATATTATCGGGATCTGTGGAATCCTCATTATACTCCGAATAAGCAAGTACAACATTCCCGTTTGAAAGAACTGTCATATGGTCAATCCAGGAATTATTCGTCATTTCTATTTCATGCTGTTCCCTATCCGAACCGTCGGTATTCATAGTGCCCCAGTAATAAGTCTGAGCATATGTCTCGTCATCATACAGGTAACCTAAATAGTAAACCTTCTCACCATTGTACATTAGCTGATCAAGCAAAAATCCGTCTTCAAGAGTTAAACCAGGTAAGGCTTCCTCCGAATAGACGGTATTCTTGTCTAAGGTAGCCGTCTCCTCTTTCTTTGAACCGCATCCTGCGAAAACTGTCAGTGAAAGCGTTAAAAGCGCTGCTACAATGAAAAGTTTTCTTATCTTATTCATAATATTCTCCCTCCTTTTGGTTGGCTTTTCTTTCTCTATATACTTCAATCTGTCTTTCGACAAAATCCTTAACATCCTTGAAATGTATCTGTCTTAACCGCCACATCCGTATTAATGTAATGAACACTATTACAAATGCATATGCGTAACAAACGGTTGCAATGCACGCTACCGGAGTCAGGTAATCTTCGTATCCTCTGGCGATATTTTCCCAATACGGATAAACAAGCCCCTTTCCGTTCATCCCGCGCGTTCCGAAATTCGAAACGTTCTTTAATAGCTTCGTGAAATAGAACCGTCCGCTGTTTTCTATGACCGAATACCTTGTCTCATCAATCGACGAAAGGTTGTCGCTTACAACTCCCTTTGCATAACCCGTCAAAACATTTGGCATAAGAGCTTCAAAGGTATTTATATAACCTGCGGTCCCGTTATTTTTCAGGGAATCGAAGGACATATATACGGTCGGTTCTTTGTTTCCCGCAAGGTCGTTCAGCCTTCCTTCATCCCTCTTGATGACGCCAAGCACCACGTGCCTTACCCCTCCGATTTCGACGAACTGCCCGACTATATTGTTTGACCCGAATAGATTCCATGCCGTATCTTCATCAAGGATTACGTAGTCCTGCATGACGTCTTCGCCGTCAAAGAACGAACCTGTAACAAGCTCAAGCGGATGAAAAAGAAAGAAATCTCCGCCCACCCCGATTGCCTTGACATCGACCGATTTACTGCTTGAAGAAATCGTTATTTTACCGTTTGCCGAATAAGCTGTTACACACAAGCGTGCATTCTCGCTCGGTGCCGTTATCGAGTCCTCGCCAAGCTTGCTTTCAATCTTGTGTGTGAGTTCTTTTACTTTATCCTCATCAAATCCCGACATTTCCGAAAAGAATGCAGAGACCTGAGCGTAGGAATTGTCCCCTGACCATCTTTTTGCAAATTGCTGATCCTTTAGCTTTGAGGTGACGCCCACCCCTATAAGGGTAAGAATCAACCCAAGCAAAAGTGCTCCGCCCGCGGTTATCAAAAGAATTATTCTGTTTTTCGTAAAAACCGATTTTAGATAATCCATCATTAATCCTTAAGGCGTATCTGCTGTCCGTCGGTAAGAGGCTTCGAAGACGTGGTAACTATGTATTCGTAACCTTCCAAAGCACCGCTGATGGCAGACTGGGTATCGTCCTCCGCCAAAACGGTCACATCGACTCTTTCCACAGTATATCTGTTTCCGAGAGGCGTGCTCTTGCTGACCACCTTGTATACGAATTTCCCGTTATTATCCTCTCTGATGGCACTTGTCGGAACAATGTTGTCATAATTAGAGGTACGCTTTCCGACAGTTAAAGAAAGACTTTGCCCGTTTGTAACGTCGCCTTCTATTTCAAAAGTTACCACCTTGCCGCTTGAAGGTGCCGAAGGATTAGGTCTGATTGACTGGATGCGTGCGTGCACATCCGTATACCACCAGGAATTCGTAACCTCTGCCTCGTCTCCTACCGTAAGGAGCGCTGCCTGTTCGTTTGTGACATTCATGCTGAGTGTGAAGCCCTTCCCCGCAACCTGTATGGTTGCAACGGTTTCACCGCTTGTGGTGGTCTCACCCGACACGTAGGCCATTGTAAGAACAGTTCCGGAAACGGGAGCGGTAATCTCCGTTCCGCCTTCCGATGCAGTAAGTTCATTTACTTTTTCTTTTTGTTTTTCAATTGCTTCAAGCTGGTCGGAAAGATCCAGCGCCGTCGTTGCGCTTGCCACATAGTCGGTAAGCTCAGTCTGAACCTTTGTAAGATTTGCCTCGGATACCTTGAGCTTATTGTTTAATTCGGTAAGCTTATCATCAATGACCTGCTGTCTCGTGCTTACAAGCTCGGTATAGTAGGCAATCTGTGCCGTCGAATTATTTACCGCATTCTGCTTTGAATCAGCATTGCTCTTTGCGGTGTTTAATGCACTCTCGGCACTTTCGCAAGTCTTTTTAAGCTTACTGTCGGTTTCGTCATTGCCTGATATGGAATTGTTATTAACAGCATCCAAATATTCATTGTATGCATCCCTCGCGCTGTCATACGTACTCTGCGCACTCGTGAGTGCACTCTGCGCGTTTGCAAGCTCCACGTTGTTTATCGCATCCTGAGTCTTCCAGGCGGAAAGATTATCCTTTGCCTCTTCAAGACTCTTAATCTCCGTAAGGTCGGATACAGTTCCGTATGTCCATAAATTAATCTGATTGTTAAGCGTTTCCTGTTCTGCTTTGTATGCGTCAATCTTTTTCTGAAGCGCATCTACCTTTGCCTGAATCGTCGTAATATCCGTTGCTGTTCCGTTTTCTACCGAATTCGTAACACTTGATGTAACAAAACCCGATATGATCGTCTTTCTGTATGCACTCTCTAAGCTTTCAAGCGTGTTCTCGGCTTCCGCCAGCTCATCGGACTTACCGGCTTCAAGCACATAAAGGGTGTCGCCCTTTTCAACCGCATCTCCGACCTTGACCGAGACACTCTCAATCTTCCTCGACTGCTTGTATACCACGCTGTAGGGGTCGGCCGTCTCTACGGTACCCTGCCCGCGGACTTTATTTGTAATGCTTCCGGACGATGTATACTGGGCCGCCACTTCGGGAAGCGAATAATTTTGAATCGTATTTGAAAAGAAGGTTAACACCAGCAGAACCGCCAAGAATATGATGGCGAAGGTTTTGATCCATTCTTTCTTTGTGCTTTTCTCTTTCATAACCTATCTCCTTTAGCCCTTAATACCGCCCTGATACATAATTCCTTCCACAAGGTAATCCTCGCCGTACAAAAATACCAGAATGGGCGGAACCATATATATCGTAGCAACTGCAAAGGCAAGTCCGGTTTCCCCGCTGTTGATTTCGGAAAGGAAGACCGACAACGGGTGCATATCCGAATCCGACAAAAGTATGAGCGGCTGCTCAACCATGTTCCAATAATCTATAAATACAAGAATCGCTACAGAATAAAGACAGCTCTTACATAACGGCACGCAGATTTTCGAAAAGATCTGCCATTCACCGGCTCCGTCTATTTTGGCGGCTTCTATATATGACGTAGGTATACGCCGCATAAACTTCGTAAGCAGATATACCGCAAAGGGCGATGCTATGCCGGGCAGCCATATTGCCCACCTTGTATCTATCAGATGAAGCCAGGTCGATACCAAATAGTTTGGCACCAGCGTAACCTGATAAGGCATCAGCATCAATATTACATATGCAAAAAAAACAATTTCTTTAAGCTTTCCTCTCGCTCTCGTAAAGCCATATGAAGCAAACAAGGCAACCAAAAGCTGAAAAACAACAATTGGCACAACAAGTATCACCGAATTCCAGAACTTAATGAGGTATTCGGGGCTCTTGAATAAAACGGTTATGTACTGACTAAAGGACACCATATCGGGGATGAATTTTAGGTTCACGATCTCTGATATGAAGACCTTGCTGCCTTTTTCAGTCTTTGCAAACACCGACCCGTAGTTAGCATTTATCTCGGTCTGTGTCATGAAAGAATTCGTAACGGTTAAGACTATGGGTGTTAGGAATATAACCGCAAAAACCGCTGCCACAACAGTGGTAAGGATTATATGAATAAAATTTCTTTTTCTTTTTCCGGAAAGGGTTTTACTCTTACGGCTCATTCCTCCACATCCTTTCCGAAATGATTCTCTATTATGAAGAGAGCTCCGATTATGACAATCATAACCGCCGACATGATAATCGCCGCAGTTGAAAGCTTCTGGTAATCAAGCGACTTAAAGGTATTGTTCATGAAATGCTGCAGCATATACAGAGCGTCATAAGGATAACTGCCCGTAAGCAGGTAGATTTCTCTGAATACCTTAAACGAATTTATCAATGACAGTATTGTCACAAACAAAATCGTCGGCGACAAATAACGAATCTTGATGTTCCAGAATATCTGCCAGCCATTGGCACTCTCAAGCATCGCAACTTCCGTAAGCTCTTTGGGTATCGATTCAAGCCCTGCCAAAAACAGGATCATATTGTAGCCTAAGTTCTTCCACAAAAACAGGAATACTATTACAAACTGCGCGTAATCCGATTTGAGCCAGTCAATCTTATCGACTCCGAAATGAGAAAGAAACTGATTCACTGCACCGTTGTAGTGAAACATTACCTGCACAATCAGCACAATCGAAGCTACAGGAACCATCATGGGTGTTAAAAATGCAGTCCTGAACTGGCTCCTGAATGGGATATTTCTGTCAAGCATCGCTGCAAGGAGAAGTGAAAGTATTACCGCAAGCGGCATGGCCACAAAGGAAAATTTAAGCGTGTTTGCTCCGGCAAGCTTGAAAGCTCCGTTTTGCGAAACTGTCACGAAGTTTTTAAAGCCCACAAAATTTCCCGTGACCGGATTGTCTACCATCGAATAATAGATGACTACAAAAAACGGTAATATAAAAAATAAAAATACGCCAATAAGGCTCGGAGCCATAAATGCCATGGCCCCGGCGCTTTGACGTCTGCTTATTCTTTTTAATTTACTCTTTTCTTTCTTTTTGAGCATCTCAAATATCCGTATTAATTATGTTAGTGCTAATCCGAGACTGCGTAGCAATTTCGGATAAAAGACGCAAGAAATGCGCCGTGCATCGTTTAATTATAGGAAGCGTTTTTTTCTTTCTAATAACATTGCGTTCAAAACAGCTTGACCGCACGGTTTAAACTATCCGATACTACTTATTCTCAGCCAAATAAATCTTTGCCCTGCTCTGAATTACTGAAGCAACTTCCTCTGCGGACTTCTGTCCCTCAAAGAATGCCTGTGTCTCCTCTGTAATGATGTTCACAATCTGCTCGTCAATACTTACGATACCCGTTGCGCTTGAAATTACACGCTTTAACTCGTCTACCTCGTCCTGTGTCGCACCGTAATACTCAATCACAACATCTTCATAGCCCCAGCTGCCTTTGGAAGTCTTTTGGGTAACGCCGTTTTCATCTACGTAGGTCGAAACTTCCATTTCGTCCTTCATCATCTCATCAAAGGAAGATATTCTTAATGGAAGCCCGTAATAGTATGATTCCATTGCGTCCTCAGTAAGAAGTGAGCTGATAAACGCCCATGCTCCCTCTGTATGCTTGCTCGTTGCACTGATTCCTACCGCCAATTGGCCTGAAACCGAAACAACACCACCGTCCTTTGAAGGATAGCCTACAATTGAAACGCCACCATCAAAAAGCTGATTGTAAATATCTATTGCCTGAATGTTATAAACATCAAGGTTTGTAAAAAGAACGTCTCCGCTCTGCATCTGGTCCCAGGTATTCTTGTCATAATCCGCTTCTTTAGGGAAGGACTTTGCAAATTCCAAAATCTTTACAAACTCTTCGTTTTCAAAGTCGCAGGTTGCCTCTTCTGTGTTTACAAAATCGCTCATCGCTCCCATGAGTGCAAAATAAAGTGCCCCTCCATTTGAACCGTATTCTAAAAACGTGCTGTCAGGATATGTATCTCTTAGCTCTATGAGCTTATCGACATTCCAGTCGCCCAAAGAATCCACACAACTCTTTGAAGAAGCAGCTGCACTCAATGTGAATGCAGGCGCTATCTGGTATAACTTTCCGTCATATTCCCATGCACTTAAAATATTTTCAAAGAGATCTTCTTTCTTTATCGTTGAATCATTGTTTAAGAATTCATAAAGGTCCGAAAGGACTCCCGCCTTTGCGTACTTCTTGCCGGAAGATTGACTCAAATCTATTAAATCGATCTCACCCTTTGTATTGATTGCTGTATCCAAAAGAGTAAGACCCGCTTCAATGTTGTCCTCACCGTCACCGTAAAACTTCACGTTTACTCTGTATTGTGTGTTTGATTTGTTAAAATCTATAATTCTCTCTTTAAGAGTATAGTCAAGATATACCGTTCCGAGGGTAACTATTTCTTTTTCGACTTCTGAGCGAAGACCCTTTCTGAAGGTCGCATATTCAAGATAACTGTCATCATCATTGTACTGCATCTGAAGCATGCTGTAGCTTCCGTCATCGTTTATGATAAAGTTATCTACATCATAGGAAAGCGCGTCGACATCAACCCAGTTAAACAGTGCTGTTTTTTCTTTCGTATCCACTTCATATGAAAAAACACCAGTATCGTTTAAAATGAGATAATTACCGTCCTCGCATTCGATCAAATCACCGTCAGCCGGAAGGTTTTCATCCTTAACAAGTGATTTTGATTCCATATCAATGCGATACATCGCGTCTGCCATGTCTGTATCGCTGTACTGTTTTACATAAACGTCTCCGTCCTTATTTACAAAAACATTCTGATTATAACTGTTATTTGAAATTCTTGATTTTAATTGACCGTCATCACCAACCACGCAAACCGATTGGCTTAATACCAGGCAAACGGTTCCGTCCTCATTAAAGACAGCACTCTGCACATAATCATAGGATTCGGCCGAAGAACCGACGGCTTCGGTTAAATCCGTATATGATAAAAGATTACCCGTAGCATCATAGGCGGCAAGATAGTAGGTTTCACTGGAATTCGATCCGTTTATAACGTATGAATCAACAATTGCCTTTATAGTTCCGTCCGGAAGAACCTCGAAATTTTGGATATAAGACTGCTCATCCGAGGTGTTGGACGCAAGCTTCACAGAAGTGCTTTCCTTGGTCTTTATATTAAATGAATAAAGGGTATTTCCGGCAGATTCGTATGTATTAGGGTCATACTCCGCTACAAGAGCATGGATCGTTTCGCCGTCCAGATAGAATGCATTGATATAGCCATTTTCTATATTTATGTCCTTGAGCTTTTCATACTCACCGGTATAGATGTATTCGTCTTTAACCTCGGTACTCTCGGTTTCTTTTTCTCCGCATCCCGAAAAGACAAGGCTCATTGCTGCGACCGATGCAAGCAGCAAGGTCTTTAAAACATTTTTCTTCATATAATCTCCCTTATAGTATATTATTCGGTTCTTGAACCTCTAATGATGTGGATTGCTCCGCACTTCGTGCTCCCACAATCCCTGGTATCATAATATCAAAAGGTTTTTTTTTTAACAGAGGAAAAAGCATTAACAATACTTAATTTTTTCTTAATCCTTCTTTGCTCTTTATTGTTGTTTAAATTTTCCAAATATCGTAGGATAGGTTTATGATTTAAGATTCTTGACTCTGACCCTACGGAGGATTATATGAGCAAAACACTTTTTTTAAAAGGCTTTTCTTTCTGTGAATTTCCCCTGGAGACACCTATCGAGGATATGTTTTCATCGGATTTGTTTTATCCCGTTGCAATTCCCCACGACTACATGATTTATCATACTAAGGACCTCTACAAGGATGGTATCGGCTGCTACAAAAAAATCTTTAACATGAAACCCAGGACCGGTCATACCTACTTTTTGCGGTTTGAAGGCGTCTATATGGATTCGCGCATTTACTTAAACGGGAATCTCATTTTTGAGTGGAAATATGGCTATTCGACCTTTGATGTAGATTTAACTCCATACTTAAAGAGCGGAGAAAACACACTTTTCGTAACCTGCACATACAGATCTCCCAACTCCCGATGGTATTCGGGTGCCGGAATTTACAGAAACGTTTGGCTGATTGACAAGGACTTTGCATATCTTCCCATGGACGGCACATATATTTCGACCACGAAAGATACCGATGAATTCCTGGTTCAGATTGACACGGAAGGTGTTGCGTTAAGAAATACTTCCTCAACCCTCAGGCATTCCCTGTTTGATAAGGACAATACTTTGGTTGCAACCGTGGAAAAAGAAATTTCTTTATCCAAAAATATAACAGTAAACACCCAATTCATGCACATCAAGGACCCTGTTTGCTGGGATATTGAAAATCCTTACGTATACAGTCTCAAAACGGAACTCCTAATTGACGGAAAGGTCATTGACTCAGACCTTAATACTCTGGGATTCAGGACAATTTCTTTTGACCCTGATAAAGGCTTCTTCCTAAATGGAAGAAATGTAAAAATAAACGGTGTCTGCGAGCATCACGATCTCGGTGCCCTCGGAAGTGCCATGAACAAAAAAGCGCTAAAGCGGCAGTTTGAGAAGCTCATTAAGATGGGAGTAAATTCCATCCGCACCTCACACAATATGCCTGCTGTTGAGGTGATGGAGCTTGCCGATGAAATGGGGCTTTTAATCTTCTCCGAAAGCTTTGATATGTGGGAGCTTCCGAAGACGACGTACGATTACGGAAATTATTTCCCGGAGTGGTTCGAAACCGACATAAGAAGCTGGGTCCGCCGCGACCGCAATCACCCTTCTTTATTCATTTGGAGCATCGGAAATGAGATTTATGACACGCATGCCGGTTC
Organism: Lachnospiraceae bacterium; assembly: GCA_963605385.1. GTDB lineage: Bacteria > Bacillota > Clostridia > Lachnospirales > Lachnospiraceae > UBA1258. The sequence goes on from CAVCUM010000010.1 coordinate 51,313, forward strand.
GGGCTATAAGTGGACGCTTGCTTTAAGGGATGCCGTTAAAAAATACGATTATCATCACAATGCATATATAGGAATCGGCTCAAATTACATCGAGTGGGACAATGCCCAGAAATGCTCAAACGAGCTCGAACTCTCCGGCTACAACTATGGTGAAAGGCTCTATGACGAGCACCACAAAAAATATCCGAATTGGTGCATTTTCGGAAGCGAAACCGCCTCAACCGTACAGAGCAGAGGCATTTATCACTTCCCTTACGAAACAAGAATCCTTACCTATGAGGACGGGCAATGCTCGTGTCTTGGAAACTGCTCCACAAACTGGGGCGCAAAAAGTGCCGCATGGGTCATTAAAGAGCACAGGGACCGCGACTTTGTATTCGGTCAATATTTGTGGACAGGTTGGGATTATATCGGAGAGCCTACACCCTTCCACTCAAAAAACTCTTTCTTTGGACAAATTGATACGGCAGGTTTTGAAAAGGATACCTATTACCAATATCAGGCAGAATGGACAGACTATAAAAAAGCACCGATGGTTCATTTGCTCCCCTACTGGGACTTTAATGAGGGGCAGATAATTGATGTCTGCGCTTATTCGAATGCGCCTTATGTTGAATTATATTTAAACGGTGTTTCCTTAGGCAAGCAGTTCATAGACCACAAAAACGATTCTGAGCTTCAGGGGCACTGGAAGGTTCCCTATCAGAAGGGTGCCCTGCTTGTCAAGGCCATGGATGAAGACGGTAATGTCGTGGCAGAAGACATGCAAAAGACCTTCGGCGATCCCGCAAAAATAAACCTTTCCGCAAGTGATACGACTCTTTTTGCAAACGGAGAGGATTTATCGTTTATAGAAATCACTCTTCTTGATAAAAATAACACTCCTGTTGCAAATGCAAAGAACAGGGTAAACGTCTTAGTTTCCGGTGCCGGACGTCTTGTGGGGCTTGATAACGGAGACAGCACGGATTATGAGGAATACAAGTGCACTTCAAGAAGGCTTTTCTCAGGCAAACTGCTTGCCATTGTTGCATCAAAGGATGAACCCGGAGATATTGAGGTTAAGGTTTCATCAAAGGATCTGCCCGACAGTTTGATTCATATTCAAAGTGTTGCTTGTAAGGGCGAGAAAGCTTCTGTCCTTGATGAATGTAAAGATTGCGTTCACCCTGACGATGTTCCCATCAGAAAAATTGAGCTTGTAAATTTATCTGCTTCCAAGCTTACTCCGGATGCTCCGACTGCAAGAGTTTCCTTTAAAATCTATCCGGAAAATGCCACGTATAGGGATGTAACCTTCAGGGCTCTGACAGGGGACGCCGTGGATGCAAATTACGCATCCGTCGAGGTTAATGATAACGAAGCGATTGTCACGGCAACAGGTGACGGAGACTTTACTTTAACTGCTTTCGCAAATAACGATAAAAATCATCCCGAAGTCATCTCTTCTCTGGACTTTAAGGCTTCGGGGCTCGGAATTGCCGCTCATGATGCTTACAGCATGGTTCCCGGCATTCAGTTTAGTAAGGTTCATGACCCGGAGGCCAAGCTAAGCTTCCTTGGTGGAGTGTTTATCCCCAATCCTAAAGACGGCATCGCCTTTGTCACCTATGAAAGCATAGATCTGGGCTCATTTGGCTCGGATGAAATCCATGTTCCTATATTCACCTTCCATGATGAGCTGCCGGTAAAGATTTTCCTTGGCGATATAAACGGCGAATGTCTTTTTGACGGAATCTACAGAGCAAAGAGCATTTACAATACTTATCAGGAAAATGTCTTTAAACTTTTAAGAAGGATTAAGGGTGTCGTAACTCTTACTTTTGCCTTTATGGAAGACACTAGATTCTCACTTCAGGGCTTCTACTTTACAAAGCCTGACAAGGCATATGAAAGGCTCTCACCCCTTGACAATCTTCGTATCACGGGCGACAGCTTTACAGTTGAAGAAGATGCGATAACAGGAATCGGAAACAATGTTACGATTGAATTCGACGGAATGGATTTACATGACGGCTTATCCGGAGTCAAGATACTGAGCCGCTCGAGAAACAAAAATACTTCGATGCATATTCTTTTTTCGGATGGAGTTAAAACAACGAGACAGATGGTGGAAATACCGGGAAGCAAAGACTATGCCGAGGTTATGCTTCCTCTTGAAGATGTTATGATTTCCGGAAATGTAAGCCTTTTGTTCTTGCCGGGAACGGACTTTGATTTGAAGAGCTTTCAGTTTATAAGAAAATAATTTGGGATAAAAAACGTATAGTCAATGATATTCGCAATCCGCTTCGCTACGGCTCTGCTAAAAGCGGCACTTCGTGCCGCATGAGGTACTGGGCTTGTAACCCAGCACCTCGTTCAAGAAAACCCACTGCCTAAAGGCAGTGGGTTTTCTTGAACTTTTACAAAAAGTGTGCGCAAACGGAATGCGCAGCATTATTTTCCCTGCCGCGAGCTGCGCATCAGTGGCACGAAATGCTCGACATCCGGTGCGGTCGCGTTAGCGACATAGACAATTTGCTGAAGTAGCTCATCATTGACATGTAGAGCCTTTCTACTATATAGTCAAAAACCTCCCTACCTTACGGTAGGGAGGTTTTACATTTACTTGTTTGCTTTAAGCTCCATGAGCTTTGATTTTAACTCGCCTTCAATTCTGCCAAGCTCAGCTTCGGCTTCCTTACGCTTTGCAGCTCCTTCGGTCTGAATCTTCATAACCTCGTCCAGAGTGGAAATAAGCTGTTCATTGGTATGCTTAAGCGTTTCGATATCAACAACGCTTCTTTCTGCTTCCTTGGCGGTTTCAACTGTTGCCATCTTAAGCGTGTCGGCATTCTTCCTAAGAAGCTCGTTCGTCATATTGGTAACTGCCGACTGGGCCTCCGTTGCCTGACGGCCGTGCTCTATTCCGAGCGTCAAAACCATCTGGCTCTTCCAAAGAGGGATGGTATTGATAAGAGATGACTGAATCTTTTCGAGCATCTGTGTATCGTTATTCTGAAGAAGTCTTGTCTGAGGCCCCATCTGAATGGATATCATTCTGGTAAGCTCAAGATCATGGAGTTTCTTTTCAAATCGATTGCAAAGATTTACAAAATCATTGTAAGCCTGTGCATCTTCCTGAGCTCCGGTTTCCTCGGCCTTCTTTCTGAGAGCTTCTGCCTCTTCGTTGCGTGCCTTTTCAAGGCGTTTCTTTCCGGCAATGATGTACATGGTAAGCTCTTTGTAATACTTCATATTGAGCTCGTACATCTGATCAAACATGGCAATGTCTTTCATCAAGACAACCTGATGTCCTTCAAGCTGCTTAACAATCTTGTCGACATTGCTTTCTGCCTTTGCGTAATTGTTTTTTATCGTTTCAAGCTCGTTTTTCTTTTTCTGGAAAATACCGGCAAAGCCCTTCTTTTCCGGCTCTCCGACCGTCTTCAGCTCGGTTACCAATGCGGACAAATCCTCGCCGATGGAACCTAAGTCCTTCGTGCGAACATTATTTAAAGCACTCTCCGAAAAGTTTGCGATATTCTTCTGAGCTGCGGCACCGTATTGCATTACCATGTTGGAATCGGTAATATCAATCTTCTCCGCAAACTCATTTACTACTCGCTTTTCTTCTTCACTGAGCATGTCTTCATTGATTTCAACTGCCTTGGCTGCGCGTTCTTCTTCCTTGGCTGCCTGATCTTCTGCGCTTGTACTTGCAAAGGAACCTAAATCCGTTGCCGCCTCCGAAATTCCCATCGGATCAAGTGTCAGTGTAGGTGTTGCTGATGCTGTCTCTGCCATATTTTTCTCCTTTTATAGTTTTAATGTGATTCCGTCGTCTGTAAGGCCTTCCGCCTTAAGCATATTTTCCATTACCTTTATATCGGTCGTAACATCCAAAGCTTCGTCGCCAAACAGGGCATCTAGCTGCTTGTCAAATGCAGAAAGTGCCATGTCCATCATGTCCTCAACCTTTTTCTTGGTCGTATCGATATTCTCACCGGAAATTCCAGTATCGTCCATCCTGTCATAGGCATCAAGCAGTTTTAACGTGGTAGGAAGGTAATAATTGAAGAATTTCGAGACTTCGTTCTTTTTATTGGGATGCTCCACTATATAATCCACGATTCTTTCTGTAACATCCTCAAGATGAACTATTTGCGACGAAAGCTTCTCATCGTCTATCCCGTCGTCAAGTCGCCTCATTTCCTTGATGGCTTGTTCTTTATCCTTAATCATCTTGTCGATTTCAGGATCTCCGGTAGATTTGAATTCCTCTTTCTGCGGCTGCTTGGCAGGTGTTTCCTGTCTTGGCTGCGTCCCTGCATCAACATTTTCAACTTTTACGGAGGAGCCGTCAATTACGACGTCATCTTTACGAATATTTGACGAATTCTGTCCGTTCTGAGAGCTGTATGGATTCCTATTCTGTTGGTTAGTCTGCTGATAGGTACTTTGCGAACCTTTCTTTTTCTTTTTACCGGATGTCTTTACTATCGCAAAAATAATAAGAGCAAGAACCGCGAAAAAAGCAAGTATCGAACCAAAGATTCCAAGCAGCCAGCCTAAAATCGGCATCCAAATGTCTTTGGTAGCAATCAGTATAATTATGATCAGCAAGGCACCGCCTCCACCAAGTCTTTTCTTTCTGTTACCCATTTATGATCCTCAATTTTGTGATGTTGCCGTTATCAATACCGTCAAAGACTATTCTACCATACAATCAAACAATTTCAATGATGCAGGCAAGACTTCCCCTGTTGCCCTTTGTGTATCTGTGTGACCAGTATTTATCAGGATTGCAAAAAGTACATTCACCGACAGTTTCAATATTATCTGCCAAAATACCAAGTTCTATGAGGCGCTCCCTAACTACGCCACGAAGATCAAGCATGTATTTTTCTCCACATGAACTGTAAAATCTCGATGAATTGTCCACAAGTTCATCAATTTTATCAATAACTTCGGGACCGACTTCGAAACAACACTTATCAATTGCAGGGCCGATTGCCGCATGAATTTCCATAGCATTTGCACCAAGAGAAAGCATTTTTGAAATTGCTTCTTTCTCTATATCGGCTACGGTACTACGCCATCCACAATGAATCGCACCGATTACCTGATTGACATGGTCCTCAAGCAGTAACGGCACGCAGTCCGCAGTAAAAACGGAAAGGGGAACGTTTCTTTCATTTGTAACAAACCCGTCTGCTTCAAAGACCTTACCTGCTCCGTATGCAGGGCGAAGGTCGGCCGAAGAGGCAACGTGGACATGATTTCCGTGTACCTGATTGCCGCAGACAAATTCAGCTCGGCTAATACCTGCTTCTTCTAAGAATCTTCTCCAGTTTTCGATGACCCTATCTTGCGAATCACCTCTGTTAAGACCGAGATTTTGTGAATAAAATATTCCCTCACTCACTCCGCCGATTCGGGTTGAAAAAGCATGTGGAAATTGTATATTTTTTGCGGTTTCGATCATAGGATTCCTTTGTTAATCGTTATCTCTGTATATAAAAATAGACCACATTGAATATATGTGGTCTAATAAACAATAGTGCCCAGTTTCGGAATCGAACCAAAGACACAGGGATTTTCAGTCCCTTGCTCTACCAACTGAGCTAACTGGGCGTAGCGGGAATAGGATTTGAACCTATGACCTTCGGGTTATGAGCCCGACGAGCTTCCAGACTGCTCCATCCCGCGATATTAAATTAAAAAATGGATGGAGGTGGATTCGAACCACCGAAGCAATTTGCAGCAGATTTACAGTCTGTCCCCTTTGGCCACTCGGGAATCCATCCATAACAACTATGAAGTTGTAAAGCCGATGATCGGACTCGAACCGATAACCTGCTGATTACAAATCAGCTGCTCTG
>CAVCUM010000011.1:0-51287 GCA_963605385.1 Lachnospiraceae bacterium
CATTGACCGGGGTTGCGGCGAGAAGATTGACTTTCTTTCAACCGTTACCCCCCCCCATTCAAGGGATGGATATCGTGACAAATCCGCCGTATTCTCTTGCAAAAGAGTTTGTGGAACACGCGCTCGACATTTCAAATGATGGCTGCAAGGTCGCAATGTTCCTCAAAATACAGTTTCTCGAAGGTAAATCTCGGCGTGAATTATTTAAAAAGTACCCACCTAAAACCATATATGTCAGCTCTGGTCGTCTACGGTGCGCGATGAACGGCGATTTTGAGAAATACAGCAAATCAAACGCAATCTGTTATGCTTGGTACATATGGGTTAATGGATTCTGCGGAGACACTATCGTGAAATGGATTAACTAATGGAGGAAATATGAGATCAGAATTTCACGTAACTGAATTTATTAACATATTGCTTATTTGCGTCGTGATTTTTCTAATCGGAGCGGTCATTGTGGGATTGGTACTTAATGAGACAAACCGTCTTTCTGAAGGGGTCATTGTGGACAAGCAGTACAACCCAGCTCGTTTTATTGATGGTACATATTATCCGTCCACTTACCGTTTTACGATTGCCGGAGAAAAGAATGGTAAATCGGTTCGCTATTCGTTCTCGGTAACAAAAGCCGAATACGACAGATACAAAATCGGTGACTGGTACAAAAGATAAGGCGGTGTGTAATGAATAAGGATAGAGTAAAACGGGATTCATTTGATACGATGTGGGCATTCCTGCAAATGGGCAAGCAATGTGCAAACGTGGCGTGTCTGCGAGAGCATTGTGAGATGCTGCGACAGCTCATGAAACAGAAAACGGCTGGTCAGCGTAAAGATAAGCAGTCAGACATATCGTTTGATGAGCTTGATACTGTAATGAACGTGATTGTAATTGAAGCGATGTGCCTGTATTTAGACGGCACTCTGGACAAATTGGAAAAGGAGACTAACAGAAATGCTTGACATGGAATTTTTCCCTTATGATGATTATCACGGAGAAACCGGATACGATATTATTTGTGACGTGTGCGGCGACCGTCTCATAGGCACAGGCGGCATAGACATCCGTGACATAGGAGTTATAAATGCAATTAAGCGGCAGTGCGGTTGGAAGAGTGTTTGTAATCCAAAATTCGGCTGGATTGACATCTGTCCGCAATGCTACAAAGAACACCCTGAACTGCACTTCCGGCGTTCAACCGCAAAAGACGATTTTGAGAATATTATTCCTCAAATGATGGAGAAAGAGGTGAAGAATTGCGTGGATACATACGACGTCAGCTTTAAAGCAAAAATCGAGGGCGCGGATGAGTACGCTCAGGTTGGCGATGATTGGATTTGCTACACAGCGAATACGTCGGCAATGATAAAGGATGTCTGCGGCTCATATCCGACTGATTGGCACGGTGTAAGTTGCAAAAAGCTGATACCGATTCTTGAAGCCGGGATTCATACGTTGAAGGATCACAGTGACAAATACGCTATGTTTGATCCGGCATACGGCTATAGAGCGGTTCTGGGAACAACAGCATTCCTGTCAAGCATCTTAGAAAACTGCAAACGCTATCCATATGCCTTTGTGGTCGTAGAGTAAGGAGGATAATATGACAGACCTCAGAAAAAACGGAGAGGGCTATGCTGATCCTACTGCGTATGCCGCGCTCAGTCCTATAGTGCGTGAGGAAACCGAGCTTGAAAAGCGCGCAAACACACTCATCAAAACACTGAAATACATACTTGGATTAGCTGGCTTTGAGCTTATCAGCCGCATCGAAATACGCGACATTCGTACCGGGAGGGAGTTCAAATGAATGATATCGCTGGAAAGCATGACATCATTAAAAGCATCGGTGTTGAATCTGCTTTGGAACAGCTTGCAGAAGAATCGGCTGAACTTACTCATGCTGCTCTAAAACTCTCTCGTGCGTTGCGCGGTGTGAATCCGACGCCAATTTCAACGCCGGATGCGGTTTTGGCATTACAAGAAGAGGTCAATGACGTATTGCTTTGCGTTTCTGTGCTCGAAAGCGCATTAGGCAGTCTCCGGTCAGACAACATAATGTCAAATAAGCTGATGCGATGGGAGAAAAGGCTGAATGAGATTCATGGGGGGGGAGCGGTAATGCAGTCAGTTGGAGGGACTAACGATGACACATGACAGGCAAATAGTCATATCGGTTGGCAACAGCCGCAAAGATACGGTGTGGGTGCAAACGACATTAAATGTATCCGACCTTTATAACAGACTGAGCACGACCGTTCGCGGTACAGAAACACTCGAAACCTACATGAAACTGCCGAAGTCGAAGCAGGATGATTTGAAGGACATAGGCGGTTTCGTAGGAGGTTCATTGCGTGGACAGCGGCGCAAGGCTGAAAATGTTATCGGTCGTGATTTGATTTCGCTTGATTTTGATAATATTCCCGGCTGGCAGACAGAAGATATTGTGGCTAAGGCGGACAAGCTGGGGTGCGGTTTCTGCATTTACAGCACGCGGAAACACAGCCCTGCCGCGCCGAGACTGCGCCTGATTGTACCGTTCGACCGGACAGTAACACCGGATGAGTATGAACCGTGTGCGCGTCGTGTGGCGGAATTTATCGGTATCAATATGGCTGACCCGACAACATTTCAGTCGCACCGTTTGATGTATTGGCCCTCATGCTGTGCGGACAGTGAAACTGTTTACAAGGTTAAAGACGCGCCTTTTATCTCAGCGGATTTTCTGCTCGAAACTTACGAAGACTGGCACGACTATCAGAGCTGGCCCCAAGTGCCTAACGCGGTAAGCTACAAAAAACTGGCGATGAAGCAGGGTGATCCGACAGCAAAATCCGGTACGGTTGGCGCATTCTGCCGTACATACGATATTTACACGGCAATGGGCAAGTTCCTCCCCGGCATATATGATCCAGTCGCAAATGATCCCGAACGCTTCACTTATCTCGGAGGTTCAACAGCTGGCGGCGCAATTATCTATGACGGTGGAAAATTCCTATATAGCCATCACGCAACAGACCCATGCAGCGGCAGACTTGTCAATGCCTTTGATCTCGTGCGCCTGCACAAATACGGTGACATGGACGACAACGCAACGCCGGATACTCCCGTTGTTAAACTCCCGTCATATGCCGCGATGTGTACTTTCGCGCTCAATGACAAAGCCGTGTGTGCAACAATCAATCGGGAGCAGCTTGCGGCAGCGGTGAACGATTTCAGCGGCATTACGGGGGAAAATGCTACACAGCAGCAGACTTCCGGTGCTGACACAAACAGTGAAGCAGACTGGATGGACGGGTTAGAGCGAACACAGACGGGAGCAATAAAATCAACCATTAACAACAATCTGCTCATTTTAAACGGTGATCCCCGCTTGAAGGGCAGGTTCGCGCTGAATGAATTTGCCGGACGCGGTGAGGTACTTGACGCTCTTCCGTGGTCAGCCGACAACAAACGCCGTCTATGGAGCGATACGGACAGCAACGGTCTGTACTGGTATATGGAGCGCGCGTGGGGCATTACAGGACGTGGCAACATTGATTCTGCGCTTGATATCCATGCATCTATTCATGCGTTTAATGATGTTCAGGACTACCTTCAGGGGCTTGTCTGGGACGGCGTGGAGCGGCTTGACACCATGTTTATTGACTATCTCGGCGCGGAAGACAACGAATACAACCGTTCTGTTACGCGCAAATCCTTCACTGCTGCTGTCGCGCGTGCAATGACACCGGGTGTTAAATTCGACAATATGCTGATCCTCTGCGGCAGACAGGGTGCCGGCAAGAGTACAATACTCGATAAAATGTCAAGAGGCTGGTTCAACGACAGTATATCGACATTTGAGGGCAAGGAAGCAAGCGAGCTGCTGCAAGGAGTATGGCTTGTGGAAATCGCGGAGCTGGACGCATTCCGAAAATCAGACATTTCGCGTATTAAGCAGTTTCTGTCGCTCCGTGCAGACAGATACCGTGCGGCATATGGTAGGCATGTCAAGGAGCTTCCCCGCTCTTGTGTATTCTTCGGCACGTGCAACAATTTCGCGTTTCTTCAGGACAGCACCGGTAATCGCCGCTTTTGGCCCGTAGACATTGGTATAAATGCCGCGACGAAAAGCGTATTTAAGATGTCGGATGACGACATAAACCAGCTATGGGCGGAAGCAAAAGTGCGCTGGCAGCTTGGCGAAGAATTGTTTCTCACAGGAGAAGCCGAAGACATGGCGTTACTCAAACAGGAAGAGCACCGTGAAGTATCCGGGCGAGAGGGCTTGGTTCAGGAATTTGTCGAGAAGCCGATACCCTCTGACTGGGCGAAATGGTCACTCGATAGACGCCGCGACTTTTGGGCGGGTGCGGTTCGTGCGCCGTCAGATGGCGACGTACAGCTTGTACAACGCGACCGCGTTTGTCCCATAGAAATCTGGTGTGAGCTGTTTAACGGAAATCTCCGTGACATCAAACCGGCAGATACCCGTGAGATTAACGCCATTCTTGCCAATCTTCCCGGATGGGAGCGTTCTGAAAAAACCATGCGTTTTGGTCCCTACAGTATACAGCGCGGATTTGTATTCAAGGGCTGAAATAGGTGGTGTAACATTGTAACAGAAAGGTGTAACACAGGCGTAACATGTTACATTTCAAATTAGTTGCGATTCTTAACTATGTAACATGTTACACTTTTTGTTACAAAAAATGTTACAGTGATAAACATAAGAAAACTAAAGCAAAGAAAAGAAAAACGCATAAGAAAACTAAAGCAAAGAAAAGAAAAACGCATAAGAAAACTAAGGTAAAGTACGGTTATATATAAGATGTAACATTGTAACACTATTTTCTAATATGTTATATGGAATATAGAGTTTATAGGCGCACACACGCATATATACGCTATAAACTCTATAATACGTATAGTTATATAGGTTTTTTCGCAATTTTGTTACAAACGGAGGATTTATGCTCGAAAGCTATTATGAAAACAGGCTGCGGCTGAAAATAAAAGCCCTTAAATGCGGCGCGTTATGCCTGAAGTTTGTAAGTCCCGGATACACTGGTGTGTCGGACAGAATCATACTTTTACCCGGTGGAAAGCTGATTTTTGTTGAAATGAAAAAGCCCGGCGAAAAGGAACGCAGCAGACAGAAGTATGTTCAATCAGTGCTTCGTAGATTAGGCTTCGACGTGTTTTCGGCGGTAGACAGCGATGACAGGATTGATGAAGTCGTGGAAAGGTGTAGAGAGGTGATGGGGCAATGAAAGACTACAATCCGTATCCATATCAGAAATATTGTTCCGACCGAATTGTAAATGATACGGCAGTCGGCTTATTCCTTGATATGGGTCTTGGTAAAACGGCAATTACACTCAGTGCAATTAAGGAGCTGAGGTACTATCGGTGGTGTGTTTACAAGGTTTTAATTATCGCGCCTAAAAAGGTAGCGGAAAGCACTTGGACCAGTGAAGCGTCAAAATGGGTTCAGCTACACGATCTTAAATTTTCGCTTGTACTTGGCTCAGCGCAGAAACGTGTTGCCGCACTGGAAACAGAGGCGGACGTTTATATCATCAACCGTGAAAATGTAACTTGGCTCGTTGAATATTACGGGCAAAGCTGGCCCTTTGACATGGTGGTTATCGATGAGTCTTCCAGCTTCAAAAATCATCAGGCAAAGCGTTTCAAAAGTTTAAAAATGGTGCGCGGGAAAATCAGCCGAATTGTTGAGCTGACTGGTACTCCCTGCTCCCGCAGTCTCATGGATTTATGGGCGCAGGTGTATTTGCTCGACAAGGGCAAGCGGCTTGGCAGGACAATAAGCTCTTACAGGGACGCATTCTTTGTGCCGGACAAGCGTAACCAGACAACAATATTTTCGTATGCACCACGCGACGGTGCAGAAGAACAAATCTATGAGGCTATCGCTGATATATGCGTGAGCATGAAATCGGAAGACTACCTTTCGCTTCCTGAGCTTATGTACGAAGATGTTCCGGTTGTCCTCGATACGGTATCGCAGAAAGCGTACAAGCAGTTGGAGCGCGATGCTCTGCTACAAGTAGCGGAGGATGAGGTTGTCACAGCCGGAACTGCCGCAGTGCTATCGGGTAAGCTCTTACAGCTCTGCAACGGTGCTGTGTACAACGAAAATGGCGGCGTAACGGAGGTTCATGACTGTAAGATTGAGGCGTTGCTTGAAACAGTTGAACAGCTTGGCGGGCAGCACGCTCTCATCTGCTACAATTTCAAGCACGACCTTGACAGACTTTTGACTGCTCTCCGCCCTCTCGGACTCAATGTACAAGTGTATCACGGCAAAGATGAGGAAGATGCATGGAATGCGGGTGAGATTGACCTACTGCTGATCCAACCCGCAAGCTGTGGATATGGCTTGAATCTTCAGCAAGGTGGTCATCATGTTATATGGTTTGGGTTGACTTGGTCACTCGAACTATATCAGCAGACGAATAAGAGGCTACACAGGCAGGGACAGCCTTACCCGGTCATCGTACATCATTTGGTGGTTAAGGGTGGAGTTGACGAGGACGTTATTAAAGCTCTCAGCCGAAAAGAGGATACACAGGAAAGTCTAATGCAGGCTCTTAAAGCAAGAATTCAGAAAGCGAGGGAAAATGTATGACAATCGAGGAATTGTCACAGCTGTACTACCTGAATCGTGAAATTGAGATGGACAAGAACCGTCTTGCAAATCTCGAAAGCATCGTTACGTCCGCCTCTTCTCCTGAACTGTCGGGAATGCCGCGCGCTCCGGGAGCAAATGACAAGGTAAGCCGATATGTTGCAGAAATACTCGACTTGCAAGCTATCATCGCGGCAAAACAATTGCAATGCATCCATGAACGTAATCGGCTTGAAAGGTACATAGCTGACATACCTGACAGCCTCACACGGCAAATCTTCCAGTGCCGCTTCTGTGAGGGAATGTCATGGCGTCAAACCGCGTGCAGTGTCGGAAACGGCGATATGGCAGAAGACAGTGTGAAGAAAACCTGCTACAGATATCTTTCAAGAACAAACGCTGAAGAAAAATCATGAAAAAGCAAAACCTGTCCCCCTTTGTCCCGAATACCTGTGATACAATGATACCGTGGATTCCTGACAAGTAATTGTCGGATACCGCTTATACACCCCGAAACGACTTCGGGGTATATCTATTTTAGGGAAAGGAGGCGGGAATGTCATGTACCGACAGACACGCAATTACGAAAACATTAATAAAGGCGTATTCGACGGAGTTGGTGCGTATGGAATTCCCCGCCTCACTCCTTCAGATTGCACGGTCGATGAGTTCATCGGCTTTAATTATGCAAAATCCTGTAAGCATCCCGAAAACAAGGGTGTCCATTTTTTCGTCGATGACTATCAGTTTTTACGATGCTGGACCAATCCTGAAGCGTATCTGGGATTGCTCCGACAGTTTAAATGTGTATTCACACCTGATTTTTCAACATATACAGATTTCCCGCTTGCTATTCAGATTTATAACCATTACCGCAAGCACTGGCTCGGCGCGTACTGGCAGGCGAACGGGATAAATGTGATTCCAACAATCAGTTGGAGCAGTAAAGAAAGTTTTGACTGGTGTTTTGATGGCGAACCTATCGGCGGGTGCGTTGCAGTATCTTCGGTAGGCACGCAGGTTAACAAAGATACCGCTCGTTTGTTTGCAGTTGGATACGCAGAAATGCTGGCGCGTCTTCAGCCAAAGATGATTTTCTTCTATGGGATCATCCCGGATGGTTGCGACGGAAACATTTTCCCGCTCACAGCATTTCAGGAAAAATTCAGAAAGATGAGGTACTAAAATGGGCGGCAGAGGTTCAAGCAGCGGTATGACGTCCGGTGCGTCATTGGCACCGCAGCAAACTATAGCAAGTCCGCGTACATATGTCAAGCTCACGCAAAAAGAGGTTGACGACATGGCACAGACGCAAAGCAGTCAATACGATATAAATACAAGGCTGGCAATCAATCAGTATATTCGCGAGGATACGCAGGCAAACGGGTTTACCATATCACAGAATCTCAATCATGCACTTGAAAATGATATGCCGCTTAACGCAACAGAGCAGTATGTTTATTCTCACCTGCTATCGGCGATGCACGACATAGGAAAAGATACAGTGCTGGTGCGCGCCGCGCATAAAGATTTTCTTGAGGCTCTTGGTGTAAAGAATTATCAGAATATGAGTGACGCACAGCTTAACGCGGCAATCACAGGAGCGGTATATCAGGAAAAGAAATTCGTTTCAGCGGCTTTCGACCCGAATAAAAATCCGTTTATGTCAGGCTATGCGTCAGGCGGTAGAGAGGTCTATATCAATATCAAAGCTCCGTCTGATACAAAGTGTGTGCTTGGTAATGTAAAGCAGTCCGAAGCGATTCTGTCTCCGGGTGTAAAATTCAAAGCAACCGGCGCACATTTCGATGGTACATATGCATATCCGCGCGCGGGTGGAAGACTTCCCCGCGTTATAATCGACGTTGAAATCATTCACTAAGGGAGGTGGCAGATTTGGCAAAGCAGAAAACTAAGAACATATCCGGTGAGGAACGATTTGTAGCGACCGCTAAAGGCGTAACGCTTTTAAAGCCGGGCGGCAATAAAAGTTCCGTGAAAAAGAAAGCCGGCACCTCAAAGGGAGGCAAGTAAAGTGGGAGGCAGAGGATCAAGCAGCGGTATGACAGGCACGCCGCCTACACCGAAGGTATCTACCCCGTCGGGTTTCACGTTGGCTGATGTTCAGGCTATGGATGACCAACAGCTTCATGATTTTCTTATAAACGTGAACGACACAGATATTCCGGCATTTTTGAATCAGACAACTCATCTACAAAAAATGATATACGGACTCGGCATGAACGATAAACCGGAAATCGTAGATGCGGCAACATTTAAGCAACTTACAACAGGTCCGGGCGCACTGAAACCAATATATCGAACGGTCAATGATACGACAGTAAACGGCATTCCCGTAATCGCGCAGGATATTTGCGATATGCTGACAGATGGTGATACAACCTATGTTGGCGTCGGTATTCACGGAGACGGACTGTATTTTTCCGACAATCTTTCCGGCTCAAAAGCATATGGTGACAGCACCGGTAAAACGGTTGGTGCTGTGCTGAACAAAAAGGCGAAAGTGATTTCTGAAAAGCAGCTGAGGTCACTTTATGACAATTTCGTAAAAGCTCATCCCCAAAGCCGCAAAGCTCTCGGATTTGCCCGTTCAAAGAGCTATCACGACAGCTTGAGTCAATTTGCATTAACGCAAGGCTATAATGTAATTTCCTCTCAGCAGTCCAGCCGTGAGGTGTATTACACTGTGCTTGACCGCAGTGTTTTGACTATGACGCGCAATCATTATTAAGATTTGTAACGATTCGGCTTGATTTTTCAAGTCAATTGTGATATACTAAACATGGAGACAAAGGAGGTCTTATCATGGCTGACAAACACAATCCCGCAGACATCAACAAAAAGCTGAAGAACCTTACCGCTGAACAGGCAAAAGCGTTTGGAAAGGCACTCGGCGACTCCAATTCCGTCTATATCCGCGCTGAAAAAGCGAGAAAAGCTGACAAGAAATCTCCAACTAAGAAATCCGGCAAGTAAACATATGGCAATTCAAGCCTTCACCGTTCATATTCAGGTGAGGGCCTTTCTTATGCCAATTTTTAAGAAACAGGAGGTGCGTGCCTTGCCAAAGAAAACACAGGAAAATCGGAATATGTCAGGGCTGCGTCCTCTTGACACACTTTCCGAAGAAGAAGCGTTTGCAATCCGCTCCAAAGGCGGCAGGGCAAGTGCGGCAAAACGCGAAGAAGAAAGAACGCTCAAATCAATCATCCGTAAAATCATGGATGCTCAGCCGGAATTATCAGCAGAGGAAGACGCATTGCTCATTCGCATGGGTATCAGTAAAGAAAAGATAGATAACTTCACGCTTGGTGTGCTTCAGCAGGTCAAAAATATGCGTGAGGGTGGTCTTGGCGCGTTTGAGATGCTTATGGAGCAAGGCGGTTATATTGATCGGACAGATACGAATGCGGAAAGTCCCGTGACAATCATCAACGATATTCCAGTTCCGAAGGAGTAACCGTATGGCTGGGGAACTTACAAAACTGCAAAAGCTGTTCGTTGATTATTATCTCGACACAGAAAATGAAATCAAAGCCGCGATTTTAGCAGGATATAGCTATAAGAAAGCATCACTCTGTGGGAAGAAGAATCTCGAAAACCCACGTGTATCCCACGAAATCGAAGTACGTCGTGAAGAACGCGCTACACGGAAAAATGTTGTTGCGGAAACTGCGAGCGTAACTAAACTGACTGATGTAATTGCACCCGCTTTTTATACAGTTCATTGGGATATCATCAAGGGTAAGCATACTTACTATGATTTGTTCGGCGGCAGAGGCTCAACAAAGTCTTCTTTCATCGGCACTGAGATTGTGCTCGGCATTATGTCTGATCCGCTTGCTAACGCTATCATATACCGCAAAGTCGGCAACACGATTGGTAACAGCGTGTACGAACAGATATTATGGAGCATCGAGGCTCTTGGCATGCGGCACCTGTGGAAAGCACGTACAAGTCCGCACAGCTTTACGTATCTGCCAACGGGACAAGTCATCAAATTTCGCGGTTTGGACAAGGCGAAGAAAACGAAGTCTATCAAAATTGCAAAGGGCTATTTCAAATTTCTCTGGTTTGAGGAACTTGATGAGTTTTCAGGCGAGGAAGAAATACGTTCTGTACAGCAGTCTGTGCTTCGCGGCGGGACGAAATTCGTTGTATTCAAGTCGTTCAACCCGCCGATAAGCAAGTCAAACTGGGCAAATCAATACGTTCTGACACCGCGCAAAGATGCACTGCGGCACAAATCGTGCTATTTAGACGTTCCGGTAGAATGGCTTGGACAACAGTTTCTTGACGACGCAGATTTTCTCAAAGAAACAAATCCGCGTGCATATGAGCATGAGTATCTAGGTGAGGCAATCGGAACAGGCGGAGAGGTTTTTGACAATCTTGATGTCCGGGAAATTCCAGATGATATGGTCAAGTCATTCGACCATATTTACATGGGCATTGACTGGGGCTGGTACCCCGATCCGTTCCATTGGGCGAAAATGCACTACGACGCCGCACGTCTGACGCTATACATTTTTGATGAGTATCGTGCGAACAAGGAAAGCAATCAAGCAACATGGTATGCACTGCAAACTAAAAAAGGCGTTACAGGCGACGACTTGATTACAGCCGACAGCGCAGAACCCAAAAGCGTTGGAGACTACCGCGAATACGGCGCATTCTGTCGTCCGGCAGTCAAGGGTCCGGATTCCGTTCGGTACGGTATCAAATGGCTTCAATCCTTACGTTCCATCGTGATTGATCCGGTACGTTGTCCGGCTACAGCGCAGGAATTTCAGAATTATGAGTACGAGCGGACGGCAGACGACGAAGTTGTAAGCGGCTACCCGGACGCGAACAACCACTCCATTGACGCCGTTCGGTATGCGATGGAACGCGTATGGAGACGAAAAGGACAATAAATGACAATTAACATTCTTGGTACGGAGTATACCATTACTAAAAAGAAATACACCGAAGAAGAGGCGTTTGCAAGACGTTCAATTGACGGCTTCTGCGATTCGTTCACAAAGCAAATCGTCTACTGCGATATGTCTACATATAAAGACTGGGAGTACGAGCTTCCCGAAACCGTTGCGGCGTGTGAAAAGCATTGCATCCGGCATGAGATTGTTCATGCGTTTCTAAGCGAAAGCGGTCTGGCGGATAGTTCTTTTCCATATGACGGCGCATGGGCAGGCAACGAAGAAATGGTTGACTGGATTGCATCGCAAGGTCCGAAAATCTATGCCGCATGGGCGCAGGCAGGCGTGATTTGACACAAGGCAGGTGATGGCATATCATTTTATCTGATATTTTTAATAAGCTCATGAGGGTGGTGAGAAAAATATTACCATATAAAAACATCGAAACCGTTGAACATATTGAAAGCCCGCTCTCGTCCGAAATGACGAACGCTATGAATTTATGGTATGACATGTACCTCAATCAGTCTCCTTGGTTAAGTGAGGCTGGTATTGTATCACTGAATCTACCGGGATTAATATGCTCTGAAATAGCTCGTGGCGTTACCATAGAAATGAAATGCAACATCACAGGACCGGCAGACGCGAACGGTGAGAAAACATCAAATCCGCGCGCAATTTACCTTGCACAGGAATTTGAAAAGCTCATGACTGTGCTGCGTTCAAAGTTGGAGCAGGGATGTGCAGCGGGAGGTATGGCAATCAAACCGTACCCGCGAGACGGGCATATTTATTTTGATTTCAACATGGCATGGGGACTCTACCCTATTGCATTCGGAGATGACGGTGTTCTGACAGATGTAATCTTTAGAGATTCGTTCACCGAGGGAAAAACAGTCTACACACGACTTGAACGACACACAGTTTCCGGTTCCGACGTAAAAATCACACAGCGAGCTTTCAAATCGGAAACGCGAGACGCTCTCGGTATAGAAATTCCGTTATCATCTGTTGATGCGTGGCAGAGTCTCGTGCCTGAAGCAGTTGTAAAAGACAGTGAAGGTCCGCTTTTCGGATGGTTTAAAACCGCAAGTGCGAACAGCATTGATGTAGATAGCCCCATGGGTGTTTCTGTTTATGCCAAAGCTGTTGACAGCATAAGAGAGGCAGACAAGCAATATTCGCGCCTTTTGTGGGAATTTGAAGGCTCAGAGCTTGCTGTGGATGTTGATCCGTCAGTCTTGCGACCCAAAAAGGACGGCAAAGGACAAGAGATGCCTAAGCTCAATCAGCGGCTGTTTCGTGGCGTTGACCTCGGAACGGACGATAATTATCACGTTTTCAATCCTGCTATTCGTGACGCATCGCTCGTAGCCGGATTGAATCAGATTTTAATACGAGTTGAGGACCTGTGCGGTTTGGCGCGCGGAACTCTCACAGACGTCAATCAAGAAGCACGCACGGCAACCGAAATACGCCACATGCGGCAGCGGACTTACGTAACTATTGCAGACAACCAAAAAGTCTTAGAGCATTGTCTACGTGACGTTATCCGCACAATGGACAAGTACGCGACGATTTATCATCTTGCTCCACAAGGTGAGTATGAAGTTTCCTTCGACTGGGATGATTCCGTGCTTAATGATACATCGCAACAACTTGCCGAACGGTTGGAACTTCATTCTGCCGGACTTTTGAGTGATACTGAATTGCGGCAGTGGTATTTCGGTGAAACAGAAGCGCAAGCTGCGGCGGCTATGGAAAAACTTCGTGCGGAACAGCTCTCAAAAGCTGCTGCAATGATTCCCGGCTTGAATATTTCTCAGTAAGGCGGTGATCTGCTGTGCTGAAAGATAAAGACCTTGAAACAGCAGTTGACGCGATACTGGAACGATTTGAAGAAATCAATCTGTACTTCATAAGGCAAGCTGCCGAACAAATAAGGCAAATTGGGGGGCTTACGCAGTCAAGTATAAATCGGCTGAATATTATGGCGGGACTGCGATCCGACGTCAAGGCTATCACTTCTGCCCTCTCAAACGCGGCTAAATTAAGTATTAAAGATGTACAACGCCTGTATCGTAAAGCTGCGGAAGGAACATACACCGACTCTCGATTCACAGCAGCGTATGTTGACGATAAGCCGCCCGTTGAAGCGCAGGAACGAATTGAAAGGCTCACACAGTCTATAAGCGAACAGACAGCTGATACTATGACGAATATCTCAAATACAACCGCTGTATCAGATGTGTATAAATCCGCCGTCGATGATGCTGTCCTTTCTGTCGCTTCCGGTTTGACTGATTATAAATCGGCTACACGTCGAGCGGTTCAGCGCATTGGGTACAATGGATTGCAGGTACAGTACGAAAGTGGTTATCATCGGAGACTTGATACTGCATTACGGCAGAACATTATTGACGGTGCCAATCAAATATCTCAGCAAAGTGCAAAAATTATGGGTGAAGAGCTTGGCTACAACGCCTATGAAATCTCAGCTCATGCAAACAGTGCGCCTGACCATGAACCGGTTCAGGGGCATATTTTTTTGCTTGCAGAATTTGAAAAAATACAGTCCGGTCAAAATTTTGTTGATATAAATGGTATCAGTTACACAGGATTTCCGAGAAAAATCGGTGAATGGAACTGTGGTCACATGGCTCTTCCGTTTGATACCCGATATTCTGTTCCGGCATATACGGCTGAACAGCTACAAGAGTGGGCAAAGCTCAACCGCAAAGGCTGTGACATTGACGGCAGACACTACAGTAATTATGAGGCTTCACAGCTCATGCGCAAGATAGAGACTGAGATTCGGCGACAAAAAGATACCGCTGTGGCTGCTCAAACAGCAGGTGATGATGTTCTCAGGCGAAATTGTCAGCGAAAAATCAATGCTCTCAGCGCAAAGTATTCGCAAATCGCAAAGCTGTCCGGCTTGCCGACAAAACGCCAGCGTATGACAGTGGAGGGATTCAAAGCTATAAAAATAAATTAAGGAGTATAAACCTATGGGAAATAACACTTTTTTCGACCTCTGTAAGCGAGAGGTTGTCGAGTACTTCAACCAGCATGCCGACAAAACCGACCAGAAAAAGATTACTGAAGATGATGTCTTCATCGTTTGGGCATGTAAAATTCTTCAGAATAACAAAGCTCTTGTGAGCACAACGGTTCCTGACGGTATGTATTATGAAGTCACGTATGACGGCGACAAACAGCAAGCATATGTGGACGTCTACAAGAAATGGCAAAACTATTCAGTCATTGTTTAAGTTATCAATGGCAATTCGCCTGTGATATAAATACCCGGTGTTGCAGGGAAATAAATGCGACAGCATCACAACCGCAGAGTGGCTGCGGAAATAAAAATTAAATCTATGATGGCAAAGAAAAGGAGAACAACATGGAATTTTTAAAAACACTTTTCGGCAACGGTGAGTCTCTGACATACGACCAGCTTGCTGAAAAAATCAAAGCCGCTAAGCTCAATGTCGTCAATATTGCAGACGGCTCATATGTCAGCCGTACAAAGTTCGACGACAAAGTAAACACACTTACACAGCAGGTCACTGACTTAAATGGTCAGCTCACGCAAAGAGACGCCGATATGGCTGACCTTAACACGAAGCTGACTGCGGCGCAAGTTGACGCAACAAAGCTGGGTGAAGTGCAGCAGTCTTTCAATGACCTACAGACCAAATACAATGCGGATAAGCAGGCGTATGAGAGAAAGCTCTCTCAGCAGTCCTACGACTTCCTTCTCCGCGAAAAGGCAAGCGGTCTGAAATTCACATCCCCCGCCGCAAAGCGTGACTTCATCCGCGAAGCAACCGACAAGGAGTTCAAAATCGACGGAGAGAATCTGCTGGGTTATGATGACTTCGTAACCAAGTATAAGGCAGATAACCCCGGCGCAGTAGCAGAGGATAAACCGGATGGACAGGCTACACCTCCTGCGCCGGCACCTAACATCGTTCTTCCCGGAACTCAACCGTCAGGCGGCGAAAAAAGTGTTTTCGGCTTTCAGTTCAATGGTGTTCGTCCGAAAACAAAAGAAGATTAAAACTAATATCAAAAATCCCGTAAATGGGTAGAAAGGTAACAAAATGGCAGCTATTAACTATGCGGCACAGTACGCCAGCGAACTTGCGCAGGCATACCCCTATGTGCTGAACTTCGGCGCACTGTACGCAACCCCCAACAACCATCGTTATCGTATGGGTGACGACGGAAAGACCGTTTATATTCCCACCATTTCCACAACCGGACGCGTTGATTCCAGTCGTGACTCCATCGCAATGGCAACACGCAATTATGATAACGCGTGGGAACCCAAGGTACTGAGTAATCAGCGTAAGTGGTCTACTCTTGTTCATCCGAAAGACATTGACCAGACTAACGCTGTCGCATCGATTCGTAACATCACTCAGGTGTACAACGAAGAGCAGAAATTCCCCGAAATGGACGCCTACTGCATTTCCACGCTCTATGCGGAATGGACTGCGCAGGGTATGACAGCAGACACTACGGCTCTTACTGCCGCAAACATTCTTACCGTGTTTGATTCGCTCATGCTCAACATGGACAATGCACGCGTACCTGCAAACGGCAGAATCCTGTATTGCACGCACGAGGTTAAAATGCTCCTTAAGCGCGCAACTGATATTGCTCATGAGTATGACGTGCTCGACGGACGCACTGTCGTCAACCGCAATATCTCTCGTCTTGATGAGGTTGAGGTTATCGGTGTTCCCGCAACATTGATGAAAACTCTCTATGACTTTACTACGGGTTGGGCTGTCAAGTCGAATGCGCAGCAGATTAATATGTTCCTTGTGCATCCTACCGCAGTCATCACACCTGTAAGCTACGAGCTTGCACAGCTTGATCCTCCGTCTGCAATTACTGAGGGAAAGTACATCTACTTCGAAGAATCCTTTGAGGACGTATTCATTCTCAATAGGAAAAAGGATGCGCTTCAGTTCAACGTCACTGCTGCAACTCCCCCTCAGGACACTGACGACAATTCGGGGGAATAATCGCCGATAGCAAATTATCGGGGCTGACTATCGGCACACTGTCATTAACTCCCGAATTCGGTCCGGATCAGCGCAGTTACACAGTGGCTACCAGTAACGCCACCAATAAAGTAACAGCAAAAAGCGATGATAATACTGCGGTCATCTTAATCACGCTGAATAATTCGTCAGTCACAGACGCGCTCATTGAGAACGGTACCCCCGTGACGTGGGCGTCCGGTACAAATGTGTTGGCTGTTACAGTATCAGAGGACGGTAAAAAGCCTACTGAATACGTGATAACGGTCAACAAGACCTGACGGGAGGCGTAAATGGCACACGATTTATATCTTACCTATCAGGAATACAGGAGCTACGGCGGCGAACTGTCAGAAACTGTGTTCATTCTGCTTGAATTTAAATCAAGAAAGCGCATTGATTATCTGACAGATTCACGCGTTCAGAATATGACAGCTGTACCCGCCGCTGTCAAGCTCTGCATGTATGTTTTGATAGGTATGGAGTCGTCGGTTGGCAGGAGCGAACAAGCCACGTCGCCGTCCGTCTCCTCATTCAATACAGACGGATACTCTGAAACATATAGTCAGGCTATGGATGCAGACACTGCAAGCGAACAAATGGACGCACTAACCAAAGAGTATCTTTACGGTGAAAAGGATGATAACGGCACACCTCTGCTTTATAGGGGGCTTGACCTATGAAGCTGTGTAACGAAACAATTACAGTCTATAACGCAAAACTGAATCAGGAAACCGGGGATGACGTGTATTATCGCACCGTTATCTCCGGTGTTTCATGGTTCTGCGAAATCGCGTCAAACGTCGATGGCAAGGGGCTAACGGCAGCGAATAAATTTGTTATTCGTATTCCTATAGATGCTGATTGTGGCGGCAAAAGCTATATTCCTAAATTAGCATTTGAGCAAAGCGATTCACCCGACAGCTATTTTACGCTGGGAGAGGGAGACATTATCGTTCACGGTATTGCAGCAGAACTCACGCCGCGTCCTGCCGAGCTGCATGAGAAGTACAGTGAGGTCGTTACCATTCTCGGCGTAACCGATAACAGACGCGGTCAACACGGCAAGCATTGGAAGGTGGTGGGAGCTTAATGGCTTTTGTAAAAGTTTCGGTTCATTTTTGTCTTGAAACCGGAGATGCGCTTTTGCAGAAATGCGGACTTGAAAAAGGCGGCAGAGTTCAGAAAGCAATTGACAATGCTGTTATTCGACACGCAATTCCATATTGCCCCATGGACACCGGAACACTTGCCCGCAGTCCATATTCAGCAAGTACACCCGGCAAGGTGGTGTATCCCGGACCGTATGCTCGATATCTATACTATGGTAAGGTTATGGGGCCGAACATACCGATATTTGAAGACGACAGCGGAGAGCCTACACGTTTCTTTTCTCCAAAAGGCAAGAAGAAGCATCTTACCGGAGCGGAGCTTAAATATCGGACGGATAAAAATCCTCTTGCCGGCTCCTTCTGGATTGAACGCATGAAAGCGGATCACATGGATGATATTTCGAAGGAGGCGCAGAACAATGTCAAACGAAGTGACTAATATTGAGCACCTTCGCAGTTGGTTACGAAATTGCCCTGCACTTTCAAGAAAAAATCGATTCCGGGTTGACTATCTTGCAAAATCCCCGACAGAGTATGCGCTTTATTCCGTACCAACAACAATTGCCTATCGCGAAAACGTACTCGGAGAAGAAGTTCCGAGAGAAATTCAGACGCTTGATTTTATTTTTGCTTCAAAAGAGCAATACGGTTCGGACGCACGTCAAAATGCCGCTAATCTCGGTTTTTATGACTCCGTTATCGGATGGATTATTGAGCAAAATTCCTCACGAAATTTCCCCGAAATCAATGAGGGGCAGGTAAAATCTATTGTTCCGACTTTGACGCAGTATGTTGCAGATGCGGACAGCGACAGCGCAAAATACCAGATTCAAATTAAAATGACTTATCGAAGAAGATAAGTCGGAAAGGATTACATAATGGCAAAACTTGACAGAAACAGAAATATGTATTTCGCGTCGTTCGATAAAACGGCGTGGGAAGTTCTCGGCAAGGATAATGATGACCTCAGCAAGGAACTTAATCCTGATACAGAGACATCGAAAAATGTACTTGGAGAGGCGACCTTTAAACACAACGGCTATGAACCGGAAGTAAGTGTTGATCCGTACTATGCAGATGAAGATTCTGCGCTTTATGAAAAGCTCAAAGCGGCAGCAGTTCAGGAAAAGTACGGTGACGCAGATATCAAGGGCTATTTCGTTGAGGCTGTATTTGACGGCACAGATGCCGCTAAGACAGCTGGTAAGCTCACGGGTACAGGTTATCAGCGTGAGGCGTATCTCGTGCCTCAGTCTACTGGCGGTGACACTGCGGGCTTTGCAATCCCGTTTACGGTCAACCCTGTCGGACCTATGACGGAAGTAACCGTAGTTTACACTCTCGCGACCAGAGAGGTTACTATCACTGCAAAAACTGGCGGCTGATATATTAAGTAGCGTAACAGATGAAAATGGAGGGCGATGAAATATTCGCCCTCTTATATTTTATAACCACGTAGGAGGTTACATAATGGCAAAAATATTGCACGGTATCGTTGATGACGGTACGCGAGAAATCCCGCTCGTAAACAAGTATGGTAAGACTATCTGCACGGTTTATATGCGCCCGGCAGATTTTTCTATCGTTGACCGATATAATGCGCTCATGCAGAATTTCGGTGACGTCGTTAAACCGCTTACCGATCTCTCGATTCGCAATGACGGCACCGCAGAATTTGAGCAGGACTGGCGGGTTTTAAAAGCTGTAGAAGTTAATTTAAAGCAGAAAATCAACGAGCTGTTTGATTTTGATGAAGCTGACGCGATTTTTGCAAAGCGTAATCCTTTTTCTTCTGTCGGGGGTGAGTTTTTCTGTCTCAAAGTTCTGACCGCACTCGGCGGAGTCATCACAGAAGCGATTGAGGAAGAAGCAGAGCTGTCCCACAAACGCATGGACAAATATCTGCACGACATCGAAATCAAACCTGATAAGGCGGCTGAGAATGCTGGGGCAGTTACCAACAACGCTTGAAATAAGTGGTAAAAAATACGAAATCAGAACAGATTTCCGAAATGTACTCTCGATAATCAGCGCGTTTAATGACGACGAACTTCAGGACAACGAAAAAATATATATCTGTCTAAAACGTCTTCTCATCGACTTTGACAGTCTGCCCACGGAGCTGTACGGCGAAGCCTACACTGCCGCGACGCAGTTCATTGAGTGTTTCAGGTCAAATGACCGTCCCGGTCCTAAAGTCGTCAACTGGGAAAAAGATGAAAATTTAATTTTCGCCGCGATAAACAAAGTAGCTGGGCAAGAGGTTCGCATGTTGGATTATCTGCATTGGTGGACATTTCTCGGCTTTTTCCAGTCAATCAGTCATGAGGATCTTATCGGACTCATCATGACGATCAGGCAAAAACGCGCTAAGGGAAAAAAGCTCGAAAAGAACGAGCAGGAATTCTTCAACGCAAACAGGTCATTATGTGAGATAGGCGCAGTAAAAAATCGTAAAAAAGATGCTGAAGATTATCTCGCGGCACTATACGAAGAACTTTCAGGAGAGGAGTGATTTTTGATGGCAGGCAACAATGATGGCTCTGTAATAATTGACACAGAACTGGATAACTCGGGTTTTGATAAAGGCTCTCAGAAATTACTTGACGCCGTGAAAGATTTAACCGGAGCTGTGGACAACCTTGGGGATAACATGATGCGTTCATTCCAAACCATCATTCCGGTTTTACAGAGTATAGGCACAGCTGTGTCGCAAACACATTCTGACATTGCTTCATCTGCTGACGAAGTTGTTTCCGCTGAACAAGGTGTTACGGACGCCGCTAAAAAGACAGCATCCGCGATGGCAGAACAGCAGGAAGCAATTCATTCCTCAACAGACGGCATGGCATCTTCAATCGACGATACCGCGTCAGCTATGGAGCAGCAAAACAATGCCGCTGAGAGTGCTTCAATGACGTTCCGAACAATGGGCAATGAAGTAATCAACCTGAATAAGGAGTCTGCCTCATTTGCAACCGTAATGGAACGCTTGGCTGCAAGTGTAAGAAACGGATTCACAACCGGTTCTTCTGTTGTAAATTTCAAAGCCCAACTTGATAAAGCTGACGCAAAAGCACAGGAATTTGAGGACCATCTCAATGATTTCGCTAACACGGATATTCCTACTGACGATTATAAATGGCTGACTGTAGAGCTTGATAAGGCGAAAAATGCTCTGAATCAGCTCATTGAGCGTCAAGGGAAGATGCGTGATCTCGGAGTAAAAGAAAACTCCAAACAATGGCAGAATCTTTCCTACAGCATTGAGCAGGCAAAAGCTCAGATAAGTGACTATGAAGCGGATATGGCTGATATGCGTTCAGACGGAACAGCATTCATTAAGGGGGCTGACACTGCCGAATATCAGCAAATGCGCGCACAGTTAGAGCAGGCAAAAGCCGTTTTGGAGCAAAACAAAGCTCTAATTGACGCAGAAGCAATCTCTCAGGCGCAATTAAATGTTCAGGTTGCGCAGGAAGCTGTTGCGGCAGCAAAAACAACCTCAGAACGACAAGCAGCACTTGAACGCTTGCGTGCGGCGCAAATCGAATTAAACAACTTAGCGGCTCAATCCTCTGCAAAAGCGAAATCCCCGGATGGTGCGGCGGTATCGGGATGGCAAAAGTTCAGAAATGTCATGGCGTCCGTTGCCAAAGCTGCACTTCAGGCTTCTGCGGCTATCGCAAAGGTTTCTGTAAAAGCTCTTGCGGTGGGTATTAAGGCAAGCTACACGGCGATTAAGGGACTTGGCACAGCACTGAAAAGTCTGATAGGGCTTCTCGGAAAAGCTACGGCAAAGATGAAGTCCTTCGGAAAAAGCAGCAGAAACATGGGTAGGAATGCCGGAGGTTTATCTTCAATTTTCTCAAACCTCAAATCCATGCTGGCATTTTCTCTCATCCATAAAGCAATCTCGGCAATCACAAAAGAGGTTTCTGAGAGCATCGGTATGCTGGCTCGCTATTCTGCTGAATTTAATGCCGCGATTTCCAATATTATTAACAGCATAAAAGCTCTTGCAGGAAATATCACCGTAACGCTCAGTGGGGTGATTACTGCCGTCGAACCTATTCTGACGCAGATTATTGACACGCTGTCGCAGGCGGTTACATACCTCAATGCCTTTTTCGCAAAATTACAAGGCAAGAGTACAATCACCGTCGCAAAAAAGCAGACTGACAGCTATGCTGAAAGCCTTGACGACGCTGCGGATTCTGCGAAAGAACTCAAAAATCAGGTATATGGATTCGATGAACTTAATAAACGCAGCAGTCAGAACGACACCAGTACGAAAAAGGATGAAAAAAAGCCGGAAGATTTGTTTGAGGATGTGCCTATTGACAGCATAGTTCCCGAAGAAGTCCTTGATGTCTTTGACAAGATTAAAGACTCGATTCAGAACGACGATTGGTACAATCTTGGTCAGATGGCGGCAGACGGATTGAATTCTCTTCTGCAAACCATCGACGACTGGATCAACAACGTACTTCGCCCCAAAGGTGTTGAGTGGGCAAAAAACATTGCCGAAATGCTTAACGGGCTTGTTGATGGGCTTGACTGGACACTTCTCGGCAAGACTCTCGCTGACGGACTTAATGCGATTGCAGATATCATCAACACATTTCTGACAACCTTTAACTTTGAAAATCTTGGAGTGGGTGTCGGAGAGGCAATCAACGGATTTTTCAACAACGTAGAGTGGGATTTAATCGGACAAACTTTTGCAAACAAGTGGAATGCTCTGATAGATTTCATATTCGGATTGGTGAACACTGTTGACTGGTCGCTTATCGGTGACTCATTTGCAGAATTTTTCAATAATTTCTTCTTTACGGTTGACTGGGAAAAAGCATCTCAAGCAATTACAACGGGACTTAACGGCATCGTTGAAGCATTCCAACATTTTCTTGACGGAGTTGACTGGAATGCTGTAGGAGAAACTATAGGAAGCGCGGCAGACAGTCTTGTAAGCGGTACTGATTGGGAAGGTATCGGCAAAGTAATCGGCACCGCACTGAACGATCTTGTATCTGTCATAACAAGTACAATCACTTCGATAGACTGGTCCAATCTCGGTAAATCCGTTGCTGACGGGTTCAATTCTCTTTTCACAACGGTGGATTGGGCTGGTATCGCTGACGGTATTGACGCTGCAATCGCGGGAATATTCGATACGGTAAACAGCTTCCTTGAGGAAATGGACTGGTCGCAGCTTGGCTCACATCTTGGAGATTTTATAAATGCCCTCGACGTTGAATCTTGGCTTACCGATTTCGGAACATTCGTGAGCGATTTAATTGTAAGCGCACTTGATTTATGCATCGGCTTTGTCGAAGCGATAGATTGGGGCGGATTGACAGACGCGCTTTGGAATGGTCTTGGCGGTATGCTTCAGAATGTTGACTGGACCGGAATTGTTACCGGGGCATTTGAACTTCTCGGCTCAGCAATAGGTGCCGCGGTATCGGTAGTAGCTACACTTGCTCTTGACATCTGGGATTTGCTGAAGCAAGCATGGGAAAGTGTGAAGACTTATTTTTCCGATTACATCAATCAGTTTAGTGGTGACATTGTTGCCGGACTTTGGGAGGGCATAAAAAATGCTTTCGCTAATGCCGGAACATGGATCAAAGAAAATATTTTCCAACCTTTTATTGACGGCTTCAAATCCGCGTTTGGTATTCATTCACCTTCAACTGTCATGGCTGAAATGGGTCAGTACCTTATTAATGGCTTGTTAAACGGCATAAAAGAAACATGGGAATCCATCACAGGATTCTTCACAGAGCACGTTTCCACACTGAAAGAAACCATTACACAGAAATGGGCTGAAATCAAAGAATCTGTCTCAGAAACTTTTTCAGCCTTGAAAGATTCGTTGTCTGAAACAGCTGACGACATCGGAACAAAGCTCGGCAACACGTGGGAAACGGTGAAATCTGCAACCTCGTCAAAGTGGGGTGAAATCAAGGAAACAATTTCTCAGCGATTCTCCGAAGCGAAGAATCAAACATCGAAAATTGGTGAGCAGATAAAATCTTCCGTTTCAACTGTGTGGAACAACATCAAAACTGATACATCCGCAAAATGGAACGGCATTACATCTGATCTCAGCAATTCTTGGACGAAAATGAAAAGCGTCGCCACAACAAAATTTGGCGAGCTGAAATCAACTGTATCGCAAAAATGGAATGACCTCAAAAGCACACTTCAGCAAACAGACTGGTCTTCTGTCGGCAGTAACCTTGTATCCGGCTTGCAACGTGGTATCAGCAGTATGTGGTCCTCACTCACTTCAACGGTTTCCTCCCTCGCAAGCAGCGTTACAAGCACCTTGACACGTATTTTCAGCATACATTCTCCGTCAAAAGTCTGGGAGGAAATCGGCGAATACCTTGACGCGGGTCTTGTAAACGGTATCGAAGGTGGTGCAAAATCCGTCCTGTCAACAACAGCAAACCTTGCGAAATCTGTTAATGGCAGTATGGAGATTGATACTCCGAAAATGTCCGCAGCACGGTCAACAACAAGCAGTATTGATATGCTGTCATCAAAGTTTGACGGCTTTATTGATTCGCTGAAATCTATTGCAAACATGCTGACCGCTGCCGGAACATTCGCTGTACCGTCCATTGCGGCAGGAACAGCCATTCCATACAAGGTTAAAGCAAACACATTAGTAGGTTCTGATACGTCTCTACAGCTTTCTGAGGGGCTTCAGAGCGGCATGAATGACCAGACTGAAATCATGTCGGAAGTCATGTATCTGCTTAGTCAGATTCTTGACGTCATAAAAAAATTTAATCTGAAGATTGACGCTGAAAGTCTCGTAAATACAATCACGTATCTTCAGAGAAGCAATGAACGCAACTACGGGGGTGTATGATGGCGATTGCAGCAAAATTTATAATAAACAACCATGACTACACCCGGTATATTAAGGCAAAAACGGGGTTATCATGGTCGCGTGAAAATACCAATGATGAGGACGCGGGACGAGACACAGGTGATGAAATGCACCCCAATGTTACATCCCATCAGCGCAAAATGTCGCTCACTCTCGGACCTATGCCGTTTGCTATTGCTCAACAGCTCGAAATTGATTTGGAAGGTAATGATAACGGCGTGCAGGTTCAGTACCCTGATTTGCATGATGGAATGTGTACCCGGCTATTTTATAATACATCAATAACGGCGGCTCTGGAAACATTTATAGAGGATGATGTAATTTGTGATAACGTAAAATTTACACTAATCAGCGTAAAGGAAGGAACGGTATAGTCATGCAAACAAAACCTACGGGCTGGGATGCGCTCTTTTCTGCTGCTCATAAAACCGAATACAAATTTGTCATCAGCGGTACGCCCTATACTGCACAAAACATTCAGGTAACTCCCGTCATTACAAAACCATACATGGATAAGCTGTGTATTGGTCGGTGCTGTTCGGGTACCCTGAAAATACAGATTCGTCCTATCAATGGTACGATTATTCCTAAAGCCGCCGAAGTCGTAGCGTACTGCCGACTCACTTCTTCTGACAAACAAAACGTTACAGATTGGATTGAGCAGGGACATTACTACATATCGTCTCGTAAACAGCAAGGCGAGCTTCTATCGTTAGTATGTCGTGACGCGATGATGAAAGCCGGCACCGAATATCTAAGCCGAACTGCATTTACAGAGTGGCCCGCGTCAATGACAGAGGTTGTGACCGAGATTGCGACACTCATGGGCGTTGTGGTTGATTCTCGTACGGAAATCTATTCCGGTTCCGATTATGTGGTAAGTTACCCAAACGATCTTCTTATGTCTGAGGTTCTTTCCATGATAGCTGCGGCTCACGGTGGTAATTTTGTCATTACAGAACAAAATAAGCTACGGTTAATACCAGTTGCCGCAGTAAGCACCCTCGATGCTAACAAATGTGTTCTGTATTCAAACTTCAAATCCTATGATGCCGTGTCCAGTCCGCAACAAATACGGCGAGTGACATTAGAGGACGATGCCGGAAATCAGTATTCAGCAGGTGATGACACCGGAGTTGAGGTAACGGCTAAATGTAACTATGCTACACAGTCTATTGTTGACAAGCTCTGCAATCCGGACAGCGCAAATCCGGGTGTTTTATACGGAGTAGAATACATTCCGTATACGCTGAAGGGTGCGTATGTTGACCCGTGCGTCGAACTCGGTGACACGGTATACCTTTCTGTGAGAGATTTCAGTGCTCACCGTATGGTAGGCTCAATGACCATTCGATGCAACATCTCATACAACGCTGATATTTCCTGTCAAGCGGAGGCAGACGATGAAGATGAATACCCGTACATAGACGCTCGTTCTCTTCAGGCGTCACGTTATATCCGCACCGACCAGAAATATTTCGGAAACCGCATAGACCGCGTAAACGGCTTTACCAGTGAGTATACAGTAAACGGTCAGGTCGTAGCGCGTCTACTTGCAAACTCCAACATATTTTCAATGCAGCGTATGGTAAACGGTGCTTGGCAGGATTGCATTTATTTTGACGCCGCAACACAAAAGTATGTCATCGCAGGTGAGGTTACTTTAACGGGTGTCGTTACAGAAGAGGGATTGGCAAATGGTACCACTACAATCAACGGCGGCTGTATCAAAACCGGTACGATTGACGCGAGCAAAGTTACTGTAACCAATATCAGCGCAAGCAACATCACATCGGGTTCGATTGACGCAAGCAAAATTCAGGTTACTAACCTGAACGCAAGTAATATTACGTCTGGTACGATTGACGCAAGTAAAATCAAAGTCACAAACCTGAATGCAAGCAGCATAACATCTGGCACAATTGATGCAAGCAAAGTGCAAGTTACGAATATCAATGCGAACAACATTGTATCCGGTACGATTGATGCAAGTAAAATCAAAGTTACTAACCTTGATGCGAGCAATATCACTTCCGGAACACTTTCTGCTGATCGTATCGACACTTCAAACTTGGTAGCAACAAAGATATATACAAGCGGTACGACAAAAAATGTCGCGATAACCTCAGCAGGAACAACAAGACTTTATGTGGGTGGAGACGGCACGTGGAACTTTGATTATGTGACATTGTACGCGGGTACTCAGATTGAATTTAATCGTTTTGGTAGCACGTCTGGATTACATCTTGTTATTGACCCCACAAACAGGGTAATCCGTCCGGCAACGTCCAAAACATGGACACTTGGCAATGCCGGGTTTAATTTTCAATCAGCGTATATCAGTGATACTCTGTATTTAGGCAGTTCAAATCAATATATATCATCTTCATCAATAGGCACAACCACATATCCTTGGCAAAAAGCGTACATACAGAACGCGTATGTCACAAAATTGTACCTGAATGGAACGGAATTCACACCGCAGACGGTAGACACAAGCAAGATATCGTATTCCTCTTCGGTTTATGCGTCCCTTAATTCTTCAAAACAGTTTATTCCGTCAGGAACAGGATATTCGCTTGGTTCAACAGCTTATCCGTGGCAGTATGCGTACATCACAAATCTATATTTGAACGGTACAAAGTTCGACCCAACATCAATTGGAACGGATATGTCGGGCAAAGAGTTCAAGATGGGAGGTTCTTCTTCCTACTACATAACCGCAAATACATCGAGAGAATTTCGTCCGAATACTTCATCGACCGCATATCCGTTCTACCTCGGAACATCCACCTACTACTGGCATTATGCGTACATCGGCTCAAACACGGTGAAAATCGGTTCTACAGCAAGCTCGAAAATCGGTTTCTTTGCAGCTACTCCCATCATACGACAGACGCTTAGTTCTGTCTCACAGAATATGGGGTACTCCACAGCGACCGATTCTAACCATCTGAAGATATTGAACAACTTAGTCGGCATACTCGTGAAGTATGGACTTATAGGAACTTAACGGAGGGAAAACATATGAAACTCAGGAAAATCGTCGAAGCTACACCTGCTTTGCGGGAGATTGCTAATCAGCGACTCCCAATGAAAACGCTCTATAAGATTACGCGCCTCATTCGTGAGGTACAGCCTCAGCTCGATTTTTATGACGAGCAATGCCAAAAACTGGTTTCCGAACACTGCAAACCGGATGAAGGAGGCTTCACAGTTATTGCATCAAACAAGCAAAAATTTAATTCCGCCATGAATGAACTTCTTGACATTGATATTGACGTAAACATTGAATCCGTCTCAATTCCGGTCAGCGAAGCGGAAAATCTGAAACTTTCCTATAACGATATCTGCGCTATGGAGGGCTTCATTGAGATAGAATTTGATAACAAGGAGGGATAAAACCGTGACTGCGATAAAGACAAAAGCTGTTGGTTTCAGGCAGGATGGTAAGCAATTGATACAGGCTTTCATTCTGTCGGATACCACGCCTACTGCGCTTCCTACAACCGGGGAATCCGTTACAGGCATGAACGCAAATGATGTGTTTGCTCCCGGTTCTGTAATCTATGTGCTTGCAAATGCCACAATAAAAACGTACATCGCGAATGAATCCGGTATTTTTGTTGGTCAGAAGCAGCAGGGAGGCGGTGGCGGCGGAAGTACCGTATCACTTGACGACGTGGTAGCGTTAATTGCCGACTTTTCGGATGATACAAGTTACACCATTTTGAACG
This sequence comes from Lachnospiraceae bacterium, assembly GCA_963605385.1. Taxonomy (GTDB): domain Bacteria; phylum Bacillota; class Clostridia; order Lachnospirales; family Lachnospiraceae; genus UBA1258. Next base: position 28,397 of record CAVCUM010000011.1, read on the forward strand.
GAGCTTATTATGGAACCAAACGCGCCATCGTTTCCTAAGTCCGAATTTCGGATTCAAACTAAAGCAATGGATTTGGTAGATTACACGCTGCGAATCACAGAAAACACGAATTACTACCCAAAATGGACACGCTCCAACCTCGTAAAGTATATTCGTGATACTGCGGCGGAAATTCTTCAGTCCATCATATTCGCAAATTCAATTCGGGAAAATGGTGCTACACCGTATTCCGAAAGAGCTGCTATGCAAGAAAAGGCTATTCGGTTGTGTTCGTATCTCGTGGCTTTGATTGATCTTTCTGAGACATCAGGTCGCATTAATGCCCGCCAGCGTCAGTTTTGGGGCACCAAAGTCAACGATGTGAGAAATATGACGCGCGCTTGGGTTGACAACGAGCACAAATAAAAATAGTAGCGAATGTCCTGTAGGACCCTGCTGTGAACGTGTGGACTCGCTCTCCCAGTGCTGCTTCTACGGTTTGCTACGTGAACACGAATGGCAACCTCAACACGAACAGCCCCACGAACAACAACTCGGCGCGCCCCGATCTGCGATTAAGTGAAACCTATCAGCACTGCACCCGGTATTAAGATATCGGGTGTTTTGGCTGTGAAGAGCATCGCAAAGGAGGACATTTGCTATCCATGTTGATTATATAACAAGGATAAATACATAACGTCGTCTGCATTGACTTTATTCTCAAAGTTAGTGCAGGAAAAGCGGCGTTCCCCTTCCCCAAATAATAATTATGAAACTTTATGAAAAACTCTATCAGCCGGAGGCACTGAACAAAGCCTTCAACCGTGCAATGTGCGGGCATCGCAACGAGACAGAGCACGCCATGTATGAGGCGAACAAAATTGAGGTTATAGATTATATAAGCTCATCGCTGATAAACAAAAGCTATATTCCTCAACCGCTCAGATTATTTGAGGTGTTTGAACCAAAACGTCGTTTTGTACAAGCTCCCTCTGTTATGGATAAGATTGTACAAAATGCGCTCATGGATGAAATATTGTATGATGTTCTAACAAAACCATTCATTCGTGACAGCTATTCCGGCGTTAAAGGTTCGGGTACACACGATGGTCTGAACCGTCTGAAACAGTTTATGGCTGAAGCGTGGCGAAAATACGGTACGGATTGTTGGGTATTGAAAGGCGATATATACCATTTCTTTGACTCAATAAATCAAGACGACGTGATGCTCAGGGCAAGCAGATATATAAACGACAGTGATGTTATCAATCTGCTGTGGCGTTATATCAGGCTTTGTCCGCATGGTCTGCCACTCGGTCTTCGGACTTCTCAACCTCTGGCTAATCTTGAATTATGTTGGATGGATCACATGATAAAAGAAAAATACCACTGTCAGTGGTATGGTCGTTACATGGACGATTTCTATGTGATTCATCCCGACAAGCAGTTTCTGAAGCAATTACGGCGGGATTTGGAAGCAGAACTCGCTGTGATTGGTTTGAAACTGAATAACAAAACACAGATTTTTCCTGTCAGACACGGGATTGATTTCCTTGGTTTCCGCACCTACACTTCTGACAGCGGGAAAATCATCCGCCAGCTTCGGCGACAGAACAAAAAGAATATTGCGCGGAAAATCAGACACTATGCGCAGGAATATCGTGACGGCAAACTGTCTGCTGATAAATTACAGCAACAGTATAAATCATGGAGAGCGCATGCCGGACACGGTAACTGCCGTAGTCTGATTATGGCGCACGACGCGGAAATCAAAAACATCAAAAACATATTGAAAGGTGGTATGACAAATGAGTCAGCCGATTACCAATCTCGGCAAGGATGACCTGATATGCATGCAGGAAACCGTAAATGGCACTACCTCAGATGTACTGTTCCGAATTCTCTGCACACCGGAAACCAATCCATATGGCAATTGTTATTTTGTTGTGAGAGAATACGCAACCGGAACAGGAACGGGTGAGTCAAATTTCAGGTATAACAACTCAAATACTGAAGTAAACTACGAAAATTCACTGCTTGACCAATTCATGACCGGAGAGTATGCCGGAAGACTTAGCGCGGAAACGCTTGCTTGTATCGCAACTTCATCGGTTATCTGCTACAATTTAGCGGAAACTGCCAGCTATACGCTTGCGCGAAAGATTTTTGCATTATCAAACAAGGAACTGCACGGTGACTATTCCAACGACGAATCCGTCGATCTCGGATATTTCACAAATAACACCTCGCGCATTACCAAAAATAAAGCCGGAAATGCTGTGATCGTGTGGACTCGCTCTCCCAGTGCTGCTTCTACGGTTTGCTGCGTGTACGCGTATGGCGGCCTCTACACGCACGGCCCCACGAACTACGGCTCGGCGCGCCCCGCTTTCAATCTTCTTTCTTCTTGTCTTGTAGCTACCGTCGCCAACGGCGACGGTAGCTACAACCTTATCACGAGCGCAGATATACCCGCTCGTAAAGCCGGGTTCACTGCGTCGCTCGGAGATACGGAGACACGCCCCGAACAAATCAAGGTTGAATGCGATACTGTGTGCGAAGGTACTCTTTCTGTTGCAGTTTGCAACAACTACAATGACGAAACACCTACATGGGAGTCTACCACGCTCGGTGCAACACATGATTTTGCGAATCAGACAAAAACTGCTGACAAATGGGGTGTGGGTGTCAAAATAGAAGCGGAGAGCGAGAGCAACATTATCTTGTATGAACCTGTTGCACTTGTACTTTGCGAAGAGGCAAAGGAGGAAACCACATGAGGCTGAACGAATATGTAAACAAACAGCGCAAGAACCTTGAAGCGGAATCTCAGAAGTGCGAAACCGCGCGCAATGCTCTTGCTGCTGCAACCGGAAATCCTGATTTGTCCGCCGCACAAGCCTCTCAATATCGAATGGCGGTTGATACAGCAGTAAAGCATGTTATCGACGACGATGCGCGCATTACAATCAGTGTACTCTATCCTGATTGGGTATCCGGCAGTCACGCTGTAGGCGACATTTACAATGCCGATGCGCAAACTTGGGAGTGCTATCAGGCATACGACAATGCTGTATACCCGGATATTCGTCCGGGGCAGACGGCATGGTATACTTTCAACCGCCCTCTGCATGGGAAATCGCCGGAAACCGCTCGTCCTTGGGTTGCTCCTACAGGCGCACACGACATCTACAAATCAGGGGAGTATATGATTTACACCGATGGCAAGACGTACAGGTGCAATGCCAACACGAATTTCTCTCCCGTAGACTATGCTGAAGCATGGACTGAAGTGTGAGGTACGCCTATGACAGTTACAATCGATGCAAACACTATAATCACAGCTGCTGCGGTTATTACTGCCGTTACTGTTGTCGGCGGACTCATTTTTCGCATCTATCAGTGGTATCTCGGTCGTAAAAAAGATAACTCGGACATTACGCGGATAAAGGAAGAAAACTGTTTAATCTGTTTCGCGCTGTCTGCATGTCTTGACGGACTTACACAGCTCGGCGCGAATCACACGGTCCCTATAGCGAAAGATAAGCTGGATAAATACCTGAACCAGCAGGCGCACAAATAAAGAAAGGAGATAGACATGAGTAACAGTCCACTTGTGGATTATACCTGCATATCGCCGAACAGGTCCAGTCCACGAACCCATGCGATTGACACGGTGACGATACACTGTGTTGTTGGGCAATGCACCGTTGAGACGCTTGGGAACATATTCGCCGCCCCCTCTCGACAGGCGTCCTCAAACTACGGCGTCGGCAAGGATGGAAAAATCGGCTTGTACGTAGAAGAAAAGGACCGGTCATGGTGCTCTGGTGGGTATGATGCAAATGGAAATTCTATCCGCGTAAACGGCATATCCGGTGCGGACAATGACCAGCGCGCGATTACAATTGAGGTTGCAAGCGATACGACTGACCCCTACACTATCACGGATGCGGCTTATGAGGGTTTGATTCGGCTGCTTGTTGACATATGCAAGCGGAATCCCGGTATAAGTCGTCTCAGATGGCAGGGAGACAAAAGCCTTGTCGGACAAACGGACAGGCAGAACATGACGGTGCATCGCTGGTTTGCACGTAAGGCTTGCCCCGGTGATTACCTGTACAGCCGTCATACGGCGATTGCCGCAGAAGTGAACAGGCGACTTGACCGTGAGGAAGGAAAGGAGGATAATGCTGTGAAAGAATGGTGGGAAGAACCTCTTGCGTGGGCAAAGGAAAACGGTATCATTTACGGTGACGCAAACGGAGACTTGAAGCTCGATGAACCGTGTACACGCAGACAGATGATAACCTTCCTGTACCGTCTCTACAAGCTGATCGTGAAGAAGCTGGGAGGCTGACACAATGCCAAAGGAAGAAAAGCTGACAGCGAAAGAACGACGGCGGCATAGGAAATACGTCCAGTTTTCCAAAATACTTGCCGGGAGCTTTGCACTGTCCATGACCCCGGTATCCGTGTATGTGATATACCGCTGTCTCGCTCTCGCAGAGCTGGCTATTACCTATGATTATATGGGTGCGCTGCCCTATCTAACGGCAGTTGTAGGCTTTGTAGAGGCGGCGGTTACAATCGTGCTCGGATTTTATTTCAATAACAGCAAAGCGGAAAAGGTTGCGAATGCGCAGTACGGATTTCGGAGCGCACAGCAGGATGATCCACTGAACAGAGATTTTTAATAAAGGAGAATTACATATGAATAATATCGTCATTGACGGCGTTGCTCTTACGTCCGTTGTCGGAATTGTTGCGTTCATCGTTTCAGCTATCGTTGAGGTAACAAAGAAAATCAAGCCGTTTTCATTAATGCCCACACAGCTCTGGTGCATCATCGTATCGGTTGTAGTTTGCATTGCCGGATATTTCGGATATTGCGCTTACGCCGGAATTTCACCAGTTTGGTATCTGGCAGGGGACGCGCTGATCGTTGCGTTCATCGTTGCCTATGTTGCTATGTACGGATGGGATACGCTGAAAGAACTGTATGACAGATTTACTGGCGGCAAGAAAAAGGAGGAATAAAAATATATGAAGACCCTGAATGAAACCGTTGCGCTGATGAACAGCGACGACTATAAGGATCGCTTTTGTGCCGAATACTGGCAGCTCAAAATCCGGTATGAAAAGCTCCACACTACTCTCATCAAAAATGAAGCCGGCACGCTTGGATTCGACCTCAGCTGTCCGGCATACGTTCTTGAAAATCAGTATCGGCATATGGGCGAATACCTTCATGACTTGGAGCTTCGTGCAGAAATTGAGAAGATTGTCCTCACTGAATAAGGTGTAACAAACCGTGTAACACGCCTGTAACACAAGCCAACAATGTTACAAACCAGTGTAACACGTTACGCTGCTGTTACAAAATCTGTTACGCTGATTTTCTAACGATTTCTCTCAATATCTCAAATTTTCTCGCTTTTTCTCCTACGTGTAACAATGTAACATATTTTTCCTAATATACTTATAATCATAGGATTTATAGGCGCGTCCGCTATGCGCACATCTATACACGCTATATACGTGAGTATTATATAGGAAAAATCCGTTTTTGTTACAAAAACAGGATTGAGACAGCAAAAGCCCGTGGAAACCTTCATTGAGTTCCCACGGGCTTTTTGTGTAGCTTATAAGCCATCCGACACGAATTCGTGTACAGCGTCACACCTCTTCTCCTGTATCGCGCATGATGAGTTTTGCCTCATAGGTGCAGTTAAGAGCTTCGGCAATGGCGCGGATTTCCTTTTCGGAAAAGTTATCTCGTGACAGTTTATTGGAGAGGTTCTGCCGGGTTGTCCCGATTGACTCTGCAAGCGTTCCGAGCGTCATCCCTCTGCGGTTCATCAGTATTCTGATTTTCTCGCCGATTGACAGCGACATTCTAATCACGTCCTTTCTATAGGCACATTATACACTGATTTGTTTCGCCTGTCAAGATTCAAACAAAAAATAAATTATAAAGTTTCGCGAAATCTCTTGACAAGTTACACTATTAAGTGTATAATGTTATCACAAAGGAACAAACGAAACAATAACGGAGGGTTTTAAAATAAAAATCGGAGAAATCAAAACAATCACAAGACATTATAGAAGCAGCAAAGGAAATGAATATCAAATAGTAAGAATTGAACTGATAGATATTCCGGCAGATATGCGTTATCTTTACGATGAGGTAATGTACGGAACAATTAACTACAAGTATATTACAGACAATAGACTGAATACACCTCTGAATCTCGCTTCGATGTGTATTGGAAAAACAATTCCCGAAGCACTTGAAAGGCGTAATGATTTTGAAGAATGTGAAGGAATGGGTATAGAAGAACTCATCGAACACTTCAAAACAAAGAATATTGAAAGCTGATACAGAAAGGACGGTGACAATATGAAACGCGTAATTATTAAGTACGATGCAGGATACAGCCTGAGTGCAGACGCTTTTATATGGTGGCAGCCGAAAAGCGTGACTATTGATATGCTCGACGATATTGCTGAAAATGTGGTCGAAAAGCAAGGTAAGAGCCGTTACATTGAAGGTCCTTACCATAATGGGCGTGGGTCTTGTCCTGTAATGGAGATCATCGAAAGATTAGCATCTCTGCAAGGATATGAGCACGCTATCTTTAGAGAGGCTGAAATGGTCGGAGGCATAAGAAGGGATAAGGAGAATGCATATGAACATCACAAATGAACGACTGAGAAATCTTTGTATTAAGCATCAATGGTTCACCGAGGGGTCAAGCAGACAGTATGACAGACTGTTTTATGCGAACAGCCACGGTGCGCCGCTTGAAGAAATTGTCACGATTATCTGGCTGTGCAGCGACACTGAAAAATGGTGCCGGCGTGACATAAAAAGCAAACTCACATCTGATACTGACCCGATTGTTGAATATACAGTCTGGTGCGTAGATAGCGCATCCTGCTTAAGTGGCATGATTCACTCACGACTGTTCGCAGATTATGAATCGGCTAAAGCATATTATGACAGCATCGGTGATGACACGTACCGGAAAATGTATCATACACCGGACATTTGGGGATGGACTGAACGAAAATGGAAGGATGGTGAAACCATATGAGCAAAGCCATATTACAATATGCCGAACATGGGAATGATTTTTACCCGACGCCTGATGCACTTATTGACCGGATGCTGTCCGGAGTGAATTGGCGTATGGTCCAAAATATTCTCGAACCGAGCGCAGGCAAGGGCGACATTGCACATAGAATACTCGTGCAAAATTATACGGATAGCTATAACGCAGAAAATCAATTCAACGGTATCAGCATAGATTGCATTGAAGTTGATCCTCAGCTTGCGCGTATTCTGAAATATAACTTCAGCTACGAAAAAGCGGGGATATATCAATCTGAGCTTGACAAGTTTCGCGGTTTGGATTACCGTACCATCTCCCCGGAAATCAATCTTAAATGTAAGGAGGCTACCCGCGAAAAGAACATTTGCAACAGTGGAGCTGTTCGTCTTGTGTTTGACGATTTTCTCAGATATGAGCCACTGAAAGAATATGACCTCATCGTAATGAACCCGCCATTTTCGGACGGATGCACGCATCTGCTGAAAGCGTTGGATGTGCAAAAGCGCGGTGGTTCTATTATTTGCCTGCTGAATGCGGAGACAATTCGTAACCCTTACACGCAGCAGAGGAAAGAACTGCGGCGACTGCTTGATAAGTATGGCGCGTCTATCGAATATATTGAAAATGCATTTGTTCACGCAGAAAGGCAAACCGATGTCGAAGTCGCGCTTATTAAGGTGTGTATTCCTTCCGCTAAAGAAGAGAGTGAATTCTATGAACGAATGCGAAGGGCTGAAAACCTGAATGATAATTTCGGTGAAAATCCGTCTACAGAGCTTGATGTCACCGATTACATAAAATCCGCTGTATCGCATTTCAATGTTGAGGTAAAAGCGGGAATTTCACTCATTCGGCAATTCAGAGCATTTCAGCCTTATATGCAGAAGTCTTTGAATCCTGAAAGTGCTTATGATAATGGCAGCATTCTCCATCTGACCGACTCCAATGATCGTGGTTATGACAATGTTTCGATAAACTCCTACCTCGAAAAAGTGCGGCTGAAATATTGGAGCGCGCTTCTTTCTAATCCAAAGTTTTCCGGGAAACTTACAAGCAAGCTGCAAGAAGAATACCGAATGAAAGTCAATCGGTTGCAAAATTACGATTTCAACGAGTTCAACATTCAGGTGCTGTCTACAGAAATCATGGCACAGGTACGAACGGGCATCGAGGACGAAATAGCCGCTATGTTTGATCGTTTGACAGCTGAGCACACTTGGTCGCCTGAATGCGCGGCGAACCGGCATTACTACGACGGATGGGCGACAAATAAGGCGTGGAAGGTGAATAAAAAGGTCATCATCCCTTGCTATGGTCTGTTTGATACCTATGACGGATCGCCGCGAAAGTATAAGGCTGTAGAAGTACTTTCAGACATTGAGAAGATATTGAACTTCTTCGACGGAAATATGACCGCTGATGTTAATCTTGATACACGAATCGGACAGAGCTTCAATGCTGGTCAAACGCGAAATGTCCAATGTAAATTCTTCACGGCAACATTCTACAAGAAGGGGACGGTTCATGTTGCTTTTACGTGTCCAGAGCTGCTTGAACGGTTCAATATATACGCGGCTCAAAATCGCGGATGGCTGCCGCCGTCATACGGCAAGAAAAAATATTCAGCTATGGGTGCGGAAGAGAAAAGGGTTATTGATTCATTTCAGGGCGAAAAGCAGTATGAAAAGGTGCTGCAAAATACCGGATTCTATCTGGCTACACCCATAAGAACCGGAATGACCGCGCTGTTACCGGAAGGAGAAAACACATGAAGTGCATCCCATTTGAAGTTGTATGCGACATAGTAAAAGCTCTTGAAAGGCTTGGAGTATTGGAAATCGCAACAATGCAATCATTACGAATTGTGGAAATAGCTTACAACCGATATTATGTTTTTTGCAGTTCGCCCATTTACGAAGCTATAGGCATATGGGATTCACAGCGGAAAACATTTGTCGATTGAAAGGAGTGAATTATGAAGGCGAAAATCCCTTTTGAAAGAAGAAATCCTAAAGGTGCAGCGGCGTCAAAGGCAGAAATTCTGCGGCAAATCGTTGAAACCAGCAAAGACTACGAGCTTGAAACTGATGCGCTTTTCCTTTGGACGCTGCACGTCAGCCCTAAATATCGCCTTGGGCTTGGTCGTTTGCGTGAGTTGTACGAAGAGGTTTTTCAGCTACGAAAAGAAATTCACGACTTCTATCGTGCCAAACCGGAAGAGAATCCGCAATGTGATACGCGTGAGCTTGAAAATGAAAATAAACAAATGACCTATTTCGTGTTCAAGCATAAACTGAAGGAATACGGACTTGACATTGATGCGGAATATAACCGTCTCGATGATAAGTATAAATTAAAATAGCAGGAGGTCATTTGTCATGATTCAAGAGATAGAGGGAGATTTGCTGTGCTTTCCGGCGAATATCCTTTGCCATCAGACAAACTATTACGGTGTGATGGAAGGTGGAATAGCGGCGGCTATCCGGATGAAAATTTTAACGGACGAGCAGTACAACGAATACAAGGATTACTGCATGTATTTCGGACGTCAGGCACTTGGAACGGTGTTGTACAGCACGATCATCCCCGGCGAGAGGTATATCGCAAACTGCTTCAGTCAACGTGATTTCGGAGCACAGGCGGTATTAACGGACTATGAGGCTTTTCGGCAATGCCTTGCAAAAGTCGAACAAGCCGCTAAAAGGGCGGGATGGTCCGTTGCGCTTCCGGGCTATATGGGCTGTGGCATTGCCGGAGGCAACTGGGATATTGTATCGGACATCATCCATGACGTATTTGCAGAATCGTCGGTACCGCTGACCATAGTATATTGGACTGGTGGACAGTATTGGTAAATCTCTCTGCTGAATAAAAAAAAACAGCACAGTGCGGTTAAAATCGCATTCGTGCTGTTTTTGCTCTTGACAGAACATTATGTTTGTGTACAATGAAAATAAGACTGCCGAAGCGGCATCAATAGCTTTCCGGCAGTCTTATTCTGATCTTAAACACATGACCAAACCAAACAATGTTGGGTTCGTATGTGCGTGTTATGGTGGAGCATGGCAAGCAGCATACGAACCCTTCACTGCCGCCTTTTTCTTCTGATTCTGTCAGCGATAGCGTCCGCGAACCGCCGCTGTAGTTGAAATTAATGTCAATATGGTCGTCATGCAGGAACACAGAGTTGACAAAAGTGTTGATGAGCTGCTTCTGGCATTCTCTGTCTTTATAATTTTTATTTTTAAATTGACCTAAGAAGTATTTTATGTGATCCCTCGTAAGTCTGAATCCGGATGCTAATTCTTTCTCGGCAATAGAGGCGGTCAGTTCTTTTTGTTGTGCTGTCAGCTCGTCCATGCGCGCTTTTGTTGCCTCGTTGAAAATGCCCAGCTCAATAGCGTGTAGCAAATTCTTTATTGCCGTTTCAACGCGTGACAGTTCCTTTTGCAGTGCTTCGACTTCCGCTTTCGTAAAATCCTGCTTCTGATAGTATTCCCATGTACAGTCTGTGATGAAGTCAATCAGCTCATCGTTGCTTACGAGTTCGATTGCCGCATTCAGAACTGCGTCTTCGATCTGTTCTTGTCTGATGGCTTTTTTATCACATGCAGTTTTCCCTTGTCTTTTATGCTTTGTGCAAAGGTAGTAATTGTGTTTTGCACCGGTATGGCTTGTCCCGCTCTCGCCTGCCATAGGTGATCCGCATTTTCCGCAGAACAATTTATCCGTCAGTATATATTCAGCGCGACTCCATTTATGCGATGGGGCGCGCTTATTTACTTTAAGCAACGCTTGCACCTTTTGGAAAGTCTCGTCGTCGATAATGCGAGGTATCCCTCCCGGAATCCGCTTATCCTTGTATGTGTACACGCCCGTGTATTTTTCATTTTTCAGTATTCCACACAGGCTGTTTTTTGTAAAAGGTGTTCCGCGCGATGACCGTAAACCGAGACTGTTGAGATGCCGGACAATTTCCGGGGTTGTACTGCCGCTTGCATACATTTCAAATATCATCTTCACTGTTGGAGCGGTATTAGGGTCTATAACGTATTTTTTATCCGGTCCGGTTGAGTATCCGAGCAGATTCGTTCCGCCAAGCACCTGACACTTCTCTGCGCTCTCAGCACGTCCACGGCGGACATTCTGCGAAAGCTGGAGAGAGTAGTATTCTGCAAATCCTTCAAGTACGCTTTCAAGAATAACCCCTTCCGGTGAGTCCGGAATTTTCTCTGCGATGTATTCGACGCGGACGCCATTCTTTTTGCATTTCAGCTTGTTGATTGTCAGCTCTTCACGGTTCCTACCGAAACGGTCCACTTTCCAGACGAGGATGACGCCGAACTGCTTCTTCGCCGTGTCGTGTAGCATAGCCTGAAACTGCTCACGGCTGTCTGTACGTCCGCTTTTTGCGCGGTCGATATATTCGTGAACGATAGTATAATCATGCGCTGCGGCATATGCCTGAGCTGCTGCAAGCTGTCCTTCAATCGACTGTTCCGTCTGACTGTGTGATGAATACCGAGCATATACAACCGCGATTTTGTCACGGCTGTTATGTTCGGATTTTTTATTTCCGGGAAGGTTGAAGTTAATTTCAGCGGGCATGATTATTTCTCCCAATGATGTCCACAGTCGTGGCATATACACATGGAACGATATACGGTATGTATCTTTTCATTGGAGACAGTTTTTGTTGTGGACCGCGTTTTATCCTTTCGCCCTTTAAGGGATTGAATTATGAGGCGCGGGATAAAAGCAACACACCAAAAGAGCATGTCAATCATCCACCACCACCAACCGATGCATATCCACCAAAGGCAGCCATGACCTTTTTGAGTTACACTTTTGGTCTTAGATTTCGTCTTCGTAGTTTTACCCGTAGTTTCTTGCACGAGCTGCACATCTACGTTTTCACTACCGCATTTCGGGCAAGTCATAGTCCTTCTCCTTTCATTTTCTGAGCAGTTCAGCCGCATTTACAAGCAACTGAGCCTGCTGTATTACACTCATTTGACGGAACAAATTTAACAGTTCGGTTTCCTGATCTGTCAAATGAGAATTACCATTCATTATGGTTACAGGCGCATTTGTGTTTCCAATGATACCGTGATTGTCCTGAACTGTCTGTACATCAAGTCCTTGACCATCTGTAAGATATGTCACGGGAACACCGAAATACTCTGCGAGCTTCTTAACCGTAGAAAATTGTGGAGTTGATTTTTTATCCGCCCAGTCTTTAGGTGTAGAGCGTGATATTCCTATTTCGTCAGCCATCTTTGACCGGGATACTCCTTTTTCCTTACATAGCGCGATAACTCGTTCATAAAAGTCCATATCATTGTCCCCAACAAAATTTATTTGAACTATTTTGAACAAACCTATTGACAAATCCATAATAGTATGGTATACTGGACTAAACCGAACAGAGAGTATAGAACACCATCCTCTGAAAAATCGGTTTTCAGCGGTTCGGGTTTGTATTATTAAATTCAGTGGCATGAATCATTGTAACACAAAACCGAACAAAAGTCAAGTATTTTGAACTAAAAAGGAGGCTTATGTTTGGAAAAGTTTTTTTCGTGCGAAGAAATAGCCGTGAGATATTCGGTAAAGATTACCACCGTCTGGGAATGGATTAGACGTGGTGATCTTCCCGCTATCAAAATCGGCAAACAGTATCGTATCCGCGCAAGCGACCTTGAGGCGTTTGAACGCGATAACCGCACCGGATTGATTGAATGTCACGATGAATAAAATTGACATCTCTCAAATACCGTCGTCCGAGCAGCGTAATCTTGCAAAAACATTTCTCGCTGCAATGGAACAGTTTTACAGTGATCCGAAAAACGTGCAGGCGTTTGAGGACTGGAAAAAATCACAGGAGGTCAAAAATGCTGACCAAAGAAGAACGGCGAATGATAACCGCGATAACTGCGGCGGCAATGATGGTGTCGCTGTCGTCGGCAGTGTCCATCGTCAAGAATCTATCATCCCCAAAGGCAGAGACTCATGTTTATCTGCCGCAAACGGCTGATACGGTAGCACCATCGTCTCAGTCGAAGCAATCCCCAGTTTGTATGCCAATTAGCTTTCCGGACAGCGCGAAAGAAAACAAAAACACTGTTTCCAGCTTATCTTGTGTTGAAACAGCAGTCTTGGAATCAGAAGCAGCATACATTTCTGAAATTCCACTTTCAGAAGAGCTTCAGACCGTTATGCAGGATGCTTGCTTAGAATACGACGTACCGTATGCGCTTGCACTTGCGGTGTGCGAAGCTGAAAGCTCTTTCCAGCCTGACGCAGACAGCGGTACCTGTTGGGGGCTTATGCAAATCAATCCGGTCAATTTCAATTGGCTGCGAAATGAGGGCATAGAACCTACAACTTACGCCGGAAACATTACAGCGGGTGTGTATATGCTCGGTCAATTACTGGATACTTACGAAGATACACACAAAGCTCTAATGGCTTATAACTGCGGAGATATTGGAGCATCGCGCTTGTGGGGATACGGATACCTAACAAGCACTTACTCAGAAAACGTAATCGAAAAAAGTGATAAATGGCAAAAAGTCATTATTGATAACATCACAGGAGGAAAAAATCATGTTGGAAATTAAAGTAACCGTTGTAATCCCCGGAATGCCCGAAGCAATTAATAATCTTGCACAGGCACTTACAAATTCAAACATACCAGCGCACCCGAGAACAGTTCAGAACATTTCCATTGAAACTACGCAGCCTATTCCTAAAGCAGTTGCAGAACAGCCTGTGGTAGTCCCTCAGACAAACACGGAAATTACTCCCGAACCTATCACTGCCGAGAGCACTCCGGCTGTCCAGACAGCTCTTATTGCGCCTGCTCCGACTCCTGCTCCAAACGCTAAGAAGTATACCCGTGAAGAAATCGCCAAAGCCGGCTCCGCTCTCGTAACACAGAACAAGATGCCGGAACTGCTTGCCCTGCTTCAGAAGCATGGAGTCGCGTCAGTTGCGCAGCTTAAGCCCGAACAGTATGACGCGTTTGCCGCTGACCTGATAGCCCTTGGTGCGGCGTTATAAGGAGGCAGGACAAATGCCCTCTCCTAATTCACATGCGCTTCTGAGCGCGTCTGCGGCTCACAGGTGGCTCGTCTGCACTGCTGCTCCGCTTTTTGAATCACAGTTTCCGTCCAGCACAAGCGAATATGCAGAAGAAGGAACGCTTGCACACGAATTTTGTGAGCTGTATGTTAGAAAGCACTTCACCGTCATGAACAGACGTACTTTCAATACAGAGTTGAAAAAGCTACAGGCAAATCCCCGATACAACGAAGAAATGCTCACAACGGCGCAAACTTATCTTGACTATCTCAAAGAAAAAGCAATGAATTTTGGCTCTGCACCGTATGTCACTCCGGAAGTCAGAGTGGACCTGAGCGACTACATTCCGGACGGATACGGAACGTGTGACTGCGTTATGATTGGCGGTGATACGCTACAGATTGTTGACTACAAGCATGGTAAAGGCGTTCCGGTATCCGCTGAAAACAATCCTCAAATGCGTCTGTATGCACTTGGCGCGTTAAAAATGTTCAGTGCAATATACGGCGATACAATTCAGACAGTGTCAATGGCTATCTGTCAGCCGCGCTTATTTGCGGAACCGAGCGAGGAAACAATTTCTGTTTCTGAATTACTTGCATGGGGCGAATGGCTTAAACCTATTGCACGGGAAGCATATAACGGAAACGGAAAGTTCGTCCCCGGTGAGCACTGCAAGTTTTGTCGCGGCAGAGCACAGTGTCGTGCGCGCGCTGAACAAAACACTGCACTGGAAGATTTCAAGGACTGCATCCCCGTTAATAAAGCAAGTGATGAGCAAATTGTAGCGGCAGTTCTCGGTAACTCCACACGTCCAAACGGTGAGTCTCCGCTTCTCACAGATACCGAAATCGGTGACTTACTTACACGCGGTGAAACACTGGTAGCATGGTACAATGACCTGAAAGAATACGCTCTTGATACCATTCTTAAAGGAGGAACTATTCCCGGATACAAAGCTGTTGAAGGTCGAAGCAACCGCGCATTTAATGACGCCGACAAAGCAATGCAAATTGTTGTGAAAGCAGGATTCGATGAGGCTGTGCTTTACGACCGAAAGCCGAAGTCACTGTCAGAGCTTGAAAAACTACTTGGTAAGAAGAAGTTCGCGGAGCTGCTTTCCGGTCAGGTGTACAAGCCTAAAGGTTCACCTACACTCGTGCCGATGTCTGACAAACGTGAGGCTTATAATTCGGCAGTTACTGACTTCTCGGATGTAACAGCGGGTGAGCAAGCATGAGTCGCGTTATCACTATCCATTACTCAACAGGCTGGATTCAGCTGTTGATCCCCGATTGGCTTGATAGAGCAAGCGTGAAAAACATCCGTCTTGCGCTAAAACTTATAGCTCAAAACCAGTGCGACAACACGGAAATAATTGCAGAGCTTGACAGATTCTTTCCCGATTGCATTGAAAAATTGAAAGGTGAATGGGCTAAAGCAAGCTGTGAATATCGGGACGGTTATCGTCTCTCTGATAAATGGTATTGTTCAAGTACAGAGCGGAAAGCCATCGAAAAGAGTAACAGACAGCTGCTCAGCTCAGTGAAAAAAGCAAAAGCACGATATGATAAAATGTGCAAAATCAAAGTGTTATACGACGCGTTAAAAGAAAAATATTTTATTGATTAAGGAGAAATGAATTATGTATCAGAACGACCCCATGAAAGTGCTTACCGGAGAAGTCCGCTTGTCTTATGCGCACCTCACTCAGCCTTACGCCAATCCTAAACAGCCCGGCGCGAAGCCGAAATACTCTGTTACGCTGCTGATCCCGAAAACTGACGTTGCCACGAAAATGGACATTGAGCAGTCAATCGAAGCCGCTGCGCAGGATGCGGTTGCTAAAAAATGGGGCGGTTTCAGACCTCCGCAGCTTAAATCCGTTCTCCATGATGGGGACGGTGTCAGACAGGATGGAACACCGTTTGGCGAGGAATGCAAAGGGCATTGGGTAATGACGGCGTCCAGTGAACAGCCTCCGCAGGTCGTCGGAATGGACAACATCAACTGCCAGCTTGCACCGCAGGACATTTACAGCGGCATGTATGCGCGTGTAACAGTTCGATTCTTCGGCTATGCTAACTCCGGCAACAAAGGCGTCGGCTGTGGACTTGGAAATGTGCTTAAAACACGCGATGGCGAACCGCTTTCGGGCGGTGCGTCTGCGGCATCAGATTTTGCCGGAATCGGGCAGAGTGTTGCACCTACACAGGGAGCGAATGCATACGGTACCGTTCCCGCTTATCCGATTGACCCCATTACCGGAATGCCTCGATGAAATAAATGGCGTAAAAGCGCATGGCATATTCCGGTCATGCGCTTTTCTGCAAATCTGAGCAAAGGAGAAACAGCTATGTATACGTATCTGCATCATTTAAGCATTGACCTCGAAACATATTCGAGTGTCAACATTAAAAAGGCTGGCGCACAAGCGTATATACGCAGTCCGGATTTTGAGATACTTTTGCTATCTTACAGTGTCGATGGCGGACCGGTAAAAACCATTGACCTCACTGAAACACACGAAATCCCGCAAAACATTACCGATATGATTTTTAATCCGGCATACGTTAAACACGCTTTCAACGCGGCTTTTGAGTGGGGATGCCTTTCCCGATACTATAACACAGAACTTGAACCGAGACAATGGCATGACACTATGCTGCATGGACTTTACTGCGGCTATACAGCAGGTTTGGACGCGACGGGTAAGGCTATCGGTTTACCGGAAGACAAGCAAAAGCTGAGAATCGGCAAGTCACTTATTCAGTATTTCTGCGTTCCCTGCAAGCCGACAAAGGCTAACGGCGGGCGAACGCGAAATCTCCCGCGTCATGATCCTGATAAGTGGCAGCTTTTCAAGGAATACAACGCGCAGGACGTTGTTACGGAGATGGAAATAGAATCTCGTTTATCGAGCTTTCCGGTACCTGATAGCGTGCAGAAGCAGTGGGAAACTGACCTTATTATCAATAACAGGGGTGTCGCAGTTGACATGGACTTTGTCAAGAGCGCACTTTATCTCGGTACGGTAATGAATGAGCGGCTGAAAGCGGAAGCTGTCGCGCTGTCCGGCTTACAGAATCCCAACAGTGTCAAGCAGCTTACAGCGTGGCTTGAAGGTGAGACTGGCGAAGAGATATCCAACTTACGCAAGGAAACAGTAAGCAAATTGCTTGACCGCGACGAAAACAGCGCGGCGGCGAAACGGATGCTTGAAATCCGTCAGGAGCTTGGCAAAACGTCCATGAAAAAATACGACGCGATTGAAAACGCTGTGTGTGAAGATGGCAGAGTTCGCGGACTGCTACAGTTTTACGGTGCAAACCGGACCGGTCGCTGGGCAGGACGATTAGTACAGGTGCAAAACTTACCCCGTACATACACTGATCCTCTTGACCTTGGGCGTGAGCTGGTTCGTGAGCGGAAGCTCGACAATCTGCGTGTCTTGTATGGAAGCGTAAACGACACGTTATCACAGCTCATTCGCACAGCTTTTGTTGCCGCGAACGGTCGTGTGCTCATTGACGCAGATTTTTCAGCGATTGAGGCGAGAGTAATTTCGTGGCTTGCAGGTGAGAAATGGAGACTTGATGTATTCCGCAGTGGCGGCGATATTTACTGCGCGTCAGCTTCACAAATGTTCCATTGCAATGTTGTCAAGGGTGGAGAAAACGGACATTTAAGACAAAAAGGTAAGGTGGCAGAGCTTGCACTTGGTTATCAAGGCAGCACAGGCGCGTTAATCAATATGGGAGCTTTAGACATGGGCATTCCGGAAGAGGATCTTCCTGATATTGTACGCCGATGGCGGGAGGCAAACTCAAAGATATGTGACCTTTGGTATGCTTTTGACAATGCCGCTGTCTCTGTTGTTGCGAATGGGGGCTATGCACGCATTGGATGCTGTACGTTATCGCGCGAATATGACGCGATGCAGGGGCGAACCTGTCTCACAATTGAGTTACCTTCTGGGAGAAAGCTATTCTATGTTGATCCGGCTATCGGTGAAAACAAATGGGGAAACCCGTCCATTTCATACGCAGGTGTTGACCAGACGTCGAAAAAGTGGACTCGCGTTGAAACCTATGGAGGAAAACTCGTTGAGAACTGCGTACAGGCAATCGCACGTGACTGTCTTGCACACTGTATCGAACAGCTTGAATCAGCAAATTTCCCGGTTGTCTTCCATGTACATGACGAAGTGGTTATTGAAATCGAACCGTTTGCAGACGAAAAATCAATGCTTAATACTGTTGTGGCTATGATGTCATGCCCGATTCCGTGGGCTGAGGGTCTTCCGCTGAACGCTGACGGCTGGGTAGGACACTACTTTAAGAAAGACTGAGAGGTTATAATCATGAAAATCATAAAACCGTATACTGAAATTCTGACTCCGATTGACCGTGATTCTATACTTAAACACATCGAACTCTGTGGGCGCACCTGTTATAAATCTGAAGACCTCATTAAGGACGAATCGTGCTACACGTTTGCGAAGAAGCTCATCGCACGAAACCATGAATCAGTGCTTGAACATGTGAGCATATCCGTAAAGTTTGTATGCGACCGTGGAGTATCGCATGAAATTGTGCGTCACAGACTTGCTTCATACAGTCAGGAATCGACGCGCTATTGCAATTACAGCAAGGACAAGTTCGGCACTGAAATTACTGTGATCGAACCTTGTTTCCTTTCGAGAAATACAGACGGCTGGATGCTGTGGGAAGAGGGATGCCTCGCCGCCGAAATGGCTTATTTCAATCTTCTTAATTATGGCTGCACACCCGAAGAAGCGCGTTCTGTTCTTCCTAACAGTCTGAAGACAGAATTGGTTATGACAGCGAATATAAGGGAATGGCGGCACTTTTTCAAGCTACGCTGCGCCTCTGCCGCTCATGTTCAAATGCGCGAAGTGGCGATTCCGCTTTATAAAAAATTCGCTGATGAGCTGCCTGAACTTTTTGGAGATATTGGTTGGGAGAAATGATTATGGATGCGGTAGTGTACATCAAAAATCGTAATAAAATGCACGAATATCACATGCGTCATGACAGTAATTGTGGGTGTGGGAAATGCCCCGCTTATATGGTAGAGGGCTGTTTTGACAGCAGCACGAAGGAACCTGAAAAACTCGTGGAAGCTGTGAAGCAGTGGATGCAAATGCACCCGGATGAAGCAGAAATGCATGCAAAACCACCGAAGGACTATGACACACGGGTTTGCATTGCGGTTCGTAACACCCCATGGGAGTTTGTGGACATTCTAAACGAAGTGGCGCATGATCTGTTGTCGGATGAAGATGAAGACGTTGGATTATTGATAGCGGAAGCGGCATGCGTGATTGCAAACCTACTGATGCAAACGGGAGGTGTAATCGACGATTGATGAGCTTCCTGTGGTTTACAAAAATACGGAAGGAAAATATATGAATCACTTAGGTGACATTACAAAAATCTGTGGCAAGGATGCTCCCGTAGTCAATGTAATAATCGGCGGCAGTCCATGTCAAGACCTTAGCATAGCCGGAAAAAGAGCCGGACTTTCCGGAGAGCGTTCCGGTCTGTTTATGGAACAAATACGCATTATAAAAGAAATGAGAAAAACTGATGAAGACAGAGGTAGAAAAGGAACTGACATCAGACCTCGATTCATGGTCTGGGAAAACGTGCCGGGTGCGTTCTCGTCAAACGGCGGCGAAGACTTCCGCGCGGTCCTCGAAGAAACTGCCCGGATCGCAGACGAAAACGCCATTATTCCTCGACCTGCGAATGGGGGGGGGCTGGCATACATCCGGCTGCATCATGGGAAACGGATACTCCATTGCTTGGCGCGTACTTGATGCGCAGTTTTGGGGAGTCCCCCAACGTCGCCGTAGAATCGCACTTGTCGCAGATTTTGGTGGTTCAAGCGCACCCGAAATACTCTTTGAGCGCGAAAGCCTGTCAGGGGATTCTGCGTCGTGCGGAACGTCGCGAAAAAGTGTTGCCGACAATTTTACGGATTGCTTTGGAATCACAAATCGCGGCAGAATCACAGGCGAAGTAAGTGAAACGCTACGTGCCGGATCACACGGCGCACTACCTATGATTTGTTCACTTGATAACGGACAGATGGGTGAGCCGGGCGTTACTGCTACACAGTCAAAGGCTTTTGGAATATGCTCATATGCGTCAAATAGTATGCTGTCCGACAATCCGCATAGCGGTATTTATGAAGCGGATACGTCCAGAACACTTGATATGAATTGTGGAAATCCAGCCTGCAATCAAGGCGGTATTGTAATAGTTTCTCCGCGTGTGTATGATGCGCGCGGTAATGGGAACGGTGAAACAGTTCCGACGTTAACAGGGGATCATCAAAGCCGTGTTACCGATTATACCGCAATTTGCTTGGACGTGGGTCACATCAATATTGGCAATGATGTTTCAACACCTTTACTCGCACGCGGCTATAAAGACCCTCCTGTTGTATGTCAATCAGTGACCGCTCGTCGATTGACTCCGCTCGAATGCGAACGTCTACAAGGCTTTCCTGATGGCTGGACAGATATTGGCGTGTGGACAGATACAAACGGCAAAGTACATAAAGAATGTACGGATACGGCGAGATACAAAGCTCTCGGAAACAGCATTGCCCTGCCGCCATGGCAGTATGTTCTGCAAAAGCTCTCTTTATGCTGTGATGGTGACTGGACAATGGCAAGCCTGTTTGACGGTATCGGTGGATTTCCGTTAATCTGGGAGCGGTTGAACGGTGCCGGCACGTGTTTATGGGCATCGGAGATCGAAGAGTTTCCGATAGCTGTAACAAAATATCATTTTGGAAGGTGAAAAACAAGTGTTTGAGATTGACAAAATCTATAATCAAGATTGTTTAGTAGGGATGAAATCACTGCCCGACAAATCCATCGACTTAATTTTAACCGACCCGCCTTATGGTAAGAAAGCCGATAAAGGGACAAACGGTTTTGGGAGATCGGCAAATCGCCGCTACACTGGAGGATGGGATAGCAGTATTCCCTCTCAGGAGGTATTCAATGAGATGTTTCGGATTGCAAAGAACTTGATTATCTTTGGCGGAAATTATTTTTGCAGTATGCTACCACCGTCAAATTGTTGGATATTCTGGGATAAAAAAGGAGACACGGCATTCCAAAATCCTTTTGCTGATGGGGAACTGATTCACACTACATTAAAAAAGCCAGTAAAGAGAATTGTGTTTCGTCAGCAAGGTTTTATCAAAGATAGCAAAGATAAGCGTTATCATCCGACACAAAAGCCGACAGAACTCGTATCTCAACTCATTGATATGTTTACAGAACCAGCGGCAACTATTTGTGATCCATTTCTCGGAAGCGGAACAACCGTTGTATCTGCTATAAAAATGGGCAGGCACTACATAGGATACGAAATTAATCCAGATTATTATAAAATTGCGCTTGAGCGTGTGGAATCGGAGGTAGAGAACAATAATGGGGTTTTACAGGTAGGAAATGCATATATCCTGTAAAAAAAAAAACGTGTATGTGACGAATGCGAAAGAGAGGATAACACATGAAAAAGCCGTGTAAAATCTGCGGGAAGGTCACTGAAATGCTCTCGTGGGAAGACAAATGTTATATCTGTAAGAAAAAACAGCACATGAAGGATGTACTGCAAGATATTCAGGAGGGGCGCGATACAAGCTGTGAGGAAGAAATCTATTGCCCTTGGTGCGGTGTGATTATTGAGAGATGCGAGATGAACGAGGCGTATAACGAAGGGCGATACATCATCGACTGTCCAGAATGCGGTAAGGAGTTCGTGTTGGAAACCTCTGTTAGCTTCAGCTACAGTACGAGCCAGAAACTTCCGGAACAGAGGGAATTGCTATGATGCGAATTATGCTCACTGTATTGCAAGTCATGCTGTTTCTCATTATGCTGCTTCTCTATCTTTCTGGAATCGGGTGTAAAGATTCTCGATCAGGAATGTTTCTCGGTGTGGGATGTTTGATTGCAGTTATTTTGTTAGTATCTATTTATATAGGAGGGGTTTTATGAAGCGTGAAGAAATTCTGGAAAGCGCGCGAACCTGTGTATGCACGGATCGCAATAAACAATACGGAGAACCTGAAGATAATTTCAAGGCTATCGCTGAAATGTGGATGAGTCATTTCAAAGCAAAAGGATATAATATTTCAATTACGGCTACCGACGTTGCCCTCATGCTTATCGAGTTTAAGGTGGCACGTGCCATTACTGCAAAAGCACCTAAAGCTGACACGTTCATTGACATTGCCGGATATGCGTCGTGTGGCGGGGAGATTGCTACACAGCTTTTACGTGGTGAAAATGCGGAACTCTGCGTGTATTGTGGTGAGATTATCCCTGAAGGATTGCAGGTATGCCCGAAATGTGAAGCAAAAATGAGGCAGAAATGAAAGACTGGACCGGAAACAGCCGCTCTGCTCATGCAATTCTCGGCGCACGCAATTACGCACAGAATGAGCGAGAGGGTCATGACTATTACGCGACAGAGCCTAAAGCCGCACGGCTTCTCACAGAGGTTGAACAATTTTCTCCGATAATATGGGAATGCGCCTGCGGTGAGGGGCATCTTGTCAAAGAATTTGAAAAGGCGGGGTACATGGTATATGCTTCTGATCTCATTGACCGGGGTTGCGGCGAGAAGATTGACTTTCTTTCAACCGTTACCCCCCCC
>CAVCUM010000012.1:0-48335 GCA_963605385.1 Lachnospiraceae bacterium
ATGAAGTATTTTCTTTTAAAGAATGATAGTTTGGATTTTTAAATTAGGATATGTCAACAGAGTGTCCTTTGAGCGCGTGACAAAAAAAGCAGTTGGCATGGATATTAAAATAACTCCATCATCGAGAGAGGGTATTGATTTAGTAAAGATTGAATTATAAAACGATGAAGCGAGGTAGTAGATATGGGAAAAGATTCATTTGAGGAATACTATCGAATGGAACATGCGCTTATGCGGCAAACTGCAAAACAGGAATTTAAATAGAGTTCTTCCGAAAACGCGGATTTCCGATTCCGAAAATAAGGAATTTATTTTCCAGATGTAGAGGCACATCAAAGCCATAAAAAGTCGATTTCGGAAGGCTTACGGAAATGAAGTAAACTCGCAATTTGAGAGAAAGGACGGATTATATATGGAGTGGAACGACGGAAAGCCACGCTGTTGTTGGGCAAATCCGAAAAATGAACGATACATCCGTTATCATGATGAAGAATGGGGCGTTCCGGTACATGACGATCATAAGTTGTTTGAGATGTTGATTCTGGAATGCTTTCAGGCCGGTTTGTCCTGGGAATGCGTTCTGAATAAGCGGGATGCATTTCGTGAGGCATTCGATGACTTCAATCTGGATATTGTCTGCGCATACGGCGAGGACAAGCTGGAGGCACTTCACAATAATCCTGGCATTATCCGAAATCGCCTGAAGATACAGGCTGCTGTCACCAATGCACGTGTTTTCCGTGAGATTCGGCAGGAATACGGGAGCTTCACCGGGTATCTCTGGCATTGGACCGATGGCAAGGTGATCTATGAACGAGGGCTTGCGCATTCGGAGCTTTCGGATCAGATCTCAAAGGACCTGAAGAAACGCGGCATGAAATTCGTCGGGACTACAGTAATCTACGCTTACCTGCAGGCGGTGGGTGTGATCAATTCTCATGATGCGGGATGCTTCTTGGGACACAATGTAAAAGGTGTTGACGGAACACAGCATCACACACAAGCTGAAGTCAAATTATCATAATGAAAGCTTTTTTTGCAAAAAGTAAAGATTTTCCCCAAAAAATATATGTGAAACGGTCAAAAAGGAGACCCCTATGTTACGAAACTTTGAAGCACACAAAATCAGAAAATATCGCGGGGTTACCGGTTCACACTGTTTACATTCCACGTCACTTATCATTCGACATGGACACAACTCTTCAAAAATAATATACTAAGGCATGCATCTAATAAAAACTGATTTACTTGGAGAAAAAGAAAATGCACCATATTGATCGAAGAATCTTTGGAAGCTTCATAGAAGACATTGAAAACTGCCTTAATGGTGGATTATTTTGGGAAAACAATCCATTAACAGATGAAAAAGGAATCCGAAAAGATGCGGTAGCTCTGTGTAAAGAGTTATCCCCTACTGTGCTTCGGTTCCCAGGTGGCACGGTGATGGGTATCTATCATTGGCAGGACTATGTCGGTCCGATTAAGCAAAGAAAAAAGGTCAAAAACATTGTCTGGGGAGGTCTTATGACCTACCAGTTTGGCACCTGTGAATTCATCGAACTGTGTCGTCTTATTGGAGCTGAACCCATGATCTGCATAAACATGCCTACAGGCTCCCCTGAAGAAGCTGCTGCATGGGTAGAATATTGCAATGGCACCGAGGATACTTTTTATGCAAATCTTCGAAGAAGTCATGGTTACGAAGAACCCTTCCGGGTAAAGTATTGGTGCATCGGAAATGAAAGCTATGCGGTACCGGATTTGGGAATGCAGGACGATGTAAATGTTTATATCCGTGAATCCTGGGAATATGCAAAATATATGAAGATGACAGATCCTTCTATTGAACTAGTTTTCGTTGGAAATGATGATTTATGGAATGAGAAAGTATTAGACAGCTTATCTCCTGTCTGCGATTATTTGTCCATACATCATTATGGTTTTGATGATAGCTGTTTCGATACTTTGAAGGATTTTGAAGATCGTTTAACCCGGATTGAGACAATGCTTTCCCGGTACAATAAAAGTCCTGCGCAGATAAACCGGTGGTATCGTATTCCACCTCGTAAAAATAATATAAGTATTGCTTTAGATGAATGGAACATTTGGAATAGTGAAAGTGTAAGTTCCGACTCCAAATACGGTTTGCAGCAGTGTTACACCTGGAGAGATGCTTTATGGATTGCAACATTTCTGAATTTGATGATACGTCATTGTGATTCCATTAAGATTGCAAACATTGCGCAGATGATTAATGTAATTGCACCTGTTATCGTGGAAAAAGAAACTTCCTGGAAACAGACTATATTTTATCCGTTTGCTCTTTACAGGAAATATTGCGGTGATGTTTATTTGGAATCAACGAATGAACCATTGGATACGGTTCTGACACAAAAAGAAAATAAACGTGCGCTCTTCTGCGTTAATATTCAGAAAGAGGGTAAGGCGTTGAAGATTCCTTTTGAAAAATATACGGTTATCACGATGACCGGGGAAACACTTATGGGTAAAAACAGCGCAAAACATGACATCGTATCCGTCAACGAAAGACCGAGCTGTGAGTCCGACTGTAATGTAGGACCGTATAGTATAGCTATTTTCGTGGAAGTCTGAAAAATTATTTCTGTGATCTTGGGTATTGCAACGCAAGAATATTTTCCGCGCGTTTCATAACACTCATATTTATATTGAAACCTTTGACTTTGAGCCCATTTTTTGAGCTTAAAGTAACTGCCACAATAAGAGTAAAAATGCAATAAAAATAACATTTGATATGGTAAAGATAAAGAAATATTTTCTTTTTTCATCAGGAGCTTTACAGGCAATCTGGCGATAAGAAATTAAACTTGCCATTGATGCGATAAGGGTTCCGAGGCCGCCTAAGTTGGTTCCGATAATCAGAAGGGAAATTTTATCGGTGAAGCCCGAAAGCAAAAGCGCTGCCGGAACGTTACTCGTAACCTGAGAGGCAAGGACGGAAGTCATTACTTCGTGACCTTCAAGAATTTGCTTAAGCCAAGCGGAAAATTCCGGTAGTCTTCCAAGGTTACCTATGAAGACGAAAAATGCCACAAAGGTAAGGAGCAGAGAATAATCGACCGCCTTTAAAGACTGCCTGTCAAATAGAAGGGCAGCTGCCAGTACAAGTGTAAAGGCTACGGCATACGGAAGTATACGAACAACGGACAATAAACAGATTGCAAACAATGCGATATCCATTATGACAATTTTTCGGTTAGCGTTTGTTGACTCGGAGTCGGGGATAGAGGTAATTTGTTCATTGTCTTTCTTTTTACATAAGGAAAAAATCCATATTAAAAGAAGGACTAAGGATGCCACAGAATACGGAAGCATCAGAGATATGAACTCAAAGATCGACATCTGACTTTTACTGTAGAGGTAAAGGTTTTGCGGGTTCCCGATAGGGGTAAGCATGCTTCCCAAGTTTGCGGCAATCGTCTGCATGCAGACAATCGGAAGAAGGTAAGCTTTTTTAATCCTATCGCCGAGATTGTCAAGGACTATAAAGGTGAAGGGTACGAAGGTTATCAGGGCTACGTCGTTTGTGATAAACATGCTGAAAAAGAAACAGATTCCGACAAGCACCAGGGTAAGGTTTAGCATATTGTGTGTTCTTTTTAAGAGTTTTTTACAGATTAGATCAAATATTCCCTGTTTTTTAAGCCCCGCCATGACCGTCATCAGAGAAAAAAGAATCGCCAGGGTTCTGAAATCAATGTAGTTCACATATTCTCTGTCAGGATGTACAATCAATGATGAAATGATTGCGAGCAGTATGGCGACAGAAAGAACGGTTTCTTTTTTTATGAATTGTTTTATCTGTTTGATCATTTTAAAATACCTTTGTTTTTTATCCTTACTATAGTAGTACTAAATCGGGAAAACGAAAAGGAGTCAATACATATGCTGAAGGATTTGCTGGGAAAATACTATTTTGATCAGAATTACAACTGTGCTGAAACGATTATAAGAGCCGGGAACGAATACTACAATCTGGGGCTTCACGATAGGGATATGATAATGGTGGCAGCATACGGGGCAGGCATCCAGAGTGGGAACACCTGCGGAGCCATACTTGCGGGAGCAAGCATTCTTTCCATGAAGTATGTGGAGGAAAAGGCGCATGAGTCAAAGGATATCCGTCCGGTTGTCATGAAGCTTATGAGACGATTTAATTTAAAGTACTCTTCTACACTTTGCAAGGATATTAAACCGCAGTCCTTCAAGCCCGAATACAGATGCCAAAAGACCATCGAGACGGCATGCGATATTTTGGAAGAGGTTATCAAAGAGTACGAAGAGGAAAAAGAAAATGGAAATTAGACGTGCCAAGGAAAAAGATATACCGAGGCTTATGGTACTCTTAGAGCAGGTACTTAATATTCATGCAGGTATCAGACCGGATATCTTTATTCCGAATACTACGAAATATACGGTTGAAGAGCTTAAAGAGATGATAAAGGACGATAAAAACCCCATCTATGTAGCGGCAGACGAAGACGATTCATGTGTAGGCTATGCTTTCTGCAGGTTAAAGGAGCAGCCTTTTTCCAACAATATGATTCCGTTTACTTCGTTGTTTATAGATGATTTGTGCGTAGATGAGGGTACAAGAGGAAAGCATGTGGGGGAAAGCCTCTTTAACTATGTAAAGGAAGAGGCCAAGCGCTTAGGCTGCTACGAGGTAACACTAAACGTCTGGACAGGCAATACTTCGGCAGAGAAGTTCTATGAAAAAATGGGACTAAAGACAAAAGAAAGACAGATGGAGTACATCTTATAGAGGTGAGGGATTTCTTTGGCTGCAGAATCAAAAGCCGAGTTTTCGGACGGTCGGAGAGAGGGTGCAGAGAATGCTTACAATCTTAAAGAAATTATTTATTAAAGAAAACATGACGGAAACCGCAAGGCGCACACTTACCGGTGTGCTTTGCGGTTTTCTCGGAATTGGACTGAACATTTTTCTTTTTATAGGAAAGCTGACGGCAGGGCTTTTGTCAGGATCGGTGTCAATTACTGCGGATGCCTTTAATAACCTTTCCGATGCCGGTTCTTCCATAGTAACAATCTTCGGATTCAGATTGTCGCAGGCAAAGCCAGATCCCGAGCATCCGTACGGGCACGGGCGGATGGAATATATTTCGGGCTTGGTCATAGCGGCAATTATTATTGTAATGTCTTTTGAACTTTTAAAGGAATCGGTGAAGAAGATCATCAATCCGGAGGCGACGGAGCTTTCAGCGGTAGTAGTAATCATACTGATTGCTTCAATTTTGGTGAAGTGCTACATGTCTTTTTACAACAGTCAAACGGCAAAAAGAATAAATTCCTCCGCGCTTGAGGCAACTGCCAAGGATTCCTTAAGTGACTGCATTGCAACGGCGGTTGTCCTGTTTACGAGTATACTCGGATATTTTACAAATCTTCACCTTGACGGGTGGTGCGGTGTGATAGTATCACTTTTCATCTTCTATTCCGGGTTTTCCGCGGCGAGAGATTCTGTAAGCCCTCTTTTGGGGAACCCTCCGAGCCAGGAGCTGGTTGACGAAATAGAGCAGACAGCCCTTAATTTCAGCAAGGATATTGTCGGAGTTCACGATCTGATGGTTCATGATTACGGTCCTGGCAGAAAAATTATTTCTCTGCACGTTGAGGTTCCGGCGGATGGAGATATACTAAGCCTGCACGATATAATAGACAATCTTGAAAAAAGACTTGCAAGAGATTTAAACTGTGTGGCTACGATACATATGGATCCGGTTGATACAAAAGACCCCAGGGTAGCCATGCTTAAAGAAAAGGTTTCGAATCTTGTAAAGGAAATTTATAAAGACATTACCATTCATGATTTCAGAGTTGTCTTCGGTGAAACGCATACCAATCTGATCTTTGACATGGAAGTTCCGTTTGCCTGCACCCTTGATGACGGGGATGTCAAAAAGACCACAAGGAAGCTCATCAAAGAACAGCTGGGTAAGCAGTATTATGCCGTAATTGTCGTCGACAGGGACAACTTCGTTCATACGAGTGGTTTGAAGTAAACGAGCAAGAAAAACGACCGTCGGATTTATTCCGGCGGTCGTTTGTTACTATATAGTAAAAGGCACAACATGCCACTGATGCGCGGCTCGCGGTAGAGAAAATAATGCTGCGCATTACGCTCGTGCACATTTTTTATAAGTCTATTCCTGAATATGTGTTTCCGGGGTAAAGGTGCGGGCGTGTTTCAAATCATCCTTTTTCTTTTTCGCGCGTTTCGTGTATTCCGCGCAGAAGGTATCCTGGGCATTTAGTGGAGTCTTTCCGCGACGATTAACCTTTTCGTAGGTGCCGTCGGGCTGTAAGAGCTTTGCCTTCTCGGTGTCATGAAGCTGTACGTCAAGAACGTGAATTACCTGCTCTTTGATAGCGGGGTCAAGG
Source organism: Lachnospiraceae bacterium (assembly GCA_963605385.1). Classification (GTDB taxonomy): domain Bacteria; phylum Bacillota; class Clostridia; order Lachnospirales; family Lachnospiraceae; genus UBA1258. The sequence continues at coordinate 6,442 of CAVCUM010000012.1, forward strand.
ACGGGAAAAAGAATCTCAACACGGCGCTCTAAGTTTCTGGGCATCCAATCGGCACTTCCCATGTAAACCTCGGGACTTCCTCCGTTTTTAAAGTAAAAGATTCGCGCGTGCTCGAGGAAATTTCCGACGATCGAGCGGACGGTGATGTTGTCGTTGGTACCTTCTACGCCTGTGCGCAGGCAGCAGATTCCACGAACTATCAGATCAATCTTTACACCGGCATGAGCAGCTTCGTAAAGAGCCCTTATGACATCGGGGTCGCAAAGGGAGTTCATTTTTGCAATTATCAGTGCGGGTTTTTTCTGAAGGGCGTTTTCTTTTTCGCGATTTATCAGATAAAGAAACTTATTCTTGAGCCAGATGGGAGCAAGGGACAGGTGATTCCAGCTAAGAGGCTCCGAATATCCGCTTAACATATTGAAAACGGCTGTTGCATCTTCGCCGATTGCTTCATTGCAGGTAAGAATGCCGAGGTCTGTATAGAGCTTGGCAGTGGAATCATTGTAGTTTCCGGTGCCCAAATGGACGTATCTCTTGATACCTTCCTCTTCGCGACGTACCACAAGGGTAATCTTACAGTGAGTCTTAAGACCTACAAGTCCGTAAACAACATGGCAGCCAGCTTTTTCAAGCTTTCTTGCCCAAACGATATTATTTTCCTCGTCGAAACGGGCCTTTAACTCTACTAAAACCGTGACCTGTTTACCGTTTTCGGCAGCCTGCGAAAGTGCTGCGATAATGGGAGAGTTTCCGCTTACACGGTAAAGTGTCTGCTTGATGGCAAGGACATTCGGATCCTGAGATGCCTGACGAATGAAATTAATGACAGGCTCAAAGGTTTCATAAGGATGGTGAAGCAGGAAGTCGTGCTTACTGATTTCCTCGAAAAGATTTGAGTCTGCGGATAAGCCTTCGACGGGCTGCGGGGAATAGGACGGAACCTTTAATTTATCAAAGCCCTCGATGGAATAAAGCTTCATGGCAAGGGTTAAGTCCAAAGGTCCGGAGATCTCGAAAATATCCTGCTTTTCGACCTGAAGTTCTTTCTTTAAGAAGGAAAGAAGCTTTTTGTCAATGCCTTCCTCAACCTCAAGCCTTATGACCTGTCCGTATTTACGATTTTTAAGCTGTTTTTCGATTTCCTTTAAAAGGTCCTCGGCTTCCTCTTCCTGCAGGGAGAAGTCGGCATCTCTCATGATACGGAAAGGATGAACACTTTCAATATTGTAATTAAGGAAGAGCTTGTCAATGTTTCTTTCTATGATTTCTTCAAGGTAGATGACCTTTTTTCCCTCTCCTTCTTTTTCAGGAAGCAAGACGATACGGCTTAAACCGCTTGGAACCTGGACCATGGCAAATTCAAGCTCACCGTTTTTAAGGGAAGCCTTATTAAGAGAAGTCTTGCCTGCTTTCGGAGAAACAAGGGCACCCAAGTTCAGTGATTTGTTCCTTACAAGAGGGAAGGGACGTGATGAATCAACCGCCATGGGTGTAAGGACGGGATAGACATTATCCAAAAAGAAACGGTCAACGTAAGCCTTTTCCTCATCGTCCAAATCCTCATGATTTTTGACAATTTTCAGCCCGGCATCGGAAAGAAGCGGGAGAAGTGATCTGTTGTAGGTGCTGTATTGGAGGTCTACAAAGTCATGCGTCATCTTGGAAATTTCGTCAAGCTGCTCGGTAGGGGTAAGTCCGGCAATGTCGGTTTTCTTGTAGCCGGCGGTTACCATGTCCTTTAAGGAGGCGACACGCACCATGAAGAATTCGTCGAGGTTCGAAGCAGTAATGCTTAAAAATTTTAGACGTTCAAATAACGGAAGCTCGCGGTTTCTTGCTTCGTCCAAAACTCTTTTGTTGAACTGGAGCCAGCTGAGTTCACGGTTGATATAATATTTGGGATTGCTGTAATCAATGGTGTTCATGAATGTTTCCCTTTACAAGTTTGTTCTTTTTTGTCTGACAACGGGTTTAATATTGTAAACCTCTTCGAAGAGATCCGAGCTTCGCTTAAACATTGAAAGCTCAAGGGTCAGGTCTGAATTTGAATCGACACTTATACTAAGCGTGTCGTCCTTTAAGGTGGCCTTGACGTTGCTGCATTTCTCGCGGTGAGTGATGTCCAAGCTGTCAGACAGGCGAATGATGGCGGTAAGCTTTGCAATTGTTAAGAAGGATTCTTTATCCAGGGAAGAGTTTCTGCCGATTGTGTCGTAGTACTCAAAGGTATCTGTGGAATACTTAACGATATTTGCGACAATTTTTCTTTCAAGGTGCGAAAGCCCTATCATCTCGGTTGCCATCACGATATTGTAGGAGTTCTCGCCGACGTTGTTTAAGCTTATGTAGCGGCCGCATTCATTAAGTATTGCGGCGAGCTGCAAGAGCAGGCGCGCACGTTTATTAAGACCGTGTACGGATTTCATGCTGTCAAAGATGGTAAGTGCGATTTGTTCACGGGACTTCGTGCTTCTTTCTCCGCTGTGATATCTGAAATTGATATCTTTTGCGCAGGCCAAGATATCCTTTTCAAAATCGTGGGAAAGAGATATCAGTTTATTTTTCTCCGCATATTCGTAGGCAATACCGTCACAGAGGCTTACGCCGGGAGCCCAAAGGAATTTTGCGTTAAGTGTATGCGCCATATGCCGAAGTGTGATTGCCGACAGATAAAGAAGGGAAGCATTTTCCTCCGGTATGCCAAGCTTTATGGCAATCTCTTCAGGATCGCGTTCCTTAAGAAGCGTGACAAATTCGTCGAAGGATTCTATGTCGATATGGCCGTTTCTGCTTGCGGCGATAAGGTCCTTTTTGAGGACCAAAGAAACGTATTCATCGACTACAATGACGTTCTCAATCTTTCTTTTTCCGACAAACATCTGTTTAAAGCTGAGAAGCCTATCCTGCACCATTTCTTCAACGATTTCGTCAAGCTGGTACGATTTAAAAGGAATCTTACTAAGCTCCTCTCGCATACGAAGCACGCCGGGGCGGATATTCTGGGTGGTTACCAGGGAGTCCTTATCAAAAAGAGAAAGCTGGATGCTTCCGCCGCCGATGTCTATAAAGGCTGTTCCCTTTTCGATGATATTCATAAAGTCACTGCCCTTTAAGGCAACGGATTTGTAATCGAGGAAACGCTGCTCGGAATTGCTGAGGACGCTTATGTCAAGGCCGGTGCGTGTCTTAATCTGATCGAGGATGATGACGGTATTCTTGGTCTCTCTGATGGCACTGGTGCCATAGACCTTGTACGCGTCAACCTTATATTCTTTCATAATGACCACAAATTCACGAAGCAGTCGGCAAAGCTCATCCATACGCTCGCCTGAAATTTTCCCAGTTAGATATGAATCGAGACCGAGCTCCACACGGTGACGGATGGAGTTGATTTCCTTGATCCCGCTCGATTTTGATATTTCGAATATTTTCATCGCAAGCTCATACGAACCCACATCAATTGCCGCAAAGGTTTTAAAAGACATAAATACTCCTTCAAACGTCTGAAATATAAAGCATTATAACCTTTTTCAAAGGCAAAAGAAACCATAAACGACTACCTTGAAACGTTTATTAAGATAGCGTATACTCAAGGCAAACAAATCAGGAGAAAGAAATGCTTAAAGGAAAAACAGTAATTCTCGGCGTAACGGGCAGCATAGCCGCCTACAAGATAGCTTCACTTGCAAGTATGCTTGTAAAGAAACACGCAAGCGTTTTCGTCATCATGACAAAGAACGCCACGAATTTCATAAATCCGATTACTTTTGAAACCCTGACGGGACATAAGTGCTTAGTTGACACGTTTGACAGAAATTTTGAATTTTCCGTCGAGCATGTTTCGCTTGCAAAGCAGGCTGACGTCGTGATGGTTGCTCCTGCGAGTGCCAATATAATAGGGAAGCTTGCAAACGGAATCGCCGACGACATGCTTACGACGACCCTTCTTGCTTGCAAATGTCCGCTTTTGCTTTCTCCCGCCATGAATACGGCTATGTATGAAAACTCCATTGTTAAGGAGAACCTTTCAAAGCTCAAAGCTCACGGCTATGAGATTATCGAGCCGGCTTCAGGATATCTTGCCTGCGGCGATACCGGAAAGGGCAAGATGGTTGAGCCTGAGGTGCTTTATCAATACATAGAAAAAGAAATTGCAAAGGAAAAAGACCTGCTTGGAAAGAACGTTTGTGTAACTGCAGGTCCGACCGAGGAAAGCATCGATCCGGTTCGTTACATCACAAATCATTCTTCTGGAAAGATGGGTTATGCCATTGCAAAGCAGGCAATGCTTCGGGGAGCAAATGTAACTCTTGTAAGTGGACATACGGCCTTAGAGCCACCTTTGAGTGTAAATTTTGTCCGGATTACGACTGCTAAAGAAATGTACGAGGCCGTCACCAAGGTCAGTGACGATCAGGATATTATCATTAAGGCAGCAGCCGTTGCAGATTACAGACCGGCCTTTATAGCAGACGAGAAGGTCAAAAAGAAAGACGGCGAACTGAACATCGAGCTTGAAAGAACCGACGATATCCTAGCCTTCCTCGGAAGTCACAAGAGGGAAGGACAGTTTCTGTGCGGTTTCTCCATGGAAACCGAAAATATGATAGGTAATTCCAGAGCTAAGCTTCAAAAGAAGAACCTTGACATGATTGCAGCCAACAACTTAAAGGTTGAGGGTGCGGGCTTTCAGGGTGACACGAATGTTTTAACTCTGATTACAAAGGACGAGGAAATCGCTCTTCCATTGATGAGCAAGGAAGAAGCAGCCGACCAAATCCTTGATAAAATTATTTCATTAATTTAATACCGGGGTGACCCGGCCAGCACCGTATTGTATCCCAAGTGGAACAGTAACAAGGAGGAATCATGAAAAATAACACAAACACCAAAAATCTGGCAATTTTAGCACTGATGACCGCAATACTTTTGATTTTTGCCTTCACGCCCATCGGTACCATTCCAATCGGACCCTTATCCATTTCATTAAATGTAATTCCGGTTGCGATAAGTGCAATAGCGATGGGACCTAAGGGCGGAGCGGCAGCCGGTGCTATTTTTGGATTATTAAGCTTCTTACAGTGCTTCGGAATAGGTATTCCGAGCGGAATGGGAGTAATTCTTGTAGGAATCAATCCGTTCCTTGCCTTCATTCAGAGATTTATTCCGAGAGTTCTAGAAGGATTTTTATCGGGCCTTATTTATAAGGCAGTGAAAAAGAAAAACATCTACGCAGCATGCGCTCTCACAGGATTCTTCACGGCGTTCTTTAATACTCTTTTCTTTATGTCTGCGCTTATCCTGCTGTTTGGAAATACCGAATATGTGCAGGGCCTGATTGCGGGAAGAAACATTATTTTGTTTATCTGCGCCTTTGTCGGAGTTAATGCGGTTGTTGAAATGATAGCCTCAACCATTATAAGCGGGGCAGTCGGAACCGCTCTTTACAAATCACATGTACTAAATTAAGGAGTTATTATGATACTCACGATTGATATTGGAAATACAAATATTGTGGTCGGAGGAATTGAAGGGGATAAGACTTTCTTTATCGAGCGTCTTTCAACGATTCGTACAAAGACCGAGCTTGAATATGCAATAGACTTTAAGCTCTTAATGGACATTCATAAGGTAAAGCCTTCGGATATAGAGGGCGGCATTATCTCGTCGGTTGTTCCGCAGATTACGCAGATTGTAAGAATAGCAGCTGAGAAGATTTTGAATAAGGAAGTGCTTGTCCTTCAGGCAGGCACAAAGACGGGGCTCAATATTAAGATTGATAATCCGGCTCAGTTAGGTGCTGACCTTGTGGCGGATGCCGTGGCAGGTACTCACTATTATCCGGTACCGCAGGTCATCATTGATATGGGTACCGCAACTACGCTGTCGGTTATAGATGACAAGAAGCAGTACATCGGCGGTGTGATCATGCCGGGACCCGTTATTTCTCTTGATGCACTTACCAGTCGTGCTTCACAGCTTAGCGGCATCAGTCTTGAAGCCCCGGAGCACGTAGTTGGTAGAAATACCATTGAGTGTATGAAGAGTGGAATCGTATACAGCAATGCCGCTGCCTTAGAGGGTATCATTTCACGTATCGAGGAAGAAATCGGAACAAAGGTTACCATCGTTGCAACCGGCGGACTTTCAAAGAGAATTGTTCCTTATTGCAAGCGTGATATTATTCTGGACGAGGAGCTTTTGTTAAAGGGCTTGTACATTATCTATATGAAGAATCAGCCCAATCGTTAGGAGGAAAAAGAAATGGATGGAGTAAAGAAAAATTTCGGTTTTGGGTGTATGCGTCTGCCTATGATTGACGATCATGTCGACATTAAGCAGATGAACAGGATGGTAGATTATTTTTTGGAGCAGGGCTTCAATTATTTTGATACCGCGCACGGATACTTAAACGGATTGAGTGAGAAGGCTATCAAGACCTGTCTTTCCGATAGACATGACAGAAGCGAATTTATATTGACGGACAAGCTTACAAACTCTTATTTTAAATCGGAGGCAGATATTCGACCTTTCTTTGAAAGCCAGCTTGAAGCTTGCGGAGTGGAGTATTTCGATTATTATCTCATGCATGCACAAAATGCGGAGATTTTTGAGTACTTTAAAAAGAACCGCGCCTACGAAACGGCCTTCGAACTCAAAAAAGAAGGAAAAATAAAGCATGTCGGTTTTTCTTTCCATGATAAGGCCGCGGTGCTGGATCAGATTCTAAACGAGTATCCCGAGATTGAGGTTGTTCAGATTCAGTTTAATTATGTGGACTATGACGATCCGGCCATTGAGAGCAAGAAGTGCTACGACGTTTGCAGAAAGCATGGAAAGCCGGTAATCGTCATGGAGCCTGTAAAGGGAGGAAACCTTGTAAATCTTCCCGAAGATGGCAACAAGGTGTTGGAAGCCTTACACGGCGGAAGCAACGCAAGCTACGCAATTCGTTTTGTTGCTGGCTTTGAAGGAATCGAAATGGTTCTTTCCGGCATGAGCACCTTTGAACAGATGGAAGACAACCTAAGCTACATGAAGGACTTTAAGCCTCTTAATGAAGAGGAAAAAGAAGCAATCGCAAAGGTACGTGCAATTTTCCGCGGTGAGAAGCTTATTCCCTGCACGGCATGTCGTTATTGTGAGGCAGGGTGTCCCATGCACATAAAGATTCCGGATCTTTTTGCCGTACAAAATTCCAAGCAGATTCATCATGATTGGAATGCAGATTACTATTACGGGGTTCATACGTCTAAAGGAAATAAGGCTTCCGCATGCATAAAGTGCGGAAAGTGCGAAAAGATTTGTCCTCAAAAGCTTCCTATCAGAGAGCTGCTTGTAGGGGTTGCAAAAGAATTTGAAAAATAAAAAAAGTTATTTATTTTCGCTTGCTTTATTAATATCGCTCCTCGCCCTTGCAGGATGCGGAAAGGTTAGTCCCTCATCAAGAACCGTTTACGCTATGGATACCGTTATGAGTCTTACCGTTTATGGGGACGAAGAGTATTTGGACGGAGCGGAAGGTATCATTAACGATATCGAGGATGAGCTTTCGGTTACGGATAAAGAAAGTGATATTTACAGACTGAATCTTGAAAAGGAAACTTACGTAAGCGACGACACGGCATATATCGTGTCGGAAGCTCTTAAGATGTGCAAAGAAACAGACGGAGCCTTGGATATTTCGATATATCCGATAGTTAAAGCCTGGGGCTTTACCACAGGCGAGTACAGGGTTCCGACTGAAACCGAAATAGCGGATTTGCTAAAAAAGGTTTCCTATGAGGATATATCCGTAAACGGGAATGTGATATCCTGCCAAGCAGAAACAGAAATTGATCTCGGAAGTGTCGCAAAGGGCTATACCGCCGACAGGCTTAAAAGTTATATGAAGGAAAACGGTGTGAAAAGTGCGATTTTAAGCCTCGGAGGAAATATTCAGACCATCGGAAGCAAGCCTGACGGAAGTTTATGGAAAATTGCGATATCCGATCCCGAAGGGGATAGCTATTTAGGAGCCGTAAGTGTATCCGAAAAAGCGGTTGTCACTTCAGGCGGATATGAAAGAAGCTTTGAAGAAAACGGAGTAACCTACCATCACCTAATCGATCCGTCAACCGGGTATCCTGCAGACAACGGATTTGTATCGGTGACAATAATCGGAGATAACGGTCTTATGTGCGATGCCTATTCAACGGCACTCTTCGTAATGGGTCCCGAAAAAGCCTTAGAATTTTATGAAAAAGAAAAATCCTTTGAGGCAGTGCTTTTAACTTCGGACGGCGTTCTTTATATCACAGAGGGGATTGAGGATAGCTTCGCAACAATGGGCAGATTTGAAGATGTGACACCTGTGGTGCTTTATCATGATTAAGAGCAGGTACTTGATAATAATAGTGGGAGTTATTTTATTTGGTTCTCTTATAGCTATTTTCTTTTTCCGTGGGAAGCAGGACGGAAGTGTTGCCGCTATATATCAGGATGGAGAACTGCTTAGGAGAATTGATCTTAAAGAGGTCACGGAGCCCTACGAATTCACGGTCGAATATGAAAGCGGCGGCAATGTGATCAGGGTAGAAAAAAACAGGATTTCGGTAGCAGATGCAGATTGCCCTGATAAGATTTGCGTGAACACCGGAGCAATTCCCGGTAATACGGACACGATTGTCTGTCTTCCGCACAGGCTTGAAATCAGACTTGAAGAGACAGACATTGATGCTGTGACTAGGTAACATATATGAATAGGAAACAGTCCTTAAGGCGCCTTGCTTTTGATGGAATTCTCACTGCAGTGGCGCTTTCGATTTATATAATAGAGTCGTACATTCCGGCATTGATCCCGGTTCCAGGAGTAAAGCTTGGACTTGCAAACATCATTACGGTGGTTGCAATCTGCCTTGTCGGAGTCTTTGACACAGCTGAGATTTTGTTTGCACGTATCTTGCTCGGAGCAGTTTTTTCCGGCAATCTTTCGGCACTTTTATACAGTTTCGCGGGCGGAGTACTCTGCTTCCTGGTGATGCTTCCGTTGAGATTTGTTCTAAATAAAAAACAGGTATGGGCCTTAAGTGTCTTTGGTGCGATAGCACATAATATCGGACAGCTTTTTATGGCGTCGTTTGTGCTTGGCTCTTTTGCGGTGTTCTCATATTTGCCGGCACTTTTGGTGAGCGCAATCATCACAGGGCTTTTCACGGGATTATGTGCTCAGCTTGTAATTTACCGAATGTCAGGAATGTTTGATAAATTTCTCTATGGGGAATAGGCGATTGCTTGTTTCCCATTTTTATGCAACATAAATGCATAAAAACTATATCGAATTGCTTAAACCTTCGCATAATCCCGCATAAAGAATTGCATAAAAATACGAGTAATGGTAGAATTACAGGCGTATTTATGTACGGACGACTTAAGGAGACATGGTATGCTATCAACTACTAATTTTTGTATTATCGCGACCATCGTGATTTATCTGTTGGGGATGCTTGCGATAGGATTTATGTTCAGTAAGGGGAATTCCGACAGCGAGGACTTTTACCTCGGCGGCAGGAAGATGGGACCTATTGTAACGGCAATGAGTGCCGAGGCAAGTGATATGTCAAGCTGGCTTTTAATGGGTATGCCGGGACTTGCATATTTAAGCGGAGTTGCGGAGCCTGTTTGGACTGCAATCGGACTCGGTATCGGCACCTATTTAAACTGGCTCTTTTGCGCAAAGAGGATACGCCGTTATTCTTCGAATATAAATGCGATTACCTTTCCCGATTTTGTTTCAAAAAGATTTCATGACAACAAGAATATCTTAAATGCAATCGCAGCGGTAATAATCATCATTTTCTTTATCCCTTATACGGCCTCCGGCTTTGCGGCCTGCGGTAAGCTTTTCAACAGCCTTTTCGGCGTTAACTATTTTACGGCAATGATTGTGTCGGCACTCGTAATTATCGGCTATACGATAATGGGCGGATTTAAGGCGGTTTCTACGACAGACCTGATTCAGAGCTGCGTAATGACGATGGCTCTCTGCGTGGTACTTATTTTCGGTATCAATCAGGCAGGCGGACTTGATGCGGTAATGGCAAACGCCAAGGAGCTTTCGGGATATTTGAGCCTGACGGCTTCACATGTTGCGGAAGACAACTCTTCAAAACCCTACAGTTTTCTTACCATAGTTTCTACCCTTGCATGGGGACTCGGATACTTCGGAATGCCTCACATCCTTCTTCGCTTCATGGCTATCGAAGATGAGAAAAAACTTTCTCTTTCAAGACGTGTTGCTACGATTTGGGTATTCATCGCCATGGCAGCAGCAATATTTATCGGTGTTGTCGGACTTGGTATGACAAAGGCAGGCGCACTCGAGGTTCTTGAAGGAAATGCAAGCGAAAATGTTATCGTAAAGATTTCAAGTTTACTCAGTCAGATAGGTATAATCCCCGCAATACTTGCAGGCACCATCTTAGCAGGAATCTTAGCTGCAACGATGTCAACGGCAGACAGCCAGATGCTTGCTGCAGCATCAAGCGTTTCACAGAATATTGTTCAGGATTTTCTGGGCTTTAAGCTTGACGGTAAGAAGAGCATCAGAATTGCGAGATATACCATCCTTGCTATCAGCATAATTGCAATCTTCCTGGCACGTAACCCCGACAGCAATGTATTCAAGATTGTTTCTTTTGCATGGGCAGGCTTTGGAGGAGCCTTTGGCGCTCTTATGCTTTGCGCACTCTTCTGGAAGCGTACCAACAAATATGGTGCTCTTGCCGGAATGGTAGTCGGTGGTGTGATGGTATTTGTTTGGAAATATCTTGTTCGTCCTCTTGGCGGAGTTTGGGATATATATGAGCTCCTTCCCGCATTCCTGCTCTCACTTATGTCAATCATAATCGTGAGCCTATTAACCAAGGCTCCGGACGAGGAGATCATTAAGGAGTTCGAGGCTGCAAAGTAAAATTTAAAGCGTAGGATGCAGATCCTACGCTTTTTACTATATGAGAATTGTACTTCAAACTCCCATATAGTTAAAAAGGTACTTCGTGCCCATGATGCGTAAAATGTGAGAAAATAATGCTTTGCATTTCGCCTGCCACGTAAGAATTGCGAGCGGGTCGTGACTTTTTGTTGTATACTTCTATGGGTGCGGGGGAATTATTGCAGAAAGAAGAAGTTTGAGATGAACGAAAAAACAGATTTTACAAGCGGTAACATTTTAAAGAAACTTATTACCTTTATGATTCCCATTTTGGGAGCACTCGTGCTTCAGGCGGCATATGGAGCGGTGGACCTTTTGGTGGTAGGACGCTTTGGCTCTACGGAAGGACTGTCCGCGGTATCCACGGGAAGCCAGGTTCTTAACCTTGTAACCTTCGTAGTGGTCCAGTTTGCGATGGGTGTCACGGTACTCATAGCAAGATACATCGGAGAAAAAAACACCGATAAAATCGGTTCGGTTCTCGGCGGAGCAGTCGTGGTCTTCACAATTATTTCCGTAGTCCTTTTCTTTGTACTTGTTATCTTTGCACGGCCGATAGCGGTGCTGGTACAGGCTCCCACAGAGGCTCTTGATCTAACCGAGAGCTACATCCGTATATGCGGCGGAGGAATTTTGTTTATAGTTGCCTATAACCTTTTGGCTTCGTTCTTCCGTGGGATGGGTGACAGTAAGTCCCCGTTAATGTTCGTGCTTGTCGCATGTATCGTAAATATTTTCGGAGATTTGTTCTTTGTAGCCGTCTTACATATGGACGCATCGGGAGCGGCGATAGCAACGGTCATGGCTCAGGCGGTAAGTGTTGTATTTGCACTTGCACTTATTGTAAAAAGAAAGCTTCCTTTTAAGATTACAAAGAAAGACTTCAGGATAAACGAGCAGTGCAAACGTTTCATGCTTATAGGGCTTCCGCTTGCGCTTCAGGAGCTTTTGACACAGATTTCCTTTGTGGCTCTTTGTGCCTTTGTAAACAAGCTCGGTCTTGAAGCATCCTCTGGATACGGAGTTGCGTCAAAGATAGTATCCTTTGCTATGCTTATTCCGAGTTCGCTAATGCAGTCGATGGCATCCTTCGTATCACAGAATGTCGGAGCAGGCGAGCACAAGAGAGCAAGACAGTCGATGTTCACGGGTATCGGCGTCGGAGTGCTTGTAGGGTGTATAACTTTTGCTCTGGTAGTGTTCCTTGGGGATAAACTCTCCGCAATCTTTACGTCCGAGCCTGGTGTTATTTCAAAGGCATATGATTATCTGAAGGGTTTTGCATTGGAAACACTCGTAACGCCCATTCTTTTCAGTATGATAGGCTACTTTAACGGAAACGACATGACGGTATGGGTAATGATACAGGGACTTACGCAGACTCTCCTTGTAAGACTTCCACTTTCCTATTATATGAGTATTCAGCCCGATACGACCCTCACGAAAATCGGTATCGCGGCTCCGGTGTCGACGATAGTCGGAATTCTATTGAACATTGGATTTTACATATATTTTCAAAAGAGCAGAAAGTCTGCAAAGGAGGTATAAAGTACCGGGTATAGTTGTTTGCCCGGAACGGTAAGTTTCTATAAAAACCTCATTAGAGCGCAGGAGAACGCATAAGTTTAAGTATAGTTTCTTTATGAAGAAAAGATAAAGAAAAGATTAAATTTTTCTGTTTTAAAATGAAATTTCAGGGAGTATAATCAAAATAACCCGAGAAAATAGAATTTCGGGAACTTTTCAGCTTTATAAAGGGAGGTTAGAGAAATGATTTTTCAAATTCACGGATTGACTCAGATCCTTGGATGGCTTCTTGCCTTTGCCGGACTTATTATTCTTAATGAAATCGGCAGACGCACGAAGGCAGGCGGTATGCTCATCTTCGTAATCATTCCGTCATTACTTACTGTTTACTTTATTCTTGCACATGTAGGACTTTTCGGAGGCTCTTCAAATCCGACCGTTGCGTACATGGACGGATGGTTCCACTACTTTAAGCTTTATGCCGCTGACATCGGATGCGTAGGCTTCATGATGATCAAATACAAATGGGGCATTGGTAAAGAGAAATGGTTTGCATGGTTCCCCTGGGCTATCGTAGCGGCAAATATTTTGATAGCCGTTGTATCAGATATGGAATCTGCCTTGGCAGCATACAGCATTACAGGCGATTTCTCGGGTGCATGGTGGGCATCCAACGAAGGCGTATTTATCTACGGTGGTTGGTGGAACATCTTAAATGCAATCGCAGGTGTCATCAACATCTTCTGCATGACAGGTGTCGTAAACCTCTACACTTCAAAGGACAAGCATCACAGCGATATGCTTTGGCCTGATATGACCATCTGGTTCATCGTTGCATATGACATTTGGAATTTCGAGTATACATATTTGAATCTTCCTACTCACTCATGGTATTGCGGTGTTGCTCTTTTACTTGCTCCCACAGTTGCAAATGCACTTTGGAACAAGGGTGGTTGGATTCAGAACAGAGCAAACACTCTTGCAATCTGGTGCATGTTTGCGCAGGTAGTACCTACCTTCCAGATCAGCAAGGCTTTCACAGCACTTCCTTCAGTATACGGCGGAGCAGCTTCGGATTTGGCAGCTATCGATATGTATGATAAGGCTATCGAGATTTATGCAGCCGGTCAGGGTAAGACGGTAGCAGCTGGTGAGGCAATCGCACAGTTTGGCATAACCGCTGATCCTACAATGCAGGGATTTATTTCCTTCCTTGCAATTGCATCTAACCTTATCTGCATTGCAGTAATCATCAAGCGTTCAATCGCTATGGGCAAGAACCCTTATTCAAATGACGTATGGGTTGGTACCAAGGATTACAACGAAGCATTGGAAAGAGCAGAGCAGGCATAACAGTATCTGAAATACACAGGGGTCCCGGAAATCCGGGATCTCTGTTTTTTTGTGAGAAAATGGCTTACAATATCTGAGTATGAAAAAAAAGATTTCAAAAAGGAATATTATTAATTTAATGCCCGCTGTTCTTGCGGTGATTACACTTTATATTGCTTTTTTTGCTACGGGAATCGGATGCCCGATTAAATTCATAACCGGAATTTCATGTGCGGGATGTGGAATGACAAGAGCGTATCTCGCATTATTGCGTCTTAATTTCTCAGAAGCCTTTCATTATCATCCCTTGTTTTGGCTACCTCCGATTTTTCTTGCTATTTTGTACAATAAAAATAAGATAAAGCCCCAGATTTATAAAATTTTTATATTTACAATTGTTGTTATGTTCTGTATAGTATATGCATATAGGTTAATTTCGAAAGATAATACGGTGGTAGTATTCAGACCACAGGACGGTGTTATCTTTCAAATTATCAAATTAATGGTACGTAAATAGGAGGGAATTTTTATGTTTTGTTCAAATTGTGGAGCTCAGATTGATGACTCAGCGAAAATTTGTCCCAATTGCGGAGCAAAGTGCGGGAATGAAGATTTTTCTTCAAAGGTAAATGATTTCACAAACAATGTTGAAGATCAGGCAAAGACGTATTTCAATAATGCAGAGGGTCAGTTAAAGGATGCTGTAGGTGAGATTAAGACGGATTTCAATGGCGGCAATTCAGGAGAGAAATTAAACGATAACAGAGGTCTTGCTTCTTATATCATCTTAAGCCTCATTACCTGTGGTATTTACAGCTACTACTTTATCTACAAGCTTGCACATGACGTCAATATTGCATGTGAAGGTGACGGTCAGGAAACTTCCGGATTGGTTGCATTCATTCTTCTTTCACTTGTCACTTGTGGAATCTACGCTTGGGTATGGTATTACAAGCTTGGAAACAGACTTCAGTTAGCAGGACCCAGATACCAGATTAACGACATTCAGGAGAATGGTACAACAGTTCTTATGTGGCTTATCTTTGGTAGCCTCATCTGCGGAATCGGTCCTTTTATTGCAATGCATATTCTTATTAAGAATTCAAACCGTATCTTCGCAGCATACAATCGTCAGCATGGTTTCATTTAAAAACTGAATAAAAACTAACCGCCCCTGCATTACGCAGAGGCGGTTTTTTATTGTATGTGCAAATGCGTTGCACAAGCACAACACGTTTCTTTATTTATTTAAGAAGCACCGCAACAGCTTCCATTTCATCTGAATGCGTAATTGTCAATTTGTCGCTTTCAATCTTCACAGCTATGTCCGTTCCTGAATAAATACAATCTATTGTCTTGGGGCAATTCATGGGGAGTTTAATCTCAATCGTGCCGGGAGCATTTCTAAAGATATGAACAACAGCATAAGCGCTGTTATGTAAACCCTCAAGCAGTTTTCCTTCTTCACATTCAAGTCTTACAACAGCCTGATAACCGTTTAGGTGTTTATCGCTTAGTGTCTTATCGGTATAGATGTAACTGTAACCGTTCTTTATGGCAGGTACTATTTTACGGTAAAACGCCATGCCGTCTTCAATAGCCTTCCACTGTTCATCTGTCAGTTCTGTCACATCACCAGAAAAACACATGCGTCCGAGGAAGGTGTTTGCAAGCGTATAGGCGATCCTTTTGATGGAATCATTCTTTCTGATTACTGCCCAAATCTGGCTTTGACGCGGAAGAATTGTTCTGTGAAGTGCTGCGGCAATTAACGGTATGTGTTCACATTCATGAGCATCCGAGAAAGAAGCCATGCTGCATATGCTCATCATTAAGGGCTCTAACTTGTGACCACCCGAGGAACAGTTCTCAAGTATTATTCCGGGTATTTCGTCGCGAATCTTCTTTACGAAATTGACGGAAGCCTCTCTGTCGCGTCTTAAACCTTCTCCCAGGGATTCGGCTCCGTCACATCCGATACCAATCGTATCGTTATAATCCATCTTGATATACTCAAAGCCGTATTTTTTAAGCTGACCGATAACCTTTTCCGATAAATAGTCGATTACCTCGGGGTTTTTCATATCAAGGAAACGACGTTCATTGGTGGTAATCGGTACACCATCGCGTTTAAGTAACAGATCTTCTCTTTCGTTGAAAATATGAGAGTCACAGCCGACATTGTCAATTTCAAACCAAAGACCGGGTTTCATGCCGCAAGCCTTAATATCGTCACTGACAGCCTTAAGGCTATTCGGGAAAAGCTTGTCGGAAGGAACATAGTCCCCCATGCTGCGCCCCCAATTCTTGCCTTCTTCGACATACCAGCCGCAGTCGACCACGAAATAATCAAGTCCCTTATCCTTTACGGCATTAAGGATTCCTCTGATATTTTCATGGCTTGGAAGTCCCCAGGTCGTGCAATATTCATTAAACATGATAGGCAGACTTTGTTCACACTCAGGACCTGCATTTACATACTTTTGTCCATATTTAGTGATTCTTTGTGATGCATAGTCTATAAGAGAATCGCACACCTCGGGCTTTGAGCAAACCGTTAATATGGCAGTGGGAGTCTCAAAGGAAGCTCCGGCTTTAAGAGTCTTCATCCAATGTCCGAATTCTCTGTCGGAAAGACCGCCCGAAAAAGCAAGCTCGTCATCACGACGGTAGAATTCCATTTCCCAGGAGCTTTCAATGGCAAGTGCCGCAGCCCAGATGACATTGTTTTTAGAGTCTTCAACCGCACCGAAGGGGAAGTAACCCTTTACCGGCATGGATCCGACAGCTCCGTAACGAACGGAATTCACGTGCCAGTTAGTCCATGAGGGTTCAAGCTGAAGATCTTCAATCGGTTCGGTTACAAGTCGGCCTTCCTGACTCCACTTGCTGCGAATTCTATGAACCTTCAGGCATTCGGGAGCATCTTCTTTTTCAAAAGGGGTAATAAAGCCGATGGAGAAGCTTGAAAGATATTCAAGAGTGATTTTTTCTTTTGAACGATTTTCTACAGTAACGTGGCAGGAAAGAGCGAATTCGCCTTTGTCAAATTCAAGTGTATGGATAAAGAAATGCTCTCTTTCATCGGTGAGAGTCGTAACGATAGTTTCATGATTTCCGTTTGCAGAGTGCTTTTGGTCTGCGTATTTAAGCTTCTCGACAGTCTCACTGTTACGCATGGTGGTACCACCCGAGTAGGTACCCGGGTAATGGTCGCCGACGAGCTTAGCCTGAACGAGGCTTTCCCCGCGCGTACACTTGCCTGACAGCCAATCCTCAGGCAGGTCCCGTTCTTTTTCCGTGGGAACAAGAACAAGCTCTACCTGCTTGTTTTCGTTGAGGAGATAATATGCCGCCATGTCGTTAAACTCAAAGCGGCTGAGAATTTTTAATTTAATTCCTCCGTCCATAGAAGACCTCCGATTAAAGAAAATGATGGTTTAAATCGTTTTCATTCTATCACAGACGGAGTCAAAGATTAAAGAAAGTATCAGGCTTTATTTATTAATTTTAAGAGGTAAGGGATTTCCGCTTCAAAGCTGACGGCATAGTTTACCCACTCTGAATCATTGTAGGTATTCTTACTGCAGGCACAGGTGTACTTTGATGCCAATTTAGATTTTTGAGAAATTGTTTATGACCAGGGGATGCTGTTTATCGTCATTTTTCAAAGTGGTATACTGACTACATGATTACGTACAGAAGCATTAACGATGAAATGAAGTCGATTTACGGTAAAAAAGTTTACAGGGTGTCTCTTGATGGTGGCATGACCTGTCCGAACAGGGACGGGAAAATTGATACCCGCGGGTGTATTTTCTGCTCAAAGGGCGGATCCGGGGATTTTGCCTCGAACAGAAATCTGTCAATCACGGAGCAGATAGAACAGGGGAAAAAGCTCATTTCAAAGAAAGTGCCGAACTGCGATGCCTTTATTGCGTATTTTCAAGCCTATACCAATACCTATGCGGATGTAGATTACCTTCGTAAGATTTTTACGGAAGCGATAAATCACCCTCAGGTGGTGGTTCTTTCCATTGCCACAAGACCTGACTGCCTGCCTGATGAGGTGGTTGATTTACTAAAGGAATTGTCATTGGTAAAACCGGTATGGGTAGAGCTTGGGCTTCAGACGATACATGAAAAAAGTGCAGAATTTATCAGACGCGGATATCCGCTTTCGGTATATGACGATGCAGTAAATAAGCTGACAGGGGCAGGGGTTGATGTCATCACGCATGTGATCTTAGGGCTTCCCGGAGAGTCTATCGAAGATATGCTTTCAACGGTTAAGTATGTCGCAAACAGTAAATCCAAGGGCATAAAACTCCAGCTGCTGCACGTTCTTAAGGGTACCGACCTTGAAGAGTATTATGAAAAGACACGGTTCCATATAATGAGTCTTACGGAGTATACAGACCTTTTGGCAGAGTGTTTAAAGATAATTCCCAAAGACATGGTGGTTCACAGGCTTACCGGAGACGGACCGAAGGCACTTTTGACGGAGCCTAAGTGGAGCGCGGATAAAAAACGGGTGATAAATGCAATTAATAAAAGGCTGAGAGAAGGATAGATGAGTGTTTTTGCTGCACCTGTTTCCTGGGGATGGTATACTAGACACAAAGATTTAGGAGGGTTCATACGTGAACAATACGGCTTTAGTAAATTTGCAGGATGGCATGCGTACCGCTTTCATAGACAGTGAGGTGGTTTCAAATGTTGCATACAGACCGACCTTCATATCTAATGTGCCCTCAGAGGGGAAAAAGGTTCTTTCTACAGTAGAGGATGAATTGCTTAACTGCGACAGATTCGATATCAGTGTGGCATTCATCACCATGAGCGGGGTGACGCCTCTTCTTCAGACATTAAAGGAGCTTGAAAAGAAGAATATCCCGGGACGCATTTTGACTACCAATTATCTGAATTTCAGTGAGCCAAAAGCTCTTTCCAGGTTAAATGAACTAAAGAACATCACTGTAAAGATGTATGATATCGGAGCCGAGGATGCCGGCTTTCACACAAAGGGATACATCTTTAAAAGGGAAGAGCTATACAGAATTATCATCGGCAGCTCAAATATGACCAATGCCGCTCTCACTCAGAATAAAGAGTGGAATACACGTATTATATCCACCGAGTCGGGCGAGATGGCACAGGAGATCGTCAAAGAGTTCAACGACTTTTGGAAGTCTGACCGGGCTTTGGATTACGACGATTTCATCGAAACCTACAGCAAGGCCTACAAAATCATAAAAAAACAACGTGAGCTTGCAAAGGAAGACGCAATAGTTTCCATAGAAAAATACAAACTTAAGCCCAATTCCATGCAGCTTGGATTTATAGACAATTTGTCGAAAATCGTTAACACCGGAGAGGACAGAGCCCTGCTTATTTCCGCAACAGGAACAGGTAAGACTTACGCTTCCGCTTTTGCCATGCGGGAACTTTCATTTAAGAGGGTTCTTTTTGTGGTGCACCGAGCAACTCTTGCAAGGCAGGCTATGGCTTCCTTCAGAATGGTATTTGGCGATAAAGAAAAAATGGGAATCGTAGGAGCCGGCAACAGCGATTATGATGCCGATTTTGTTTTTGCAATGGTTGAAACCCTGCACAAAGAAGAGAATCTGAGTCGCTATGAACGGGGTCATTTTGATTGCATCATACTTGATGAAGCCCATCACAGTACCGCGGGTACATACAGGCGCATCATGGAATATTTTAAGCCCAAGCTGTTCCTCGGAATGACGGCCACTCCCGATAAGCGCGAGGGCAACAGCGAGTCAAATGTCTATGAGCTTTTCAACTATCAGATAGCCTACGAGATTCGTCTTAAGCAGGCAATGGAGGAAAACCTTCTTTGTCCTTTTCATTATTTCGGAATCAGCGATATCACGACTCTTACGGAAAAAGAAATCCTTTCGGACAGGCTTTCGGAGAAGGATTTTTCCAATCTGACGAGTGACGAAAGGGTAAAGCACGTAATTGAGCAGGCAGAATATTACGGATTTAGCGGTGACAGGGTAAAAGGACTTATTTTTTGCAGTCGTAAAAGAGAGTGCGAGGAGCTTTCAAAGAAATTCAACCAAAAAGGATTCAGAACAATTGCCTTAAGCGGGGACGACGATGAGAAAGTAAGGCAGCAGGCATTCGAGAGGCTTGCCATGGACGAGGAGGATGCAACCGACGAGGTAAAGCCTCTTGATTATATTTTCTCTGTGGATATTTTGAATGAAGGCGTTGATATCATCGAGGTAAATCAGGTAATTATGTTGAGACCCACCCAGTCTCCGATAGTCTTCATCCAGCAGTTGGGGCGCGGACTCAGAAAGGCGAAGGGCAAGGAGTATGTGGTCATCCTTGACTTCATCGGAAATTACACGAATAACTTTATGATTCCGATAGCGTTGTCGGGGGACCGTACATATAATGCCGACAATATCAGGAAGTATGTTATTTCCGGAAACAATATAATTCCAGGTGCTTCAACCATTCATTTTGATGAGATATCACGAAACAGGATATTTGATTCCATTGACCATATAAGGGGCATGAAATCAATTATCAAAGAAAGTTATGTAACATTGAAAAATCGACTGGGACGTGTTCCGAACCTTTATGATTTTTATATGCAGGGAGAGGTCGATCCACTTGTAATTATCAAAGAATATAAGACATATTGGCGTTTTCTTGCAGCTATGGAGAAAGACAATTTATGCTGTCTTACGGACCACGAAAAGCTCATACTTGAGTATTTGTCCAAAACCGTATTAAGCGGAGTCAGACCCTGCGAACTTTTGATTTTAAAAGAGCTTTTGGATAAAGAAAAGATTTCGGCAGCAGATGTAAAAAGAAAGCTTTTGTCGGAATATGGCTATGCAGCAACGGAAGCTTCAATAGTAAAGGCAACAGAAGTTCTTTTGGGGGAGTTTACCTCAAATGAAGCAGAGTATCGAAGGTTCGGAGCCATAGATATTTTGCGCATGGACAAAGAAGGTATGATAAGAAGGTTGTCTTCTTATGCCGCTTGCATTAGATCGAAAGAGTTTTCCGAAGAAGTAAAGGATATTATCAGGGTAGGACTGGCCCGTTACAAGGACAAGTATGTTTCATCGGGAAAGGATTTAACTCCTTTTGTTTTAAACGAGAAATATTCACGTCGTGATGTAAGCCTCTTAATGGATTGCGGAAGGGATTTATCGTCTACCATGTATGGAAAATACCGAAAAGGCGATGATGTTTTTATATTCGTGACATATCATAAAAATCTTTCCGATGACGTAACAAAGCAATATGCCGAAGGAAAGCCGGATTACGCGGATGCATTTTCGGACAATGTTATTTTTAAATGGGATTCACAAATCGGGAAGGGGCCTGACAGCAGTTATATGAAGGATGTTACGGAACCTAAAAGGCGACACCTTTTTATAAAGAAAAGCGATGCGGAAACAAGCTTTTACTATATGGGAACCTTTGACGTGACAGAGGTTTTGGCAGATAAAAAGAAAGATAATAGCGGAAAGCTTCAGGATATTTCAAAAGTTACCATGAGAATGCATCATCCGGTCAGAGATGACTTATTAAAATATCTTGAGAGCAGCGTGGAAGGCGGAGAAACAAATGAAAACAGTAAGAGTAGTGGCGGCCGTCATTAGGGACGGTGAAAAGATTTTTTCCACAGCGAGAGGCTATGGAGAGTTTAAGGGACAATGGGAGTTCCCCGGCGGAAAGATTGAGGAAGGCGAAACACCTAAGGAAGCTCTTAAAAGGGAGATAAAGGAAGAGCTTGAAGCGGACATAGAGGTCGATGACTTGATAGAAACCATCGAGTTTGATTATCCGACCTTCCATCTTTCCATGGATTGTTTTTGGTGCAAGGTAATATCCGGAGAAATGGTGTTAAAGGAAGCCGAAGCTGCCAAGTGGCTTACAAAGGATGAACTTGACTCAGTCAGGTGGCTTCCTGCGGATTTGACTATAATTGACAGGATTCGGGAGGAACTGTGAAGTATTAGTCATTTGATAGCATGCACTGATTGCGTGTTGGCCGATGCTTTTTTGCCGTATAGGGAATTGCTTCGCAATCTCCCATACAGCAAAAAGGTACTTCGAGCTACTGATGAGTAGCTTAAGGCAGGGAAAATAATGCTGTGCATTCCGCTTAAGTGCGTAAGTGTGCGCAGGCGACAATAAAAAACAACTTTGCGTAGGTTGAAGCTGATGTAATCGGAGGAGTTAGAGTATGAAGAAGGGAATATCAATTTTAGGAGCTATGGTAATTTTTCTTCTTGCAGGATGCTCAAGCATGGATGAGAAGCTTGGAGATTATTATGTGGAGCGATCCGGGATAAAAGAGGATGAAGATTACTCTGTATATGTGGAGCTTGAGGAAGATGGTAAACTCGACGAGGAAGGAGTTTATACAGAGGCAAACCTTATCCTTTCTGAGGAGACTACTGAGGAGCGAAAGGCGCAAGTGTATGTCACATTTGCAGAAAATGCAAATGTGAGAATTACCTATTACCTTGATGCAAAAAAAGAAGAGCCTGTTAGTGGCGGCTGTTATCTAAATCCCGGTGATTCACTGTATGCGTCGATTGAAAATTACGATTATACAAAAACAAGCATGTATTCTTTTGAAGCCTTTCGCATATATGAATTTACAGACGGAAAGATGTCAGAACTTAGTTGGAATAGTGATTTAGATGATTGTGTGTTCACAATTCCTGATGATTATACCGGGACAGAATTATCAGTTATTCCAATAGGGAAATATGAAGACAGAAAGCTTGTATTAAAGGATTTATATACGGATTCAAAGGGAAAAGAAGTGTCACTTTCCGGTACATGGACTGTTAATGACGAGCAGACAACTGATGACGAAATTTCAATTAATTCCGTTGAACCTTATTTGGTAAGTTATGAATATGATACAAATCAGTATTTCTTTGTTAAAGCCAGTCCGACAGTACGTTATCAAGGGGATGGTGTAGTTATTTTTGACGAGTATGAAGCTAACAGCAAAGAGGGAACTTTTAGCGTTGAAATTCACCCTTATATAAGTGTGACGTTGAAGGCCGACCAGGAATGGCGGTACGAATCTAAAAATAATGAAGCTAAAAAAATCAAAGCCGGTGCTTCGGAAACGATAGAAGGTAAAAAGTATGATGACAAGATTGTCGTTACTACAAGTAAAATGGCGAATTGGGAATATGATTCAAAATACATATCAGAATCGGAAAATAACCCGGAGCAGTATAACGGCGGATATAAATATACTTTTACCGTTGTTGACAGTAATGCGCAATTTTGCTTGGATCCAGAAGAATACAAATATGAGCACGGAACTATAGTATTTAAGTGCGGAAACGAAACTATCGAAGAGAAAACATATTTATCACAAGGCAAGACAATTTCTTACGAGGCAAGCTCAGTAGAGGATGGTTATTGGCTTCCTGCTGGGGATCATATAATTACCATTGGTACAGATGAGGAAGCTACAAAAGAACAGATTAAGGCAATTTCTTTCTCGCCTAAGATAGAGAGAACTGTTACCTTTGAACAGCCTGCGTACGGAGGAGTGGTACAGTACTATTGCGATGGCGAAGAGATAAAGACAACTAACGCAAAGATATATGAGGGCAGTATCATATCAATAAAACACAAATGTTGGGAAGGGTGGATATGGAACGGAGACGAAAATCCAGAATATAAAGTGCAGGGCAAGAAAAACCAGACCTGTACAATAGGAGATCTTGATATTGAAAAGTTATTTTCAGAGGATGACGATCACAAGCCTGAATTGGAGATTGTATTAGACGAATCGCTTGGTGAAACTATGAATATATCAATTAGTACTTCATCCGTTGAAAGGCAGCTTCAATACGAAGATGAACGCTTCAAGAGCTCAAAGACGACAGATATCGGTAAAATAGGTTCTGAGCAGGGCATAACGGTTTCTTTAAAAAATGACTCGGTTAAGAGTGGAACTGCGGTAAAGATATCGTACATCCTTAGAAAGAATGGCAGCAAGGAAGTCATAGAGCAGACCGAATACATTACAGACATACCGGCAACAGTTAATTTCGACATCTATAGGAAATCTGAGATTGCGACTTCAAAAGAGTATTACAGTAAGGCAAGACTTGATATAAGGGTTGTAAATGTAACTAAATACCAGGGTCAGAGTGTTGAAAACGGAACCCTTACATTAAAATACGCGGACACAAATACGGAAGTAAAGAAAGGAGACCTTGTTGATAATGACAGGGATGTTAATGTCAGCATCAAACCAAGCACAGGATACTATGTTTCCGGCAAGAATGTTTCTAATGACTTCTATCAGGACACCATGACCTTTGAAAAGTTTCTTAAGGACGTTGACAAGATAATCGCTAAGCACGAGATAAAGAAGATATATTCGGTGACCTTGGATACAAAAGATTCATATGGAACCGTGACATATACCATAAACGGAACAAGTGTCGAAGGAAAGGTATCGGTAAGAGAAGGGCAGAAGATTAAAATATCATACAAGATAACCGATTCAAATTATAAATTTAAGGCTTCAAATAAATTCTCTGAGTTTTTCTCTAAAATGAAGGCGAAAACAGAGGATAGCAGAACAATTGAAATTAATGAAGAATTCAACGGTAAGACAATATCTCGTGATGATTATTTTGAAATCGAGAAGAGATAGGGGGCAGAATGTCGATGAAGAATAAAAAGTTTATTATATCCATAGCTGTAGCGACTGCGATATTCTTGATCTTTATATTTATTGCTGTACCGATACACAGAAATGCAGAGCAAATAGGAGAGGAAGCTGGAAAACTGTCAGGACAAGCAGTCGGAACGGCTGTTGGATCCTTTAAGGGAGTTACTGAAGATTATCCCAAAGGGTTGGAAGACGGGAAGGCGGAAGGATTATCCGCAAAGGATACCAAGGTTGAAATGAAGAATTCACTTGCCGAAATGTCAAACCTCGAGGTGATGGTAGCGAGCGTAAAGTTGAACGATTACCACCAAGTTGGAGATGAATATGCAGCGCTCTATCTTATGAAGGCTGATGTGGTATTTACGGTTGATTTTACAGACGTCAATGTAGATATGGGGTCGGATGAACAGACACTTTATATTACTTTAAAGGAGCCGGAGGTTACGGTGTACATTGATGAGGAGGCTACAGAAAAGGCACTTTCCTGGCAAAAGCACTTCTTCAGCGGTAGTGCGGAGGATGGATTTGACGCATATATTAACTCCATGAGAGAGGTTGAAACAAAGACGAAGACTTCAGTATTAAATGATGAATCACTTATGCAGAGCGCAAGAAATTCCGCAGAGATGCAAATTACACAGCTTGCAAAGGGTATTTGCCTAAATAATGAGAAACTGATATTTGTGTGGGAATAGATAACGGGAGACGGATGTAATGAATAAAGATGAACAGCCTAACAACACCAAGGGAAAAAAGGAAATGGATAAAGCAAAAAGTATAGATATAAAATCTCTGCTAAAGAAGAAGTCTACGTATATTTATCTGTTTGCAGTAATCATCGCTATTATTGGAACTTGCATGGTTGCAAAGGGCATAGCATCGGGATCTGATAATGCTGCGGCGGCTTATGAAACGGCTAAAACAAAAAGGATAGAGGGACTTGGAGAGGAATTCTATCAAAAGGCATTTGACTCGGCTGAAAAGGCAAATCACACAAGCAATATGGCCTCCTTGGATGTAGAGAGCGTCAGAGAGGTTGCAAAGCTTGAGGTTCTAAAGGTAAGTGATGTTGAGTTTGTGACGACCGAGGCGGACAAGGATGCAATTACTGCCATACTTGAGGTGCCGGGTTCGGGCGTATTCACAGTCAATCTGCAGCAGGCAGAGTTCGTGGTAGACAAGGCGCGCTGCTATGTACTTGTGAGACTTCCAGATCCGGAACTTTCTGAATGCAAGATTGATTATAGTAATGTCAAGAAAGTGTTATTCAAAAACAAAGGAGGAAATGAAAGCATAGAAGTTGGGGAGGATCTTGCAAGAGCGCAGCTTAAGGAAGGGTATTTGCTGATAAAGAAAGAATTTTTGAAAAATTCCAAGTACTTTAAGAGTGCAAAGGTTGCTGCAGAGAGGGCGGTAACGAGTTTAGTAAGGGAGTTTAACCCTGCGGTTGAAGAATTGATTGTAGATGTTGAATTTCATTAACCTGTTCGGAGGAATCCAATACTTAAGACGTATTTTGTTTCTTTACGATCGTTACCCTCGGCCCGGTAGTTTCGGGATTATAAAAAAGGATCATGGTTAGTTTAATTTCACTCTATCTAAGATATTTGCAACGTAAATGTTTGCCTGATTGTAACTACAAAGTTTTTTCTTGAACGCATACTATTCACGAAAATTTCCTCCCAACATTCAGTTATGAGTGTACCATTATTTAAAAGGCATTGCATCAAGGAAGAGCCTTCACTCCCTTTACTTCACCTTTCTTTTATCTGTTTTCCTGTCATGTGCTCGATGGTTATTTCATAAAGTAAAGCTCTGTCGACAGACACCATTTCCGTTTCTATTTCTTCTTTATTCGGATAGTACTTTTCGGCAAGTAATCGTATCTTTGCAACTTTCATTTCTTTGTCATCGATTAACCGGCAGCGGCCGAATACGACTGCACTCTGCACATACGGCGCCCATTCACCTTCCTTGAAATGTTCGTTTCCGTATACCGTAAAGCATACCTTATCATTTTTCTCTAAAGAATCTACCTTGTGACCTTCCTTTGCTCCGTGGAAGTAAATCTTTCCTTCCTCCTCTGCATAAAGAAAGTTAATCGGAAAGGTAAAAGGATATCCGTCGTCTCCGTTGACGGAAAGGACACCTCTTTTTTCTTTTTCAAGCAGAGCCTTCGTATCCTCAAGCGAAATTTGGCGATTAATTCTTCTCATTTTTCTGAACATCTTGTGACCTCTTTGATTTTTTGTTCAATTATACTCCCGAAAATTATCTTGTCCATATGAAAAACCTTTCTTTTTCACTTTTGAATGGTAGAATAGTATCATATCGATTTTAAAGAGGTCATCATCATGAAATATGCTTTTATTAATGCAAATATCCTTGACGGAAGTAAGGATATGACCGTAAAGGAAGGATATACGCTTGTCATCGACGGTGAAAGGATAGCTGGGTTGTATCCTGCAAGGAATATACCTTCCGATTGTGAAGTCATCGACTTAAAGGGGAAATACCTGCTTCCCGGTCTTATAAATATGCACGTTCATCTGGCAGGAAATGGAAAACCGCAGAAAAAACAACGGGACAATGAAAAACTTGTAAATATACTGATGGCAACCGGTCTTTCCAGGGCAATAAGCTACAAGATAGTTTCCGATTTCGCGCGCCTTGAGCTTCTAAGCGGTGTTACTACCATTAGAACCGTAGGCGGACTGCGTGATTTCGATACAAGGCTTCGAGATGAGATAGCGACCGGAAAGAAAGTCGGTCCGAGAATCCTTGCCGCAAACGAGGGGATATCCGTACCCGGCGGCCACATGGCAGGTTCGGTGGCAATTGCCGCAAAGGACATAAACAATGCATTGGCTCACGTTGATAAAGCAAAGGAACAGGGCGTCGACCTTATTAAACTGATGATTACCGGCGGTGTCATGGATGCGAAAGAAAAGGGTGTTCCCGGTGAGCTTAAGATGGCCCCTGAAATGGTGAAGGCAGTATGCGACAAAGCTCATGCGCTCGGCTATAAGGTTGCGGCTCACGTGGAATCTCCGGAAGGCGTACGCGTTGCCTTGGAGAACGGAGTTGATTCAATCGAGCATGGTGCAAATTTGGATGATAAAATGATTGCACTCTTCAAAGAGCACAATGCTTTTCTTTGTACTACGATATCTCCTGCCTTGCCTTATGCGTTATTTGACAGGTCTATATCCAATGCAAGCGAGGTGGAACAATTTAACGGAAATGTTGTTTTTGAGGGAATCATTAATTGTTCAAAGGCAGCCTTGGCGCACGACATTCCGGTCGTGCTCGGAAATGACGTCGGATGCCCCTGGATTACCCAATACGATTTCTGGCGCGAGCTTTATTACTTCCACAAATATGTGGGTGTTTCAAATGCCTTCGCTATTTTTACTGCCACAAAACAGGCTGCAAAGCTAGCGGGCATAGACGATATAACAGGTTCGATTGAGGCCGGGAAATGCGCTGATTTGATCGTGACGAGTGAAAATCCGCTTGAAGATCTTCGCGCACTTTCAAAAATTGACTATGTTATGAGTCGCGGAAACCTGATCAAAAATCCTTCCTTCAAGGTAAATGCCTTGGTCAAGACCGAGCTTGATAAATTCTTGTAGAGGTAACACATGTTATATATCATACGTCATGGAAAAACCGATTGGAATGCGATTCACAAGCTTCAGGGCCGCACCGATATTCCGCTAAATGATGAGGGTCGTGCCCAGGCGAGAGCGGCACGAGAAATGTCAAAAGAAATTTCTTTTGACATCTGCTACTCCTCCCCGCTTAAGAGGGCATACGAAACCGCCGAAATTTTTCTTAAAGGAAGAAATGTTCCTATTTTTACAGATGAGCGCCTAATGGAAATGTGCTTTGGCGCCTACGAAGGATTTGAAAATACCTTTGAAAAGCCTGATTGCCCTGTATATCCTCTTTTCAAGGATCCTTTAAACTATACGGCTCCGAAAGGCGCCGAAAGCATCGAGGAGCTTATGGGGCGTACCAAAGAGTTCATAGATGAGATTTTAATGCCCTTGCTAAGCGAAGGAAAGACCGTGTTAATCGTCGGGCACGGCGCCATGAACTGCAGCCTTATAGACAACTTAATGGGAATAGAAAAAGAAAATTTCTGGCAGGAAATGACCGGAAACTGTGAATTGAAGAAAATAGAAATATAAAAAAGTGTGCGATTGCGTTAACTTACGCGCAAGTGCGGAATGCGAAGCGTTATTTTCCTCACCTTGAGCTGCGTATTGATGGCACGAAGTGCATTATTTGCTATATAGGGACAAAAGAGTTCGCTTGCGAAACTCTCGACGTCAGGTACGGTCGCTTCGGCGACATGTAACCCTTATTCAAGCACACAATTTTTTATCTAAGTATCATAGATACGATAAATCCAAGCAATGCACCCATCACAACCTGAGTCGGAGTGTGTCCGAGGAAAACCTTCATCTTGACCTTGGCATCGAGCTTATCATCCATGATTTTGATTATCTCGTTGAGAAGCTCTGCGTGCTTTCCCGCCTCACGCCTTACTCCCATTGCATCATGCATTACGATTACCGCAAGCACTGCAGTTACAGCAAATATCGGAGAATCAAATCCGTAATCCAATGCCGCCGTCACAGCAAGAGCCGTTACCGTTGCGGAATGTCCGCTCGGCATTCCTCCGTCCCCCATAAGACGTTTGAAGTCTATTCTTTTATTTACCAATGCATATATGATGGTTTTTAATATCTGTGCCACTGCCCAGCTGATGAGAGCATTTAAAAGCAGATGATTGTTTAATAAAGCTGTCATTTTTACTTCGTCCTTCTTTCCAAAACATTCTACAATTATGCTTCCGTTTTATCAACCTAAGCTTTTAAGAGACTTTTTTTATTTTCGGAAATCCTTTATAATAGGTGGGTATTGGAGCCTTGGTCTTGGGGGAAGACTTTTAGGATGCATAAGGGTTTATAGACAGGTTTAAAGCTATAAGGGTTTGGTGCGTTGATTTTAACTAAGCTTCATATGTATAAAAAACCGTTTTACTCACCAGTGCGACAATAAATAAAAACAAGGGGATTACACAATGAGCAGGGTATTTGAAAAGCTTAACCGGCTAAAGGCCTTCAGAGGCCTTTCCAAAAAGGAATTTTCTTGGGTTCTGTATGATGTCGGAAATTCGGCATATACAATGCTTGCATGTTCTTTGATACCAATATGGTTTAAGAACACGGCAAAGGGTCAGATTTCCGGTGATCAGGCAACGGTTTATTTTTCACTCGCAATTTCGATAGTCACGATTATAATCGCACTTCTCGGACCTTTCTGCGGAGCAATTGCAGACAGAAAGGATATGAAGAAGATATTCTTTAACACCTGCGTTGCCCTGGGAGTAATCGGTTGCGTTCTTAACGGCTTTATCACAAGCTGGATTTGGTTTCTTGTGATTTTTGTATTCACTAAAATTTTCTATAATGCATCTTTGGTCTTTTATGATTCGATGTTAAATGACGTAACGACCGAGGACAGGATGGACGAGGTTTCTTCCTACGGCTATGCCTGGGGATATTTGGGTTCCTGCATTCCCTTTTTGATTGCTCTTATTGCTTACGTACTCGGACCCGATATGGCAGGCCTGATTCCGGATTTGGCATCAAGAATGATCGGATACGGAGTTACGGCAATCTGGTGGCTTTTGGTAACCATTCCTCTTATAAAGAACTATAAGCAGGTAAATTACGTAGAGAAAACCGGGAAGGCAGTTGCCGAAGCTTTTATCGGAATTTTCAAGACTATTAAGAAGATTGCCACAAAGGACAAGAAAGTCTTTCTGTTCCTGATAGCTTTCTTTCTCTATATAGACGGCGTCGGAACGATTATAGACAACTGTATCAATATCGGTACAGACTTAGAGCTGAATACGGTCGGTCAGGTAATATTCCTGCTTGCAACGCAGGTAGTGGCCTTCGGTGGCTCTATGGTTTTTGCAAAGCTTTCAAAGAAATACAGGACCATAACGCTTATCCTGATTTGCATAGGCGGCTATTTTGCGGTTTGCATTTATGCGCTTACCCTGAGAACACTTCTTCACTTCGGGATACTCGCCTTTGGCATAGGGTGCTTCCAGGGCTCCATTCAGTCACTTTCGAGGTCCTACTATTCAAAGATTATTCCGGCTGAAAATACCGGAGAATATTTCGGACTCTATGATATTTTTGCAAAGGGTGCTTCGTGTTTGGGCTCCCTCGTAATCGCCGGAGTCAAGGCTGCAACCGGAAAAATAAACATAGCGGTTGCCTGCATGGCTGTTTTCTTTGCATTCGGCTTTTTGTTCTTAAAGCTTGCGGACAAGACGGGGGAAAAAGAACAAAACGCATAAATTTTGTAACTTTAAAAGGGCATCGGGAGTTCGTTCCGATGTCTTTTTTCACCATATGGAAAATTGCATTGAAATTCCATATATAGTAAACGTGTAAGCGATGCGCTGCTTCAGTAAATTGTATATGTCGCTAACGCGACTACGCTAGCTGCGAGAGTTTCGCAATAGAAACTCTTTTTTATTAAACCAAAAAGGAGCTATTATGACACTTCAGCAATTAAGATATGTGGTAACCATAGCAGACTGTGGATCCATGAATGAGGCGGCAAAGCAGCTTTTTCTTTCTCAACCGAGCCTTTCGGAAACCGTAAAGGAGCTCGAAGGTGAAGTCGGGATCGACATTTTTCTTCGCTCAAACAGAGGAATTGTGATAACTCCTGAGGGCGAGGAATTTTTAGGCTATGCCCGTCAGGTAATAGAGCAGTATGAGCTGCTAAATTCAAAGTACATTCAGAAAAATAAAAAGGAAAAGTTCGGGGTTTCCACTCAGCATTATTCTTTTGCCGTGAAGGCTTTTGTGGAAACGGTGCGAAAGATGGGGATGGAGCATTATGAATTTGCAATTCATGAAACGACGACTCTCGACGTTATAGAAAATGTTCGCAATTTTAAGAGCGAGATAGGCGTTCTTTATAAGAACGATTTCAATAAACAGGTCCTTGAAAAAATGTTTAAAGAAAACGGGCTTGAGTTTATCGAGCTTTTCAAATGCGACACCTTTGTTTATCTGTGGTCGGGACATCCGCTTGCAGGCAAAGAGGTAATTTCCCTAAAGGAGCTTGACGACTATCCGTGCCTGTCTTTTGACCAGGGGCGCAACAATTCGTTGTTTCTCTCTGAGGAGATGAAGAGCACCTATGAATACATGCGTTTGATTAAGGCAAATGATCGCGCCACAATGCTCAATCTGATGATTGGACTGAACGGATATACGCTATGTTCCGGAATAATCTGCGAGGATTTAAACGGAACCGATTATAAAGCAGTGCCGCTTAAAGAAACCGAGAAAATGACTATCGGATACATAAAGAGAAAGGGAGCAAAGGTCAGCCATATTGGGGAGCTTTACATTGATGAATTGAAGAAATACAAGGGAATGGTTATAGGTTGAGCCTATAACGGGCTCAAGGATTGCCATATTAACACTTATTTATGCGCCTTGCTATAATGACAATGTGCAAGGGAAACAACCCAAGCGGAGGAAACGAAATGACAAATTCCAAAAACCGTCAAATCAGTATGATGAACGTCGGAACATGCGTGTGCATGTCGGTTTATTTAATGCGCTCAAAATTAAAAAAACGAATGTGATGTCAGGTGTATTGAGATTTTAAAAGAGTTTAAAACCGCAGGTATCGGACATCGGTACCTGCGGTTTTGATTTACAAGGAAAGGAAAAAGCATGGCTGACATAATCGTAAAGAACCTTTGTAAAACCTTTGAAACCAAGGAAGGACGTGTAGAGGCACTTAAAAATATAAACCTCAATATAGAAGAGGGAAGTATTTACGGAATAATTGGGATGTCCGGCGCGGGGAAAAGCACTTTCGTAAGATGTTTAAATTATCTTGAGAGACCAACCGCCGGTGAAGTAACCATTGAAGGTAAGGAATTGGGGAGCCTTAAGGAAAAAGAAATAGAGTCGATACGAAGCAATATAGGAATGATATTCCAGCATTTCAATCTGTTAATGCAGAAGACGGTTATCGATAATGTTTGTTTTCCACTAAAGCTCCGGGGCGTCAGTAAAAAGGAGGCATACATAAAGGCAAGGGAGCTTCTGAAGACAGTCGGGCTTTCTGATAAAGAAAAGACATACCCGGCAAGCCTTTCGGGAGGCCAGAAGCAGAGAGTTGCAATTGCAAGGGCACTTGCGATGAATCCTAAGATTCTGCTTTGCGATGAAGCAACAAGTGCACTCGATCCGCAGACAACAGCCTCAATACTTAAGCTTTTAAAGGGCATCAACGACAAACTCAATATCACTATAGTGATAATCACTCATCAGATGTCGGTTGTGAGAGAGATATGCGACCATGTGGCTATCATTGAGAAGGGTGAAATTGTTGAAAACGGATTGGTTTCGGAAATCTTTACGCATCCTAAATCGAGAGCGGCACGTGAGCTTATTTTAAAGGACCTCCCTGAGGGAGGTACGGATTCGCTGGACGATAGAAGTTATCTGAAGGAGAGGATGACGGATGTATCGAAGATAAGAATTGTCTTTTCGGAAAATTCAGCATTTGAACCCGTAATAGCAAACATGATCCTGAAATTTCAAAAGCCTGTAAATATTTTAAGGGCGGATACGAAGAATGTAGGCGGAGTTGCAAAGGGAGAAATGCTTTTAGGGCTTCCCGGTGAAAAAGAAACAAAAGAAGCCATGGAGCAGTACCTTAAGGATCACGGGCTTGAGATTGAGGAGGTGACAGACGATGTGGAGCAGTGAAGTAATCAGTATGTTAGGCGAAGGAATATTGGAAACGTTATATATGACGGTTGTTTCGACGTTTATTGCCTATTTGATAGGACTTCCGATGGGAATCCTGCTTTCGGTTACCGCGCATGATGGGATCAGTCCGAATAAAGTAATTTATAGGATTTTGGATGCGATAGCAAACATTGTCAGGAGCATTCCGTTCATTATACTTTTGGTCCTGCTGATTCCCTTTACAAGGCTTGTGGTTGGAAAAAGCTACGGTTCAACAGCAACGATTGTACCGCTTGTTGCGGCAGCGGCGCCTTATATAGGCCGAATGGTTGAGTCGTCACTTAAAGAGGTTGACAAGGGAGTTGTTGAGGCTGCAAGGTCAATGGGAGCAAGTAAGATTCAGATTGTCACTAAGGTGATGCTGGTAGAGGCAAGAACATCCCTTTTGGTAGGAGCAACAATTGCCCTCGGAACGGTGCTTGGTTACTCTGCAATGTCCGGAGCTGTAGGAGGTGGAGGACTCGGAGCAATAGCCATCCGATACGGATATACAAGGTGGCAGACAGACATAATGATTGTGACAGTAGTGTTATTAATCATTTTGTCACAGATATTTCAAAGTGTGGGAATGAAGCTCGCAGGAGCACTTGACCATAGAAAATAGGTTTACAATACGAAAAGTATTAAAATAAGGAGGATCAACACAATGAAAAAGAAATTTTTAGCAGGAGCATTAATAGGAGTACTTACCGTAGGATTATTTGCGGGATGCGGAAACGCAGGCGAAGAATCAAATTTGACGCCTATTACAATTGCCGCATCGGCAACACCGCACGCAGAAATCTTAGAGGCTGCTAAGCCTTATTTGGAGGAAAAGGGATATGAGCTTAAGATAACGGAATTTGACGATTATGTTCAGCCCAATGAAGTGGTTGAAAGTGGCGAATTTGATGCAAACTACTTCCAGCATGTGCCGTATCTTGACAGCTTCAATGAGGAAAAAGGAACACATCTTGTTCAAGTCGGTAAAATTCACTATGAGCCCTTCGGAATTTATCCGGGTACAAAGTCAAGCCTTTCGGACATTTCCGAAGGTGATACCATAGCCGTACCGAATGACACCACAAATGAGGCAAGAGCACTCTTACTGCTTCAGGCTAACGGATTAATAAGCTTAAAGGACGGAGCAGGCTTAACGGCAACGGTAAATGATATTTCGGAAAACCCTTACAATTTAAAGATTGAAGAGCTTGCGGCAGAGCAGGTGGCAAGGGTAAAGGATGAAGTTGCTTACGTAGTATTGAACGGAAACTATGCACTTGCAGCGGGCTTCTCAGTATCGAAGGACTCGCTTGCTTACGAAACAACGGATTCCGAGGCTGCAAAGACTTATGTTAACATTATTGCGGTAAAGGAAGGCAATGAAGATAACGAGGGTATCAAGGCTTTGGTAGAAGTATTAAAGTCAGACGAGATCAAGAACTTTATCAATGAAACCTATGACGGAGCAGTTGTTCCGTATGAAGAATAATCGGAGTGAGTATTGACATAAAAAGGCCGTGGAATGTATCCACGACCTTTTTTACTATATAGGATTGGAATTGTTAAGACTGGCTTCTGTATTCAGCAAAAGCTTCTTTGTGGATGGGACAGAGAGCAGTACAAAGGCTCCGATAACAGTAATGATGAGCTCAGGGAGCATATAAGCTCCGTTATAAAGAAAGCTGTAGAGGAATTCATTTTCGGTATAGAAACCTTCCCAAAGCTCACCGATACTGTGCCAGATGATTACACCGCTTGAAAGGTGTACGATAAAACGAAGCACAACGGCAATCACAATACCGATTAATGCGCCCGCGGTTTTCTTTTTCCTGAAGATACCCGCAATTCCGAGTACGGAGAAAGCAAGGATGTAATCAAGGAAGATGCAGGCAACGAGCATTCCGGGAGTAAGTCCCCATCCAAAGAGTCCGCCGATGATGCCCTGTAGGAGCTGAACCAGTGAATAGGTAAAGGAAACTATGAATCCCGGACCTACTCCCCAGCGGATTGAATAGATTACAATCGGCAACATGGAAAGAAGTGTGATTGAGCCGCCCCAGGGTAATTGAAATACCTTGATGAAGCTTAGGATTGTGGCTAAGGCTACCATGGCGGCACCTTCGACCAGCATACGTGTTTTGTTTTTTTGCATAAAAAAACCTCCTTAAATTGCGGAGGGAGAGTGAGAAAAGACTTATCATGCTTCCTTACGCCGGCATTACCCGGTTCAAGTGATGAGGGTCAAGAAACTTGCGTTTCAATCTCAGCTTGCGCTCCCCTAGCGTATATTAATCCTGCAGGAACGTACCCTGCGGACACAAGTCAGTATATATAGATTGGCATATAATGTCAATGACTGTTCAAATCAACAAAGGCCCCGGATCTAAGGAGCCTTTGCTTGTATGCTTAGTAAGCCTTGATTTCGTGAATCCATCCCTTGGGAGCCTCGATGCGTCCCATTTGGATGCCGGTAAGGGTGTCATAAAGCTTCTTGGTAACGGGACCCATTTCGTCCATGCCCGAAGGGAAGCAAATTTCCTTGCCGTGATCATTTATTTTTCCGACAGGAGAAATAACGGCTGCGGTACCGCAAAGACCGCATTCTGCCATATCCTTTACCTCATCGAAATATACCTCTCTTTCTTCGACCTCAAGACCTAAATAGTCCTTGGCAACAACCATTAATGAACGGCGTGTAATCGAAGGAAGAATGGTGCTTGACTTGGGAGTAACAAACTTGCCGTCCTTTGTAATGAACATGAAGTTTGCACCGCCGGTTTCTTCAACCTTTGTACGGGTTGCGGAATCAAGATACATATTCTCGTCAAAGCCCTGTCTGTGTGCATCCATGATAGCGTAAAGGCTCATCGCGTAGTTAAGACCTGCTTTGATATGGCCTGTTCCGTGCGGAGCTGCACGGTCGTAGTCGCAGACTCTTATGGTGATGGGCTTTGCACCGCCCTTAAAGTAAGGACCGACGGGGGTACAGAACATTCTGAACTGATATTCCTCTGCAGGCTTTACTCCGATTACGGAAGAAGAACCAAACATAAATGGTCTGATATAAAGGGTTGCGCCCGAACCGTAAGGCGGTACGAACTTTGCGTTGCTTGAAACCACCAGATCAACGGCCTCAAGGAATTTTTCCCTGGGGAAAACGGGCATTTCAAGGCGCTTGCAGGAATCTATCATTCTGTCGGCATTTAAGTCGGGTCGAAAGGTTACGATTTTACCGTCTTCCGTAGTATATGCCTTTAATCCTTCAAAACATGTTTGAGCATACTGGAGGACGCCTGCGCATTCGCTGATAACAACATTTGAGTCACTCACCAGTCCGCCTTCCGTCCATGCTCCGTTTTTATAGTCGGCCACATATCGCTTGTCGGTAGGAATATAGCCAAAGCCTATATTTGACCAATCAATATTTGCTTTTTCCATAGTAAAAGCCTCCTTTGATTTAGTACGTTAAATTGTTAAAATTCTTTTGTCCTATTATGGTAGCATTTTTCTTAAAAGTCAATGCTTATGAAAGAAGATCCGAAAGGGAAGCAAACTCTTCAAGGGTAAGCGCCTCACCACGGATTGTGGGTGAAAGATTTAAGTCTTCAAGAGCTTTTGAAACTCTGTCTTTTGTGACATTTTCAATTCCCGCATTTGACAGGCTGTTTATCAGAGTCTTTCTGCGCTGGTTAAAGGCGGCACGGATAAGCGCAAACATTAGCGTTTCATTTTTGACATGCACAGGCGGTTCTTTATGACAGGAAAGCTTTATGACGGCGCTGTCGACCTTGGGCCTTGGGATAAAGCACGAGGCTGAAACATTTAAGATGACCTTTGGTACGGAATAGTACTGTACAGCCAATGAAAGAGCACCGTAGTCTTTTGTGCCGGGTCCTACCTGCATCCTTTCGGCAACTTCCTTTTGCACCATTACGGTTATGCTCTCTAACGGAACGTGATGTTCAAACAAGCCCATGATGATGGGAGTTGTGATGTAGTAAGGCAGGTTTGCGACTACTTTTATCGGCTTTCCGTCGTTGTATTCCATCGCAAGGTCAGAAATATCGAGCTTAAGTACATCTTCGTTGATGACCGTCTTGTTGTCGTAGTCTTTAAGAGTCTCTGAAAGAATGGGAATCAGGTTTTTGTCAATTTCTACTGCAATGACAAAACGGGCGTTTTCACAAAGATACTGTGTCATCGTACCTATTCCCGGACCGATTTCAAGTACGCAGTCATCCTTAGTAATTTCCGCTCCCTTAACGATTCCTTCCAATACATTAGTATCGATTAGGAAATTCTGGCCGAATTTCTTTTGAAAGGAAAAGCCGTATTTATCGAGTATTTTCAGGGTGTTTGAAGGTATTCCAAGATCTGCCATAATTAGTCCTTTATATTAAAAAGTCTGCATGCGTTGTCGTAGGTTGCTTCTTCAACTTTTGCGACCGAGATTCCGCGAAGTGATGCAATCTCTTCGATTACGAAGGGAAGGTATAAAGAAGAATTTCTTTCTCCTCTGTGCGGAACTGGAGCCATGTAGGGGCAATCCGTTTCGATGAGTATTGATTCAAGCGGAATGGCAGCGGCAACTTCTTTAAGCTTACGCCCGTTTTTAAAGGTAACGACGCCGCCTATGCCTATCATATAACCCATCTTCACATATTCAAGCGCCATTTCTTTGGAAGAAGAAAAACAATGAATCACGCCTTTTCTCTTCGGAGACATTTCGGACAAGATTTCAAAGGTTTCTTCGCTTGCATCGCGGGAATGAATGATGACGGGAAGATTGTATTTGTCGGCAAGCTTAAGCTGATAAACAAAGGCGTCCCTCTGAGTTTCTTTTGATGGCTCGTCGTAATGGTAGTCAAGGCCGATTTCACCTATTGCGACGGGGGAAGAGGTCTCAATGAAAGCTTCCAGTTTCTTTTTTACATCATTGGTTAACTCTAACGCATTTTCCGGATGTACGCCAAGTGCAGGATAAAGAAAATCATACTTAGCACACATATCAAGAATCTTCGGAATATCCTTGAAGGCTGAGCCTACGGCGATGATCTTTTCTATATTATGTTCTTTTAATGACGAAATAATGGCCTCTCTGTCATCATCAAAGGCCGGGTCGTCGTAATGTGAATGGGATTCGAATATCATAGAGAGGATTATAGCACAAGAGAGTGTGCTTTAGCGAGTGCGCATGCATTGGATATTAGCAAGCGATGAAGTTTTGAGTTTGGGACCCTGGAAAAACAAAAAGATGCGTTCCGCATGCGGAACGCTGGCGCCGAGCGCGGTCGCTTGCGACATATTCCACACGCGCGAGTGCGCATGCATTGCTTTTTTTATTTTTCTGATTGCGTAGCAATCAGAAAAATAAAAAAGAGCCGTAAACCTGCACTAAGCTAAGTCTACGACTACACGTGCGCCTTCAGGGGCTCGAACCCTGGACACCCTGATTAAGAGTCAGGTGCTCTACCAACTGAGCTAAAGGCGCGTCTGTTTCACAACGCAAGAATGAATATAGCACAGTAAAATTTATTTTGCAAGAGTTTTTTTAAAAAATTTTAGCAAAATTTTTACGGATAGTTTAGAAGAAAAATTAGGCCCCGCTTTTTACGCGGAGCCCCTGTTCTTTTACTGCTCTTTTTCTTTTGATTTTTCAGGAATCTTTGAAATCAAGGCAGTAACGATCATTATGATGATAATCGATACGAAAATACCGACCAGGCCTAAGCCTGCTATCTTAAGTGCAACCAATAATTTTGCAGTCATATTAACCTCCTAAGTAAAAGTACCTTTTACAGATATGAAGAAACAAGCGTGATAATCAGGCCGCCGGCAATTGCGGAAGCAATCTGTCCGGAAACATTTGCACCTGCGGCGTGCATTATCAGTATGTTTGAAGGATTCTCCTTTAAAGCCATCTTTTGAACAACTCTCGAGGACATGGGGAATGCCGAAATGCCGGCTGCTCCGACCATGGGGTTTACTTTTTCCTTCATGAAGAGGTTTAAGAACTTTGCAAAGAGAACACCGCCGATTGTATCGAATACAAAGGCAAAAAGTCCGATTGCCATGATGAGAAGAGTATCTATACGTACAAAGCTTTCAGCCTGCATACTGAAGGCGATTGTGATGCCGAGGAACAGTGTTATAAGGTTTGAAAGTGTGTTCTGAGCGGTTTCTGACATTGTTCCGAGCACTCCGCATTCTCTTATGAGGTTACCAAACATTAAGAATCCGACAAGAGAAGCAGATGTGGGAGCTATCAGGCCTACTACAAACGTTACGATAATGGGGAAAGCGATTCTGACTCTCTTTGAAACCGAGCTGGCTTCATATTTCATGGTCATGCATCTTTCTTTCTTTGTGGTGACAAGCTTGATGGCAGCAGGCTGAATGATGGGAACCAAAGCCATGTAGGAATATGCTGCAACGGCAATTGCACCTATGTAGTTTGAATGTAAGATCTGAGAAACCAAAATTGATGTGGGACCGTCTGCGGCACCGATAATGGCAACGCTTGCCGCATCCTTAAGATCGAAGCCGAGCAGTGTTGCAAAGATTAAAGCGGCGAAGATACCAAACTGCGCAGCCGCTCCGTAGAGAAACAATACCGGCTTTGAAAGAAGCGGACCGAAGTCAATCATTGCACCGATACCGATAAACAACAGTATCGGAAGAGCTTCCGATGCATCAATTCCGATGTTGAAAAGCCATTCGATAATACCTTGCGTTTCTCCGACTCCTTCAAGGTACTGGTTAATTGCACTTGAAGCGGGGATGTTTACAAGGATTGCTCCGAAGCCCATAGGCAACAGGAGCGAGGGCTCGTACTCTTTTTTTATGGCCAGATAGATGAGTAAGAGTCCGACTGCGTACATTACGCACTGTTTCCAGGTGATGGCCATGAGGCCGTCAATTAGAAATTCCATGTTTCTTCCTCCTAAATTGGAAAGTTTTTGTCAAATTCAAAGGGCTTCGACTTTTCAACCCTTGGATGATGCCGGATTGCTCTGTACTGTGCACTCTCGCGATCCTTTAAACCCTGGTAAAAAAATTAAGACCCTTATTACATATCAAAAATGTAATAAAAGTCTTACCATTTAAACCTTTGGCGGGCTTTCGCCGAGATGTCGCCAAAAATCCATCCTTCGATGGCGGTTACTCCCTTTGATTGCCGTTATTTTACCGAAAATAAACACCATCGTCAAGAGATTATAAAAAGAAATGTGCTGAAATTTTTTTCATGTTTTCATTAATATTTCATTTCATAAAAGCTTATTTAAGCATAGTCATGATTTCAAAGGTGTTAGCATGCGCTTTAACCCTTGCAACAGCCCCTGAAATTATCGGTATCATGGGAGATAAATGACCTAAATCAACATCCATTACAATAGGGACATTATATTTACCTAAGATTCCGGTAACTGCCTCGTGAACCGTAAAGCCATCATAATTTTCTTCATAGCATAAGGGTCTTCCTATTATAAAGCCCTTTAAATATTTAAACCATCCGGACTGTTCTAACTGCCATAAACCGCGACGAACAGACATTACGTTTAAATCACAGCTTTCAATAAACCAGATAAAGCCATCCTCCCTGTATTTTTCAAGGAATTCTTCCACCTTATCAAATTTAGTTCCTACTATATTAATAAGACAGTCAAGACAGCCTCCGATTAATCGCCCCTCAAATTCAGCAAAAGACCCACCGTAAATAGTCTGCTTATATTCTTGTGTAATGTTGTAGGGTGCCGTAGGCTCAACTTCTCTGTCCGGCCACCCCTTTTCCCAACCGTCATAATTTGAAAATGTAAGCTTTTCACCCTTTAATAATGAAAATGCATCTTCAATAGATTTATGCCAGGGATTCATTCCAAAATCCGACACACAAGGGCCGTATATGGCAGCGGTGTCAGTAAGAGTCGGCAAAAGAAAAGTTAAATTTGTATTGTCTGAATACCCAAGATACCACTTGGGCTTAGCCTTGCTGATTTTATCAAAGTCAACATAGGGTAAATCTTCGCACATGGTTTCCCCACCACCTGCGCTTATTATCACATCGCTTTTATCCTTTATAAAAAAATCATTTATTTCAGCGCCGCACTTTTCCGGCGTGTTGCTTTTGCCGATGCCTATAGCCAGATGCACATTGGGACCTTCTACATTTATATATCCCATTTCTTCAAATTTTCTTTTGGCAGAATTAAATCTTGAAGTATATGGTTCTGTCGCGCAGCCAAAAGAAGGTGCTATATAGCCTATCCTTCCATTCGGTTTTAAAAAATCAGGATATCTCATAGCACCTCCGTATTTTACATACCTAATTTGCTCCAGATGTCATAGGAAGCAAGCGTTGTACTGAAGTTTGCGATTATTGAATACATGTAATTGTACTGATATAAAAGCTTCATTAACTGATTATTTCTTACACAGTCCATTATCCAGCCTTCAAAAGCACCTACATCATAAACCATTATGAGAC
>CAVCUM010000013.1:0-48269 GCA_963605385.1 Lachnospiraceae bacterium
GAAACAACCTTACCGGTACGCTTAACGGTCTGACCTTCGCCAATGTTCTCGTCGGAACCGAACAATACTATGGAAACGCTGTTCTCTTCAAGGTTCTGAGCCATGCCGAAGCTTCCGTCCTCAAATTCAAGAAGCTCACCTGCCATACAATTTATAAGACCGCTTGCTCTGGCAATACCGTCGCCGACGTTCAAAATTGTACCCGTCTCACTTTCCTTTATGGTATTTTCATAATATTTAATCTGGCTGCGGATGACCTTGGATATCTCTTCGGGTTTTAATTGCATATTTCCATTCCATCCTTATATTTTTGTTTCTGAAAGCTTCTTGGAAATATCGCCTAACCTTCCGCTTACGGATCCGTCAAGCTCTACTCCTTCAAGCTCCACCTTCAATCCTGCGACCAAAGCAGGATTCACCTTTGTAACAAGTGATACGGTCTTGCCGCTCACCTTTTCAAGCTTTGCCTTCAATGCCGCCTTCTGACTGTCGGTAAGCTCTATGGCACTTGTAGCCACAGCTTCGACTATACCGTGATCGGCATTATATCTTCTTGTAAATTCCGAAACCATGCCTTCGTATTCCTTAAGCAGATTTCTTTCACACAGAATTTTAAGAAAATTTACCAAATACTTTTCCGTCTCGGCGCCAAATGCCTTTTCTATCAGATCGGTACGCTCTGTTTTCTTTATTGAAGGCTCGGAAAGCAATTTAAGATAATCGGGATTGGCCCTGAAAATCTCTTTTACTTCCTTCATCTGTTCCAAAATGGCGTCTGTAAGGTTTTCTTCTAAAGCCAAGTCATACAGACTCCCGCCATATACTCTGGCATATTCCGTCATGACTCTTCTCCTACATTTGCGATAAATTCGTCTATCAGTTTCTCATGGTCTTCCGCGCTTATTTCACGCTCAATTACCTTGCCGGCAATTTCCATAGCCATGCCGCCGATTTCATCCTTAATCTCATTAACGGCCTTACGTTTCTCTAAGCTGATGTCCTTCTCGGCCTTTGCCTTAATCATAACTGCCTGCTCCTCAGCGTTTCTGATGATTTCTTCGCTTTGTGCGCTTGCAGTCTTCTGAGCAGATGTGAGAATTTCGGAAGCCTTGTCTTTTGCTTCCTTCATATTCTGTTCATACTCTGCCTTTACGGCTTCAGCTTCTTCTTTGGCCTTTGTGGCATCCTTTATCTCGGCATCCGCAAGTTCTTTTCTTTTTGCAATGATGTTTCGAATCGGTTTAAAAAGAAACTTTTTAATGAGCAAAATCTGAATAAACAGGTTGCATATCTGCGCTATGAAGGTCCATGGAATCAGTGTTACCAATTCTTGAGTTTCCAAGCTTCATAACCTCCTTGACTGATTTGAATTAGCCTAAAAGCTTCATGAATGAGCCGGGAGCTACGAAGATAAGAAGCAGACCGGTTACGAAACCGTAAATACCTGTGGTCTCTGCGATAGCACAACCAAGAAGCATTGTTGATGTTACATCGCCCTTGCATTCAGGCTGACGTCCGATAGCTTCAAGTGCTTTGGAAACTGCGTTACCTTCACCGATACCAGGGCCGATACCTGCAATAAGTGCAAGACCTGCACCAATTGCGCATCCTGCGAGTGCAATACCTTTTGCGAGTACTGTGTAATCCATATTAAATTCCTCCTAAGAATTGAAAAATAAAAATATTATTCAGTTGTTAACCTTCTGCGGCATTTGCGATATACATTGTAGTCAGCATACAGAATATATATGCCTGCATAATACCGGAGAACCAGTCGAAGTATACGCCCAAGATAGCGGGTACACCTACGCTGAGAATCGGTACATTCGATAAAACCGCACCGACAATACCGGGTATAAGCCCGAGCAGTTTTGAGCTTGCTAAAGCGAGTGATGCATAAATCAGTCCGCTTATTACAACGCCCGACAATATGTTTCCGAAGTGACGGCACGCCATACTGATAGGTGTTGCAAGCTCTGAAAGAATATTAAAGGGAGTCATTACCGGAATAGGGGTAGTAAAGCCCTTTAAGTAACCCAAGAAGCCGCTTGCCTTAATCTTCTGGTAGGTAATGATTGTGAATACAACCACGGCCCAGGCAGCTTCCGTATTCAAATCGGCAGTGGGACTTCTCAAGCCTATCAAACTGATAAGGTTTGAAACCACACTGGTTGCAAACAATGCCGCCACAAAGGGGACAAAGTATGCAAATTTTTCGCCCATGTTGCCGATTACGAACTTATCGGCAGTTTCCACGAGCATCTCGGCAATAGCCTGTCTTTTGGAAATGTTTTCAACTTTCAAGTTTCTCGTAAGGAAGATGCAAAGTCCGGTTATAAGTGCCATGACTATCCAGCTTACAATCAACGTTTCGGTAATTTGAAACCTTCCGAAAAACGGGACATCGATCGGGACCTCGTAATATATCTTAGGGCCTACGATGCTAATTTCCATCTTGCTTTCGCTCCACCTCCTGTCTGTTATATTTTATTTGATCAAAGATTCCTTTTATTTTAATTCCCGCACTGGGAAAAATTAAAGGCAAAATACCCGCAGGCCAGTAAATAAAGCCTGCCACAATCGAAATTACTATCCATGCAATCTGTATAAGACTGCGTCGCATATAGCTGAGCTTCAGCTGATTCTTTGCT
The DNA here is from genome assembly GCA_963605385.1 of Lachnospiraceae bacterium. Taxonomy (GTDB): domain Bacteria; phylum Bacillota; class Clostridia; order Lachnospirales; family Lachnospiraceae; genus UBA1258. Next base: position 2,652 of record CAVCUM010000013.1, read on the forward strand.
CTTGAATCGTCTTCCTCGGAAGCTACCTTCTGAACGGTAAGGCCCATTAAAAAGAAATTCAATACAGCGACGATTGTTCCGCCGATTCCTCCGACAAAAACCGTTGCGTCAAAGGGGATCTTCTCGCTAACTGCTTTGTTTAATATGAGTATGACTATCCACATAACGACCGTGCCTAACCCTGTATAAAGAGCTACATGACCTGTTTCTTTCTTTACTGCTGTCTGAACCTTACTCATGTTCCATCCTATATATGTCTGTTAAAAGACACCCTTGTTTTTTTATCTTCTTTTTGTTCTTTGGAAACGACGGATTTATAAAACTTTATAGCCGTCGTAACAGAGCTTCCGATTCCGAGTATGAAACCCGGTATGTAAACCCACAAGCCGATACCCACTTTCATGGTCAGAAAATAACAAATTCCCACTGTAATAAGCATCGGCATGATAATTGAAAGTCCGAGCTGACCAAGAAGAGCAACGTTTTTTAATATCATATTAAGCTCTTCTCTCTTCATCTTTAAGTTACCTCATCAGTTGCTGCACCCATTGAGCGAAAAAATAAAGTCTTACATCACTCATCCTGTGATTTTTGCTCACACATTTACAATTATTTTAACAATTATTGTGTGCCGATTCAACACTTTATTGCTAAGAGAAAATCATACTCTTTAAGAATTAACCGATTATATCCAACGGTACAGTTTATCGTTAAAGAAGTATTGAAATCATATCGTCTACCATAAGGCTTGCATTGTTAAGAAGCTCAGTTTCATTCTTTTTTATTTCTCCGTAAGGATAATATGTGTACGTGAAAACAGGGTCGCCCTTTGTCGTAAGCTTAAGATTTTTTGCATACTTTGAAAGCAGACCTCCGATTCTTGCTGTATTGATATTTGCGTCCTTTTTAAAGATAAATCTGATTTCTCCGTTCTTGCCTTTAATCTCGGTAATTCCGAGCCTGTGAGCACGCGCCTTAAGCTCTGCGATGATGAGCAGATTCTCACACGCCTCCGGAATGCTTCCGAAGCGGTCCTTTAGCTCTGCACGCATCTCCTCCTGTTCATCCTTAGTCTCTATCGTTGCAATTCTCTTATATGTATCAAGCTTCTGAACCTCATTAAGGATGTATTCGCCCGGAATAAAGGCATCCACGTCAAGATCGACTGTTGTCAGAAAGTCTTCTGACACCTCTTCGCCCTTCTTTTTAAGGACTGCAGCATTTAAAAGCTTGCAATAAAGCTCATAGCCGACTGCTGCCATATGTCCGTGCTGACTCATGCCCAAAATGTTTCCCGCTCCTCTTATCTCAAGATCACGCATCGCAATTTTGTATCCGCTTCCCAGGTCAGTGAAATCCCTTATCGTCTGAAGCCTCTTTTCGGCGACCTCCTCGAGTACCTTATCACGCTTGTACATGAGGAAAGCATAGGCATTTCTATTTGAGCGCCCAACACGTCCTCTTAACTGATATAACTGTGATAGCCCGAGTTTGTCGGAATCATGAATTATTATTGTATTTACATTCGGAATATCGATTCCCGTTTCGATAATGGTCGTCGAAACCAAGACGTCAATATCACCCTTTATGAAGTCATACATGATTCTTTCAAGTTCCGCTTCCTTCATCTGGCCGTGTGCAAACGCAACATTTGCCTCAGGGAGCATGGCTTGAAGCTTTCCCGCAATATCCGCAATATTGCTTACTCGATTGTAGACGTAGTAAACCTGACCACCCCTTGAAAGCTCGCGCGTAATCGCCTCGCGCACCATTTCATCATTGTATTCCATTACATAGGTCTGAATCGGAAGTCTGTCATTTGGTGCCTCCTCCAAAAGGCTCATGTCCCTAATACCCACAAGACTCATATGCAGGGTTCTCGGTATAGGTGTGGCAGTAAGCGTCAGCACGTCGACATTTTCCTTTATCTGCTTGATCTTTTCTTTATGTGATACTCCGAAGCGCTGCTCCTCGTCTATTACGAGAAGTCCCAAATCCTTGTACTCTATATCCTTTGAAAGCAGTCTGTGAGTGCCTATCAGGATGTCCACAAGACCGCTCTTTACGTCCTTTATGACTTCTCTCTGTTTCTTTGCCGGTACGAAACGACTGAGTAATTCAACGCGCACAGGGAAATCCTTCATACGTTCCGTAAAAGTATTGTAGTGCTGCTCCGCCAAAATCGTGGTCGGTACTAAAAAAACAACCTGTTTTCCATCCTGAACCGCTTTAAAGGCCGCGCGGATGGCAATTTCGGTCTTTCCGAAGCCGACGTCACCGCAAACAAGTCTGTCCATGGTCTTTGAGCTTTCCATATCGGCCTTTGTATCCTCTATGGCCTTAAGCTGATCGTCAGTTTCTTCATAAGGAAAGAGTTCTTCGAATTCCTGCTGCCAGAGTGTATCCTTGCTAAACGTAAAGCCCGCACTTTCCTGCCTGTCAGCATAGAGCTTCACGAGTTCCTCCGCGACCTCATTTACCGCGGTCTTGACTCCCGTAGTGGTCTTTGCCCATTCCTTGGTGCCGAGTTTGTTTATTTTGGGCTTCTTGGCATCGCTTGATGCATATTTCATAATTGCATTAAGCGATGTTGCGGGCACATAAAGAACGCCTCCGTCCCTGTACTCCACCTTTATATAATCCTTTACTATCCTGTCGACCTCTACCTTTTCAATACCCTTATACACACCGATTCCGAAGCTTTCATGCACCACGTAATCGCCGATTGAAAGGTCATTAAAGTCGGTAATGCCAGTTCCCTTGGATTCGTATTTTTTCTTTTTCTTTTTCATGCGGTTTCCGAATATATCGCCTTCGGAAATAACCGCATATCTAAGATCCTGGTACTCAAAGCCCTTAAGGACGCGACCGTACATGGTCATTATTTCGCCGTTTTGAAGGGCATGGCTCCTGTCTTCCGAATAAAAAGCATTGACGCCTTCGCCCGTGATGTCCTCTGCAAGGCGCTTTGCCCTTGTGTGGGAGCCTGAAAGTATCAGCACCTTAAAGCCTTTCTTTTTGTATCCGTTTAAGGCTCTTATCAATTCAGAGAAACTGTTGTTATATGAAGGAATGCTCCTTGCATTCACGTTAAATTTAAAGTCGGGCTTAATAAGGGTTTCTTTTTGCGGCATGGTAGAAAGAAGCAAAACGCCGTGCTTTAAAATACCGGCAAGCACCCGCTCCTTTGTCAAAAGTATATCTGCCTGTTTCGGGAGGATGTAGCCTTTTTCAAGGCGTGCCTTCATGCTTTCTCTAAACTCAAGCTCCAAAGCCTCGGCATGCTCCTTAAGCCTCGCCGGCTCGTCAAGGATAAAGCAAACATCCTTGAAATAATCGCAAAGCGACAGGCCGTCCTTTAGGAAGTACCTGATAAAGCTATCTGCATTGAAGGTCCAGGGAAGCTCGGTAATCTGCTCCCTTATCTCTCTCATGTAGAGATTAAGCCTGTGGGCTTCCTCGGTTTTTCCGTCCTTGATAAAGGAATCGGTGAGTTTTTTTGCATCCTCTTCCATCAAAACAAGTCCGCCAACGAGATCGTCCTCCGTCAGAGGAAGCTCCGTTGCCGGATATATTGTAACGCTTTCTAACCTTTCTATCGAACGTTGGGAAAGCACGTCGAAGCTTCGAAGTGAGGAAACCTCATCACCCCAAAGCTCGATTCGAAAAGGATTTTCTTCGGTAAAATCAAAGATGTCTATTATGCCGCCGCGTACGGAAAACTGGCCTCCCGTTTCGACCTGATAGGTTTTTTCATAGCCTAAGGTCAGAAGCTTCCTTACAAGATTTGACTCATCGATTACGCTTCCGACAGAGAGCTTGACAATGCTCCTTTTAAGCCTGTCTATGTCGGCCCCGGCATTCATAAGTCCGCCGAAGGTCGTGATAAATGTGCATGGAAGTCCCATAAATATGCGCTTCAAGCAGGCGATTCGTTCTCTCGTCAGTTTGTTTCCGTGAACATCGGCCTGATAAAAAATCGCGTCCTTGGCAGGATATACCCTTGCGTTTTTGTCGTACATACGAATGTCTTCGTAAATTTCCCTGACGCGAATATCACTGTATGTGACAATTATTCTGTTTTTAACGTCTTCCGTTACGGCTGCAGCCACATTCCATTTCTGCGAGTCCACACAACCCGTTATCAAAACGCTTTTGCATCCCGATATTGCGTCATAAGCTTCTTTAAAACTCGGAAGTCCTCTTACGGGACCTGTCAGTACGTTCATTGTCAGTTCCTGTCAACCTTGCGATTATATTTGTTCATTGCCTCGTCGGTTTCTTTATCTAAAAGCATAAGTGATGCATCACATGCATCTTTCATGGCTCCCTCAAGGGTTTCTTTATCCTCTTTTGAAAAGTGCCCAAGCACCCAGTCGACTAAGTCCATTCTCGGAGGCTTTTCTCCGATTCCGACACGTATACGCGCAAATTCTTCCGTTCCAAGGTGTGTGATTATGCTCTTCATTCCATTGTGACCGCCCGCGGAGCCATGCTTTCTGACCCTGATTGAACCGACATCCAAAGTGATATCGTCATAAATGACTATCACCTCTGTCGTAATGTCAGGTTTGTAATAATCAGTAAGCTCTCTTAAGCTTTCACCACTACTGTTCATAAAGGTCTGCGGCTTTGCAAGAATGACCTTGTGTCCCTCTATGACTCCCTTACCTATCAAAGCCTTGTGTTTTTTCTCAGACATGTCGATTCCGTAGCTTTCTGCAAGCTTATCGATTGTCATAAAACCGGCATTATGCCTGGTGTTTTCATATTCTTTCCCGGGATTTCCGAGTCCTGCGATAATAATCATAAATATTTCCTACATGGCAAAAAAGGATGCGCCAAGCACATCCTTTTTGACTTTATATCCTTAATCAGCAACCTGATTGAATGCCTCGATGAGTTTAGTTGAAAGCTCATCACGCACTTCCTTTGTGAGAGGATGGCAGATGTCCCTGTACTCACCTTCATAATCCTTCTTACTGGGCATTGCTACAAAAAAGCCCTTTTCGCCTTCGATAATCCTCACCTCATGAACGGCAAACACATCATCAATGACGAAAGACGCAATCCCCTTAATCTTCCCGTCTGCCTTAACCCTTCTAACCCTAATGTCCGATATCTTCATATTGCTCCTTACATGATGAAACGCGTATTCTCCTCTATTACTATTCGGATTCCCTCCTCGTTTACATATGAAGAACCTTCGCGAATGGTCGTATGACTTTCCACGATGCAGTTCTCTATGTGCGTATTGTTGCCGATGTAAACATCATTCAGAATAATGGAATTCTTGATGACGCAGTTATCTCCGATGTAAGTTCCCTTGAAGATAACAGAATCGTCAATCTGTCCGTTTACGATGGTTCCACTTGAAACAAGGCTGTTATGCACGACTGCTCCAACATTATACTTTGCCGGAGGCAAATCATCAACCTTTGAATAAACATCCGGATACTGCTTGAAGAAATAATTGCGAATCTCAGGCTTTAAAAAATCCATATTCGTATTGAAATAATCTTCAACGCTTGCAATGTTTCTCCAATAGTCTTTGATCTTGTAACCGTAAATCTTCTTGATGTCCTTGAAGCGGATCAGCACATCGCGTACAAAGTCATATCTGTCCTCGGATGCGCACTTTTCAATCATTTCGATAAGTGCACGTCTTCTTATTACATAGATGCCGCAGGAAATGGTGGAGGACTTTGCTTCAACCGGCTTCTCTTCAAAGTCTTCGATGCGGTATTCTTCGTTCATCTTAACCGTTCCGAAACGCTCTACGCACTTTAAGTCGTCTGCATCCCTGCATACCACAGTAATATCGGCTTTTTTGTCAATGTGATACTCAAGTACCTTGTTGTAATCGAGCTTGTATACGCAATCAGCCGAGGCAATTACCACATAAGGCTCATGACTGGTCTTCAAGAAAGACAGATTCTGATAAATGGCGTCAGCGGTGCCTCTGTACCAATAATTGTTCTCTGCGGTTACAGTAGGCGTAAATATGTAAAGTCCGCCCTGTTTACGACCGAAGTCCCACCATTTTGAAGAGCTTAAGTGCTCGTTTAAGCTGCGTGCATTGTACTGCGTGCAAACACCGACTTTCTTTATGTGGGAGTTGGTCATGTTGCTGAGTACAAAGTCGATACTTCTGTAGCTGCCTGCTATCGGCATTGCAGCGACAGCTCTCTTATTAACAAGTTCCTTCATGCGATGGCTTGAACCACCTGCCAAAACTATACCTATTGCTCTCATGACTCGTCACCTGCCTTTATAAGTGTCGATCCGCTTGTCAATACCATATCCGGATAATCCTCTGTCTCTGTTTTTCCGAATACGACGGAGTTCTTTCCGATATGAACGCCATCGGGTATTGTGGTCTTCTCGCCTATCGTTACAAGACCCGAATTGTAAATCTTCGAATTTGTGTCATTATCGCGTTCTTCGCCTTCTCCGATGATTACTTTAGAGCCTATAACGGTACCTTCGGCAACAATCGTCTTACTGCATTCCGTACCGTCCCCGATTATGACATCATTCATGATGATCGAATCTCTTACAACGGCGTCCTTTCCGATGGTTACGTTTCGGCCGATTACGGAATTGTAAACCTTGCCGTAGATTTCGCTTCCCTCGCCCACGATGCTTCTTTCGAGTACGGAATCCTTAGAAAGATAATGTGGAGGAAGGGTTTCGCTCTTGGTGTAAATCTTCCAATATTCTTCGTAAAGGTTGAACTCGGGAACCAAATCGATGAGCTCCATGTTGGCACTCCAATATGATTCAAGAGTTCCTACGTCCTTCCAGTATCCGTCAAACTCATACGCAAAAAGTGGCGAGCCCTGATCCTTACAATAAGGAATGACATGCTTTCCGAAATCAAGTCCTGGCTTGTCGGCAAGCTTAATCAGAGCGTCCTTAAGTGTTTTGAAATTGAAGATGTAAATACCCATCGACGCAAGATTGCTGTGCGGATGCTCGGGTTTTTCTTCAAACTCGGTGATCTGTCCTTTATCGTCGGTTACCATAATTCCGAAACGTTTTGCCTCTTCAATGGGAACAGGCATAACGGCAATCGTTACGTCGGCGTTGTGCGACTTGTGATAATCCAACATTACCTCATAATCCATCTTGTAGATATGGTCGCCCGAAAGAATGAGTACATAATCGGGATTGTAGGTCTCCATATAATCAAGATTCTGATAAATTGCATTTGCGGTGCCCGTGTACCACTCACTGTTCTCGCTCTTCTCATAAGGTGGAAGAACGGTCACTCCGCCGATATTTCGGTCAAGATCCCACGGAATTCCGATACCAATATGTGTATTAAGACGCAACGGCTGATACTGGGTCAGAACACCTACTGTGTCAATGCCCGAATTAATACAATTAGAAAGGGGAAAGTCGATAATACGATACTTGCCGCCAAAAGAAACAGCTGGCTTTGCCATCTTAGCCGTAAGAACCCCCAAGCGGCTCCCCTGGCCGCCGGCTAAAAGCATGGCAATCATCTCTTTTTTGATCATTGATGCCTCCTCGGGTACTTTTTTGATATATCAATTTTACCCTATGTTTCCTTTTTTATCAATCATTACGAGGTTGATTGCGTTTTAATTTTTCAATGTTATAATCATGTAGAAGCCCACGATCGGAGATTTTTATGAATATAGATTTTAATAAGCCCATGCATGTTTATTTTATAGGCATAGGCGGAATCAGTATGAGCGGTCTCGCCGGTATTTTGTTAAAAGAAGGTTACAGGATTTCCGGTTCCGACGCCAAAGAAAGCGACCTTACCAAAGACCTTGAGAGCAAGGGTGCAACCGTCTATTATGACCAGTCCGTTTCGCATATCACGAACGATGTCGATCTCGTTGTTTATACAGCCGCTATTCACAAGGACAACCCGGAATATGTCAAAATGATTTCTTTGGACATTCCCCACATGTCCCGCGCCGAGTTTTTAGGCAAGCTTATGAAGAATTACAATATTCCGATTGCCGTAAGCGGTACCCATGGAAAAACAACAACTACAACCATGGTGTCAGAGATTTTACTGAGTGCGGATTTAAACCCCACGATTTCCGTAGGAGGGGTCGTAAAGTCCCTTAACTCCGCAATTCATGTCGGTACCAAGGATTATTTCGTATTTGAAGCCTGTGAATATACCAACAGTTTCTTAAGTTTCTTTCCCAAAATCAGCATTATCCTCAATATAGAAGAAGACCACCTGGACTTTTTTAAGGACATTTCCGATATCAGGAACTCCTTCCGCAAATTTGCGCTTTTGCTTCCTTCGGACGGTTTCCTTGTAATAAACGGCGAAATTCAAAATGTCGGCGAAATCACTTCCGACCTCAAATGTCCTTTCGTAACCTATGGTTTAAGCGACAGCTTCGACTATTATGCCAAGGATATTACCTTTGATGATGAGGGGCACCCCTCATTTACCTGTGTGGAAAAAGAAACAAAAACACGCATTCCCGTCACCTTGAAGCTCACCGGAATGCATAATGTTTCAAATGCATTGGCAGCCATTGCAGCCGTAAGATGCGTCGGTGTTTCAAGTGAGGTTATCTCTTCCGCCCTGTTAAACTGTGGCGGTTCAAAGAGACGTTTCGAGTACAAGGGTACCTTTAACGGAGTAACGGTTATTGACGATTATGCGCATCATCCAACGGAGATAAAGGCAACGCTCAAGGCCGCAAGAAACCTTAAACACAATAAGCTTTGGTGTGTTTTCCAACCGCATACCTACACACGTACAAAAGCCTTCCTGCATCAGTTTGTTGACAGTCTAAGCCTTGCCGACAAGGTCATCATTACCGATGTGTATGCTGCAAGAGAAAAGGACGAATATGGGGTGAACGCGCTTACGCTTTTCGATGAGATGAAAAAGAAAGGCATTGACGTATACTACATCAAAGATTTTTCCGAGATTAAAAATTTTCTTATCAAGAACTGTGTAAAAAATGACTTGTTGATAACTATGGGCGCCGGAGACATTGTAAAAATCGCAGACGACATAGTTTCAAAATAATTTATCCACTAATCCACAATTTTCAGGCCTCTCAAAAAAGGCAAAAATTGTGGATTAATTTTTCTTTGTTTTTCCACTGAGAGTTGGTTTTTTGTAAAATTATCCACAAAATCCACATTCTCCCCAAATCATAGCCCGTGCTTACACCTCCTTGGTTTTCGGCAATTTTCACATTTGAATTTTCGTAGCTCTTTGCTACAATAACAACGCAAATTAAGATAGGTTGTGGGTGGGTTTATATGAGTCAAATTACCGTATACAAAGATGATTCTCTTGGCACTACTGCCGTTTCGAATCTTTTTATTGATAAATACATGATTGATGCCAATGATGCACAGATTAAAGTCTATTTATATCTGGTGCGCATGATGGAGGCAAAGCTTCCCACAGGCATCTCCGATATGGCCGACAAATTCAACCATACCGAAAAAGACATATGCAGAGCATTAAAGCATTGGGAAAGTATGGGCGTTATTTCTTTGGAGTACAATGATGCCAAGGTTTTGACCGGCATCAGATTTATTGCCCCTTCTGAGGCTGTCAGTGTGTCAAGACCTCTCGCTCCGATCGTTCCGCTTAAAATCGTATCGGATGAGGAATCTTCTTTCGCAATCAAGGATACCGTCAAGGAATCTGCCCCCGTACCTGCAAAACCGACATACACGCGAGACCAGATCAAGGAATTTAAATCAAATCCCGAAACTTCTCAGATTACGTTTATAGCCGAGATGTACCTCAAATCGCCTCTGACACGTTCGGATATGGAGACGCTTTATTTCATCCATTATGACCTTAATTTTTCCTGCGAACTTATTGACTATCTGCTTCAGCACTGCATCGAACACGGCAAATCGAACTTTACATATATTAAGAAGGTGGCTCTTATCTGGGCTGAAAAGGGCGTTCAAACTCCGGACGATGCCAAAAAGTTAGGCTTCAAATATTCAAAAGAAGTCTATACTATATTAAAGGCTTTAGGGCGAAACGGTTATCCTACCGATGCAGAAGCATCTATGGTCACGAAATGGTATACTGAGTATGCGCTTCCGCTTGATGTTATAGGTGAAGCGTGTGAAAGGACCGTAATTGCCGTCGACTCGCACAGGCTTGAATATTGCGACAAGATTCTGACAGCGTGGTACAAGGCAAAAGTCACAAATTTAAACGATATTGCAGCAGTGGATGCTTCTTTTTCTTCTTCAAAGAAAGCTCCGGCAGCTTCCAATTCAAATAAATCTGGCACTGCCATGATACACACCGACTACGATTTCGACGAGATTGAAAAGCTCAAGCTGAAGGAAAGCTTCTAAGCATTTTCCGGACCTATTCCGAAAGGATTATTTATGACCCTAACCGACGAACAGTACAATGCAATAATGCGCAAATACGAGCTTAAACAGCAAAAAAGCTATCAGCTCTATACTGATTGTTTAAAATATGTACAGGAAAATGTCTCCGGTTACAAAGATCTTGACGATACGCTTATTAAGCTTTCGACCGAAGCGGTGAAAAAAAAGCTTTCCGGGGACGAGAAGGAATATGCGGACATAAGGCTTCGGATAAAAAACATTTCAAAAGAAAAAGCTTTACTTTTAGAAAAGGCAGGACTTCCCGCCGACTACCTTGAGCAAAAATATGAGTGTCCGGACTGTAAGGATACAGGCTATGTAAATAACAATAAATGTCATTGTTTTAAGGCTCAAATCGCCGAAATTCTTCACTCCGAGTCACATACCGATGCTTTTATAAATGACAATAATTTCAGCAAACTCACATACAGGTATCATACCGGTGAAGCTTTAGAGGATTTTAAGAGGGCCGTTTCAATCAGTCATAATTTCATTGACAAGTTCGATACCGAAAAAAACAACCTTCTTTTTTACGGGAGTGTCGGAACCGGCAAGTCGTTTCTCTCAGGCTGCATAGCAAAGGAACTTTTGGATAAAGGTCACTCTGTTATCTACTTCAGTGCCATTTCTTTCTTTGACACACTTGCTAAAATCACCTTCAGGAAAAGCTTAGATGACTCCCTTTACAATATGAGTCAATATATATATAATTGTGAGTTGCTGATTATCGACGATCTCGGTACCGAAATGGAATCAAGCTTCGTCAAGAATCAGTTATTCAATTGCTTAAATGAGCGTTTGCTTAATGGAAAATCAACAGTAATTTCTACAAACCTCGCCTTGGATCAGCTTCGCGGCAGATATTCAGAGCGTGTTTTTTCGAGAATAATCGACTCATACATCATCTGTAAGCTTATGGGCGATGACATACGTATCAAAAGATTAAACAAATAGAAAAGTGAGGATTCTTATGGCTGTTTTTGAAGACAAGCGAAATTTGGAGACAATTCCTGTCGGCTCTTTGGGGATCATACCTTTGGCAGGCTGCAGCAAACTCGGCGAAAAGGTAAACAACTACCTTGTAAAGTGGCGTGAAGAACGTGAAAGCGAGCACAAGGAAAGCTTAGCCTTCTCAGGATACATGAGACCGTCCTACATCCTCGATGCAAAGGTTCCGAGATTCGGTTCAGGTGAGGCAAAGGGTCTTATTAACGAATCCGTCCGCGGTATGGATCTTTATCTGATGGTCGATGTATGTAACTACTCTCTTACCTACTCCATGAACGGTTACGAGAACCATATGTCACCTGACGACCACTATCAGGACTTGAAACGTATCATTGCGGCAGTCGGAGGTAAAGCAAGGCGTATCACTGTTATCATGCCTTTCCTTTATGAAAGCAGGCAGCATAAGAGAACCGGACGCGAATCTCTTGACTGCGCCATGGCTTTGCAGGAACTTACATCAATGGGTGTTGACAACATCATCACCTTTGATGCACACGATCCCAGAGTTCAGAACGCAATTCCGCTACACGGCTTCGAAACAATTCAGCCAGCTTACCAGTTTATAAAAGGTCTTTTAAGAAACGTCAAGGGACTTACCATTTCTGCAGACAACATGATGATCATCTCTCCCGACGAGGGCGGAATGGGACGTGCCATCTACCTTGCAAACGTGCTCGGTCTTGATATGGGTATGTTTTACAAGAGACGTGACTACACAAAGGTCGTAAACGGACGTAACCCCATCGTTGCTCACGAATTCTTAGGAAGCAGCGTTGAAGGAAAGGACGTCATCATCGTAGACGATATGATTTCCTCAGGTGAAAGTGTTCTCGAAGTTGCTGCAAATCTTAAATCCCGCAAGGCAAATCGTATCTTTGTATGCTCCTCTTTTGGACTTTTCACAAACGGTCTCGACCGCTTTGATAAGGCTTACAAGGATGGCATCATTTACAGAATTCTTACCACCAACCTCATCTATCAGACTCCCGAGCTTCTTTCAAGAGAATGGTACATTGATTGCGACATGAGTAAATACATTGCTTACATCATAGACACCTTAAATCACGACACCTCAATAAGTGATCTGCTCGTTCCCAACGAACGAATCCAGAAGATCGTAAACCGCTATAAGGCAGGAGAACTGTAAACGTTAAAAAAACTCCCTCGGAATTTTCCGAGGGAGTTTTTATGTAATATCTCGTTGGAATTCCTGGTTACATAAAAACCCTGTCAGGCAGGATCACACTGCGGCAGAAAGGCAGATGTCGATAAAAGAGCCCGCCGCAGGTGAAGAATCCTGCTTTGCAGGATTCTTTGTGCTAACTTAATCATGACTTCGTATAAACATAGGTGATAAACCGGTTTCCACTTTCGGAAAACATTTCATCGGCCTCGTTTAAGCCCATTTTGTACCAACCGTTAACAGGATCATAGAGTACGACCGAGAGCTGATTGAAGCCGATTACAAGATATGCTTCTCCTGTGTTGGTAAGAGCAAGCACAGGAATATCACGATTGACATAGTAAAGGATACTGTCAAGACTGCAGCCGGTTAAGTCAAGTACACGCGCATCTTCCAAGGCATCCTCAAGTATCCCTATAACCGTTTCTCCCCTTGAAAGCAAATACTCCGTATTCCTTACAACTCCTTCGTAATTCAATATCAGGTCAAGGCAGTATGCCACGCTGTTTTCCGTAGCTGTCGGATTCGAATCAACGCTTAAATCCATTATCTGATTTCTCAAATTTCTGTTGGCCCTGTACCACACATAATAACCGTCTTTATTTAGCACGGTTCCGTAATTTGAATCAGCTTCCTTTACGGCATTCGAGGCACTTGTGTATACATTCTGAAGCTCTCCCATGTAATAAACATAATAGTAGTCCTTATCGGCCTCCGTTTTGTCTAAAACAAGTTCTTTCGTCCCCTCGTAGATCACTTCCTTCGGAATCACCTCCGTCGTCTTCGTCGAAAGTGTTTTGGTAAGTATAATTCTTACTACCTTTTCGTATTCTCCGTAAGTATAGACATTTACAACATTCGACATTTCTTCTTTGTCCCTGTTGTTTGTGATATATTCCTCATCAAGCGGATTATAGGAAAGTGCTTCACCCTCTGCTTTCTCTATACGTTCAAGTGTCAAGAGATTGTCCTTAATGCTCACTTCGCTTACGTAAACATTTTCTTTGGAATAGGTCTTTTGTATCTCACCGAATTTACTTTGAATCTTGACAATGTACATCGGGAAGATCGTCCTTCCCGCGCCATCCGTAAGCACATCGTCCTTTTTGGCGAGACCGTATACAAAGTCATCTCCGAAAAATGCCAAAGGCTTAATGTACTCGCCTGCAGGTGCGTCAAGCTTTGTAATCTGCTTGGTGCCAAGGTTCATAAGCATCAAAGACTCTGATCTGTTTACATCCTCACCTATCTGCCAAACCATCATGGACGAATCCTCGGATACGCTGTACTTATCATCCTCCAGATCGTCGACCAACACCTCAGAAGTTTCATTTTCCACATCTATTCCGTATATTGCGGAATCCAGTTTGATATAGAATACTCCGTCACGGTTCAAATAGCAAAGTGTCGAAAGTTCCTTATTAAGCACTTCCGCCGAATCCTCCGAATCGATAAAGAAATGCTCCTCTATTTCGCTTGTAATCCCATTAAAGTAGTAAAGACATATTCCGTTTCGCCCTTCGTAAGTCCCTCTGTTCATATAGCCGCTTACGCAAAACCACACATTTCCTGCCTCATCTATGCTCAAAGGCTTGATATTGTAGTCCTGTCTGTAGGTCCTCGCATCAAAATTGTCCTCATCATAGAAAGAAAATAGTCTGGCAATACGATTGTTGCCCGTATTAAACGAATATAGCGTTCCGCCCGATACAAAGGCTATCTCAGTGCCATCATCGCTTTCGATTAAATTTATTTCTTCATCCGCAATTCCCAAGAGAATATCTTCGGTTCTGACAAGCTCGGAATTTTCGAGTTTAACCTCCTCCATGCTCCGCTCATATTCCAGGAGGTAGGTCACCTCGGAGGAATACTTGATGCGCATTCCTTCGCTTACAAAATACTGTTTTTCTTTTTCATCAGTTTTCAAAGTAACAATATAATCAATCTTGAAAACCGCCGTTTCGAGTGCAATTTCTTTAATCGAAATAATCGGGTCCGTTCTTTCCGTAACCTCAAGGTTCCCGAAAGCAAGCTGTTCAAGTGAGCTGTGAATATCAACCTTCTGAAGGGTCGTGTTGTCTCCCAGATAGTTTGATTCCATATACTCTGAAAGTGCGCCGTTTGTGTCCGTCGATATTTCAAGTTCCGCAAATTTTCTCGCAAACTTGATTTTTTCCTTCGTGCAGTACGAAGGTGCCTCAATGATGCGCGTCACATAGTCCGCTTCTCCGCCCTCGGAAAAAGAAAGCGTGATAACCAGACTGTACTCCGTATACTCCTCCATCAGATCCTTGAAGGTTACGTATGCTACGCAGCTGTATTCATTTTCCGTATAATCTGTAACTTCAACTCTTTCAATAAGTCTGTCTCCCTCGACAGTTCGAACCGAAGCCGCAATACCGCTGATACTTTTACCGTATTTTTCGACACGAAATGTTACTCCCCTTGAATCATCAAGCGGAGTGATATTTTCTCTGAGGAGACCCAGATTCACTTCACTGGTATAGCCTTTCAGTTCGTTGACGTCTTCCCCGTCAATATTCATATAAACTATCGGTAAGCTGGCCTTATCCATGGTCTTCGTGGTATTGACGTTACCGCGGTTCATCATCGATTCGAAAATCAACAATGACGCAATAAAAGAAGCTATCGAAAGAACTATCTTAATAATTGTTTTCTTCATATCCATATTCCGGCATTTGGTTTACCCTTGTTCACAGTACCTTGGCAAATTCCCTTGCCTTCTTCAAATCTTCCTTTGTGCATTTTAGCGGTGAATATCTTGCTTTTTCATAAACACTTGAAAATCCAAGCATTGCTTCTTTTTTGTCCTCCGAAAAGAGGTTTGCAAACTCCCTTACCGTAACAAGTTCGGGATTGCCTGTAAGGCATAAATTGTCACGTGCTATTTTAGCATACATTGCCCTTATTCTGTCCGCATAGGAAGAAAAAACAAAATGTCTTTTTTCTTTTTGCTTTACCGGAGTATTTACTTTTTCCCTCTCTTCAACGTAGTCATCCATTAAATCGACTGTTTTTTCCTCTTTTGCCTCGCTAAACTTTTTAACTATCGTAGAAACAGCCATTCCTATCAAAAAGACAATCGCAGCGAGAGCGACTATCACCGCAATATAGGTAAATATGCGTTCTAAGATTTCGGCAAGTATTGACGGTTCTTCCTCGACTGCAAGCTCGGATAACGCATCCTGAGTGCTTACAAAATCAGCGGGCTTTTCCTCGTAAGCTGTTTCTTTTGTTGCTTCCGGAAACAAAGAGACAAACCAAATTAAAAATGACTTAATCGCATTCTTGAAAGCCCCTCCGACAGAAGCGATGAATTCCCTGTTTAGACAAAGAAACGCACTTGCAAAATAAAACAGTGAAAACAGCCCCACATACGGAGCCCCGGTCTTTATAATTCCCTTTGACGGGAGATTATCGATAACCTTTCTGTTTACATAATCATAATAGGTAAATCGCGTAAGATAGAGGTGGATAAAGTAAAGCATGCCGAATGCCAGGGCAAAAGTGTATACAATGCGCGTGTATGTCTCGTTACCTTTGTATGCGCAAAGAATGGCTCCCGCCGCCATTATCAATCCGGCAGCTACAGGATTAATAAAACGGTCCGTTGCATCTTTTGTCTTAAGTCTGAGTGAGAAGGAATAAACAAGCATGGCAACCAAAAGGCACACATAAACTGCTCTCTCCGAAACACTGCCGTCAAGCATGAGGAATGCAGCTAAAGGTAATGTCATGTGGAGCAGTGAAAAGAAAATGATTGACTTTGCAAATCTTCTTATAAGATAAAAGCAGACAAAAATCAGTGCGAATACGAGCAACGTCTTTAAAGAAACCCCGGTCCCGATTATTGAAAATGCGCTCAAAAGAACCGACACCAAAACCAAGAAATCCGCAGCGACCGATATCGCACCGATGGATATATTAAGAACGCGAGAGTTCATACATCGCCTCCCGGGCCGGAATCACTACAGTATTTTGCTTAAGTTCCGCCCTTACCTCATATTTACTGTTTGCATAAGCCGGACATATCCAAAGAAAGTCTTTCTTTTTACTTTGAAGCTCTGAGAGTATGTCTTGAAAATCCTCCCTCATGTAAGGAGAAATAACAATTGTGCACTCGGTTCTCTGTGGATTTAAAAGTATATCCTTAAGTGTTTTAAACGGAACAGCCTTTTTTGAAAGATTCATTCTTGCAAAGGTTCGATTAACGGCACCGATATGGTTGTCCCCGGATCCGCCCTTCACTGTGCTTAAGTCCCCTGTCAATATGTCGGGAGCATTTGAAAAGAGTGAAAGTTCAATTCCACTTTTACAGTAATCCGCTGCAAGCGCAGCGGCTATGCTTATCGAAAGCTCCTTTAGCTCGGCTTCTTCAATAATCGAATCGTTCTCAAAATTTAAAAAAATGCGGATTGTTTTTTCCGCTGTATTGGCATGCATATTGACCATCAGGCTTTCAGACTTCGCTGAAGCCTTCCAGTTCACATTTTTTAAGCTGTCAAAGGTCTGGTACTCCCTGATTCCCTTGAACTCGTACGGGTCTTCCAGAAATTTTTCCTTCGTGAGGATATCGCCGTTTATCCGATTGACTATCGGTTCGTAGCCCTTGGGTCTGTAGGGCTTCGGATAGACATAAAGATAGGATTTTGTTTCGCACTCCATCAAAAATTCCGACGAAAAAAGAAGATCTGCGCAAACGACGTCGATTCCGTGAAAATCGTAGTAACCACGTTTACTGCACTTAAAGTTAATCGTACGCTTAACTCGTTCCTTGGGACCTATCGAATACAAATCGGTTCTGTAAAAAAAATCCGAGATCTTGGAATTGCCTTTGTCCTTAAAATTCAGATCCTTTGAAAGCTGAAGTTTCATCTTAACCGCAGGAAGTGGAAGACTCTTACCGTTTTCGATTGTTTCAACGAGTGAAGCTTCGTCACCTGCGAATGCTTCATTTACAAGAAAATGTGCATCTACGTGTAAATTTTTGTTCCAAAGCCTTTTATATATCGTGTGTTCACAAATATATAGCAAAAAAGCAAACAGGGCAGCAAATAATATGTACATCTTAGTCCTCTTACTGCTTGAAATTCTCTGTAGGTTTTTCCGTTAATGAAACAATCTCCCTTATAATCTTTGATGCCTCGTTTGAATTTCCCTGTCCGTATGAAAGTAACAGTCTGTGTGAGAGAACCGGTACAGACAGAGTGTTCACATCATCCGGAATCACATAATCCCTGCCGCATACAAGCGCATAGGCCTTGGATGCATTCATAAGTGCCAACGTCCCTCTTGTGCTGACACCCGAAAGAACCTTTGTATGTTCACGTGTCTTTGTGACAATATTCAAAATGTACCGTCTTACGTCAGGAGAAACAAACACCTTCTTGCATTGCTCCCGCATAGTCTTGATGTCCTCTGCCGAAGCAACTGCCGATAGACTATCTAAAGGATCTTCTTCCATAAAGCGCTCCATTATATCAAGTTCTTCATCATACGTAGGAAGTCCCATCGAAATCTTCATTAAAAATCTGTCAAGCTGGGCCTCGGGAAGTGGAAATGTTCCCTGTGTTTCAATCGGGTTTTGGGTTGCCATGACAAAAAACGGTGAATTTAACTTATGAGTCTTGCCGTCGATGGTAACCTGTCTCTCCTCCATAGCTTCAAGCAATCCGGCCTGAGTCCTCGGAGTGGCACGATTTATTTCATCTGCCAAAAGAATGTTTGTAAATACCGGCCCTTTTTTTAACTCAAATTCGTTTTTTTCTTTATTAAAAATATTAAGCCCGGTTATATCTGTAGGAAGCAAATCCGGGGTAAACTGAATTCTGGAAAAATCAAGATCCACCGACTTGCTCAATGCCTTTGCAAGCTTTGTCTTACCGCTTCCCGGCATATCTTCTATAAGCACATGTCCTAAAGCAAGCATCGCGGTGAGTAAAAGCTTTACCGTCTCTTCTTTCCCGACTATTACCTTGTTTACGTTCGCTATTATTCTGTTAATCATTTGGTTACCAATCTACTTCAATGATATTCTCAATTCTTTTCGCTACTTGCTCATATAAAAGCGCCACTATGTGCCTTTCGAGGTACCTGATTTGAAACCCTGAACCTCGTAGGAAACACGCACCGTCTAAAAGCAGTATGTATTCTTGAACTTTTATAGTTTAAACATATATTTCAGACTGTTGAATTAATTTATTCATCTTTTTTCAGTCCTGCAATTTATTGCCCTCTTAGTAAAATATATGATTTCCTATTTGAATTCCGGAAAGTCCCGGAATGGGTGTCCTGAAATGCAGGCAATTCCCGACATTCGTAACTCCGCTCATTGCGGCATCCGCTGCATTATAGCAGCTTTGTGTCGTCTTTCCTATGGACATGTAATAGGCAAGTCGGCCGCTGCCAACCGGCGAAAATTGCGACTTTTGATATATGACTCCCGACACTGTATTCGGATAAACGGAGCTTAACACTCTGTTTATTACAACAGCGCCGACCGCAACCTGTCCCTCGTATGGTTCACCGCCCGCCTCGCAGTATATGAGTACAGCAAGCAGGTATCTGTCGTTTTCCTCGAAGGTAACTTCAGAAATATCACGCCATGCCGACTGGTTTGCAAGCTGTGTCAATCTCAGTTCTTCTTCCAATTGTTTCTGAAGAGTCTCGACATCAGCATTCTTGGCATCAAGCTCTGCTTCATATGCCAGAAGTTCTTCTTCCGCATCGTCTAAGAGATTACTGTATTTTGTAAAGCTTGACTGCGTATTCGAAATAACCTGGTCAAGTTCTTCTCTGTCAGCCTCGGCTTCCGCCTTTAGCTCATCTAATTCTTCTTTCTCGCTATTAAGCTTTGCCTCAAGGTCCTCAATTGCTTTTCTGGTTTCCTGGTACTCTGTAAGCTTCTTTCGGTCGTAGGATGCAAGCAAATCAACATAATCACTTAACGTAATCAGGCTTGAAAAGTTGGCCGCCTTGAAAATTATCTCCATGTAGAGACTTTCGCTGTCCTCGTACATGAACTTTATACGATTCTTCATCGCCTCATACTGTGTGGTTTCGATTTCTTTAGCCTCGGTAAGCGCCGCCTCTGTCTCGGCGATTTCGGCTTCCTTGTCACTTATCTGATTGCTGATATCCTCAATCTTTTCGGAAAGCTCTTCCATGTTACCGTTAAGAGTATTCAGTTCTTTTTTAAGAGAGCTCTTCTGTTCTGTAAGTCCGTCAACCTCATCCTGTTGCTCAGATACCTTGTTTTTTGCTTCCTCCGCCGCCTGTTTTGCTTCGTTTAGCTTATCTTTGGTGGACTGGGTAGCACTTGAAGTAAAAGGCATGGTAAAAATGAAGCTAACGAGAATCATCAGAACCGCCAAGACTCTTTTTAAACATTTCCGTCTATGCATTCTAAACATCCAGTTCAATTTTTCTTCCGGTTCTTGTATATTTACGATACTCCACTCCCGCCGCATCAAGCATCATTTTGGATGCCTTTGTCGACGGAGTATCCGCATATTTGTCGCTGTCATAAACTATTGTCTTAATGCCTGCCTGAATTATGGCCTTTGCGCATTCATTGCAGGGGAAGAGTGAAACATATAGTTTCGCTCCTTCCAAACTTCCGCCTCTGTAATTCAAAATTGCGTTTAGCTCGCTGTGTGTTACAAACGCATATTTAGTCTCTAAGGTTTCTCCGTTTCTCTCCCAAGGAAAATCCTCGTCCGAGCAATTATTCGGAAAGCCATTGTAACCCATGGATAAAATGCGATTTGTCGGGCTGACTATGCAGGCTCCGACCTGCGTGTTTGGATCCTTCGAACGCATTCCCGAAAGGATTGAAACCCCCATAAAATATTCATCCCAGGAAATATAATCTGTCCTCTTCATGTAACCTCCTCAATTGTCAAAAATCGCCTGCGAGTCTTGCATGCAAATGTGAACACCAACACACAGTGCCCTTTTTACTATGCAGAAGATTGCTCTCCAATTTCCTGCATAGCAAAAAGCCGGAACACGCTTCATGTTCCGGCTTAGACTCTTACTTTGTGCCAAATATGCGGTCTCCTGCATCTCCAAGTCCGGGCACTATATATGCATGCTCGTTAAGGTGATCATCCAAAGCTCCGACGTACAAATCAACATCCGGATGTGCCTCTGTCATCCTCTTTATTCCTTCGGGCGCGGCGATAATGCACATGAAGTGAATCTTCTTGCATCCCTTATCCTTGAGCATCTGAATTGCGGCTACGCTCGATCCGCCTGTAGCAAGCATCGGGTCTACTACAAATACTTCACGTTCGTTGCAATCTGCGGGAAGCTTGCAATAATACTCAACAGGTTCATGTGTATCGGGATCTCTGTAAAGCCCGATATGACCAACCTTTGCTGCGGGAATCAATGAAAGCATTCCGTCTACCATTCCAAGACCGGCCCTTAAAATCGGAACTATTGCCATCTTCTTGCCCTTAAGTTCCTTAACCGTTGTCTTGCATATAGGTGTCTCTATTTCAACATCCGCAAGTTCCAAATCTCTTGTTGCTTCATAGCAGATAAGCTGTGCTATTTCGGATATCGTCTGTCTGAAATCCTTTGTCCCGGTATCCTTTCTCCTGATGTACCCGATTTTGTGTTGGATCAAAGGATGATCCATAACTACTACCTTGCTCATTTTAGTCTCCTTTATTGTTCTATAAGTGCAATTCTCCGTGAATGTCTCTCTTCTCCGGAAAAATTGGTATCCAAGAAAGTATCTACTATGCCATTTGCAAGCATCGGGCCTACAAAACCCGCCCCCAGTGCCAAGACATTTGCATCATTATGAAGTCGTGTAAGCATAGCCGAATATGTCTCGGAACAAAGTGCGCATCTGATACCCTTTACCTTGTTGGCCGTAATTGAGATTCCGATACCCGTAGTACAAATTACTATGCCTCGTTCGGCCTTTTTTGACGCTACCGCATCTGCAACGAGCTTCCCATATACCGGATAGTCGCATGACGACTTGTCAGGACATCCGTAGTCAATAACTTCATCCCCGCGTTCCTTTAAATGTTTGATAACAGACATGCGTAAATCATATCCACCATGGTCGCTTCCTATAGCTATAATCATATTCTTCAATCCACCTTTATTATTTGGCTTCCAGCTGCCTTAATAAGTCGGTTCATTACGGCAGCTCCTACTCCCTTTTCGTCAAAGCTTTCCGAGTAAATCTTTTGAACGTCTTCCTCGTCAAACTCTCTCAGAATTCTGAATAACGCGTGTGCTGTTTCATCTTCGCGCCCCGCATGTCCCGTGCATTTCACCGAATCAGCCTTAATAAATTTAAGATTTTCAGCCGTGGTAATAACTCCAGCCTTTAACCCGTTTTCCGAATCACTCTTTGCAAGCAGGTTAATCTTTTCGATGACTTTTTCTTTGTCCCCTTCGACAATTACAAGATCCCCCTTTGGCGCATAATGACGATATTTCATCCCTGGTGCCTTGGGAGGAATCTTGGAACTTGAATCGATGATTGCTCTGTCTACCGAAACCTCTTCCTCCAAGGTTTCCGACAGCATCTCCTTTGTGATGTAGCCGGGTCGTAAAATCATGGGCTTACCTTCCGTAAAGTCAACTATCGTCGACTCAAGGCCTACATCGGAAGCTCCGCCGTCTATAATCATCTCGATGCGTCCCTGCATATCCTCTATTACATACTTTGCAAGAGTCGGGCTTGGGCGTCCGGAAATATTGGCGCTCGGTGCGGCAATATATCCGCCGGCAGCATCTATAAGTGCACGCGCCGTCTTATTTGACGGCATCCTGACTGCCACCGTTTCAAGACCTCCTGTAGTTTCCTTCGGAACCAAATCATTCTTATTAAATATCATGGTAAGCGGACCGGGCCAGTATTTGTCAGCAAGTTTGTATGCATCCTTCGGAATGCTCAAAGCAATCTTTTTTAAGGATTCAATGTTGGAAATATGAACAATCAAAGGATTGTCGCTCGGACGACCCTTCGCCGCATATATCTTCTTAGATGATTCGGGATTAAGCGCATCTCCGCCAAGACCATATACCGTCTCCGTGGGAAAGGCTACCAGTCCTCCGTTTTTTAGAATTTCTCCGCCGCGACGAATCGCATCATAGTCTATATTATTCTCATCTATACGAACAATTTCCGTTTCCATATTACTCTAAAGTATACCATTTCCGACCCAAGTTGTATAGCAAAAGGAATCCTTCGAACTAAGGATTCCTTTTTGTTTATTTTACCATATATGCTTCAATAATATCCCATACCTCCGGAATTTCCTGTCCCAAAGCCCAGGCTGCCACACCGGCTATTCCGTTTGTGTCAATAACATTTATCCTCGTCGTAACGGAGTATGTATCTTCCATCCACACCTGGTAATACGTACCGCCTGAAGTCATTTCACCGTAATTTTGCCCCGTTGCATTATCTAAGGTCGTAACAATTCCGTTTCTCGAAACAAAATCGGCTGCGGTCGGCATATCAACCGCTTCGCTGGTAACCTCGCCGTTTGAAGTCTTCCAAACTCGCGTATAGAAAGGAATGGCATTAATGATTTTGTCCTTAGGGACAACCTTTGCCGTATTTTCAATGCCCTCTACCATCCACGAAATGCTCGAAACCGAGCCTGCTTCGCTTCCCACATAATGTTCGTCGTAACCCATGATTACGACATAATCTGCAAACAAGCCCTGCTCCTTCCTACTGTAATGAGCCGTATATTCACTCGGCACATAATTGTCAACTGAAACATAAAGTCCGCTTTTATGTGCAGCTACGCAAAGCTCCCTGATAAACTGGATATAATCCTCGCTTGCGGCTGAAGGTATATTTTCAAAGTCAACGTTAATGCCTGTTGCGCCATAGGTAAGCGTTTCAGCAACAATTCCCGAAATAATCTTTTCGCGCTTACTCGTATAAGACAGGGTTTCCTTAATATCTATATCCGTTCCGGTATGGAAGTTTGAAATCAGAGGCCACACTTCCATTCCCATGTTTGCCGCCGCTTTCACATAATCGGCGTTTGCTATGCTTGTAAAATTTCCGTCGTTGTCGCTAAGCCAGTACCAGGTCGGCGAAACAACGTTTACACCTTCAACCTTTGTGCAGGCATTGTATAAAAACGATCCATCCTGCTCCGCTTCCATATTCTGCCAGACAAGACATATTTTTTCGCCCTTTGAAAGATTTAGATAATCCTCGGCCGTAACCTTTGTAACGGGAGTTTCGGCAACAACGGATGTGTCCGAAAGGCAATCATTCGGGACATATCCTATATAGGCATCGTCCGTCTTAACCTTCGTCCAATCGTCCATCACCTCAAGGACCTCAACCGTTACTCCGCTTGAAATCTTCCTGAGGATTTCGCTCTTTACGCCTCCGCGCCATCTGACACAGGTATCCTTCTTAATGTCAGCAACGGTCTTTGAGCCCCATTCGGTGTAAAGCTGCATCCTTAAGGGCTCCTCGTAAAATTCGTAATATAAATTAACAAATTTCTGTATATAATTAATCGCTATATAAAGCGTATCGTCTTCAACGTAACTGATCGTATATTCCGTGTCATTTGAGACACCGTTTTCCAAATACGATTTGCTTCCTATTTCGGTCCTGATTGTATCACTTCCGTTTGTATAAAGAAGCAGATTCTCATTCACATCTCTGTAAAACCTAACCGTGAAAAGCTCCTTCACGAGGTCCTCGTCAAAATAAATAATTCCGTCCCTGTACTTTGCAAATGACTCAAGCTTCTCATCCTGCAGTACTATCGGAACGTCCTCATCAGAAGGGTTACCGAAGTATTCATTTAAATCGGCATACTCCGTCCCGTAAGAATATTTTTCATATAAAAGAGAGCCGAAGCTCACAAATCCAACGACGCAAATCAAGGCGATCGCGATTATAACCGGTATTGCTTTTTTCATATAGTTACCTCCGACCGCCCCAATTATATCAGACAATCTTATTCATGTCTTTAAATATTTTAATAAGATAATCCGTGCGTCAGGCATTGGCTGCCAGAACTCTTTCAAAGAAAATTTCCTTAATCGAGCCCTTCTCGTCATAGCCTATAGTTGGCATACAATAATTTCCCTCTGAATCAAAGAACCTGACCACCGCTTCGGGAGTCGCCGGTTTGCCGCTTAAATACAGCTTGATTCCCTGATTATATAAGTCGCATAGTCTCTTTTTTACAATCATACCTTTACTTTAATAATCCTCCTTAGATATTCCGTGATAAACATATGGGAGAAAGAGGTGCTCATTCTTTGTACAGAAGTGTCGTTCCAAATAATATTCAATGTTTCCCAATATGTTTGTTACCTGCATATGAGTTAATAGTTTGTGTGAATTTATTTGTGAAATACTTAAAAGAAAAACGTTTCCTTGCCATGCACGATTGACGTGCCGAAAGACTGTTTCCGCTAAATTCGGAAACCAAAGAATTAATCGTTTATATTATTACAAGTACCGCTACCCTCCTTTCGAAATAAGCTTTTACTTGGAACGCATAAATAAATTGTAAAAGCAAAAAATGAACAAACGATGTCCAATCAATTAACGTATTATTAAACCTTTGAAATTACATGATTTCCGTTTCATAAATGTTTATAAATTTTCGGTATGGAGGTTGACTTTACAACTCTAAAATTATAGTATTTGCGTATGAAAATAGAAAAAGTTAACGAACATCAGATACGGTGCACCCTCACCCGAGATGACTTGGCATCAAGGCATTTGAAGATGAGCGAATTGGCCTACGGCTCCGATAAGGCCAAGGATTTATTCCGTGACATGATGGAAAAAGCAAATATTGAATATGGTTTTCAGGCGGACAACGTACCGCTTATGATAGAAGCTATCCCCATGGTCGGAGAAACAATTGTTTTGGTGATCACAAAGGTTGAAGATCCTGAAGAACTCGACACACGGTTTTCCAAATTTTCTCCCGATCTTGACGATGATGACGATGATTCCGACTACGGTCTTGAAGCGGATTCGGACACCGTTACCGACACTGGTTCTTTGATCTCTGGACTTGTAAAGAAGATTATGGATGCATCCGAAACTTCCAAAAAGGAGGAAGCGACCAAGAATTTACTCTCCGGTCTTGTAACCTTCACTTTTTCAACCATCGTCGAAATAGCCTCTCTTCTCAAGAAGCTGCCCGGTGGCTATAAAGGTCGGACCTGTGTTTATTATAACGCCAAGGAAAAAAATTACATTCTTGTGGTTGCTAAAGGAGAGGCTGATGCTGCAGACTTTATAAAGACCTGTAATTTTCTTTCCGAGCATGTAACCACAATGCCGAAGAGAATTGTCCATGAGAGCTTCTTAAGTGAACACTGTGACCTCCTGATTGAAAGGAATGCAGCCGAAGTTCTTTCAAGTATATATTAAATGTAAAAGTATGCGAGCAGAATGCGAAGGATTTTTCTCACATTAAGCTGTGCGTCATTGGCACGAAGTGTTTTTTACAAAGATATAATAAAAACCTCTGTGAATCATTTTCACAGAGGTTTTCTTTTTCTTTATGCTTCTTCGATGGCTTTCATCAAAGCATCTACATCTATTCCGTGAACCATTGCGGCTTCCTCAAGGCTTTCACCCTGGGATGCAGGACAGCCGAGGCAATGCATTCCGGCTTCCATTAAAATCGGTGCAATATCCGGAGCCTTCCTGAGGATTTCGCCGATAGTCATATCTTTGGTAATTCCTGTCATATTTAACTTCCTTTCCGCCAAAAGGCTTTTTGATAATGGGAGTATAGCCCAATAAAAAAATAAGTGCAAGACGGCATTTGTCTATGATATTGTTTCTTTATCCGTTCACGCAAAAATCTTTGTATAAAACTCAGTACAATCCCCAAAATCATTGACACTTCAAGCTTTTTGGAAGTATACTTCAAGAGTATATAACAGTAGGGAGATTGCGCCTGCAAATCCCTTCTGATTAAATATTTTTTACCATAAAAGGAGGTAAATTTCATGGCAGAAGCATGGCGTGGCTTTGTGAAAGACGGCCACTGGGATGTAGACGTCAACGTACGTAACTTCATTCAGAGAAACTACACCCAGTATGATGGAGACGAAAGCTTTTTGGAAGGATCTACCGAAGCAACAGACAAGTTGTGGGGCAGACTTCAGGAGCTTCAGAAGGAAGAGCGTGAGCACGATGGTGTTTTGGAATGCGAAACCGAAATCGTATCAAGCTTAACAGCTTATGGACCCGGATATATCGATGAGTCCATGAAGGATTTGGAGCAGATTGTAGGTCTTCAGACAGACAAGCCCTTAAAGAGAGCATTCATGCCTTACGGTGGTATCAAGATGGCACAGCAGGCCGCAAGCACCTATGGTTATGAAGTAAATGCCAAGTATGACAAGATTTTCAACGAGTATCATAAGACTCACAACCAGGCAGTATTTGATGCTTACACAGACGAGATGAAGGTTGCCCGTCATACACATATCGTAACAGGTCTTCCCGATACCTACGGACGTGGACGTATCGTCGGCGACTACAGAAGAGTTGCCCTTTACGGTATTGATTTCCTTATCGGGAAAAAGAAAGAAGATTTAAAGAACTGCGGTAACGGAACAATGTCTGATGACGTTATCCGTTTAAGAGAAGAAATCGCAGAGCAGATCAAGGCACTTAACGGAATGAAGGAAATGGCCAAGATTTACGGCTATGATATTTCAGGTCCCGCTACAAACGCTAAGGAAGCTGTTCAGTGGTTATACTTCGGATACCTCGCAGCTATCAAGACTCAGAACGGTGCAGCTATGTCAGTAGGACGTATCTCCACATTCCTTGATATCTATATTGAAAGAGATTTAAAGGAAGGCACCTTAACCGAGAAGCAGGCTCAGGAATTAATCGACCACATGACCATGAAGTTCCGTATGGTTAAGTTTGCTCGTATTCCTTCATACAACCAGTTGTTCTCAGGCGACCCTGTATGGGCTACCTTGGAAGTAGGCGGTATCGGAATGGACGGACGTCACATGGTTACCAAGAACGATTATCGTTTCTTACATACTCTTGAGAACATGGGACCGAGCCCTGAACCCAACCTTACAGTATTATATTCAAGTGCACTTCCCGAGCATTTCAAGAAGTACGCTGCAAAGATTTCCGTAACAACATCTTCCATCCAGTATGAGAACGATGACGTTATGAAGCCTATCTGGGGCGATGATTACAGCATCTGCTGCTGCGTATCCGCTACTCAGACCGGTAAAGAAATCCAGTTCTTCGGTGCACGTGCTAACCTTGCTAAGTGCTTACTTTACGCTATCAACGGCGGTAAGGATGAGAAGCATCTTGACAAGAACGGCAAGCATATGCAGTGCGGTCCCGAAATCGCACCTATTACTTCCGAATATCTTGACTTCGACGAAGTAATGCACAAGTACGACATCATGCTTGACTGGTGTGCATCCTTGTATGTAAACATTTTGAACCTTATCCACTATATGCATGATAAGTATTACTATGAAGCAGCTGAGATGGCTCTTATCGATACCGATGTAAGAAGAACCTTCGCAACAGGTATTGCAGGTCTTTCTCACGTAGCAGACTCCCTGTCAGCTATCAAGTATGCAAAGGTTAAGGTAATCCGTGATGATCAGGGTTGCGCTATCGACTTCAAGACAGAGGGTGACTTCCCTAAGTACGGTAACGACGATCCCAGAGTTGACCAGTTCGCTGTATGGCTTCTTAAGACCTTCATTGAGAAGATTAAGAAGAACAAGACCTACAGAAATTCAGAGCCCACAACTTCTATTCTTACTATTACTTCAAACGTTGTATATGGTAAGGCTACCGGTGCTCTTCCTGACGGCAGAGAAGCTTATAAGCCTTTCGCTCCTGGTGCTTCACCTTCCTACGGTGCAGAACAGAGCGGATTACTTGCATCTCTTAACTCTGTTTCAAAGCTTCCTTATGAGTACGCTTTGGACGGTATTTCAAATACACAGACAATGGCTCCTTCAGCTTTAGGTCATGACCTCGAAGAGCAGAAGACAACCCTTGCTCACGTACTTGACGGATACTTCGATCGTGGAGCTCATCACCTCAACGTAAACGTATTCGGTACCGAGAAGCTCTTAGATGCACAGGCACATCCCGAAAAGCCCGAGTATGCTAACTTCACCATCCGTGTTTCAGGTTACGCTGTTAAGTTCATCAGCCTTACCAAGGAACAGCAGGATGACGTTATCGCAAGAACCTGCCACAAGAGTCTTTAATTGATATCTGTGCGGTTTAAGTATTAACATTTCGGGGGTCGAGCTTCTGCTCGACCCCTTTTTTACAATATTTAAGGAGTTTGTATGATTAAAGGCAGAATTCACTCTTTGGAATCCTTCGGAGCGGTTGACGGACCAGGCATACGATACCTGATTTTTCTAAAAGGTTGCAATATGCGGTGTCAGTACTGTCACAACGTAGATACCTGGAATCCGAGCACAGACAACCTCATGACGGCCGACGAAATACTGGATAAAGCAGAGCGTTACAAGAGCTATTGGGGGAAAGATGGCGGAATCACTGTAAGCGGTGGAGAGGCTTTACTTCAAATTGATTTCCTGATTGAGCTCTTCAAAAAAGCCCATGATAGAGGCATTAACACAAATCTCGATACGTCAGGTCAGCCGTTTACCAAGGAAGAGCCTTTCTTTTCAAAGTTCAATGAGCTGTTAAAGTATACTGACCTTGTAATGCTGGATATTAAACATATCAACGACGAGGAGCACAAGAAACTCACAGGCTTTACGAACAAGAATATTCTTGACTGTGCACATTACCTTTCAGACATGGGTATTCCCATGTGGATACGCCACGTACTTGTTCCCGGCATTACTGATATCGATGAATATCTTGTAAAAACAAAGGAATTTATAGACAGTTTGGAGACCGTTATGAAAGTCGAAGTACTGCCCTATCATACCCTTGGTGCTTACAAATGGAAGGAGTTAGGCATTCCTTACAAGCTTGAAGGTGTCGAACCACCCACCGAGGAGCGTGTTAAACACGCAAAAGAGATTTTGGAATTTTCAAAATATTAGACTTGCATACGAGTCTTATGTAATGAATCCGAGCGTGGGGCAGCAGGCAGAAAGCCCTTCGAATCCATACTCATCGTTTAATTATAGAAAGTAAAAAACGCTTCCTATAATCGATGCACGGCACATTTCATGTGCCTTTACTACGAATTTGCTTCGCAACTTCGGATAAGTTTATCACTGTTGTTAATCAAAAGGTCTTGTAATAAAACCGTGTTTGTATTACAATTCCCTTGATAAATTTGTATCAAGCATTATGATACGCTAATCTTAGGAGGAAAAGATTATGGCATTTGTTATTTCAGATTCTTGTGTTTCTTGTGGTTCTTGTGAGTCACAGTGCCCCGTACAGGCAATTTCATCAGGCGATCAGCATTATGAAATTGATGCTGCAAAGTGCGTTTCATGCGGAGCATGCGCTGCACAGTGTCCTGTTCAGGCAATTTCAGAGGAATAAATTGAACTGCAAAAAGCCGAGGCGTTTGCCCCGGCTTTTTTCTTTATATAAGTTTCGAGCCTATACAGTAAAAATGTTACGTAAGGATATGCACTCGTGCCAATTGTATATGACCCTAATACGTCCCCGCTCTGTGTTAACGTTTCGTGCCAATAATGTTCGCTCGCATAGGTGGGAATTGTTGCTGATGCGACAGCTCCAAATGTCAAAGTGTTCCGCAAGCGGAATGCTTATTTTATTGCTTGTAATCTCTTGCAAGATTTGCAAATTTTGTAAGATCAGGCAACCATGCAAGTTCAATCGTACCAATAGGACCATTACGCTGCTTAGCGACAATTATTTCCGAAATACCCTTCTTATCGGTTTCTTTATTATAATAATCATCTCTGTAAATGAACATTACAACGTCGGCATCCTGCTCTATTGCTCCCGATTCACGAAGATCCGAAAGCATCGGTCTGTGGTCGGGTCTTTCCTCAACCTTACGGGACAGCTGTGAAAGCGCAATAACAGGAACCTGAAGCTCTCTAGCAAGTGCCTTTAAGGAACGGGAAATATCCGAAATTTCCTGCTGTCTTGAATCAGAACTTCTTCCCGACCCCGACATCAGCTGTAAATAGTCTATCATCACCACGGATAGATCATGCTCAAGTTTGTACTTACGACACTTCGAACGAAGCTCACCTATGCTGATGCCGGGAGTATCGTCAATGATAAGACCGGACTCAGCAATACTTGTAGCTCCCTCAATAAGACTCTCCCAATCGGAATCGTTCAGATTGCCCGTACGAAGCTTTTGCGCATCGACACCGGACTGTAAGGAGAACAAACGATTTACAAGCTGTTCTTTTGACATTTCAAGTGAAAAAATAGCACAGGATTTGTGCTGCTTAAAAGCAATATTCTGAGCAATATTTAATACAAATGCGGTCTTTCCCATTGAAGGACGCGCGGCTATCAATATGAGGTCCGAAGGCTGAAGGCCCGCAGTCCTATAGTCAAGATCGGTAAAACCGGTTGCAATACCGGTTACGGCTCCCTTATTCTGTGCCGATGCTGAGATTTTATTGAGGGCATTGCTGACAACAACATTTATAGGAACATAGTCCCCGGCATTTCTCTTTTGGAGTACCTTAAAGATCTTCTTTTCTGCCTCATCCATTATGGACTCAACGCTGTCCTTTTGGACATAACATTGATTCTCAATATCCTCGTTTACTTTTATAAGCTTTCTCAGATTTGCCTTATCGGCTACTATCTTTGCATAGTATTTGATATTTGCGGCTGTAGGTACACTGTCAAGAAGGTCCCTTACATACTCAAGGCTTGAAACCTCCGGAGGGACGTCCTTTTCTTTAAGCCTATCCTGAAGTGTTACCAAGTCGACAGGTTTACCCTCATTACTGAGTTCAATCATAGTATCAAAGAGGATTTCATTTTGCTTTACGTAGAAATCTTCGCCCATAAGTATTTCAGATGCGACCGTAATGGCATCCTCATCCATGAGCATGGCCCCGATAACCGATTTCTCAGCTTCTATGCTATTTGGAAGAACTCTTTTCTGAAATTCTTCAGCCATTTTCTGATACCCTCACTTTTAACTTTCCGACAACCTCAGGATGAAGCTTAACATTCAATTCGTAGGTGCCGAATGCCTTAATCGGCTCATCAATAACGATTTTCTTTTTATCAAGTTCCACCCCGAACTGTTTTTTTGCCTCCTCGGCAATTTCCTTGGACGAAACGGAACCGAATACCTTACCGCCTTCTCCGCCCTTTATCTTGACGACAACGGTAAGCTTCTCAAGCTCGGTCGCGAATTCCTTTGCTTTTTCAAGGTTTTCTTTGGCTATCTTTTCCTCATTGGCCTTTTGCAGCTTTAAATTATTTAAATTTTGAGAAGTTGCCTCCAAACCCAACTTTTTGGGAATAATAAAATTGCGTGCATATCCGTCATTAATTTCAAGAATCTGCCCCTTCTTTCCCAGGGTCTTTACATCTTCAAGCAATATTACCTTCATACTAAATTTCTCCTTCTTTTATCATTTCGGAAAGGGTGTCCTTAAGAAGCCCTATCGCATCCATCACCGTAGTGTCCGCAAGCTGAGCGCCCGCAATGCTCATGTGGCCGCCACCGCCCAACTTTTCCATTACAACCTGCACATTCAACTCATCTATGGACCTTGCGCTTATATAAACCTGATTGTTGTAGTAAGTGAATACAAAGCTTGCCTTTACCCCTTTAATATTGAGGAGTTCATTGGCTGCCTGGGCTCCCACAACGGTAGGGCTTGCGCAGTCCTCTGCCTCGCAGATGGAAATTGCATAGGCACCCATATAAATTTCTGCCTGACTGACCGCATCCGCTCTGGCCTTATAGTCATTGGCATCCTCTCTGAAAAGCTTGCGCACACGTGTCACATCAGCACCGTTCCTCCTTAGGAATGCGGCCGCTTCAAAGGTTCTGACACCTGCTTTTTGGGCGAAGTTGTCCGTATCTACCATTATTCCCGAATACATGCTGTCTGCCTCGTCGGCCTTAATCTTAACATTATCCGACGTATACTGAAGAATTTCAGATACCATTTCACAAGTGGATGAAGCATAAGGCTCTACATAAGAAAGAGTTGCATTTTCCACGATTTCTGCGCTCTGCCTGTGATGATCAAGCACCACTATCGACTTACTCTTTCCGATGAGCTCGGGGCACTCCGTGATGCTCGGCTTATTAACGTCAACTATTACCAAAACAGCATTATTTCCGATTTCCGCAAGAGCCTCCGAAGAAGTAACAATCATGCCTTCATACTCCGGGTTGTTGGTAAACAAATCAACCAAAGGCTTCATGGAATTAGTGACATCATTGAGCACTATATGGGCCTTTTTCTCAAGCGTGGCCGCCATCCTGTAAACACCTATGGAAGCACCAAAGCTGTCCACATCTCCGAGTCTGTGTCCCATGATAAACACCTGGTCCTTATTGTTAATAATCTCCATAAGGGCATGGGCTTTAACACGTGCCTTAACTCGCGTATTTTTTTCAACCTGCTGGCTCTTCCCTCCGTAATACAAAAGCTGATCGGGGGTCTTCAAAACAGCCTGATCTCCGCCTCTGCCAAGCGCCATGTCAATTGCAGCCCTCGCAAACTCATAGGTCTGTGCGTATGTGAGTCCGTCAAGTCCGACACCTATACTAAGGGTAACTGCCATCTCATTTCCGATATTAACCGTCTTTACGTCCTCAAGGAGGTCAAATTTAAGCTCTTTTAGACGCTTTATACAGTTCTTCCGAAGAATTACCATATATTTGTCTTTTTCAATCTTTTTGGTAATTCCGTCAAGTGACGACATGTATTTGTTTATTTTTCGCTCTATCAAAGCGGTTAGAAGCGACCTTCTGACCTCTTCTACACTCTCTAAGGCCTCTTCATAGTTGTCAATATAAATAAGTGCAACCGCAAGACTCTGATCGTCAATTTCATGAAGTGCAATCTTTAAGGCCGTATTGTCGTATAAATAAAAAGCAATTAGGAATCCGTCATAATCCTCGCTCGTCTCAACGAGGTTGTTTGCATCCATCATTTCTTTGAGCGGAATTTTCTTTAACTTTACAAGGTAATCACCGGTATTGTACTTAATCTCGAATTCATTCTCACTGAAGTCAACTTCATTGCCCGGAAGCTTGTCTTTCGTAATCGAAGGGAAAATGGAAGTAATCGACTTATTATAGTCCTGACTTTTACCCACAAGTTTTTCAAAGGTTGAATTCACCCAGACAATTCTGCCCGTTTCATCCAAAACCGCATAGGGAATATCAAGGTTTTTAAGCAGCTGTTTCTGCACCTGTCCGTAGGATGTTGCAAAGTTGACAAGCTCGTAGACAATTCTATGCGAGCTGTTTACAAAATAAATAATGTCAACTGCGATATAGATAAGCAAAAATCCCGTAACAACGATTCCTGCCCTTAAATCAAGCGCATAAATATATATGTTTAAGATTGCGAGCAATATTCCGAGTAACAGGGAAGTCCACATAAAAGCCTTAATACGGCCTCTGACTTTAACTTTATGTTTCATAGGGTCCTTTCGTGAAGCTCATCTTTCTTTTCGTAACAATATTTCTTCATTAGTATAGCATATTTTGGGTGGATTAATAGAAAAAAAAGGTCAGGAAATCATTTTAAGATTTCCTAACCTTTTACGCATTTTACAGTTTCGTATCCGTATCGTTTGAGAAGTTTAACCACATCTTCATCAATACGTTCTCCGGGCATTACAATTGGTATGGCAGGTGGGCAATGAAGTCTTGTTTCCGCACTGATGCGGCCAAGAGCTCTTGAAGCATCCACTTCCTCGGTCTCCGAAAATACCGCATCCCTTATTGTCATTATCTTTCTGTAGCCTGTAGGCTTAAAACTCAAGTCAGGCACTTCAGTTGTCTTAATTCCTTTACATGCATTAAGAATCACTGACTCGAAATCCGTCCCGCTTTCCAATGACAGAAGCAATACCAAATAGTCACCATCTGCGAATTCAAACTCACCGCCGCATTCTCTCAATCCTTTAGGTAAATCCATACCTGAAATTTTCATCGTCAATCTGAGCGGATCTGACTTACATACATTTATCCCCATAGCAGTGAGCTTTTCTCTAAGCTTATCCACACGGCAAAGAAAAGCATCCAGTTTTTCTTTATACCCGTCCGAAATATACTTATTGCAAAGATCGAGAGACTCCATGATGAGATATGAAGGAGATGTTGATCCGAAAAGCTGCATGGCTTCCTTGGCTCTGTTAACGGCTTCCTCGGGGCAATTCTTTCCAAAGTGAAGATAGGCGCTCCCCGTTAATGCTGGTAATGTTTTATGAGCGGAATCGCAACAAATATCGGCTCCCAGATCAAGCGGATGCCTGTAATGCGGGAATCTATCATGATTCAGAAATTTAAAATACGCACCGTGGGCATTGTCAACAAGAAGTAGCACTCCCGCCTCATGGCAGACCCTTGCTATCTCTAAAATATCCTGCACTCTGCCCAAATAATCCGGGCTTGTAAGATAAACTGCCGCGACATCTGAGGAATATTTTGAGATTTTTTCTTTAACCTCGGAAGCCCTAACGGGATAAGAACAAATCCCTCCCTCAAAATCTTTTGACGAATCAAGCCATTCAACATCAATGCCCGTAAGTGCGACTCCCGCAATAAACGAAGAATGAACATTTCTTGCAGCAAGAATGAGCGGTTTCTTTGTCCTTGAAAGTCCATAGCGGCAAGCCAGATACAGCATTGCTTTTATACACTGGCTCGAACCTTCGGTCGAATAAACCGTTCTCTTGGAGCCAAACAGTAAAGATGCGTTTTCTTCGCTTTCCTTTATAATTCCATGAGGATCGTAAAGATTGTCGCTCTCCGTTATTTCCGTAATATCCAGGCTTTCAATGCCTAAAGCTCCCTTACCCTTATGCCCCGGCATATGAAAGCGTTCTACCCTGCTCTTAGCATATTCAGTTGCAAAATCATATATAGGCGTATTCACTTACAGTCCTTCGCTCTCAGCAACGCGCATCATGATGGCACACTCGATACGTTTCATGAACAGTTCACATCCCGGCTTGTAAACTCCTCTTATGGAACCCGAAGCATGAAAAGCGTTTGCAGCGCATCCGCCGGAGCAATATAGCTTTGCCCAGCAGTCCTTACATTCCGGACGCGCATAAGCATTGCAGGATTTAAACTCATCCCTTAACGCTTCATTGGTAACGCCGTCATAGATGTTTCCGAGCTTGTAAGATTCCTCACCCACAAACTGATGGCAAGGATACAAATCTCCCCACGGTGTAACCGCCATATATTCCGTCCCCGACCCACAACCCGAAATACGCTTATAAATGCACGGACCTTCCGTCAAATCAAGCATATAGTGATAAAAAGTAATCGGTTTTCCTTCTTTTTCGCGGCGAAGCATATCTTTCGCCAAAATTTCATACTGCTCTTTAACAATCTCGATATCTTCAGGCGTGAGTCCCGCAGGATCCCCGGGAGCACTTACAACAGGCTCCATTGAAAGCTCGGTAAATCCGAGATCCGCCATATGAAAGACATCCTTGGTGAAATCTGGATTGGCATGTGTAAAGGTTCCGCGCATGTAATAATTCTTACCGCCGCGCTTTTCCACAAGCTTTTGAAACTTCGGAACGATCTTGTCGTAGCTTCCGTTTCCGGCATAATCAACCCTTAAACGGTCGTGAATCTCTTTTCTTCCGTCGAGAGAAAGAACGACATTGCTCATCTCCTTGTTTGCAAAGTCAATTACGTCATCGTCAATAAGCATACCGTTTGTGGTAAGTGTGAACCGGAAATTCTTGTGTTTTTCTTTTTCGATGCTTCTTGCATAAAGAACGAGCTGTTTAACAACATCCCAGTTCATCAGGGGCTCACCGCCGAAGAAATCGACTTCAAGGTTTGTGCGGCTTCCGGAATTCTCAACCAAGAAGTCAAGAGCGCGCTTTCCTACTTCAAAGCTCATGAGTGCTCTGTCACCGTGATACTTGCCCTGGCTTGCAAAGCAATAGGAACAATTAAGGTTGCAGGTGTGTGCAACATGAAGGCATAAAGCCTTTATTACGTTTCCCGACCTTTCCTTAAACGTTCCCGCAAGATTTTCGTAGGTATCCTTTGTATAGAGCTTACCGGCATTCTTTAAGGACTCAATATCCTCGATGCATGCCTCGAGGTCCTCCCTTGTGACATCTTCCCTGTCCGAATACTTCTTAAGCATAGCATCTATGATTTCATCCTTCGTGGAGCTTTCATACATTCCGATGATATCATAGGCCACGTCATCTACCGAATGAACCGAGCCCGAACATGTATCGAGCACTATGTTGTAGCCGTTAAGCTTGTATTGATGCAACATTTTCTTTCTCCTAAATAATTATCTTATTTTTGCTATACAGAAAATTTCTCTGAAATTTCCTGTATAGCAAAAATGCCGTCTTATATAATAAGACGGCATTACAAGACATTTAACAATTACTTTGTCTCATTCTCGCACTTCTGATTGGCAACACCGCAGCTTGTCTTGCATGCTGACTGGCAAGATGTCTGACATTCACCGCAGCCACCGTTCTTGGCGCTTTCACAAAGGTTACGAGTTTCAAGAGTTTTAATTCTTTCCATTTTTAGTCTCCTTGTGCGATTTGAATTATTCCTGTACATAAGGTAACAAAGCGATGTGACGTGCACGCTTGATAGCAACTGTTAATGCTCTCTGGTGCTTTGCACAAGTACCGGTAATTCTTCTGGGAAGAATCTTTCCGCGCTCTGATACAAATCTCTTTAACTTAGCTGCGTCCTTGTAGTCGATTGTATTGTCCTTGCCACAAAATGCGCAAACTTTCTTTCTTCTGCGGATGACACCTCTTCTTCTCATAGGTGCATCTGACTTATCGCCTTTATCGGCTTTATTGTATGCCATTTTAACTTACCTCCTATTAACGATTGGGCATTCCGAAGGGAAGTTCCTCATCCATTCCGTCATCCGGAATATTCAAAAATCCTTCGTCTGCCGCCTGAGGAGCATAAGAACTGCCGCTTCCGCCCCCGTTAGAGCTTGCATTCTTGCTCTCGGCAAATTCCTGATCCTCTGCAACAACTTCCGTTGTGTAAACCTTAACGCCATCTTTATTGGTGTAACTACCGGTCTGAATCCTTCCGGATACCACGACCTTCGTCCCCTTGTGAAGATACTTTTCAGCAAACTCTCCGGACTTTCCGAATGCAACAATACTGATAAAATCAGCTGTCTGCCCTTCGGCATTGCTCCTACCCCTGCGGTCAACCGCAAGTGTATATCTGGCAACTGCCATGGAACCTTCGCCCTGAGAATATCTCACATCGGGATCTCTCGTTAACCTACCCATAAGAATAACTTTATTCATATAATTCTCCTTACTACTGCTCGTCAGTACGAACGATCAAGTATCTGAGAACGTTGTCCATAATGCGAACACGGCTCTCGATTTCTTCGGGAGCAGTAGTCTCTGCATCGAACTGGATGAAATAGTAGAAAGCTTCCTTCTGCTTCTGAATCTCGTAAGCTAATCTCTTCTTACCAGCTTCTTCAACATTTGTAACTTTTCCACCGAATCTCTCGATTAAAGCCTTGTTCTTCTCGACAACAGCGGCTCTTTCATCGTCCTCGATATTCGCACTGACAACAAGTGTTAATTCATATTTGCTCATGCTTGTTACCTCCTTTTGGTCTCTGGCCCATACCTATAGTACGAGCAAGGAATTGTTTATCACGGAAGTCTATGATAACATAGCGTTTTCATTAAATCAAGAAAAACTTTCCCTTAAACCTCCGAAAAATTTCTTTTTATTTCTTTAACCCTTTTTTCAAGATCCTTTCTTGAAAGCATCACCTGATGGGAACATCCCCTGCAGCGAAGTCTGAAGTCTGCACCCTCTCTTAGGATATCCCATTCATAGCTTCCGCAGGGATGTTGTTTTTTCAGTCTTACAATGTCCCCTACATGGATTTCCATTTTTACCACCATTTTTCAAAAAGAACGTCGAAGTCAACATCGCCCCTGATTCCGTCAAGTGTTCCGCTGTTTGTGTACTGCCATATCGAAAATTCATAGGGAAGAAGAAGCGGATTGTGATAGCCCCAAACGGAAGTGTTTTCATCCCTTTCGAGAGTGTTGTAATTTGCGTACCACTTTTCGTAGTCTTCAAGTCTTGCAATTTCCATCTTGGTTGCAAAGAAGCCAAGATCAGCATAAATCATGGCGTTATGTCCGGATGCCTTAATCGTATCGCAGAAAGCAATTATATTGTCGGTTCTTTCTGTAGCTGTAATGTTCTTTATGCGTTCCTCTGGTGAAGCAGATTCGACATCAAGCACAATTGGACCGTTGAATTCATATGGTGAAATCGTCTCAAGTACGAAGTTAGCTTCTTCTATTGCTTCTTCCGTGGTAAGTGCCTGAGTGTAAAAATAAACACCAACGTTAAGCCCTGCCGAAATAGCGCCCTTGATATTGTCCTCAAAATATGAATCCGTTACTAAGCGTCCCTCGGAGCCGTATCCTCTTAAACCGCAGCGAATAATCGCAAAATCAATTCCCGTGGTCTTAACCTTCTCCCAATCGACTTCACTCTGGAAAGAGGATACGTCAATCCCTATGTATGAGGTCCTGTTTCCGGACTCATCGGTATAGTACATAAAGCCCGTTTCTTCATCGGTCACAAATCGTTCTGCTTCAACCGTACTCTGTTTAAGCGATCTGTCGATTTCCACAAATTTAAACTTCGTGCCGTCGATAAATACCATTTCCTCCGGGAACAACGCACGCAGGAAGTTAGCTACACCGCCAGAAACCCCGGCAGCCTCCCTGAGGTCTTCTTTATACTGGTCTTCAGTTTCTTTCCTGGCCTTGTTAACCTCTTCCTCTACTATCTCATCGACTTCTTCCTGAGTATAAAGAATCTCTTCGACAGTAGACTCAGTTTCAGCCTCCTCCTTTTTATTACTCTTATATGCAAAAAGAAGGGTAAGCAAAATCACCGTTATGGCAATGCACATAAGGATGACACCGGCTATCAAAAAGCCTTTGTTTTTCTTTGAAGGTTTTCTGATAAGTTCATCTGCGGAAAGTCCCATATAATAATTTTCATTTTCTTCGTCGGATGCTTTTTCTTCAAATTCTTTCAAATCGATATTTTCTAATTTCATGTGTGTCCTTTCAGAGGCGTCATTTGTATCGTTCAAAGTCTTTTTGTCATTGAATCGGTAGGTTCGCTCAAGAAGTCTCTTTTCAAACTCCTCGGCAGGTAACGGCTTGTCAAATAAAAATCCCTGTACAAAATCGCAATTCAGGCTCTGTAAAAGCTTAAGCTCTTCCTTAGTCTCGACACCTTCTGCCAAGACTTCCATTTCAAGCTCCTTTGCCATATGAATGATACTTGAAATGACCTTCTTTGCCTTTTCGTTTTCAACGCCCTTGCCAAGCAGTGATTTATCAAGCTTAACCACTTCAAAATCCATGTTTTGAAGGAGATTGAGTGAGGAATAGCCAGAACCGAAGTCGTCGATTGAGGATTTGATTCCGTATCTTTTAAGCCTATCGACCGTGTTTTCCAAAAGTTCTTCTTTATCCAAATACGCCGTTTCGGTAAATTCGACCTCGATAAGTTCCGGAGGAATGCGATATTGGGTGATTACTTTAAAAATTTTCTCAGCTACGCCTTCTTCATTAAAGTGAAACTTTGAGAAATTAACGGATATACGCACGGGTTCAATTCCCTCATCAATCCACTTGCGCATCCGCCTGCAGGTTTCTTCAAGAACAAAAAAATCAATGTCAACAACTAGGCCGGTTCTTTCACAAAAGGGTATAAATTTAACAGGCGGAAGAATCCGGCCTTCACAGTTCCATCTGACCAGCGCCTCTGCTCCCGCTATTTTCATGTCGGTAATATTCACTTTCGGCTGAAAATAAACTACAAATTCATTATTCTGGATAGCCAAAAGAAGACGTCTGAAAAAATTTAAGCTTTCGACGTCAAATTGCTCCATATAAACCCCATGTTTCCCGGAAAGGTTGCTCTCAGGCATTTAACCCTCCAAATGTATCATTCGTCCTCCGAGAATTGTTCAAATATCACAGAGTCAAAGCTTCCCCAAGCCCTTTTCTGCTCTGCCTCACCCTTTGCGGTCCACGCCACAAGAAACGGGTGAAATACCCTCTTACACATTCTAAAACCAAACGCATCAATATCCTCGTGCTTATAAGCAATAAAATCGGGACGCGATACGATGTTTACGAGTAAATTAGTCATGCAAAATCTGACTATCCAGTGCATCTTTCCGTCATCCATAAAATTGCAGGAAAGCTGCCCCCTGATGATTTCAGGATGATTCTTTTTAAACCACCACACTAAAAACGGGCTGAAGGATTCGATGATGAAACGCCCTTTATAACCAAGAAGTGCGTTGTATGTCTTTGAGCAAAGCTCATAGCATTTCTGACCGTTGTCGCCCTTTATTTCGCAAATCAAATCGGTCTTGTCCAATTCCTTTAAAACATCATCAAAAAGAGGAATTCGCTCCTCTGTATCAGCCAATTTGAAATTACAAAGCTCCTCATAAGTATAGTCTCTTAAGAAACCGTCTACGCCGCACATTCTCTTAAGATTTCCATCATGAAAAACAACAAGCTTTCCGTCTTTTGTCATCTGAACGTCAAGCTCTACACCGTACCCGTTCTCACGTGCCGCTTTAAATGCCGGAATGGAATTCTCCGGTATACCGTTTCCGTGAAGTCCTCTGTGCGCATACATCTTCGTGCGAAAATATGACGTGTCGCGCTTCTTTCCGGGTTTAATAAGTACGAGGAACAATATAAAAAGTACAATTAATATCCTAATCAGAATCCAAATCAAATGAATGATATTCGTAAAAATGCCTTCTTTCCAAAATTAGCAAATTTCAGATGTTTATCGCTTTAATGTGAAAGACCGCTCAAAATATAGGGTATCACAATCCCCGAAAAAAGAAAAGTAAAACGCTAACTTCTCATAAACTCCAGCACTGTATATCCGCCGAGATTATTTACACAATTTCGTATTACTATTTCGTCTATTTCAGACTTGGAAAGTATCTCCCCTGTTTTTGATGCAAGGTCTACCTTTGCCCAGATCCCATTAAGTTTATTGAGTTCATTCTCTATATGTTTAGAACAGTTTGAACAAACCATTCCGTCAATGGTAATAGTTGCCCTGTAAGGATAATTTGCCTTATTCCTATCCTTAACCCTGTCTCTCTTTACGCTTTTTGAGTCTCCGCCTCCGCAACATCCGGATTCAAGCTTTTTTCCGTAACTCTTGAAGGCGACAAATGCTATTACGACAATTATTAGAATAATTATTATTGTTATTACCATAAGGTCACTCTTTCTTTTTCTTTTTCTTCGAAGCATTTGCGTGGCAGCCTTTGCAATGCGCACAGTTGCCGTCACACCCGTCTATGCTCTTTCCTTCTTTGACATTTAAAATCATGCGCCTGATGTTGATAATCAGCCATACTCCTATTAGAACCGATAAAATTATTGTTATTGCCATTTGAAATACCTCTTAATAATGATAAATAGCGTTTCGCGCGGAGCGCTTTTTACGATGTAGAAATTGTTTTTCAATTTCTATATCGTAAAAAGCCCGTGAATAATCACGGGCTAACAATTACTTTTTCTTTTTACCTTCCCTGAAGAAGCCTACTATTATGAATATACCTGCTATCAGGAGAAGAATTATTGCTGCAATCACTATCTTGTCAGTCGTGGTTAGTAAAACCTCTGTGACCATTATTATATACTCCCGACCTATTTAGCAACAGCCTTTTTTGATGGATCCTTTCTCAAAAGCATGTAGAGATATAAGCATGCGGCAAGGATACCGAATACTGTTCCTACTGAGAAGGTTCCTGTTCCCGTTACAACCATGCTGATTTGATAAATCATAAGAGCAATGATGTAGGCAAATGCATTCTGATATACAAGGGCGATTACGACGCTCTTCTTGTTGCCCATCTCACGAGCAAGGGTTGAAATTGCTGCAAGACAAGGGCTGTTAAGAAGGTTGAATACAAGGAACGAGAATGCCGAGCAGGGATTGAAGGTTCCGTTTGTCATAAAGAATGCCTGGAATGCGCTCTGCATACCGTCTTCAAATTCTTCAACTTCTTCATTCAAGGAAGAAAGAACACCCATCGTTGAAACAATGCCTTCTTTTGCCACAAAGCCAGAAAGTGAAGAGGCAACTGCCTGCCATGTACCGAATCCGAGAGGAGCAAAGATAACTGCGATTGCACCGCCAATTAATGCAAGGATCGAATCCGCAGGATCAACCATGCCGAATGTACCGTCAACAACACCGAAGTTTGAAAGGAACCACATTACAGCGCAGCATACGAAGAGGATTGTTCCGGCCTTCTTTAAGAATGCCCATACTCTCTCCCAAACGTGCATCAGCACGCCCTTAACCGAAGGAATGTGATACTGAGGAAGCTCCATTACGAAGGGAGCAGGTTCTCCGGCAAAGCCTTTGAACTTCTTTAAGATAATACATGATGTAATAACCGCAACAATTCCAATAAAATACATTGCAGGAGCTACCCACCAGGAACCGGTGATGACACCAGCGATAAGTCCGATTACAGGAAGCTTTGCGCCACAAGGTACAAAGGTTGCTGTAGTCATCGTCATGCGACGGTCTTTTTCGTTTTCAATTGTTCTCGTTGACATAATAGCGGGAACGCCACAGCCTGAAGCAACCAGGAAAGAAATGAAGGAACGGCCGGACAAACCGAACTTTCTGAAGATTCTGTCCATGATGAAGGCTACACGCGCCATGTATCCGCAATCCTCGAGGATACTTAACAACAAGAACATAATTGCCATCTGAGGTGCAAATCCGATAGGAGCTGCCAAACCACCGATGATACCGTCAACAACAAGGCTTACAACCCATTCGGAAGCCCCGAGATTCTCAAGAAGCGTTCCTACTGCCGGCTGAATCCATTCGCCGAAAAGGACATCGTTTGTAAAATCCGTTACTATAGTACCGAGTGAAGAAACGGTAATGTAGTAAACGCAGAACATAATAACCGCAAAAATAGGAAGAGCAAGCCATCTGTTGGTAACAACCCTGTCGATTTTATCAGAGGTTGTAAGTTTTCCTGCTTTTTTCTTTTTGTAGCAGCCCTTTAAAAGGTTTGCAATATAAACATATCTCTCATTGGTGATAATACTTTCGGCATCATCGTCCATTTCTTTCTCGGCTGCCTTGATATCCTCTTCGACATGAGCAAGCTTGTCATCAGGAATATTGAGCTGTGCCAAAACCTTCTCATCACGCTCAAATACCTTTACGGCATACCATCTTTGTCTGTCCTGAGGCTGATCGTGTAAAAGTGCCTCCTCGATATGTGCAAGTGCATGTTCAACGGGGCCTGAGAAAGAATGCAACGGAACAGGCTTTCCATTCTTGGCTTCTTCAATTGCAAGCTCAGCGGCCTTTTCAATTCCTTCGCTCTTTAATGCTGAAATTTCAATAACCTTGCATCCAAGTTCTCTTGAAAGTTCCTCGATACGGATGTCATCTCCATTCTTTCTCACAAGGTCAATCATGTTGATTGCAAGAACCATGGGAATGCCAAGCTCAGCAAGCTGAGTAGTAAGATATAAGTTTCTTTCCAGGTTTGTTCCGTCGATTATATTTATGATGGCATCAGGTCTCTCTCCTACAAGATAATTTCTTGCAACAACCTCTTCGAGGGTGTAAGGAGAAA
The DNA here is from genome assembly GCA_963605385.1 of Lachnospiraceae bacterium. Classification (GTDB taxonomy): domain Bacteria; phylum Bacillota; class Clostridia; order Lachnospirales; family Lachnospiraceae; genus UBA1258. Next base: position 47,149 of record CAVCUM010000013.1, read on the forward strand.
GAGAATAAATGCCGGGAAGGTCGGTGATTATTACATCGTCATGTTTTTTTAACTTACCTTCCTTTTTCTCTACTGTTACTCCGGGCCAGTTGCCCACATACTGATTTGCGCCGGTTAATGCATTAAACAATGTCGTTTTCCCGCTGTTAGGGTTGCCGGCCAGTGCAATTCTTAGTGACATTTTTCCTCTCCTTTATTTACTCTACTTCAATTAACTCTGCATCGGCTTTTCTGACCGTAAGCTCATATCCTCTTACGGTAACCTCAACAGGATCGCCAAGCGGTGCTACCTTACGAACATAAACCTCAACACCTTTTGTGATTCCCATATCCATGATACGTCTCTTTACAGGGCCTTCGCCGTAAAGCTTTACAACCTTAACGGTTTGCCCTACTGATACATCCTTAAGTGATTTCATTTCATTCTCCTTTCTGATACTCTAAAGCTTCTCAGACCATTATCTTATTGGCCATTTCCTTACCAAGAGCGACACGAGCTTCCTTGACATTAACGATAATATTTCCGTTAACCTGTGCCACAACGGTAACCTCGCCCCCTACGACAAACCCAAGATTTGAAAGAAATGTTTTTGCCTCATCATTTCCTCCAATTTTTTTGATAATGTTTGCTTCGCCCTCATTTGCATAGGTTAAAGGCATCATACTTTACTCCTTCTAAGCTCCGTTAGCTTAAGGCAATTACTATTACTCGTAACTTACCGTGGTTACTATATGCTAACTCAATGCTGATGTCAAGTGGTTTATTAAAAATTTTGAAAGCTTTTTTACCGAAACAAAGAATCCTACTTTTATGGATTCTACGCCTGCGAAGGGCACTTTAAGTGACATCTTCCTTCCCGCCGCAGTGCAATCCTGTCCGGTAGGGCTTTTTTAATAGGAAATTCCAACGAAATTTCCAAGTACAAAAAAAGAAGTCCTTACTGGACTTCTTTAAGAGGTGCGAGCCGGATTTGAACCGGCGGATGACGGTGTTGCAGACCGGGGCCTTACCACTTGGCTATCGCACCATACATACCATATTAAGAAACTCCCCGAGTAGGGTTCGAACCTACGACCCTCCGGTTAACAGCCGGATGCTCTGCCGCTGAGCTATCGAGGAA
>CAVCUM010000014.1:0-45247 GCA_963605385.1 Lachnospiraceae bacterium
CCTCCAGTAAACCGGCAAAAAATTCTCTGTAATAAGGCTCTATATCGGGATTACTTAAATATCCCACATTTCGCTCCATCAAAATTTTTTCCCTGTTCTTGTCAAGTACGGGAAGACCATGAGATTTCTTGTATTCCGAAACAGCCTTGGAACACTGCATTCTTTTTTCGAAAAGTGAAGCCATTTCTTTATCTATCGCTTCAATTTTGGCTCTTGCCTCGTCCATTTCATTCATAAATAAACTTTCCTTTAAAATCTTTAGCTTTAAGAAATAGGTTAACACCTTTAAAAATTAACGTCAATACGTTAAAGCGAAAAAGTGCCCACCATAGCACTTATGGTGGGCAACCCTTATCCTTTAAAAATTGGTTGTTTCTCTTTCGATGATCTTTCCCGCAAAAATCGAACGTCCCGGCATTTCTTCTCCAGAAAGAACGCCTATCAGGGTAACTACAAGCTGGTGTGTAAGGGTTTCAAGACGGTTGTCTACACTTGAAAGCTCCGGGTAAGAAGCCTCGGTCAAAATCGAATTGTTATATCCGATAATCGATAAATCTTTCGGCACGCTTATTCCGTTTTTGAGAGCATATTTCATGGCTCCGAGTGCAAGCGAATCGCCCGAACAGATGACTCCGTTGAAATCTACTCCTTTTTTCTTGATACCGGCCACAAATTCGGACATTTCCCTGATTACATCTGGATTTCCGTCATAGTAGAAAGAACGATTTTTTGCATCCGCTCCGTTCTTTTTCATTGAATTTTCAAAGCCTTTAAGCTTCTTCCTGCCGCTGTAGGAAAGCGAATCGTATAAATAAATCGGTTTGTCGATTCCGGCTTCGAAAAATTTGTCTGTCACACTCGTGACAGTTCCGGCATCATCACAAAGAATACTGTAAACGTTCTGATGATCGAAGGCCGCATTAAGAAGCATTATCGGTACTTCCTTTGATGCCTCGGCGATGTACTCGTTTTCCTCATCGGTATTTGCTATGAAATTCGAGCCTACAAGGATGATACCGTCTACCTTTTTGGAAAGGATCAGATTAAGGTAATTCTTCTTGGCATCAAGATTGTAGCCCGTACAGCAAAGAAGTGCCTCATAGCCCTGAGCCTGTAATTCCTGCTCTAAATAATAAACCGCCTTTGCGAGATAAAGGTCAGAAGAATCTGCACAAAGAATACCGACATTCTTTAAGGTTCCTAGACCCATTCCCCTTGCAAAAGCATTGGGGGTATAATCATATTTCTCAATAATATCGTTAACCTTTTTGCGAGTCTGCGGCGAAACATTTGCATTTCCGTTCAAAACTCTTGAAACGGTTGCAATCGAAACACCTGCCTTTTTTGAAATATCATATATCGTCATTGACATTTGGTAACGCCTCCAATAATCCCTGTAAAGCCATTCTAATGATTAATTGAAAATCCCCTTATAACGTTACACCCTGTTTGAAAATCGCAAAATCGTGGTAGCCGGCAACTTCTGCCTTAACCTTTTTCCCGGAAGCAACATCCAGGACAAAATTAAACAATTTTTCCTTTACCTCGTCAAGTGATTCTCCTTCAACACAAACCCCTGCGTTAAAGTCAATCCAGTTGTTCTTTTTCCCGTTAAGCTTGGAATTACTTGAAATCTTGACTGTCGGAACTGGTGATGCAAACGGAGTTCCTCTTCCGGTTGTAAAAAGAACGATATGCGCACCGCTTGCCGCTAAAGCCGTGGAAGCAACCAAATCGTTTCCGGGAGCTGAAAGCAGGTTGAGTCCCTTGTTTTTAACGGTTTCGCCATAGGCAAGAACCCCTTTTACATAGCCCGAACCGGACTTCTGAGTACAGCCCATAGACTTGTCCTCAAGGGTTGAAATTCCGCCCTTCTTGTTACCGGGCGAAGGGTTTTCATATATGGTCTGATTGTGTGAAGTAAAATAATTCTTAAAGTCATTTATCAGGCAAACCGTCTTATCAAAGAGCTCCTTCGATTCGCATCTGTTCATAAGAAGGGTCTCAGCTCCGAACATTTCCGGAACCTCCGTAAGAATGGTCGTACCTCCGCAGGCGCCAAGCATATCCGAAAATCTGCCGACCAAAGGATTTGCCGTAATGCCCGAAAATCCGTCCGAACCGCCGCACTTAAGTCCCACAATCAGCTCAGATGCGGGCACATCCTCTCTTTCAAAAGATGCCGCATATTTAATCAGATCTTCAACAATTTTAACCCCGTCCGCAATCTCGTCATCTGATTCCTGACAAACCAGGAATTTAACTCTGTTCTCGTCGAATTCCCCGATATAAGGCTTTAAAACATCGATGTTTGAATTTTCGCAGCCAAGTCCGAGAACAAGAACACCACCGGCATTGGGATGATTGATAAGGTCGGCTAAAATTTCTCTTGTATGCTCCTGATCGTCTCCCATCTGCGAACAGCCGTAAGGATGAGGATAGGAAACGACACAGTCTACGCTTCCGTAAACCTTTTCCCTGCAAAGATTTTCAATGTTTCTTGCAATATTGTTTACGCAGCCTACGGTCGGAATAATCCAAACTTCGTTTCTGACGCCCACCTTACCGTTTTTACGTCTGAAGCCCTTAAAATACGCGTTCTTTTTCTCAAATTCCGGTACTTTTACAGGCTCATAAGTATAGCTTAAAAGGTCCGAAAGTCCGGTGTGAATGTTGTGAACATGCACCCAGGAGCCTGCTTTAATGTCGGTCTTTGCAAAACCGATTCTGCTTCCGTATTTGATGATGCTGTCTTCTTCCTTTACGTCCGAAATCAGGAACTTGTGTCCCGCGGGAATATCCTCTAAAAGCTTTATTTCCTTACCGTCGATTAAAACGCATTCATCCTTTTTTAAATCAACTAAGGCAACGCAAACATTGTCGTAAGGATTAATCTTAATAAACTTATCCATCAAAATCTCCGTTCTGCCGCTTATTGCGGCTTTTTTTATAATTCAATATCTCCGATTCTGCGCATCTCGGTATATGCAAGAAGGAATGGTCCTACGCCCTTTGCGTCATCCGATACGATAGGCTCGCTCATGTAATACTCAAAGCTTCCGTCTCTCATGTTCTTTCCTCCGAGACCCGCCACAAGGCAGATGCCCGAAAGATGAAGGTTTCCGTCCTCATCGGTTGAAAGGTACTTCTTACAAATTCCGTAAAAAGCTTTCTTGCCGTACTCTTCAAAGCTCTTATCAAGGATTCCCATGCGAACACCCTTTAAGATTGAATAAGCAAGGATTGCCGATCCGCTCGTCTCAAGGTAGTTCTCTTTATATGCGCCCTTATCTACGACCTGATACCACATTCCTTCCTCGGATTGGAATTTGATAAGTGACTTCATAAGGTCGACATACGCATCCTTCAAAAAAGAGGCCTCTTCCATATCGCTGCACTTTTCGTAGGTATCAATCAAAGCCATTGAATACCAGCCTATTGCTCTTAACCAGAAATTCTCGGAAAGTCCTGTAGTCTTGTCACACCAGAACATCTCTCTTGACTCATCAAATGCATGATAATAAAGACCGGTTTTTTCATCCCTCATATTCTTTATAACATTCTTAAACTGATTAAAGATGTCCGAAACATTCTTTGAATCGTTAAACCTGCGCTCATATTCCATATAGAAGGGTTGGCACATGTAGAGTCCGTCAAGCCAGACCTGATTGGGATAAATATTCTTGTGCCAGAAGTTTCCGCTCTCAGTACGAGGCATGAGTTCAATCTGAGAATATATAAGCTTAATTGCCTTTAAATATTTTTCTTTTTTCGTAATGTCGTAAAGCTCGAAAAGAGTCTTTCCTGCATTAATATTGTCAAGATTAAGCTCCGAAACGTTATACCCATCGATCGAGCCGTCTAAAAAAACCTTTGCATCCACAAAACCGTCCGCAAAATCAAAGTATTTCTTATCTTTCGTAATGGTATACATTTCCATTACAGCTTTGATCATACAGCCGTCAATATAATTCCAGCCCGACTTCTTTCCCTGTCTGATCTTCTCAATGTTCCAAATAGGCTTATCAGGGGTACTGTTTGCAAGCAGCCACTCAATATAACGTTCGATTTTATCCATAGTTAAAATCCCTCCTATGTAAGCGTTTACATGATAATTTTACAGTTTATTTACGCCTGCGTCAATCGTAAAGTTAGGTTTGTCAAAAATTACTTAATAGGCTATACTTTAAGTGTTTTCTGAAAATGCTTTCACAAAATTTTACATAATCGAGGTAAACATCCATGACGATTAATTCAACTCCAAAAACAATAGCCGCCGATCTGGATTTGATAAACAAAAGCAATGAAGAAAGCATTGTTTTGAATCTTTCAGAAGGTACCTACCGAGGGCCATTAAGCCTTTTAAGGGGAAACGTAAAGCTAATAGGTCCCTTAGAAAGCGAAGCAGTCTTTACCTCCGATCTTTCGGCACTTACAATAATGCCCGACGGCTTTAAGCGCGGTACCTTTAATACCCAAACCTTTTTCATTGACGGTGATAATGTTTCCGTCAAAAACATTACCTTTGAAAACACGGCAGGTCCCGGAGAAACAGCAGGGCAGGCTCTTTCAATGTATGCGGACGGGCAGCATATTAAATTTGAAAACTGTATGTTCTTAGGCTTTCAGGACACTCTTTTCCTTGCCCCTCTCCCGGAAAAAGAAAAGGAGCCTCGCGGATTTAAAGGTCCCAAGGAATTTGCAAATAGGCGCCTTGGAAGCTACTACTTTAAGAACTGCTATATCGAAGGCACCGTTGATTTTATTTTCGGAGGGGGTTTTGCTTACTTTGAATCCTGTAGGATTGTGTCAAAAAAACGTCCGGACTGCTTGGAAGGCTACGTAACCGCTCCTTCAACGTTTAAAAGCTGTAAGTACGGATTTATATTTGATTCATGCCGATTTGAAGGTGATGCGGATAAAGAAAGTGTTTATTTATCCCGTCCCTGGCGTGAGGATGCTTATGTATGTGTCATGAATTCCTTTTTGGGCGAGCATATCGCTTCCTCACATTGGCATGACTGGGGAAAGGTAAATGCCCACGAAACCGTAAGATTCCATGAATTTGGAAACTACGGTCCTGGATCACATGAAAAAGAAAAACTTTCTTCCTTTGCAAGTATGCTTACTAAAGAAGAAAGTTTGGAAATTGAAAAAGAAATTGCGGATTTTAAAAACGAATTTTCAATATAAGATTACTTAACACTCACAGACTCAAGTATCAGCCTTCCTCCGTTATCAAAAAGAATGTTACAAACAAAAAATCCAAACTTCGCTCCGACCCACCTTCCGGCAGTCGGAGTAAAGGTTAAGCCTTTTACAAATTCGTCGGTATTCCTAAACCGATAGTCAATATCAAGTCTCTCAAGAGGTATCGGAAATTTATATTCTCCGTCCGTATTGTATTCCCTTGGCGGAAGCGATGTAACCTTTAGCCTGAATTCAATCGATGAATCAAAGCCTTCTTTACGTAAATCAGGTATTAAGACCCTGACCTCGTCCTTTGCAGAGGCTTTTTCTTTATCAAAGGTCTGCATACCGTAAATATTTAAAAGAGAAAAAACACCGTCTGAAACCCTCACCGCCAAAGCCCCATAGGTGCATCCCATGTTAATGATTCCCGCTTCATCTCCGTCCTTAAGCTTTGAAAAGTCAAGTGCGGCCGTTACTTCAAATTCTTTCCTTGTCCATTTTTGAAGCAGCAAATTAGGCTGGTTCGAAATCGAGTCTTCCTTCTTAACGGAATTCAGGTAAAGACATTTACTTGCGGCATCGCATTCGTAAAAATAATCCCTGTGATTTCCGTTAAACTGCCACTGAAGGCCCAATTTATCGCTTTCAAAATCATCCGATGTCTGAAGCGTGTATTTTTCTTTATCCTCCAAACCCTTTGGATAATTAAACTCTTCTACCGCCTCACTAAAATCCTCACCCACAACTCTTCGTCCGATTATGGGCCAATTATCCTTTGTAAATTCCATAGGTTCAAGGCAAATAATACGTCCTGCGGCATACACATCCTGAAAATGAATAAACCAATCTTCGCCTTCTGCAGACGTAACCCATGCGCCCTGGTGAGGCCCGTTAATTGCGGAATTCCCCTGTTTTAACACGACCTTATATTCGTATGGGCCATAAATATTTTTCGATCTAAGAACCGTCTGCCAGCCCTGCTTAACGCCTCCGGCAGGCGCAAAGATATAGTAGTAACCGTCTTTTTTGTAAAGCTTTGGCCCCTCTATCGTATGCTGATCGTTTAAATTGCCGTCGAATATCCTTACAGGCTCGTTAATTACCTCGGTCAAATCCTTATTAAGTTCGCACAGAAAAAGAACGCTCTTAAATCCGATTCTGCTCTTTGCAACTCCAAACACCATGTAAACTCTGCCGTCGTCGTCAAAGAACGGGCATGGGTCTATGTAACCTGAATGCTTGCAAATACAGACAGGCTTGCTCCACTTACCCTCAGGATCTAAGGTTTTTACCATATATATTCCTTCATCCGGCATGGGAAAAAGAATATAATAGATGCCCTCATGAAATCTGATGGCAGGTGCCCATATGCCACAGCCGTGCCTTACACTCTTAAAGTAAGACTCATCCGGAACATTTGAAACCGCATAATTTACAAGCTTCCAATTCACTAAGTCCTTGGACTTTAGAACCGGAAGTCCCGGAGTATTTGTAAAGCTGCTCGCTATCATATAGAAATTATCTTCAACCCTTATCACATCAGGGTCCGAAAAGTCTGCATAAATAATCGGATTTTGATATATCATAATTCTTCCTTAAAAAACCGTAATTGTTGTTCCTACGCCCCAATCGGTATGCCTATTTTGTTGTCTCTTACGACGAATTTCCTATACAGCAACAAATGCACGCTTACATTGCGTGCATTCTGCTACTGTCAATTTTCCTAACTATTTGCTTGCTCTGTTTCTTCACTGCTTGAATCAGACTCATCTGACGACTCTTTTTTCTTTATCGCATAGGTTTCAAGAAGTCGCTCGTACTCGTCGTCGAAAGCTTTCTGATCCTCATTTGAAAAGCTGTTAAAATATTCATGGGTATTATAATCATTGTCATTGATGGTAATCATCTCAACCGCGATATTCGAGCAGTGATCCGAAACTCTTTCAAGTCCGATTAAGATGTCTTCAAGTATGAAGCCCATGTCAATCGAGCACTTGCCCTTCTGAAGTCTCTTAATATGATTCTTTTTAATCTTCTTTGAAAGTGTATCGATTACCTCTTCTAAAGGTTCTACGTGCATTTCCTTCTGCATGTCTTCACTGCAAAAGCCGTCAATCGTCATATTGCAGATATCGGATACGGCTCTGCAGAGTGTCTCGATCTCAATCTTTGCATTTTTAGTGAAAGCAAGACCCTTTGTATTAATCTTTTCCGCAGCCTTTGATACATCAAGCGCATGGTCGGAGATTCTTTCAAGGTCGCCTATGCTGTGAAGAATAATCGATAAGCTCCTGCTGTCATCAGCGGAAAGATTTTTTCCCGAAAGCTTTACAAGATATGAACCGATGACATCCTCATATTTATCGACAACCGCCTCAAGACGCTTTACCTCAAGCGACTTTTCATGATCAAAGTTTATAAGATCTTCCAACGCCAGATTAATGGCATCCTTTGTCTTAACAGCCATCTCACGTGCCTTCGTACGGCAAAGCTCCATGGCAAAAGCGGGGCGTTCCAAGAACCTGTCATCAATATAAATATTATCTGTTTCATCTTTATCGTTAGCTTTTCCATCCGGAATCGTAAGTTCTGCAAGTTTAACAAGTCCGTTTGCAAACGGGAAAAGCACAACAGTAGCAATTATATTAAAGCAACTGTGAATAACCGCGATTCCGGCAGCATTTGCGGTATCATCCAAGAAGGCAAAGTTTAGGAAAGCATTCAGTAAATAGAATACGATCATAAACAAAACCGTACCAATCAAGTTAAAATACAGGTGAATAAGTGCCGCTCTCTTTGCGTTCTTGTTGGCACCGACAGCGGAAATAAGTGCCGTAACGCAGGTACCGATGTTCTGTCCCATGATGATAGGAATTGCCGTTGAATAATTTATTACTCCGGTCATACACAAAGCCTGAAGTATTCCGACCGAAGCAGATGAGCTTTGAATGACAGCTGTCAATACCGCACCGACTATCATACCGAGAATCGGATTTGAAAACGCAGTCATCAAAGATACAAAGCCCTCGTTTTCCGAAAGTCCGGACACGGAAGAGCTCATGCTTTCCATACCAAACATAAGAATTGCAAATCCGATTAAGATTCCTCCGACATCCTTTTTCTTTGACTCTCCTGAGCCAAGCATTAGGAGTACAACACCGATTGCCGCAAGAATAGGCGAAAAGGTTGATGGCTTTAATAAAGTCAAAAAGAAAGAATCTCCGGAGATACCGGTTAAAGATAAGAGCCACGAGGTAACCGTTGTACCGATGTTGGCACCCATGATAATTCCGACAGCCTGTGTAAGCTTCATGATACCGGAATTTACGAATCCGACAACCATAACGGTGGTTGCCGATGATGACTGAATAACGGCAGTCACGCCAAGTCCTAAAAGCACGGCAAAAATTCTTTTTGTCGTAAGTCTTTCAAGTATGGATTCAAGCTTACCGCCTGCCATCTTTGAAAGCGAGTCTCCCATAAGTGACATTCCGAAGAGGAATAATGCGAGACCTCCGAGCAAATTCAGAAAGTCGAAAAAGTTCATGTGATTTCCTTTCTTTTTACATTTGTTTTAGCTTATTCTTACAAAGTAAAATCTGTATATGGATTATTGTAGATTTTTTGTAAAATCTAATCGATTTTCTTAAGTTCTTCCCTTGCAAAGCCCACATAGCGCAAGGCATTTTCGTAAGTTTCCTTAATTTCTTCAGGTGTAAGTGTTCTCACTACCTTCGCAGGATTTCCGAAAGCTAAGCTGTTATCCGGAATAACCGTTCCCTTTGTAATAAGCGAGCCTGCTCCAATGATGCAGTTTTCACCTATAACAGCCCCATTTAAAATCACCGCTCCCATGCCTATTAAGGTATTATCCTTAACGGTGCAGCCATGGATTATTGCTCCGTGGCCTATTGTCACAAAGTCTCCAATTTCAGTAGGATATCCTTTGCTTACGTGAACCACGCAGTTGTCCTGAATATTTGAAGACTTGCCTATCGAAATGTAATTTGAATCGCCTCTGATGGTTGCATTAAACCATATACCGGCGTTTTCTTTAATCCTTACATCTCCTCTTATAACCGACTCTTCCGCCGCAAAATATGACATGATTTCTCCTTGTAAAGACTCGCCTGAAAATCTTAATGCCGAATTCGAGTCTGCTTTAGCTAACATTACGTCTTTAAATCCATGTGCATCGAAGCTTGGCTTTTTACTCGCTTTGGATTTAATCCACGACTGAAATAAAAACCAAAATGATTCTACCATACAGTTGTAAACAACGTCAAAAATTTTTTTAATTAATGAAAGTTAACTTTGTTAAAGAATAATCAATTGTTTACAATAAAATATATTACTGTTATAGTCAATTTCAAAGCTTGCTTTAAAAACAAACTTTCTAAAAGGAGGAATACATTGTGGAATTTTTAACAGGCAAAACAGCAATCATCACAGGAGGCGGCAAAGCAGCCCTTGATAACGGCGAACCGGGTTCAATCGGATACGGAATTGCTCACGCATACGCCAAGGAAGGTGCAAACCTTGTATTAACCGGGCGTAATGTATCCAAGTTAAATGAGGCAAAAAAAGAACTTGAAGAAAAATACGGAATTAAAGTTTTGGTAATGCAGGCAGATGTTAATGCCGGAGCTGACAACGAATCCGTCGTAAATGCTGTCATAGAAGAAACAATAAAAGCATTTGGAAGAATCGATGTACTGATAAATAACGCACAGGCATCTGCCTCGGGTGTTACACTTGCCGACCACACAACCGAGCAGTTTGATCTTGCCATATATTCAGGACTTTATGCCGCCTTCTATTATATGAAGGCATGCTACCCTTATCTCAAAGAGACCAAAGGCTCCGTAATAAACTTTGCATCCGGTGCGGGACTTTTCGGAAATTTCGGTCAGTGTGCATATGCCGCTGCAAAAGAAGGAATAAGAGGCTTGACAAGAGTTGCCGCAACTGAATGGGGACCCGATGGAATAAACGTAAACATCGTTTGTCCTCTTGCCTGGACGAAGCAGCTTGAAACCTTTGAAAAGAATTACCCCGATGCCTTTAAGGCAAACGTCAAGATGCCCCCTATGGGACATTTCGGAAATGTTGAAAAAGAAATCGGACGTGTATGCGTTCAGCTTGCATCCCCCGACTTTAAGTATATGACTGGTGAAACCCTTACTTTGGAAGGCGGACTTGGGCAAAGACCATAAGTACTCATGCGTCAGTACTCGCTCTTAAGTCTCCGATGCCGGTCTTTTTAGGTGCTCATGAAAAATCAAACATAATCGCAAAAGAGAGTTTCGCTTGTGAAACTCTTAAACCGAGTGTGGTCGCCACGGCGGCATATACCTTTCGCCAAAGTAGTGCATCTTTGGCATACATTAAAAAAGAGACTCTGCCATTATTGACAGAGCCTCTTTTATTTTTTACATTTCTTTATCTGATTCCAAGTTCTGTATCGGATTCGGTTACGACACTGTGCTCCTTGATGTAAGCTACGATATCTTCAAACTGCGTAAACGCAAGTCCTACATAGCTGTCTGCACAGCCATAATAAATTGCGATTCTTCCGCTTTCGGGATCGTGAAGTGTAGCGCAAGGGAAGCATACATTTGGAACAAAGCCTCTCTCTTCGTACCACTCTTCGGGAGTAAGTAAGTAAGTCTCGCAGCGATACTTAACCTTTGAAGGATTTTCAAGATCAAGTATTGCTCCGCCGATTGAATATACAAAACCGTTGCAGGTTCCGCTAACGCCGTGATAGAAAAGAAGCCAGCCCTCGCTCGTTTCGATAGGAGCCGCACCGCCGCCGATCTTGACGGATTCCCACCATTCGTTTCCTTTTCCCATGACATGTCTGTGCTTGCCCCAGTATACAAGGTCGGGGCTCTCGCTTAAGAAGATGTCGCCAAAGGGCGTATGTCCGCTGTCCGAAGGTCTGCTGAGAAGCACGAAATTACCATTAATCTTTCTCGGGAACAAAACGGCATTTCTGTTGTATGGAATGAAAGGATTCTCAAGTCTTGTAAAGGTTTTAAAGTCCTTTGTCTTTGCCATTCCGATTGATGCTCCGTAAAAGTCCTGACACCAGATGATGTAGTAGGTATCCTCAACTTTTACAAGTCTGGGGTCATATGCATATCTGGGCATAAAAGGCTCGCCCTTCTCATTTACAAAAGGAATCTTATCTTTCTCAAAGTCCCAATGAATCGCATCCTTACTGTGTCCCAAATAAATATAAGGGATACCGTTTGTCTGCTCTCCTCTGAAAACTCCGATGAACTCGTCTCCGTAAGGCATTACTGCACTGTTAAAAATTCTTGCAACACCTTCAACCGGATTTCTTCCGATAATGGGATTCTCTTTGTATCTCCAAATGGGAGCTCCTGTGAGGTTTGCAGGTCTTTCCTGCCAGGGCACGTTTTTGCACGCGGGTGCAATCATTTTGATTTCGCTCATATCTCCTCCTAATTTTTCTTTAAATATTCAAGGTTTTTATTGATAAGCTCATAACGCTGTTTAACGCAGTCTACCGAACGAAGCGGGTCGGAAGGAGTATTAAATACATAGTCAATAAGCTTGTCTACCGTAGTTGATGCAACATGCATTCTCGTATCGCTTGATGCGTAATAAATGTATACGTCTCCGTTATCACGTGCGATAGCACCGTTTGTAAATACAACGTTTGATACGTCTCCGACTCTCTCTGCTCCTCTCGGTCCGATTAACATTCCCGATGGTTCTGCTATAACCTTTGAAGGATCATGTAAGTCGGTTGCAAAAGCATAAATAACATATCTAAGACCCGCAGCTGTGTTTCTAACACCATGTGCGATATGAATCCAACCCTTTTCGGTCTTAATCGGTACCGCTCCGGCACCATTCTTAACTTCGGTAATAGTATGATATTTGCGAATCGAAGTCATCTTCTCTTCATCAATAACCGCATGCTCAATATCATCACAAAGTCCGAAGCCGATTCCTCCGCCCGAACCCGTTTCGATGAAATCATCCATGGGACGGGTATAGAAAGCATATTTTCCGTTTACAAACTCAGGATGAAGTACCACGTTTCTCTGTTGGGGAGAATGAAGGGTTGTAAGATTGTCAAGTCTCTCCCATGTCTTTAAGTCCTTAGTACGTACTATTCCCGCCGCAGCAACTGCAGCAGATAAATCACTGACTGAAGTATCCTTACTCTCCGAGCAGAACACACCGTATATATATCCGTCCTCATGCTTTGTAAGACGCATATCGTATACGTTTGTTTCTTCAGGGCAGGTGTCCGGAAGCAAAACCGGATAATCCCAAAATCTGAATCCGTCAACAGGGCTGTCACTTTCGGCAACTGCAAAGAAAGATTTTCTGTCATCTCCTTCGACCCTTGCAACAAGGTAGTACTTTCCGTTTAATTCAATTGCACCGGAGTTAAGTACGGCATTTATTCCGAGACGCTTCATAAAATAAGGATTTGACTTTTCATCAAAATCGTACTGCCATATTAACGGGGCATGCTCTCTTGTAAGTACGGGATACTTAAACTTATTGTAAACACCGTTGTAAAACTCCGTATCGATTTCATTTTTCCGATTGATGAGCTTTTCATACTTAGCCATTTCAATCTCATATTGCTTATTCATCAAGAATTCCTCCCTTTTGGGATCTTTTTATTACTTCCATGCACATCCTGCCATTATGATATGGGCACTTCCAGGGTTCAACTATCGGGCGTCCTTCAAACGGCTTACCGGTCTTATCGACCTCCCAAAACCATTCGGAACCCTTACGCCTGTCCCAAACATGTGCTTTGATGAATTCCCATTCGGATTTGGATGCTTCCAAATATTCCTTTCTTGAAGGATCCTTTTCGTACCCGTTTAAAAATCCGATTACCGTTTCAGCCTGAACCCACCAGATACGGTGCTCATTGACTACTCCCCTCTCACATTCATTTGCGAGAGAATGTCCGTCAAAGGCAACCTTATAAATCTGATTTGTCAAATCCTTTGTAATTGGAGAAAGAAGCTTTTCGTACTTCTCTTCACCAAGAATTTCAATGCCTCTATCCATAAGCCATGCAGTTTCGATATCATGACCATAGGAATGAAGGTCGATAATGGAATTCATATACTTATCAAAGAACACTTCCTGTCTGTGAAGCTTCGGATTATATACCTTAGCGGCAAAAGTTTCCATAATCCACTCAAGGCGCTTTTTCACTTCCGGAAGTCTTGCTACACGGTAGAGTTCAGTATAAGCTTCAAATACATGAAGTAACGTATTCATGGTCTTATCCGCAATTACTCCGTTCTCTGAAAGCTTATCATTTTCAATAGGATTAAACTCTTTGTCAAAGGCTTCCAAATATCCTATTTCATCAACACATCTTGTCTCTATAACATTAAACAATTTCTTTGCTAAGTTTAATGCTTCTTCATCTTTGGATGCTTCATAGTAGGAACTTAAGGCATAAATTGCAAAGGCCTGATTGTACGTGTGCTTCGTGGTGTCCAAAGGCTTTCCGTCAAAATTAATCGACCAGAATATTCCTCCGTTCTTACTGTCTATGCAAAAGTCCTTCATAAACTCGTATGCATGCTTTGCTTCATCAAGCAGGCTTACGTCTTTCAAAATAGTATATGCATTTGAAAAAAACCATAAGATTCTACTGTTTAAGATGCAGCCCTTTTCGGCCTTTTTGTCTACGTGCAAATCATAATCCATGTATCCGTAGTAGCCGCCAAATTCATCGTCCCTTAGGCCTTTCCAAAACGGAATGATATCATTAACAAGATGATTCCTAACTTCGCTAACCATCACATATTCCTCCAAAACAACTTTTAACCCTTTACAGCTCCGGCGGTAAGACCCGAATAAATCTGCTTCTGACAGAGTATAAATACTATCAATGCAGGAAGAAGTGAAATAATAACACCGGCACAGATAAGATTGTACTTGCTGCCCAGAGGTCCCACGAAGGTATACAGCGAGGTTGCAACCGTTGCATACCGTGACTTATCCTGCAAATAAAGGTTTGCATTATAGTATTCGTTGTATGTGCCTACACCCTTTAAGATACAAGCAGTTACAATTGCGGGCTTAAGCAAAGGAAGCAAGATTTTATAGAAGATTGTAAAATACGATGCTCCGTCAATAATAGCGGATTCGTCCAGTGAATAGTCAATATTCTCAAAGAACTGAATGTAAATATAAATAGAAATAACATCCGTTCCACAGGTCATGAGGATATATCCAAACATATTATTTATAAAGCCAAGCTTGTACATCATCTCGTAAACTGCAATCTGCATTGCTACGCCTGGAAGCTGACAGGCAACAAGGAACATATTTCTGATAAGTCCGTTTCCAAAGAACTGGAATCTGTTAAGTACATATGCAAGCTGGGTTCCTATCATTACGGAAAGAAACAAAACCGCAATCAGGATGACGGTAGAATTAAAAAAGGCTCTTCCCATTCCCGCCTTTACAAACGCGTTCTTAAAATTATCCAAATAGAGCCAGCTTTCGGGAAGCGTCATTACGTTTGTCGAAGCATATTCCTGATCTGTCTTGAATGCCGTTATCACACAGGAAACAAGCGGAATAAGAGCAACAAGTGAAAAGAATATAAGTGAAAGATATTTTAATATTATAAGGAGAATTCTCTCGATACGTTTAACTGTATACATACTATCTTCCTCCCTTCTTTGCGGCAATACGTGCAAGCTTCTTTTCACGTCTCTTTCCGGCCTTTACATCCTCATCAGGAGAATCTTTAAATACATATTTGAAGAAAAGCTTTTGCAATACCGTTACGATTAAAATAATGCCAAGAAGCACAACTGCCATTGCCGAAGCAAGTCCGACCTTCTGCTGTGTATGCGCTATCTCATGCATGATTACAAAATATGTACCCGTTCCGTTTGCACCGTCTGTGATTACAAACGGAGGCTCAAAAGCACTCAAGGAACCTGTAATCGAAAGAATAACGTTCAAAGTAAGAATAGTCTTAATACTTGGTAAAATAATATATTTAAACTGATGCCATTTATTTGCACCGTCCAGCATTGAAGCTTCATAAAGCTCCGGATCAACAGACATTATCGCCCCGATGAACAATACCATGTTCTGACCGAAATATCTCCATACTGAGGTTGCAACCAGCGAGTAGTTGTTAATGCTTTGGTCCTTTAGCCAGTACGGGAGATTTTCAAGTTCAAAACCGCACCACTGAAGCACTGTATCAAACACAAAGCCTCTGGTGTAAAAGAATTTAAAAATAAAACCGACTGCAATACCGTTTATCAAAAACGGAAAGAACATAAAGCCTTTAAATAGGCTTCCGAATCGCGTCTTAAAGCTAAGCATTGTAGCAAGGTAAAGTGCAATTGCAAGCTGCACAATAGAGCCAAGCATATAATATAAGCTTAACTTGAGGGCTCCGAAGCAATCATCTCTTTCAAAAACCTTGATATAGTTTTTTAGGCCGACGAATTTTCTTGCCCCGGTATATTTCATATTGTAAAAACTGTATCCGACCATTTCAGCAAAAGGAAAATACGTAAATACAATTAATAGAGTTAACGGAACAACCAAAAAAGCCAAGATAACAAGTACCTTCTGACCGTCTCTGCTCTTTATCCATTCGCCGAAGGATCTTTTTCTTTTTTTCGGTGTAACAGCCTCCTGTGCCATAAAGCCTCCCTTACAATTAGAGCCAAGGAGAAATCTCCCCTTGGCCCATATTAATCTTGCATTGAATTTAATGATTAATTGTTAACTTCAATTCCAAGCTCTTTCTGTGCTGCATTCCAAGCTTCAGTCCAATCAGCCATAATGTCATCATAGGTTTCCGAACCTGTAGCAGCTGCTTCAACAATTCTCTGTACCTTTGCGTTTCCGCCTGCGTTGAAGGAAAGTTCTGATTCGGAGTTCATGTCGTTAAGGAAGTTCTCTTCGCCTTCCAAAGCGGGCTGTTCAGCCAATGTGGTGCATCCGTCAAATGCCTTGTACATATCAGGATTCTCGCCACCCTTTACAACAGTGTAACCGCCTTCGTTGAAGCACCAACCGGATTCTTCGGTCATCCACTTTACGAATACCATTGCAGCAGCCTTGTTGTCATCGGAAGAATTAACGTTGATTGCATAGCTGTAGTCACCGCCTGCAAGTGCGTACTGAGTTCCGTTAACAGTCATGGGGAAAGGCATATATCCGACATCTTCACCGTGAGAGTCAGCTTCTACCATCTGTGAATATGCCCATGAGCCAAGAACCATACATCCGATTTCGCCTCTGTTAAGCATGCCCTTGCAGCCTTCCCAATCGGTTGTGGTATAGTCGTCTTCGATTAAGCCGTTGGCAACTGCATCATAGAGAATCTTGTAAAGTGAATAAGCACCTGTTCCATCGCCGTTATCCTTGAAGGGTTCAGCGGTATGAACGAACTTCTGGTTAAGGTAAGCATTGTCACCGTTTGAAACAACGCCTAAGTATGCATCCCATGCACCCATTGTCCAGCCTGCGGCATAGTTGGTGTAAAGCGGAATAGCATCGGTTTTGTCCTTAATGAGCTGAAGGTCAGCGATGAACTCATCAGGGGTTGTAGGAAGTGTATCGATTCCTGCAGCTTCAAATACTGCCTTGTTGTAAACAACGCCCTGTGCGCCTGCCATGTAAGGAATGCCATATGAATTTCCGTCATAAACCCACTGATCAACGAAATTCAATGTCTCGGACAAGGTATCCAAGGTATCGAAAGGAATGAAATAGGTTGAAAGTTCACTCTTGTCGATTGCGGGGATAAACATTACATCGCCCCAGTCACCTGTTGTCAGACGAAGAAGTGCATCCTCTGCATAGTCTGTAACAGCTTCCATTTCAACTGTGATATTGGGGTATACCTTGTTGAATTCAGCAATCATTGCATCCATTGTTCCGTCTTCAGCACGGTCTGTCTTGTGATGAATGAACCTAATGGTAGTAGTGATGTCTGTGTAATCCTCTCCAAGCTTAATTGCCGAATAGGACAAACCTGTTGATTCCGTAGAATCATCCGTTGAACTTGAAGCAGTTTCTTCAGTTGAAGTACTGCTTGAAGTTTCTGTGCTTTCTGTGCTTTCTGCGCTTCCGCATGCTGCAAGCGAAAGTGTCATGGAAGCTGCAAGCAGAGTTGCTAAAACTTTTTTCAGTTTCATAATAACTCATCCTCCTTTTGATTGATAAAAAGTTTTATTCAAGCTACATCAGTAACTCTAAATTAATTATATTTAATCTAAGAAATTAATCATCACTCTATGTTGCACTTCATTTTATATTCTTGCAGTTTTTATACATTTCTTCTATTTTCACAAAATCAAAGTATTGAGTTTGTGCATTTTATACAGTAATTTTTTTTGAATTTTACTTAATTTTTATTATATGTACTTAATTTTGCTTAATTTGATTGTGCTATGATTAATCATTTCATGCTTTATAAAAGTTTAAGAATACACACTGCTTCTATGCTTGGGTGTTCTTAGGTGAGGTGCTTAATTTCAATCCCAGTATCTCATAAGGCACGAAGTGCTGCTTTTATATGAGCAGGTTGCGAGTCGGATTGTGAATATCATTGACAGTCATTGCATGAAAAATAAATTCTTTCTATAATAAAAAAATGGATAACATAAATTTTGAAGAAAATTTTAATAACTCTCTCCTTTCAAAGCCAAAGATTTCTTCGTTCCTGTCACCCAAAGCTTTTCTTTCCGATATTTACTCTTTTAAGGATGCTTCTTTAAAAAGCAATTGTTTTTCTTTTTACTCGGGAGGTGCGATTTTGGCAAATAGCTCCTGGTCATACGACATAAAGGGACTTGATTGTTTTGTGTTGTTGCATACGATTTCAGGGGCAGGAAAAGCGGTAATCGATTCCAAGGCCGTTTCTCTTTTGGCCGACTCCTTTTTGCTCGCAGATTTACGGCATCATACAAGTTTTTCTCTATCTCAAACTCCGTGGACATATGAGGTCCTGTTCTTTGATCACTTAGATGCCGGCAGTCTTTTGACTCATCTGTCCGATAACTGCTTTTATGTATTTAAAGACAAACCCGAATCAGAATTTGCCTTCCTCTTGCAAAATATTCTGTTTACCTTAAACGATCAGTCAGAAAATGCGCTCTTTAAGGCAGGCGATTGTCTTAACCATTTTCTTTATTTAATGTTAGCCTCAAGTAAAAAAGAAAGCTTAAACAACTATAAGCTTCCTTCTTACCTTCGAAAGGTACACGCATACCTTGAGGACAACTACTCCGAAAGTATTTCCTTGGACGCTCTTGAGGCATTATTCGGCATAAGTAAATACCGTACGGTTCACGAATTCAAAAAATTCTACGGAGTTTCACCCATACAATTTTTAAACAACCGGCGAATGGAAGTAGCGAAACATCTTTTAGAATCAACAAACCTATATGTTCACGAAATTGGAAGCAAGGTCGGCTTTGACAACACCAATCATTTTATTACACTGTTTAAAAAGAAAACAGGTCTTACGCCGGCAGAATACAGATTAAAAACAAAATAAGCAGGATAAAAATCCTGCTTATTTGTATATGACGCTAATGCGACTGCGCTCGGTGCGAGAGTTTCGCAAGCGAAACTCTTTTTTACTTTCTAATTTCAGTTTAATTTTTTGACACTGTCCCTTACGACCATACTTCCTTCGATTATGATGACGCCTTTTTTGTAATGCTCGCCGGAAATTTTCTTTAGAAGGTTATTGATTGCCGTCTTTGACATTTCCTTTATGTCGACCTCATAGGTCGTAAGATTTGTATCCGCAGTTCTTCCCGCTATCTGGTAATTATCAAAGCCTATAACGGAAATATCCTCCGGAATTCTGTATCCTAATTTTTTTAACTTGTCAATAAGTGCAACAGCAGTTCCGTCGTTGTTGCAGGCAAAAGCGGTAGGCATATCTGAAGGTAAGATAAAGTCAGAGAAATCCTTAGCTCTTGCCCTTACTCCTTTAGGTCTGTCATCAACTGTATAATCTGCAGGGACTTCTATTCCATGCTCCAAAAGCGATTTTTTGTAGCCAAAGTATCGATCCGTAATACTGTCGGTCGACAAAGGTGTTCCGACATAGGCTATCTTCTTATGTCCCATATCAATCAGATAGTTTACAAGCCTGTACATCCCATAGAAATTATCGTTGATTACCGCATCCAAATCATGCTCGGAATCGTAGAAATCAAGACATATATAAGGTACTGTAATATTTCTGTCAATTAATGTCAGATACTTTCTGTCAACAAGGCCGATTATAATAAGACCGTCAATCTTTTGCTCTCTTAAGAGCTTTGGAAGTACCAAATCCGTTTCACTTTGCTCCGGAAGAACCTCAAGCAAAGTAAAGCAGTCCTTATGTACCGCATAGGTGGCAACCGATTGATACATCTGCCAGTAAAAGGATTGTGTCTGATCAAAAAATGCCTCAGAAATAAGGACGCCAATATTGTAAGTCCTGGGGTTGGACGAGAGTCTTGACGCCTTTGGGGTCTGATAACCCATCCTGTTTGCCACTTCTTTAATGCGTGCACGCATCTCTTCGCTTACGCCCTTCTGGTCTGCAAGCGCATTGGAAACGGTAACGGAACTGACATTTAAAATTGCGGCTATATCGGATAGTTTAACCTTCTTTGCCATTTTAATTCCCCTTGATATATGCACCTAATCTAATGAAAAATTTTAATCATTTTTAGCCGATAAGGTTAAAAATAGTTAAATTTAATTAGATTATAAGTTAAATTTAGTAAAAGTCAATGAATTAAATCTTCCGATAGTAATCTTCAAGCTTGCAGGCGCAGCCCAAAAATATGCGTCTTAAGTTGGGATCGAATTGTGTTCCCATACCTTCAAGCATTATTTCTTTGGCTTTTTCAAAGCTTAAGGATTCCTTGTAGCAGCGTTTGCTGACCAGGGCATCGTAAACATCGGCAATAGCCATTATTCTTGCTTCTATGGGAATCATGTTTCCGACCAGACCTTCAGGATATCCTTTACCGTCCCATCTTTCATGATGATACCGTGCTACGTTATAGGCCGTATTTACAAAGTGATCGGCCTCAACCCCGTCAAGAAGGATCTTCACCATCTCTCCGCTCTTGACGGAATGCGTCTTCATAATGGCATACTCTTCATCTGTAAGGCGTGCGGGCTTACAAAGAATAGAAGAATCAATAGATATTTTTCCAAGGTCATGCATAGGTGCCGCCCTTACAATATCCTCCGCAAACTCCTGACTGATTGAAAACTCATGCGACTTAATGATTTCATCGACGATTATTCCGATGACATCACTTGTTCTTTTTACATGACCGCCCGTATTGTTGTCTCGGTTTTCAATAATGTTTGCCATTCCAACGGTAATCTTACGCTGGATATTGAGTATATTCTCCGTCTTCTTTTCAATCTCGGCATTCAGTGTCTCATTGTAGGAGGTCATGACGTCGATAGCCTTCTGCTCCTCGGTAGCATCCCTGAAATCAAATAAATATCCATCAACCTTCTCACCATTCTTATGCGTAATTTCCGCAATCTCGCATTCAAAGGTTCGATCTCCCACCGTATATTTCTTTTTCGATATTTTTTTCTTTTTAAATGCTTCAACCATATCGAGAAAGAACGATTCCGATTCGGGTATAGGCTCATCAATTTGAATTGACTTTATGAAGGGTACAAAGTCAAGTGCCTTATCGTTAAAGCTCATAAGTCTTAACTTTAAATCTATTGTAACGTAGCCCCTCTGTTCACTGTATTTTTCCTGTTCCGAAATGACACCTGCAATGTCGTGAAGATGAATATGATCGTAAGTAACAGCTACCATTATTTCAAGCAGCACATACAGATACGGAAGGAATGTGAAATCCGCGTCAAAAATTGTCTCAACTGCATAAGTGAGGATCATAAGTATTGCCGCAACCGAATAATTATGTAAGATGCGGCGTGAATAATTGCCCTTCTTTAAATAAGCAAATATCAAAAGTGCCACGATTAAGACAAGTGCTAAACAAAGATAAATTACATGAAAAATCTTTAAGGGGCCGGATGTCATTTTGGTAATGCTTCCGGCAGCAGTCTTGGTAACGGTAATTGAACTGTAATAAAGATTTGTTCCAAAGGATTCCCATACCAATAAAAGGTGCGCGGCCGCAACTAAATACCCTAACGCCTTTACCCAGCTTTTAACATTTATTCCAAAGGCATGAAGCATCGCAAAGATAGCTATCAGTAAAAGTATTGAACTGTCAAGGTAGATAAAGCAATATGTGATCTCGCAGGCTTCAGGAACAGTAACACGCGAATTAAGCCAATAGCCCAGGATTACAACCGGAATAAAGCAGATAAACGTCCAATCATATATGTTAATGTTTTCGTAGTTTTTGGCTGCCATATATATCATTACGCATACCGATATAATAAGGCATATTTCGAGACCAAAGGTTGCCATTAATCGTGTATCTCCTCGAAAAGAAAGTTCAAAAGTTTAGTCAAAATCTATCTTGCCTGTCGGTTCTGACATGGCAATTTCTTCATCTATTTCAAAATAAAGTTCCGATCCGATTCCGGGTTCGCTTAAAACCTTAAGCTCCGAGCCCATCAGCTTAAGGAGCCCCGACGCAAGCCTTAGGTTGATTCCAAGGCTCTCCATTGAGTAATCTTTTTTATCCTCTGAATTTGAAAGTAGTACAGACAATCTCTTTAAATCTGCATCGTTCATTCCAACTCCGGTATCCTTTACCGAAAATAGCAGATGCTCTTTCCCTTCGTGTTCCTTTCCAAAAACCGAAAGCTTAACATACCCTTCTTCGGTATATTTTGCGGCATTACATATAAGACTTACAATTGACTGTTTCAGACGTGACTCATCTCCGTAAAGCTTACTCGGGATATTTTCGGAAATGTTAAAGCTAAGTTCAAGCTTGTCAAATTCTTCGCCGCTCTTTGCCTCTTTAACTGCTTCGACCATCAGTTTTTCAAATGAATACGCTTCCTTCTTTATTTCCATGCTGTCAGATTCAATTTTTGAAATATCGATAAGACTTTCTATCATGGAAAGAAGCTTTTTAGCTGCATTATTCACGCTTTTTGCACAAGCCCTTGTCTCAGGCTCATTTGTTTCATTTAATATTTTTGAATTAAGGCTGATGACTTTATCTATCGGAGTAAGAATTTCTTTGGACATATTTGCAAGGAAGTTGCTCTTTGCCATGCTCTCATGCTCGGCATCGTCAATTCTCTTGGCAATAGCCTCGGCTTCCTCCTTTTCTTCGTTGATTACCTGAATTGCAAAAATAACTTTTTCAGGCTCTTCTCCTTCATTTCTGTCCATTGCAAAGAAACGAACTCTGCACCAGCCGTAGACTTTGCTCACATATTCAAAGGCAATCGTATTTTTATTTTTAAGTCGGTCAGGTAGTGTTGAAAAATCTGAGAACTCATAAGCCATTTCCCTGTATGCATCCGTGCAGTCATATTCAAACATACCCTGAAGCTGCTCCGAGGCAGACAAATTTTGAGGGCGAAGTTTTTCCGACTCACTGTCCGCTACAACAGGCATAAGCGTGTTCTTTTTCAAATCGATAATGTAAATAATCGAATAAAGGTCGGACATACTCATGATGCCGGACTTCTTGATTTCCATTTCTTTTAAAGCATGCCTGTACGTCGAATCAGAAACTAAGAATGTCAAAAGAAAGCCGGCCCACACAATTATCAAAAAGAGTAACAGATATACATTGTATCCGCTTGTAAAGGTTCTGTGATAGTTAAAGGTAACCTCATGGTCGCTTAAATCCGGAGCCTCGAGATAGTAAAAAATCATCCCCATGGTAATCTGGGAGTTTTTTAGAATTTCGGTTTCACCATCCACCTCTGAAGGATAGTAAATGACATAATCTCCTTCATTTAGCGGAATCAGTAAATCACCGTCATAGAGATACTCAAGCGTCACATCCGAGATTTCATATTTTCTCAAATCAAGAGTCTGAACCTTTTCCTCACCGTTTACATACTGGTGAATCTCCATGGTGCCGCACCAGGCCTGATTCAAAAGGCAAAAAGAATGGATATTGATTCTTAAGCTCCAATTACGAATAGTATATACAGAACTGTTTAAAAAGACTCCGTCAATCGTCTGTGCGGTCAAATCAACCGTTTCATCATACAGTTCATACTCACGTTTAAGCCAGGTACTCGTGCTGCTGTCGCGTGAATCAATGACAAGGCTTACACCGTTACTTGTATCATTTCCTATTAATCTTCTCTCAAGACCATTAAAATATTTGAGATAAACTGCCTCCGCAACTATAAAAGCGACTATCAAAACAGGCAAAACAAGCACAACTCTCTTAAGTCTATATAATCTTCTTTGATTACTGTCCATAAACTAACCTCTTAAGAAACAAATCACAACATACATATAATAGCATTTGAGAATTTACGAAACAACAACAGATTCGTATAAAAAAGGTAAAAAAAGTCCCCGGAATACTCCGGAGACCATCATTAAATGACTAATTAATTTTTCTGACCGAATCTCTTTCAACCAAGGTGCCCTCAAAGAAAATGCTCTCCTTGAATTTCTCGCCGTTTATCGCTTTCATGAGTTCCCTTATCGAGGCAATAATCATTTCCTCACAGGGCTGCATTATGGTGGTTAAGGACGGATGGTAGTATTTTCCAAGAGAAAGGCCATCAAACCCAATCACAGAATAATCTTTCGGGATTTCCTTGCCTGCTTCCAGAATCGCCTTGTATACGCCAAAAGCCATGGTATCGGAAACCGCATATATCGCAGTACATGAAACCTTGCTTTCGATCAATTCCTTGGTAACAAGATAACCGTTCTCGGCCGTGTAAGCATTATCGGGATAAACGGGATATCTGATTAATTCGGGATCTATCTCTATTCCGTGTTTTAAAAGCGCCTGTTTGTAACCTTCAAGTCGAAGTCTTCCGACTGAATGATCCTCTGCGGAGGAAGGTAAAATTGCAATCCGTCTGTGTCCGCAATTTATGAGATATTCAACAGCCTTCATACTTTCCAGGCAGTCGTCAATCGTAATTGAGCTTCCGCCCCAGGCGTTTGACGTTGCATCGGTAGCTCCCGTACACCTTACATAAGGAATACCAATCGGCTTTAAAATTTCTTCGGTATTGTTAAGTCTGCCGCCCAAGAAAATGATTCCCTTAAGCTTTTTTTCCTTTATGAGCTCGGCGGCAATTGCAATTTCGTCTTGATTTTCTCCGACCGTATGAATGATAAAGGAATACTCGAGTTTGTTTAATTCAGCTTCAAAGGTGCTGATCATGCTTTGAAAAAACTGGTTGTTGATGCCTTTTATAAGAAGAGCAATGGTGTTTGACTCTATCATCTTCAAATTTCTGGCACTGTTGTTGGGTACAAAATTGTATTCTTCTATAACCTTCAAAATCCTGGCCTTTGTGGCCTTGTTAATGCCGGATTCTTCATTCATCGCCCTGGACACCGTACTCGTACTCACATTGCAGATTCGTGCGATATCCTTGATTGTTAAAGTACCCATTTCTCTCTCCGCATAGATAGTTTCCTGATACCTGTGCCAAAATACTTTCGCCCCGGTATCTTTTCTTTTAAATCATACTCTTTTCAAACGCCCGTAAGTTTTTGTAAGAGCATATATCTTCTTTGCAAGTGCGCTTGTAAACATGCTTGCATCGGCTCTCCATCTCCAATTTGTGCCAAGCGTCGAAGGGAAATTGATACGTGCCCTGTTGTCAAGACCCAAATAGTCCTGCAAGGGAATAATGCACATATTCGCCGTCGAACTTTGTGCCAAGCGAATAATGGCATCGGGAATATCCTTCTTAGGCAGACTCTTATTGCCTACATATTCCCTAATCATCTTGATTTCGGCGTTTGAAATTGAATTCACCCAGCCTGCAAGCGTTTCATTGTCATGCGTACCCGTATATACTACACAATTTTGCGGATAATTAAAAGGAAGATAATCGGAAGGTCCGGATGAATCTCTTGCATCAAAGGCAAACTCAAGAACCTTCATATTGGGATAACCTGAATCCTTTACAAGCTTACGAACGCTATCCGTAATGTAACCTAAGTCTTCCGCAATAATCATTGTATTTGGCATTGCTTTGTCAATCGTCTCAAATAAAAGCATACCGGGACCCTTCTCCCACTTACCGAATTCAGCGGTCTTGTCCTTTGCCGGAATGGAATAATATTCGTCAAAGCCCCTGAAATGGTCGATTCTGATTACATCATAGAGCTCACGGCATTTTGACATTCTGAGAATCCACCAGGCGAAGTCCGTCCTGATATGATAATCCCAATTGTACAAAGGATTGCCCCAAAGCTGACCAGTTGCCGAAAATCCGTCCGGAGGGCAGCCTGCAACGCTTGAAAGCGATCCGTCTTCATTAACCTTAAACAGCTCCGGATGTGCCCAAACATCGGCACTGTCATATGCCACATATATCGGAATATCACCTATTACGGAAATCCCTTTTTCATTGGCATAGGCCTTTAATTTCGTCCATTCAAGGCTGAACTCAAACTGAAGGAATTCATAAAATCTGATATCTTCATGTAAGAGTTCTTCATAGTCGTGCATTGCCTTATCTTCACGAAATCTGATATCCGAAGGCCATAAATCAAAACTCTTTCCGTTAAAATGATCCTTCAAAGCCATAAAGAAAGCATAATCTTTAAGCCAAAACTCGTTCTTTTTCTCAAATTCGTGAAATTCCTTTGTGTCAAGGACTGCGCTGTTTGAGAAAGCAATTCTTAACAGTTTAAAACGATTTTCATACAGCTTTCCGTAATTGATATCATGAATATCGGCACCAAAATCTGTTTTCTTTATCTGCGATAGGCTCAAAAGTTTTCTTTCTGCCAAACTTTCCAAATCAATAAAGTATGGATTTCCCGCAAAGGTTGAGAATGACTGGTACGGTGAATCGCCGTAGCTCGTAGGTCCCAAGGGTAATATCTGCCAGAAACTTTGTCCTGACTTTGACAGAAAATCGACGAACCGATACGCCTCCTTTGAAAAGCATCCGATTCCATACTTGCCGGGAAGTGAAAAAACCGGCATCAAAACTCCACTAGCTCTCATATCTAAATCATCCCTTCACAGCACCTGCTGCTACACCCTTTATAATATGTTTCTGACATGTCAAATAAAATACAATAACAGGAAGAATACTTAACACAATCAATGCCATTATAGCACCTAAATCTATTTTTCCATAGCTTCCCTGTAAATATTGGATATGAATCGGAATGGTCATATATTTCGTACGATCAAGTACAAGGTATGGAAGAAGGTAGTCATTCCAAATCCACATAATTTCAAGAATCGCAACTGAGATAAGTGTCGGCTTGAGCATGGGGAGCACCACTACAAAAAAAGTTCTGATAGGTCCGCAGCCGTCAATGGCCGTAGCCTCTTCTATTTCGAGCGGAAGCGTCTTTACAAAGCCCGAAAGCATAAAGGTTGCCATTCCGGCTCCAAACCCCAGGTAAACCACAGGTATCGTCCAGGGTGTATTTAAATTCAGTGTGTCCGCAGTCTTTGCAAGTGGGAACATCAGCATTTGGAACGGAACTACCATGGAAAAAACAAACAAATAATAACAAATCTTACAAAATACCGAATCCACACGGATTATGTACCATGCCGCCATCGAGGTACATAAAAGTATCAGGAAGGTAGAAAGTACGGTAATCATAAAACTGAAGGCTACCGACAAAAAGAAAGGATAGTTGCCGAAGGTAAAGCCCTTAATGTAATTTGCCCATCCCACGAACATCTCCCCGGTAGGCCACGAAAATGTCGCTGTCTTTACAAAAGTATTTTCCTTAAAGGAATTCATGAAAACTATAAGTACCGGAAGAATCCAAAGTATTGAAAGTGCCGAAAAGAAAACGGTTGCGATTGTTTTGGTTCCCTTTTTCATTACTGTTGTACCTCCTTCCTGCGAGTTGCGACAAGCTGGATAAGTGAAATTCCCGCTACAAGGATAAAGAACAAAACTGCCTTTGCCTGAGCCTGTCCTCTTGCGGATGTATTCTGTCCGTAGAAAGTATTAAAAATATTGAGAGCAAGCATTTCGGTCGTCTTTACCTGGCTTCCGTCTTCCAAGAACTTATACGGCTGCCCGTTAGTAAGTGCAAGGTTCTGATCGAAAAGCTTGAAGGAATTGGTAAGCGTAAGGAATAAGCAAACCGTAATGGAACTCATCGTATTCGGAATGATTACCCTGAAAAGACTCTGAGTATTTGAAGCTCCATCAATTCGTGCCGCTTCAAGCATATCTTCTCCTATCGACTGAATGCCGGCGATATAAATAATCATCATATATCCGATTTGCTGCCAGCACATAAGAATTATCAAGCCCCAGAAGCCGTATTTTGTCTCCATCAGGATGTTCGTATTGTAACGGCTCAATATTCCGTTAAAAATCATACTCCAAATATATCCGAGTACGATACCACCTATAAGGTTTGGCATAAAGAACGCGGTACGAAAAAGATTCGACCCCTTTATCCCTTGCGTAAGAGCATAAGCAATTAAAAAAGCAATAACATTTATCAACACTACCGACACAACCGCATATAAAGCTGTATACCAAAATGCATGTAAAAACGTCGGATCATTAAATGCCTTCACATAGTTTCCAAATCCGATGAATTCGGCATCACTTGTTGTTGTAAATTTACAAAACGATAAATATACGCCCTTACAAAAAGGATAAATAAATCCGATACAAAAAGCCGCCAAGGTCGGAATCAGAAAAAGAATACAACATTTCTTTATCGAGTTTCGAATCATATTCGAATTTGTCTGTGAAAATTTAACGGATTTTGAATTTGCCATAGGTAGATACCTCAACTTAAATTCCTGCCCGAAGGCCTCTTAAAAACAAAGGGCAGGCTTTTGACCTGCCCCATTTAACAATTGATTATTATTCGCCGTATGCGGCCTTGTACTGATTAGCCCAACCTGCTACAAATGCTGTTTCAACATCTGCCCAGTCGCCGCCTGCATCGTACTGATTCATTGCTGCTACCACACCTGCTCTCCACTCGTTTACGTTGGGAGTGTAGTTGAAGGTCCAGTCAACGTTATAGCAACCGTCATTTAAGTAGTTATTTGCATCCTGTAAGAATACATTTGTGGTTTCAGCTGCCTGCTTGTAAGGGATGATACCAAACTGCTGTTCAAAGCATGCAGTACCTTCTTCTGAAGTAACGATCCAATACATGAAATCAAGTGTTGCCTGAATGTCTTCTTCAGAAGCCTTTGCATTTACTGCCCAGCAGTTCTCGGTACCTGAGCAAAGGCCGGCCTTCTCTTCACCTTCAGCGCCACAGTAAATCGGGATCATAGCAAGTTCATCGTTTGTGTAAACTTCTGAAAGTGCTGCATATTCCCAAGAACCATTCTGATAGAATACTGCGCTTCCTGCCTTGAATTCGCCTTCTGCATCATAGCCGCCTGTTGCAAGAGTTGTCTTGTCCTGTGCAGCATCTGTTGTATAAAGGTCCCAAATGTTCTTGAAGAGGTTAAGGTAAGTTCCCTTAATCTCTGCAGGGCACTCTGTCCAGCCATCTTCCTGTGCTTCATAGTAAAGAGGCATGTTAGCTAAGTGGCCTGAGAATCTCCAAGATGAAGAATCATCCATACCTGATGATGTAAATGCATCAAAGCCAAGCTCTGCACTGCGTGCGTGGATGTCATCTGCAACTGCTTTCAAGGAATCAAAGTCCTTAATATCATCCAAAGAATAACCTGCCTTGGCAAGTAAGGTCTTGTTTACGATGATGCCATAAGACTCGTAGCAATAACCGATTGAGCAAGCCTTTCCGTCTGCATCGTAGAGAGTGAAGGAATCTGTATTTAACTCATTGTAAACATCGGTTCCCTTTAAATCATAAGCATATGCGCCCCAGGTCTCAACTGCTGCTGTATTTCCGATTACGAAAAGTGTAGGTGCATCGGACTTGTCCATCTCCGCTGTAAGAGTTGACTCGTATTTTCCCGAAGCTGCGGTAACAACCTTAACCTCTACACCTGTCTGTTCGGTATAGGTAGCTGCCAACTGCTGTAATGCTTCGTCTGCTTCAGGTTTAAAGTTCAACCAATAAACGGAACCTGTTGCTTGAGTCTCTGTTCCTGCATCTGTTGACGCCTCTGTTGATGTGGATGCTGTTTTTGTTGAATCAGCGGATGTTGACTCTGTCGTTGCTTCGGATCCGCATCCGGCAAACATCGTAGTTGCCATTGCCATACAAAGAATGGCACTGACCAATTTCTTTTTCATAGTGTTTTCCTCCTTAAATAATGTTTAACTATGATGTTAATCATGACGATTCTTCTATGGAATCGTTATCGGTAACGTTTCTGGGAACGTTTCCGATAACGATAGTAACACTAATGCCCCAAAAAAACAAGCAGCATTAAAAAATTATTAACATTTTGTACAAATGTGTCAAAACCGATTATGAGAAATTGTATATTTTCACAAGGAATTCATATAATTTTTTATTTTTTTACTGGTGAAGTATTGATCTATGGATTTTTGAATTAATAACGCGTTTCGTGCGGTCGCGTTAGCGATATATACAATTTGCTAAAGCATCGCATCATTGGCTCGTGGCGCCTTTTTGCTATATATAAGATTGCAAAGCTATTACCTATATAGAAAAACTCTATGGTTGAAATTTCCCATAGAGTTTTTAAGCCTTTTGCCATATAAAATTTTTGTTGCGGATTGGTGCAGGCTTGCCGTTTTTTTTACATCCGTATATTAATAGATTACCACTGCTCTGCTACCCATCTTTTCAAAGATGTCTTCAAAGGTTTCTTTATCTATTATTGTTTCGCCTTCCAAAGGATCTTCAATCGTAACAGTTTCCGCAGAATATCCGCTTAATACTACACAGTGAAGATTGTAATAATATCCTTCAATGCTTGGATCAAGTTTACCGTCCCAAAGCTTTGGCTCCTCCCAACCTATCGTTCCCCAGACGATGCAGGGATTTCCGTATGCAATCTCAGTGTACAAGGTCTCCGGCTTGGATCCGGTCAGATTTTTATAGGAAATGTTGCATTCGTTTGCAAGGTTATAATTGTCTATAGTCTTGCAGACACAGCCTGCCAAGCAATACCACCCGTTTTCTACGCTTCTTGGATTTCCAAGAAATGCTTCCTCCCCGCCGTTTAAATCTTTCCATTCAGATGTCTTCGGAAGATAATTATCTGCTATATCGCACTTATCGACTTCATACCCCCTGAACTTTAAGCAAATAGCAAGAGCTGTTGCTTCACAGCCGCATGGAAGCTCCGGGAGCTGACTGATACACTCTACATTCAAGTCCACAGAATCTGGAAACTTAGGCATATCTGACTCGTAAGCCTTTGAATCGACTACTTCAATCTCATTTGTCGTCTGCTTAGCTTCCTCCAAAGCCTGCAATAAATTCTCTTCATCAAGAAGCCGTGAATGATTGCCTGCATCGTATTTTAAAAGAAGCTTTACACAGAATTCTGAAAGAGTTTCAAGTCCTGGCGATTCTATTAAAGTCGTTTCCCCACATCCATTTATTAAAATACACAGCGATACTATAATCGCAAAAAGAAATCTTTTCTGTAACATTTATATTCCTAAATCAGTCTCCCGTCTCTATATGGATATGGCTTCCGTCCTTTTCCTTCTTAACCTTTATTTGACAAGGAATACTTTCGATAAGCTCTTCTCTGTGACTGATAATACCGACAAGCTTACTGGTGCCGGACAGATTTATCAGAATATCCATTGCTGACTCAATTGATTTTTTATCAAGTGTTCCGAAACCTTCATCGATAAACAGGGCATCCATTTGAATTCCACCAAGACTTGACGAAACCGTATCCGAAAGCCCGAGTGCAAGGCTCAGTGAAGCCTTAAAGCTTTCTCCGCCTGACAAATTGCCTACAGGTCTTCTGTGACCCGTAAAATTGTCAAGAACTTCCAGATCAAGGAAATTGTTTGATTGGCGTCCCAGAGAATTTTCCTGTCTGAAAAGTTCAAATTGTCCGTCACTCATAGGCTTCAATCGCTTATTTGCGGCGGCAATAATTCCGTCAAAACCTGCCGCCTGAACGTACTGCTCCAAGGTGATCTTTCCTGTATCCGTTTGTCCCTTGACAAGCTTATACAGCCTCGTATACACCGAAACATCATGAACATGCTTGTCATAAAGTGTTCTACGTTCCGTTATATTTTTAAATTTTTCCGAATTATTCTTAATACGATTTTGTGTGGTATTTAGATTTGCTCTTAGTTCGTTTACTTCGGTCTCAAGTGAATTCTTTTTAGCCTTCAGCTCATCAACATTTTCAATTGACTTACCCTTGCATTCCTTTTCAAGGCTCTCTAAGCGTGCTTTATTTTCCGAAACCTGTGTCTCATATTCCTTTATGACGTCTTCGCTTTTCTTTATTGAAGTCTCGTCCGAAAGGAAGGTAATAAACTCATCCTCCGATTCAAATCCGTTTTCGCTAAGTACCTTGAAAAAATCCTCTTTCTTCTTAATTTCGTCGGCGCGTGTCTCCAAGATACCTTTTTCAAGTGTCTTTACGGTTGCAAAAGCTTCCGCCGAATGCTTTGAAGTCTTATCAAGTACTTCCTTGGCATTCTCAATATCTGATAAGATCTTTTGTGCCCGGCTTCTTAATAGGACAAGCTTTTCATTTGCACTCTCCCAATCTTCAAACTTAAGCTTTCCCATTTCCTCCAGTGCAGATTCATCTCTTGCTATACGCGAATTGGTATTTGAAATCTCCTTATCAAGATTTTCTTTCTCAATCTTAAGACTTTCCGCCTCAGCACCTCTTGCATTTTCAAGAGCTTCCTCGTAAGTCTTGAGTTTCTTGCAGTCAGCCTGAATCTTCGAAATTTCCAAGGCATTGCTACTAATTTTTTCTTTAATGAATGTATCCTTGCCTTTAATTTCACTCGACAATTCCTTCGCGGACATGTCTGCTATGGAAATGCCAAATTCGGGGTTGCCAAGGCAGGCTCTTAAGTCCTTTTCGAAGTTTGCATAGTCTGCATCATAGGAAGCCTTCAAAATATCGATTTCGGAGCGCTTTTCATCCTTACACTTTCGTTTTTCTTCCTCGCGTCTTTTTAAATCTTCAACAGTTTCCTCAGACACGGAACTGTCCGTAAGCTTTGCCGGCTCCGGATGGTGAATCGATCCGCATACAGGGCACTTTTCACCGTCCCTAAGCTCTTTTGCCAAAATCCCCGCCCTGCAACAGTCAAGAATATCCTCTGCCTTTCTCCTGTCATCCTCGCTTGCTTCGTATTCAGCCTTAATTTTTGTAAATTCTTCCCTTGCTTTATCGACCTTTCCCCTTTTTTCCCTAAGGTTTGCAAACTCAACATTAAGAATATTGTCAATACTCTCTGCAAGCTTTTTCAGTTCACTTTCCCTGTTCTTTAAAGACAAAAGGTTGACATCGCACCCTTTAAGCCTTGCCGCTTCTTTTGTATAAAAATCGATTTCTTCTTTATGCTTTTTTTCTTTCTCCACATGTTTTAAAAGCTTTTCGGAAAGCGTGTTCTTATATTCCTTAGCCTTCTTCAATTCACTTGTTAAGACGTCACGCCTTGCGTATTTTTCTTTTTCGCTCTCGATTACATCGGCCTCCCATGAAAATGAATCTGCTTCGGGCTTCTTCTCATTAAAGGCTTTAAAATCCGCATCGGCCTTATCCGCACGTTCCTTTGCATTTGCCGCATCAGCTTTACGAGCAAGAATTTCAGCCTCGCGCTTTGAAATATCGCTTACCATGCCCTGCCAAAGGACATACGCCGGCCTGCAGAGTCTCGTAGCCTTAATCTGCCTGTCTGTAAGACTCCTCAAGCTTTTAATTTCGGGTGCTTTCTCATCAAGCTTATTCTTCTCATCACTTAAAGTCATATACTCCTTGATGCGCGCATTTGAAGCCTCTGAAAGAGTAATTTTTTCCTCTTCTTTTTTTAGCCTGACATCCTTCTCTTTAAGATTTTTATTTAAATTCTTTACTTCGGCACTGTCCTTCAAAATAACGTCGTTTATGGCATTAAGCATCTTATCTGTATTCCATGCACTCTTAGACGCATTTGCTCTTTCTTTAAGTTCACAAATTAATGCAGCAAAATCCGTTTCCTCCGGCACATCAACGTCGTTAAAATACTGAATTATACTGTTTTCTTCGGTTTTCTTAAGTCCTTCACTTTCTTTAACCCTCTCGCCAAGTTTAAACTCAATCGACTTGTAAGGATCGGACATGAAAATAGTCCTTAAAATGGCAGTCCTTTCATCAGTCTTTGCATTAAGCAGCTCCCTAAACTCACCCTGAGCAATCATCGCAATCTGCTTAAACTGCTTTTCGTTTATACTAAGTAACTTAACTATAGCATCATTAACCTTTTGGGCACCTTCTATGGTTTTTCCCCCATCTTCATAAAGAACGGCATTTGAAGATTGTTTTACGCTGCCCTCTCCCCTCTGTTTGCTTCTTTCAAATTCGGGTGTTCTGTACACGTGAAAATTTCTGCCCTGATGGGAAAAATAAAAATCAACAAAGCTCTTTACGTCGTCCTTTGCATATTCGCTTCGCAAATTTTTGGTGTCTCTGTAGGTTCCGCTGGTAGTTCCGTATAAAGCAAAGGAAATTGCATCGAAGATTGTTGTTTTTCCGGCTCCGGTATCTCCCGAAATTAAAAACAATCCGCGGCTGTCAAAGCGGGTAAAGTCAATTTCCGGCATAAGACCGGCATAAGGCCCGAAGGCGCTGATTACAAGCTTAATCGGCTTCAAGAATCCCCACCTCCTTAGCAATATTCTTCATGACTCTCATTTCTTCATCGCTTATATCCGTACCGTACATTTTCCTGTAAAATTCCGTAACCAACTCATCATACGACCGTTTTGTGGTAATCTCCGAAATGTTAACATTGTCAATTGCCTGCGTATGGGAATTATCGTAATCGATACTGACGGTATTGGGATAAGTCTGCCGAAATATCCCCATTGCGCCACTTATGACATCTTCATCCGTAAGCGTTGCATAAATAAAATCATTTGTATTGCATACGTTTTTTGCGTCAAGAAGTGTCTTAAGCTGACCCTTTAAATGGCGAAGATCACGCATCGGCTTAAGCTCATGTAAAGATATGTCAATTTCGCCCTTTTTTGAAAGCGTAATGATAGGCACGGTTTTAGTGTTATTTACTTCGCTTAAAGAGTACTTAAGCGGCGAACCCGAATACCTTACCTCCATGCGGCCCACAGATTGAGGTCCGTGAATATGCCCAAGAGCCGCATAATCAAAAGCATCAAATACATCTGCACCTATTCTCTCAACCGTACCAACTGTCTGCATTGCGGCAGCCTGAGCCTGCATTCCTTCGGAACCTGAAAGCGTCGGATTTGAACTCCCTCCGCAGACAAACTGGTGTGAAACGATGATATTTCGTTCACTTGCATCCACCTTTGCCTTATTAATCACAAGTCTCACGGCAGCATCATAGTCTTCAATTTTTTCATCCGGATAGAACTGTCTGACTTCGGATGCCTTTATAAATGGCAAAAGAAAAATATTAATCTTTCCGTATTCGTCCTCAAGAGTCCTCTTAAAAAGCTCTCCTTTAAACAGTGATGATATATATATTCCGTTTGACTCAAAAAGTGAGCTTCCGAAATTAAGTCTTTCGTCCGAATCGTGATTCCCGCTGATTATAAAGGTTTTTATGCATCTTTCCGAAAGAGTCTTTATGAATCCGTCCAAAAGATGCGTGGCAGCTTCACTCGGAACCGATTTATCATACACGTCTCCAGCAATCAGTAAAGCATCCACAGACTCTTTATTAATAATTTCAAGGATTTGATCAAGAATATATTTCTGATCTTCAATCAAGTCAAACTCACATAACGATTTTCCGAGATGAAGATCTCCTAAATGCATAAATTTCACAGCTATACCCCTTTTACTTTTATTATGTTATCAGAATAAATGAATCTTATTCACCATATGAATAAAATCAGTATTTCCCCTGGTCTTTGAGAACATATCAAGGATCTTGTCTACGCTCTCTTCGGGGCGAAGACCGTTGATGCCCCTTCTCAGTGTATTTGTGGCATCAAGCTCCTCCTTTGAAAGCAGTAAATCGTCTCGTCTCGTGCCTGACTTTGCAATATCAATTGCCGGGAAGATACGCTTTTCGGAGAGCTTTCTGTCAAGAACCATTTCCATATTACCGGTTCCCTTGAATTCCTCGTAAACGACGTCATCCATCTTTGAACCCGTATCCACCAAAGCCGTTGCCAAAATGGTAAGGCTTCCTCCCTCTCTCATATTTCTTGCGGCACCAAAGAAACGCTTCGGCATGTGGAGTGCCGCGGGATCGAGGCCACCTGAAAGTGTACGGCCTGATGGCGGAACACAGAGGTTGTATGCCCTTGTAAGACGGGTGATGCTGTCAAGCAAGATCATAACGTCCTTGTGCATTTCTACAAGTCTTTTGGCTCTTTCAATGACAATTTCCGAAACTCTCTTGTGATGCTCCGGAAGTTCATCAAAGGTTGAGGAAACAACCTCGACATTGGGG
Organism: Lachnospiraceae bacterium; assembly: GCA_963605385.1. Taxonomy (GTDB): domain Bacteria; phylum Bacillota; class Clostridia; order Lachnospirales; family Lachnospiraceae; genus UBA1258. Next base: position 35,890 of record CAVCUM010000014.1, read on the forward strand.
CCTAAGATAGCTTCCCTGATGTCGGTAACTTCCTCGGGTCGCTCGTCAATCAAAAGAATAATCAAATGTATTTCGGGATTGTTTCTTTTTACGGATTTGGCAACCTCCTTTAAAAGAGTCGTCTTACCTGCCTTCGGAGGAGAAACGATTAAGCCTCTCTGACCCTTGCCAACAGGGCTTAATAAATCCATAACCCTCATGGCAACCGATGCTCCGGGAGTTTCAAGGCTGATGCGGTTATCAGGGAAAACAGGGGTCATCGACTCAAAGCTTGCTCTTTTCTTAAGATCCTCGGGTGCAAGATCATTTACGGAGCGAATCGTAAGAAGTGCGGAAAACTTGTCGTTACTTCCCTTCACCCTTGTCGTACCTGTAATGATATCTCCGTTTCTAAGTCCGAACCGTCTGATCATTCCCGGAGCCACATATACGTCATCATCTCCCGGAAGATAATTATTGCATCTCATGAAGCCGAAGCTGTCCTGCATGATCTCAAGAACTCCGGTAACCACTATACCGCTGTCCTGGTTTTTATCTTCTTCCTCTTTGGCCTTTTTATCCAAATACTGCTGCTTGATTTCGTCCGGTGTAACACCCGGGTTCAGTGCAGCCGCACGCACAAAGGCTTCCTCGATGGCTTTCTTTGCCGTCTCATTCGAAGCCCCAATGTCGGTCTTCCCGCTTTCGGTTCTTACGGATTCCGTACCTGCCTCACCCTGAAGCGTTTCGCTTTCGTTATCTGTTTCAATTTTAGGAGGCTCTTCCGGTACCTGACTTTTCTTACGTCTGACAGGCTTTTTTAAATCAGTTGCCGCATCTTCCTTTGCGTTGGGAGTTTTCAAAGTATCTGTCATATTTTCAGGCACATTTGTCACGGATTTTTCCAAATTGCCGGTCGCATCCTTAAATGCACCTGCCTCTGACATGGGATTTTCTTCTTCAGTTTTTGACTTACGTACCCTGCCTCTTGGCTTTTTTTCTTTTTCCGTTTCGGTCGTCTTATTTACTGAATCAGATGAAGTGGTTTCCTGTGCCATGCCGGCCTCCATTGCGCCGATGCTGCGGGCCTTTACCTCGGTTTCATCCAACAGGACAAGCATTTCAATTACCTGCCCCTTACTCATACTGGACGCACCTTTAATTCCTCTAATCTTGGCTATTGCCCTCAAATCCTTAATTGCTAATGTTTCGTACTTTTCTCTCATTCAATCCTCCCGATGAATAAAATAAACAATTGGAATACCTATCGTGATTTTAATCAAACCGATTTGATAGAAGTCTGCCCTCGATTAAAAACGAGGAACGAATCCTGATTAAGACGTTTCCGCCTTACTACGATTTCTTGAAATAATTTTGTCAAAACCCGCTTTCGAGTCTTAAGCTTTACGTTTAACTCAGTCGAAGCTTGATCCCCAAGCGAGTGGATTTTGTCACGACCCACACCTATGATTTAACTTTGAGGCGGGTTGTTTCTTCGACTGAATTAAATAATAATAGAAAAAATGAGGGTTTTCAACCTTAATTTTACAAAATGCATATCTTTGATATCTTAAACGCTTTTCCCATATCGTCTGCCAGGATTCCGCCAAAGCCAAAGTCTTCAAGAGTTTTTAGCCAGCGATAGCCGTACTTTTGATATTTTCTAAGGACTTTTTGAAGACTTTTAGGCACTTCGTAGTCCGAATCTTCCACGGTTTTAAAGTTCTTGATGAGCTGTTTAAACTTTGTGTCGCGTTCCGAGTAGACATCCTCGCATTGTTCAAGCATCTTGTCTAAGTAAAGAGCGCGGAAAAGAGGCTGCTTCATCTTGCCCTTTACAAAATCCTTTGGTAAGATATGCAACGCATCAATCAGATCAATAAGTTCATGTAAATTATCATCCTCAAGATCTACGAACTCACCGTTTTTTAAACGATGATATTTTTTCTTTTTCCGATAACTGTTTAAGACATTCTTTGTTAAAATTATCTTTCCAGGTTAATGTCTTCATGTATTTCTCCGCAATGTATTTTCGGGTAAGTTAGGCATTAAAAATTTAAACGAAAAAGTGTGCGCATGCGCACACTTGTAAAATCAGTTCACTCAGTCGTTAAAAAGTGGCGTCGAAAGATATCTGTCACCTGTATCAGGCAATAATACCACGATATTTTTGCCCTTATTCTCAGGGCGCTTACTCAGTTCTATTGCTGCCCATGCAGCTGCACCCGATGAAATACCTACCAAAACACCCTCGCTTTTGCCAATGAGTCTGCCTATTTCAAAAGCCGCATCATCTTCAACCGGAATAATTTCATCATAAATCCTTGTATTGAGCACTTCCGGTACAAAATTGGCGCCGATACCCTGAATCTTGTGAGGCCCGGCAACACCTTTGCCAAGCATCTGTGAGGAGGCAGGCTCAACTGCTACTATCTTTACGTTTGGATTTTTATTCTTAAGATATTCGCCGACACCTGTGATTGTACCTCCTGTACCTACACCTGCCACGAAGATATCTACCGCTCCGTCCGTATCATTCCAAATTTCCGGACCGGTGGTAGCCATGTGTGCGGCCGAATTTGCAGGATTGACAAACTGCCCCGGGATGAATGAATTGGGATATTCCTTAGAAAGTTCCTCTGCTTTGTCCACAGCCCCTTTCATGCCCTTACTTCCGTCCGAAAGCACAAGTTCTGCTCCATATGCCTTCATAATCTGACAACGCTCCACAGACATGGTATCCGGCATCACAATGATGATACGGTAACCTCTGGCTGCCGCAACCGAAGCAAGTCCGATTCCGGTATTTCCGGAAGTAGGCTCAATGATGACGGTGTCCTTGTTGATCCTACCCTCTGCCTCTGCGGTATCCAGCATTGCCTTGGCAACTCTGTCTTTTGACGAACCTGCCGGATTTAGATATTCAAGCTTAGCATATATCCTTGCCTGAAGATTCAATTTTTTCTCGATATTGGAAAGCTCTAACAGTGGAGTTCCACCTATCAGCTGATCTGCCGATGTAAAAATTTTGCTCATTTACATATCCTCTCTTTCTTAACCTTACGTACAGTTGCCACTGGGTATACGCAAGGTTCCCTGTATCATTCTAAAAGAAGAGTTTAGATTTTACAATGCCGATTCTTTCTTCCATTCTTGACCTAAGAGTTAAAAACCTTAAAATACAGAGGAAGTAAGCGGGAAAGGTGGAATGAACGAAGGTGAATGTCACGATTTTTTAGCTATAGCAGATGCGAAAGACAATGTTGATTGGAAAAACTATACATTTGATAATAATTAACCAACGGCATTAACCTAAATCTGATTTCTACCAACGCTGAAGTAGTGTATCGTTGGCACGAAGTGACTTCCTGCTGTATGGGGGATTGCAAAGCAATTTCCTATACAGCAAAAGAGCGGTGGATTAACCGCTCTTTTTGCATAAATGTAACCGTTATATGTTACCGCGATATGTTATAGCAGAAACGCCTTCGCTCCATGACTCTTTAATGATACCTTCAGAATATCCTTGGCTTCCACGGATTCTCCGCTCCAAAGTTCTTTCCCCGTAAAGGTTCCCTCAAGTTCCATATCTGATAAAGGCACGGAAATTGTACTGTCCCTGTCTCCAAGATTGAATACCGCTACATAGTAACCGCCATTAGCACTTGACGCCATCCACAATGCGTGCTCTGCTCCATCCGTCTCACGTCTCCAAACCTGATGTGAAAAACGAGCGTCCGCATGCATTTTAAGAATATCTTTGTTGGTAATAAGGCTCATGGTGAAATCGTCAAAGCCCGTCATTTCCCCTCCGATAATCAAAGGAGAACGCAGTATGCTCCACAGAGTAAGCATTGTAATCTGTTCATCCTTCGTAAAGTTCGTACGATTCATAGGATCGTAAACCTGCCGAATCGGCCCTATTGGAAGCATGTCGGCATCCGGCCAGTGCCCGGCTCCTGCATGAGTACACCATTTCTCCGCACGTTCAAACATGTTATAAAGAAGCTTCCACTCGTCCCAGAAGTCATCCGTAATTCGCCACATATTGGAAATCTGCTTGTAAAGCTCTGCTTTTTCCAAAAGTGCAGGTCCGGGCGAAAGGCTTAGAATCATCTCTCTCCCGCAGTTATGAAGTGACTCACTCAGCATTATCAGTTCCGCCTCCTCATGAGGAAGCTCCCTTGCTATATCATCACACTTAATGAAATCAACGCCCCAGGAAGCGTAGAGTGCAAAAATACTGTCATAGTACTCCTTTGCGCCTTCTTTTTCCGGATCTACTCCGTACATATCAGTATTCCAATGACAGATGCTCGCGGTTTTTGCAATCTCTCTTGCCGTTTTATCGGACCCCAAAATCTTCGTGTTCTTATATACCGCCTGCCTCGGAATTCCTCTCATGATATGAATACCGAATTTAAGTCCCAGTGAATGTACGAAATCTGCAAGAGGCTTAAAGCCTGCTCCGTCTTTAGCAGAAGGAAAACGGTTCACTGCCGGAAGCAGTCTTCCATATTCGTCCATCGTCAGATCTGCAAACGGGCGATATTCGTTTGTAACTGCCCCCGGCTCCGACCACTGAATATCCACCGTAATATATTCCCAACCGTACTGTTTTAAATGCTCTGCCATAAATTTCGCATTCTTACGTACAATTTCTTCGGTAACAGCCGCTCCGTAGCAATCCCAGCTGTTCCATCCCATTGGGGCGATTTTTGAGTTCATATTCCTGTATCCCTTCTTTTTTTATGTGCTGATTATATCACGGACACAAACAAAACGTAACCTGCAGACACAAACCGCTTGTCAAAACTTTCTCCGGTTGTTTGTTGCATAATAAAAGTATCGAAAGTTGCAAAAGAAAAATGGAGAAAATATCAGTTGCAGAGGGCATCTATATATTTCTTCGGCTATTCTCGCTAGATCAGCATTTGCTACAGCACATAGTAATACAGACAGATATTCTGGTAGGTTCCGTCTTTCATCAAAAAGCCATTTGGAATGGTACCCAACTTCACGAAACCAAGTCGTTCATATAAGTGACGTGCATGAACGTTATTCTCTACAACAGCATTGAATTGCAGCAGTTTGAACCCGTGTTCTTTTGCCTGGTTTAAGCAGTCGGAAACCAGCTGTTCTCCAATGTGTTTGCCCCGGCAGGCGGAATCAACGGCATAGCTTGCATTTGCAATGTGACCACAACGTCCAACATTGTTCGGATGAAGAATATAAAGTCCGACAACTGTTCCATTGTCATCTGCAACCGCACAGTACGTTTGAGCAGCAAAAAAAACTTTTCCGCTTTCTATATCAAGGAAATCCATCTGCGGAAAGGCAACACCTTCCCCAACAACCTCGTTCCAAATTTCCACCATAGCCGGCAGATCGGATGCACAATATTTTCTGATTTTCATGCGACACTTTTTCCTTTAATTATCTCCATCTTTATTTGTGAAATAATGACAATTTTCGCACCATTTCTCGGAGCAATGCTCCAAAATTATGCTTTAGTACGCGAAGTTCTCTACTGCGTAAGTTGTGCCATTATAGTAATATACTGCGCAAGCACCTTTCGTATAGGAAGCTGTCATGTAATTCTCGTGATGACCTTGAGAGTTATACCACATGTTGTGAATAGTACCGGCATCTGGTGAGCCAGTATAATACAGTATATTTTCGGCATATCCGGCACCAATTAAGCTGTCGGCATGCGCAAAGTTACTTATAATCTCTTTTGCTCTGATACAAGCGAAGTTGTAGGCATCTTCATCCCATGCAAGCGTATTTAGTCCACCGGCAGCACGCTCTTCAATGCAAGAACAATACTTAATGTCTTTTTCTTCATGGTATTCTATCCGCCTTCCTCTTACAAATCGAAAACACTCGCCTTCACACAAAGATTTAATGCCAAGTTATCACAAATCGGTAGAAAATTCAAACAACTATTTACCAATCATCGCCTCTTAAATAGCACTATTTCTGGCTTGGCGGCATTCACACCATATTCTACCACCAATAGAAAATCCAATCCGGCAATCAGACCATAGCATCGGTTTTTGCCAATTCCACATTATTTCCCTTAAAAATCTACCAGATATATTCCTACACTAATCTGTTTGAAACTACCCTTCTGTTCTATCTTGCTTATTTTAGCTTTCAAAAGTTTTCCGGCGTCCATAAGTCTTGCAAAGATAATATTATCCTTTTCCGGAACATATCCCAATTTACGATTTCCATCATATAAGATAAGTATGGCATTACTATCAAACTTATTTTCTTCCCGCTGAAGGCTAAGCATATCCCCGACTTTAATTACCTCAAGAACAGATTGATCATTCAAATGCGAGGTCCCGGCAATATAAGAATCAAATAGGTGGATTTCCTTTATTAAAGGCTTTATAATATCACTCAATTCATGCCCTTCAATAACTGCAACCGTATTTTCTTTCTTCTCAGTTAATTCATTCGCCATGTAAAGCTAACTCCTTTTCCTAACAGATTCTGCAAAATTTCTTCCAACTGATTACTATATTCCTCGTACGATTTAAGTTCTTCTTTCAAGGAATTTTTCTTTTCCTCTACTGCAGTCGGATCATCAAGCAGAAACTTAAACATATATGGATCAGTCTCTCTTATCCTTTTAATTTCGCACTCCAATTCAGCTATCTTTTCATCAATGTCAGGAATATCTACATCCAATTTATCTATTCCCGTTTTTTTAAGTGCTGTTGTCACGAGGATTTCAAGTTCCTGTAATTCTTTTAGTTGATTGCAATCATAAGCTATCACAATTCTTTGCCATAAATCCCGGAGTTCCTCTGATTCCGCAACCACTGGATTTATGTCAGGATGAATTAGTTTTACCATTTTATGATAAATCTTCTTGATTTGGAGGAGTTCAACTTCAGAAACTTCACCTCTCTCCTTCGCATTTGCCGTATCCTGAATCATGCAATTCAGCTGCATTTGGAACTCTTCCATTTCCTTTTGCAAATATTCCTGCAGTTGTACCTGGTCAATAGCTTTCCCATGATTAGCTGCCATCTGGCAAAACTCAATTGTTTTCTTTTTCCGGATACACTCAATTTTCTTTTCAAAGACAGCAATAATCTTATCTCCAAATTCAGCTGTATAATTCCTTTGATATATGAATGCCTCTTTTTTGATATTATCTCGTCTGAGAAGAAGTTCCTCATATCTGGCATAAGAAGTATTTTTTACCCTAATTATCCCATCCATCATTCAATCACCTCAAAGTCATATAAATCATCATAGATTGATGTAGCTGTAGTTCCGTTTATCATTGCGTCCTTAAAGAAATCATCTCTGGATCTGTACCACTTTCCATTGAAGCAGACCGTACACTCTTCCCCTTCCATTACAGACTCTACAACCATCTCCTGTTCCTCAAACATAAAAGTAATCTTGTGAGGTGTTTTCAGGAGATAATACAAATCATAAAAATCAAAATAGTCCTCATCAAATTCTATAATCTCATATAGATCGTCGATGAGCCATTTCATAATATTTAAATTTCCAAAGAAAGCATTATATCTAATTCGTTGCGCCAAGAAATCCTTTGCAAAGAGATAGAGGTTAGCCGCTTCCTCTTCTTTGCCTTGTTCCTTACGAATTCTGGCAAGCCTGGTATAAACCTCAGGAACTGGGTCAAATAGATTCTTACATTTGGAAACTTTTGGATATAACTCTTCTATCATCTTGCAGTATGTATCGTAGTTCTTATCAACGTAATATCCGTTTTTATACATATCAGCTACCTTATAGGTTGCCACAAGATTTCCCTTGTTCATCATCTTTGAGAAATACTCGAAAGCTTTTTTATAATCTCGTTCTCCGGTCCTTCCGTAATACCAGATATAGCCTAAGCACTCATATGCTGGATCATAGTCAAAACCGGCTGCCATTTCGTAGTACTTCAAGGCAAGATCAAATCTTTTAATCTCGTAATAATATCCACCAAGATACATCATATCAGCCGGATCTTTTAATTCTTCAACAAGAAAGTTCATTGCCTCAGTAAACATGAACACTTCATCTTCTGATGGCTTCTTATTTTCATCAAATGCTTGAACTATTATTTTTGCTTCTTTAACTGTCATTATTGACCTCTCCTATTTTTCACCAAAAACTTTACCTTCTAAAACGTCCACATGAGTAAGGTAATATAATTCAGAGCGCTCACCTAATTCCGAAGAATATTTATACGAAAAGTCATGATTTAATATTTCCATCGTCATAGGAATGTGCCATTGCCAAAATCGACATTGACTAATTTCATAATCAGTAGGTCTTATAATTTTGCCGGTTTCGATAGAAACATAAAAATAATGCCTATTATACTCTATTACCTTCATATGTTCGCCAGTTTTAACATCAACAAAATCCATATATGTTGACATATGCCAAGGATGTTCTTTATAGTAAGGATAATCTCTTTTTTTACAAAACACATAAGAACTTCTACCTAATTTTTTTGCCATTTCGTTTTCTTCGTCTAATTGTTTTTTTTGTTCTTCATATGTATAATCCTTATAAATTTGTCCTGTTTTTAAATCTTCAATAACATCATGACCAAGCATTGTTGTATAACGTCTTACGGGTCTATTGTTGCTTGCTAATCGAAGAAATCCCCTTGCGTCTAAATAAGTATCCTTATTTCCGTCCAATGCACTACCCCTGGCAAAAGAATTATGTATTTCTTGTTTTTGGTAATTAACAATATTTGCTCCTATAACTAATGCCGTATATAATAGTCCAAACATCTTTATCCCTCCTTAAAAAACGTCTTCTTTTTTGAGACAACTGTATTGTAGCATACAACCTGTCCGTTTTATCGGACTTTGTGCATTCTGACCATTGTGTTTGGAATTATTGGATGCATTCCAATTCTTAGTTGCATCGGGATAGCGATTTTTAGTTGAAATAACATTGGAGGCTAATTTATTGTCTGAAAGAAAATATTCGCCAAAGTGCAGTCAATATATTTATAAATGTATAGAAGAGAATTATCCAGAAAATTCAGAAGAAATATTTAAGAGCGTAAATACAGAGTATGAAACTATGGTTGCGGAGCTCCCAGCCAAGTGGTGCTCGGACAAAAACTTGCATAACAAGCAGGGAGGAACATATGACTGCGTTATGCTTTTTGCATTATATAAGATGTGCAGGAATAAGATTACAGTCAAGAAAATAGAAGAAATAAACAATGAATTGTTTTTGCCGCCTTTTAGAAAGCTTTCTTTTATCAACTATAATCATATTTTTTTTAAGCCATTAATGCACAAGATATTCAAAAGCTCCCAGAAGCGTTGTGAAGAATTTCATGATTTTGAAATGCATGTGGCAGATTATGATA
>CAVCUM010000015.1:0-32167 GCA_963605385.1 Lachnospiraceae bacterium
TGTGCACGTGTGGCGGAATAGGCAGACGCAAGGGACTTAAAATCCCTCGGTAGCAATACCGTGCCGGTTCAAGTCCGGCCACGTGCATTTTTCTTTTCTTTGTGAATTTGTACATTATAAAACCTTCAGGCTTTTTGCCGAGCTTTTATAAGACAATATTACAAAACTAAATAAGACTAAGGCATTGCAATGGTTGTAAAAGGCTTTGACTGTAAAAGGTCAGAGCCTTTTTCTGTATTTAGAAAATTCACACATTCGCAATTTGAAAATCAGCCAAGTAGAATATAGTCAAGGAGGGAATAACGATGAGAAATATCAAACTTGTATATGATAAACGAATGCCCGTTATCGGCTTTATGGCTGATAACGGGCATTGATTTTGGATGCAATTAGGCGTTGTTGATTTTCCAATAGCCTTTACGATCTGAGCCAATACGCTCAATAATACCTCTTTCTTTCATTTCTTTTAATTTTTGCGATACTGTTTTTCTACTGATAGACAGTTTCTCTGATATGGCAGTAGAGGTATATGCCGGGTCTTCGGAAATAAGCATAAGAATTTGAATAGATTTCTCATCCAAATTATCTGTCACCTTTTCTGCCACCCTGTGCATTAGCATAACCGCAGATCCATTCCAGATATTCGTCTTTCCATTTGCTTTTCACTCAATATTTTGACTTTCAGGCATTGTTGTCATCATCCTTTTTTAACACGGGATTTATACACATTATACAATTTCATATCAATGCTGCGTATTCCAATTGAACCTTTTTTACATCATACTTTCAATATACTTCACAAAGTCTTCCTCATTAATCGCCTTTGAAAAGTAGAAGCCCTGAATGAAGTCTACCTGTATGTCAGTCAGGTAATCAAGCTCTTCCTTCTCCTCAACGCCTTCCGATACAATCTCAACTCCCATCGAATGGAACATTGAAACCATCTTCTCAAATATCGGTTTAAGCTTCGGATCATGGTTTATCTTCTTTGTAGTTTCATTATCGAATTTGACAACATCAAAGTCCATAGAGCAGAGTCTTTGAAGATTTGCGTATCCGGAACCGAAATCGTCGATTGCAAGCAGGAAACCTTCGTTATGCAGGCAGATAAGGTTTTGCGTGAAGATTTCCGGGGCACAGCTTGAAGCTGTTTCTGTTATTTCAAAGCATACGTATTTAGGGTTTATATCGTATTTATGGACAAGAGACATCAGGTTTACGAAAAAGTTTCGCTGCAGGCATTGGACGGTCGAAAGATTTAACTCAATGTACTCGATACCGAGTTTTTCAAGATCGTGTTCTTTTATAAATTTGAAAACTTTCTCGAGTACATAGTCGCCTATTTTGATCATCAGACCCGTTCGCTCCGCAATCGGAATGAATTCGCCGGGAGAGATGTAACCCAAGGGTGAATGATTGATTCGCGATAATGCCTCACAGGAAACGATTTTCTTTTTCTTTGTGTCGTATATGGGCTGATAGAATACTTCCAACGTTCCGTCATTTAGTGCGTTTGCTACCGCATTTTCGACGCTCTTTTCGCGTGTCAGGTCTCTGATTGAAAATTCTTCAATCGGCATTATTCCGTAGCGAAGCTTGTGCATCTTGTGCATGTAGGAAATGAGGTTTAAAAGCTGCGTCATATCCTGAAAGTTTTCGGGATAGTTAAATGAGGCCACAAAGTGCGAAAAGCTTACGTCTACATTTTCGATTTCAATTTTCAGCTTTGACAAACTGTCAAGCTTTTCAAGCATTTCTTTATTGCTCTTGGCACTTTGATTTCTTGCGATGATAGCAAACATATCGTCATGAAGCCTGTATGCGGAGGATTTCGGCGCAATTGCACTTATTTTCCTTCCGAGGATTGAATGTAATTTAACTGCCGTGTCAAGTCCGTAGGTGTCTACCAAAAGGTCGTAATCAGCAATTCTTATCGCAAGAACATTAAAAGAAATTTTATTGTATAACAGAAACGTTATTTTTTCATAAAAGGCATTTTTACTTACCAGCTTTGTCTCTCTGTCGATTATGTTACCTTTTTTAAGCATTATGCAGAGCAGCTGCATGAAGGCAAGCGAAATTGCAAAGCTGTGAAGTAATAACTGGGGGAAGATGTACTGTACGGCGATACCGGCAAATACTATTAAAAGTGTATTTGAAATTGCAAGACATACGTGCTTGTTGTAAATTTCTTTGTACCTTAATACAAAGTAAACCGAGTACAGATAGTAGGCAAGGGTTGCAATGTAACAGGTAAACTGAAGCGGGCCGTGGGAATAAACGTTTGTGCTTACGTCATATGAATAGAGCCATCCAGTGAAGGAATTTGTAAGGACTAAAACGGTAATTGCGGTTATGGGGAATATGAAGATTCCCTGCTTGTAGAATTTCATGTTTTTGCGTCTTGCAAGCGGCGAAAGCGCATAGAGAAAGAACGCAAAAGCGGAATATTGCTGGGTGAGATAGTAGATGCCGTTTAAGAGGCTAAATAGGGTGGAAGCCCCGCATTCCAAGGCAATTACCGATGCTATGTCAAAGAACGGAGTCATCGATGCTGTCCACCATAGGAACAAAAACGTGTAGTGGCTTGCGTCTTTTATGAAGTGCTGTTGAAAATAGGTAACCAGTATCACCGCAAAAACAAAAATTGATGCAACGTCAAAGTAATAAATGAATGAAGATGTCATAGTGCCTCCTCGAAATTCATTGTCCCTGGGTGATAAAACCAGGAACTTATTTTAATTATAAATCATGACTTACTTTAAAGTCCACGATGAGGATTTAAGTTTGCTGCGACAGATATAATTTTTTCAAATCCGTGCGATTTAAACCCTTCTTTTAGCAAGAATATCACAATTCAATTAATGGTTCATTTATAAAAACTTTATAGTTAAAACTGATTGAAATATCGATGATTTAAGGTAAACTAAAGAGGACACAAGTTCCTTTAGGAACGACGTATAAGGAGGTCTTATGAAGTTTATTAATGACAACGGAGCCCTTGTGTTTTATCACAACGGTGAAATGGGCCGAATTGAGGCCTGGGGGAAGGATTCTTTAAGAGTCCGCACTACGATGCATCAGGAATTCTCCGGAAATTTTTGGGCATTGACGGAGGATGTTTGTAAGGCCGGCGCCAGGGTTACCATCGGCAAAGAGGACCATTGGGTTGGCGACGGAACAATCGATCAGAAGGAATTTGCAACGATTGAGAACGGTAACATTAAGGCCGTAGTTAATTTTGGAGGCATTATTTCTTTTTACAAGAATGACAAGCTTATATTGAGAGAATATTTCCGCATGTATGACGGCACGATTTCCAGGGAAAGCAGATGCCTAAAGGTCGTTAACCGTGAATGGAAGGGAATAATCGGCGGAAGCGAATATTCGCTCAATCTCAAATTTGAGGCAAATAAGGGCGAGAAGATTTTTGGTATGGGTCAGTATCAGCAGCCCGATATGGATATGAAGGGATGTGTACTCGAGCTTGCACAAAGAAACTCACAGATTTCCGTTCCTTTTTATATATCTTCTTTGGGATACGGCATGCTTTGGAACAATCCGGCAGTCGGCAAGGTAACCTTCGGAAAGAATTACACCGAATGGCTTGCACGTTCCACAAAGGAAATGGATTATTGGATTACTGCAAAGGATACGCCGAAGGAAATCCTTGCTTCCTACACGGATGCAACCGGACATGCTGATATGTTCCCGGAGGATTTGATGGGGCTTTGGCAGTGCAAGCTTCGTTATCGCACGCAGGATGAGGTTCTTTCGGTTGCCAGACAGTATCAAAAGGAAGGCATCAAGATTGACCAGATCGTCATTGACTTCTTTCATTGGACAGTTCAGGGCGACTGGAAATTCGATACCAAATATTGGCCCGATCCCAAGGCGATGGTTGACGAGCTTCATTCGATGGGCATAAAGGTCATCGTTTCCGTTTGGCCTTCTGTTGACAGGAAGAGTGAGAATTTCGGTCCCATGTCAGAACAGGGACTCCTTATTAAGACCGAGCGCGGTGCGGCCCAGACTTATGATTATCAGGGCGACTGCGTTGAAATTGATCCGTTCAATCCAAAGACCAGAGAATATGTATGGAATGTATGCAAAAAGAACTACTATGATTTTGGTATAGATGCCTTCTGGCTTGACAATTCCGAACCCGATTACGGAGTATATGATTTTGAGAACTACAGATACTGTGACGGTCCGGCTCTTGCAATGAGCAATATGTATCCTCAGATGTATTCAAGAGTCTTTTACGATAAGATGAAGGATCTTGGAAAGCCGGTAGTAAACCTTTTAAGATGCGCATGGGCAGGCTCGCAAAAGTACGGAAACGTTGTTTGGTCGGGTGATGTTCCTTCGACGTTCGAAGCCTTTAAGGATCAGCTTCAGGCAGGTCTTAACATGGGTCTTGCCGGTATTCCCTGGTGGACTACTGATATCGGCGGCTTCATGACAGACGATGTAAACGACCCTGACTTCAGACAGCTCTTAATCAGATGGTATCAGTTTGCCGTTTACTCGGCAGTTTTGAGAATGCACGGAGACAGAGGTCCCTACAACATTCCCGCACTTGACGACAGAGATTGGGGCGGCGGATATCTTCACACAGGTCAGCCCAACGAGCTTTGGAGCTACGGCGAGGACAATTACAAGATCATGAAGCATTATTACGATATCCGTATTTCGATGCATGATTATATCAAGCACCTTTATGAGGAAGCGCATAAAAACGGTTCACCCTTGATAAGGGCAATGTTCTATGAGTTCCCTGACGATGCAAAGTGCTGGGAGCTTGACGACCAGTATATGTTCGGCGAAAAGTATCTGGTTGCACCTATCTTTGAACTTAATAAGTTTGAAAGAGATGTATATTTGCCGGAAGGCTCCTGGAAGCTTACCTCAACAGGCGAGATCTTTGAAGGACAAAAGACCGTATCCGTAAAGGCACCGATTGAATATTCACCTGTTTTTGAGAGAGTATAAGATTTTTTGCCCCGAGGATTTTTCCTCGGGGCTCTTAAATATATATTGTAAATAAAAGTTGAGGTTAAGGATGGATTTCTTTATTAAATCGGGAGAGCGTATAGAGATAGTTTACGAGTCTGTGGAGTCGGAAGCTGTGAAAATCGCGGCCGGCAATCTGAAAACGGATATAGAAAAGGCAGTGCCCGGAGCAATTGTTAAATTTAATTTAAAGCAGGGGTTAAATTCGCTAATTCACATAGGAACACTTGGCGTTTCAAGGTGGGTCAGGGATAAAGAAAGTAAAGCATTATGCGATGAAAAAGGCTTGCTTAGAAAAGAGGCCTTTCAAATCAGCGTCAGTGACGGAACGCTTGAAATTGTAGGTACTGACAGAAGGGGAACCGTTTACGGCATATATACCCTATGCGAGAAAATGGGGGTGTCGCCGTGGTATTTCTTTGCGGATGTACCGGTTAAACCTTTGAAAGAATTTAGCCTGCCCGATAATTTCTTTTTCACTGATTTCCCGTCTGTTGAGTATCGTGGAATCTTCATTAATGACGAAGAAGAATTGGATGCGTGGGTTAGGAATTACATGAAGGAGCCCACAATCGGGGTGAAGACCTACGAGAGGGTTTTTGAACTTCTTTTGCGCCTGAAGGCAAATTATATCTGGCCTGCGATGCATGTAAATTCCTTTAATATGTATCCGGAAAACGGAGCACTTGCGGAAAGAATGGGAATCGTCGTAGGCACTTCCCACTGCGACATGCTCATGCGTTCAAATAACAGGGAATGGAAGCCTTGGACAGAAAGAAAAGGATACACAGACGCTGTTTATGATTATTCCATTGAGGGAAGAAACCGCGAAATTTTGAAGGAATATTGGCAGGAAAGTGTAGAACAGAACAAGGATTTCGAGGTCTGCTACACTTTAGGTATGCGAGGAATTCATGACAGCGGGTTTGAAACAAAGGACCTCTATGGAAAGAGCAGGGAAGAAATCCTTAAAGCCAAGGTGAATCTTTTAGAGCAAATTATTACCGATCAGAGAAAGATTCTAAAAAGCAAACTTGACAATCCTCCGATGACGACCTTTATTCCTTACAAGGAAGTCCTGGAGCTTTACGATAACGGACTTAGTGTCCCCGAGGACGTCACCCTTGTCTGGACAAACGACAATTACGGCTATATCCGCAGATTTCCGTCGGAAAAAGAAAAAGAGAGAAGCGGAGGAAACGGAATCTACTATCACAATTCATATTGGGCACCTCCGAGCATGTCCTACGTGTTCCTGTGTTCAATTCCACTTGCTCACACCAAAAATGAGCTTAGCAAGGCTTGGAATGAAGGAATTCGCAAGCTTTGGGTATTAAACTGCGGGGCCATGAAGCCTCTTGAGCTTGAAATAAGTTTCTTTTTAACGCTTGCGTGGGAAATCGGAAAAGAAGGTGCATTGACCGAAGATGTTGACAAATTCACGGAAGTTTGGTGTGACAGGATTTTCTCCGGAAATGTCGGAAAGACAGTCAGCAGGCTTTTGAATGATTTTTCACAGCTTACAAATGTGAGAAAGCTTGAGAACATGGATCAGGATGCTTTTTCACAGACAGCTTACAAGGACGAGGCGGTTTTACGTATTCATCGCTATGAAGAGCTGTTTAATACTGGAAATAAATTGTATGAGAGCCTGCCGGAAGAGGAAAAGGATTCTTTTTACCAACTGGTACTTATGCGTATTCATGCAGGCTACTTTACGAACCTTTCCTGGTATTACGGAGACAGAAGCGTGCTCATGACGGAAAGAGGAAATGCTCAGGCTGCGAGGGAATATGCCTTAAAATGCAGGATTTCCGATAATGCGCGCAGGCGGATGGTTTATTATTACAACCATGTAATTAGTAAGGGGAAATGGAACGGTATCGTAAATCCCGAAGGCTACCCGCCTCCGAGGGCTGCGATGCTGCCTGTTTCGAAACGTCCGCTTTCAATTGAAGGGAAGCCGGAAATATCCTTAAATATCCAAAATGATGATAAGGAACTGGTATTTACAAAGCCCGGCACAAAATGGATTGATATAGGCGCAAGAGGAAAGGGCGAGATAGGGTTTAGTATCACGGCACCTGAATGGGTCAAGCTATCAGAGGATACCGGGAAAATTACGACCGAAAAAAGAATCCTTGTAAGTGTTACGGCAATTGAAAGTAATTTGCAGGGTCAAATCATTGTTTCAGAGGGAAATTCGGATAAGAAAATTAAAATTCCGGTGAAGACTCTCCATATAGAAGGCTTACATCCAAAGATAATAGAGGAAGACGGAATAATTTCGATCGAGGGTGACCTTTCTTTATCAAAGGACTTTAAGGTGATTAAGAGACTCGGACGTCTACAGGGAAACCTCGTCGAGGCGATAAAGAAAGATGAGCCGCAAGAGGATACAGAAAGCGATCCGTTAAAGTATTCTTTTTACTGTTTTAGTAAAGGAGATTTTTTGCTGGAGCTTCATCGCTTTCCTTCACTTAATTCAACAGGCAGGATTCGGATAGGGATAGCTGTAGATGACAATGAACCGGAGACCTTGGAATCCTTTGCCAATGATGAATGGAGGGCTGATTGGAAATCAAATGTACTGCACAATGCAGACAGAATGACGATGAAGCTTCATCATATGAAGGCAGGACAGCATGAGCTGAAGGTATATGCAATCGATCCGTATGTTTCTTTTTCGCGAATCATCATCTATACGTCCGAAAGAAAGGAAAATGAGCTTGCGGGAATAGAGGGAGACGAGAGACTTCCCGGCGATATTAACCTTGAAAAGTGGTGCGACAAATTTTACGGTGAGTTTAAGCTTACTCCAAGACCTCAGTTTTTTGCGCTTAAGAATCAAAATCCCGATACCACAAAGCCGACGGATGTAATCGTTTGTGCTTCCGAATTTGCAAAGGAGATTAGGCCTGAATGGTATTTGGAAAACGGAAAGCGTGAATTTTTGGAGGATAAAGAACATAAAGATATCCTGATTGACGCGGCAAGAGCAATAGTCAACAGCGAGTACGCATTTTGTTTAAACACCGAAATTAATGCATTTGACTATTGTGACTCGGAGTCCTTCGGAGAGACCGGGATGGCGATGTATGTTAGGAGCATGGGTAAACGTGTGCCTGCTGAAAACGCACCCGGGCTTAGCTACCGCTTTAAGTGCGAAGGAGGGAAATATGAACTTTGGATGCTTTGCAAGTTTAATGAGGGAGCGGATGCGTATTACTCGGTATCAATTGACGGGGAGAGTCTCAATCCGTCCGGCTTATATGGAGAGGGGTGCCTCTGGAGATACGAATCGGAGCAGATTTACAGATTCGTTCCACTTACAGAATTGATGCTTGATGAGGGTAAACATGAGATTTCAATTTTCAGCCTTTCGGGAGGCTTAAGAGTTGACAGGCTCTATTTAGGAAGAGAAGGCAAGCTTCCACCTCAGGATTTGGAGTGGGCTGACAGAATAAACCGCATCAATTAAGCAAAAATAAGCAAGAATATGAGATAAAAAGAAAAATAAAAATGATAAGATGGTAATGTGGATTGTAAGGGCGAAAAGTGCGCAACAATCCGTGTGTCGGCATAAGCGATTTTAGGAGGATTACAGCATGAAGATGACGCTTCGTTGGTACGGTAGCAAATATGATACCGTTACCTTAAAGCAGATAAGACAGATTCCCGGGGTTACCGGAGTAATATCGACTCTTTACGGGACAGCACCGGGTGAAGTATGGGAGTTAAAGGATATATTGGCTCTTAAAGATGAGATTGAGGCAGCAGGACTGGAGCTTACGGGTATAGAAAGTGTTAATATCCACGATGCCATCAAGGTAGGCACTCCCGACAGAGACAAGTATATAGACAATTACATCACTACGCTTGAACACTTGGGACAGGCCGGAATTCACATGGTTTGCTACAATTTCATGCCTGTATTTGACTGGACCAGAACGGAGCTTGCAAGAAAGAGAGCTGACGGATCGACAGTTCTTGCATACACGCAGGAAGCGGTTGATGCCATCAATCCGGAGAAGATGTTTGAATCGATAGCTTCGGATACAAACGGTACGGTAATGCCCGGCTGGGAGCCCGAAAGAATGGCTCATGTAAAGGAACTCTTTGATATGTACAAGGATGTGGACGATGAGCTTCTTTTTGCAAATCTAAAGTATTTCCTTGAAAAAATCATGCCTGTTTGCGACAAGTATGACATTAATATGGCAATCCATCCGGACGATCCCGCGTGGAGCGTGTTCGGACTTCCCCGAATCATCATCAATAAAGAAAACATTCTTCGCATGATGAAGATGGTGGACAACCCGCACAACGGCGTTACCTTCTGCTCAGGTTCTTATGGTACAAATCTTGAGAATGACCTTCCGGATATGATTCGTTCACTTAAGGGCAGGATACATTTCGCACATGTGCGCAATCTTAAGTTTAATTCGCCTACAGATTTTGAGGAAGCGGCGCATCTGTCAAGCGACGGTTCTTTTGATATGTATGAGATCATGCTTGCACTTTATGATATTGGCTTTGAAGGTCCCATCCGTCCCGACCACGGTCGTATGATTTGGGATGAGGTTGCAATGCCGGGTTATGGCCTTTATGACAGAGCCCTTGGCGCCACGTATTTGAACGGACTCTGGGAAGCTATCGTTAAATCACACAAATAAACGGAGAAAGAAAATGGAACTTACGTTAAAAAGCCTCATTACCGAGAAGAATGAGTTTATAAAGGCAGGCTACAACCTTCCTGACTTTGACAGGGACAGTGTAGTAAAGAATACTTACGAAAGACCCGTCTGGGTTCATTTCGGAGCCGGAAATATCTTCAGAGCTTTTCAGGCAAACGCATGGCAAAAGCTTTTAAATAACGGAGATGCCGATACCGGACTTATTGCCGTTGAAGGCTACGATTACGAAATTATCGAAAAAAGCTATCGTCCGCACGACAATCTTTCAATTCTCGCAACACTGAAGGCCGATGCAACCGTGGACAAGACAATTGTCGGAAGCATCACGGAAAGCCTTATTCTGGACAGCCTTAATGAAAAAGAATATAACAGGCTTAAAGAAATCTTTTCAAACAAGAGCCTTCAGCTTGCAAGCTTTACCATTACAGAAAAGGGATATGCGGTTAAGGGAGCAGACGGTGAGCTGCTTCCCTTGGTAAAGGATGATTTTGAAAAGGGTCCGGATAAACCGCAAAGCTATCTTGGGAAGGTAGTTTCTTTATTGTATACAAGATTTGATAACGGCGCCTTTCCTGTTGCAATGGTCAGCATGGACAATTGCTCGCATAACGGAGACAAGCTTTTTGATGCAGTTAAGGCCTTTGCCGAAGCATGGGTAAACAACGGATTTGCAAAGAAAGAATTCCTTGAGTATATACTTGACGATACGAAGGTAAGCTTTCCTCTTACGATGATAGACAAGATTACTCCCAGACCGAATGCAAAGGTTGAGGAAATGCTTGAAAAGGATAGGATTGAGGGCCTTGAAACTGTTGTCACGACCAGGAATACCTATATTGCTCCCTTTGTAAATGCCGAGGAATGTGAATACCTGGTGCTTGAGGATAAGTTCCCTAACGGCCGTCCCGCACTTGAAAAAGCAGGTTTTATTTTTACAGACAGGGAAACAGTAGACAAGGTTGAAAAGATGAAGGTCTGCACCTGCTTAAATCCTCTCCATACCGCTCTTGCCGTTTACGGCTGCCTCCTTGGGTACACCCTTATTTCCGAGGAAATGAAGGATCCCGTTTTAAAGAAGATGGTTGAGACAATCGGCTACAAGGAAGGCCTTCCGGTCGTAGTAGATCCCCAAATTATCAATCCCAAGGACTTCATCGACGAGGTCGTAAATATGCGTATACCCAATCCGTTTATGCCCGATACTCCTCAGCGTATCGCAACGGATACCTCACAGAAGCTCCCTATCAGATTCGGTGAGACCATAAAGGCCTACCTTAAGAATCCCACGCTTGATATAAGGAATTTAAAGCTTATTCCCCTTGTTTTTGCAGGGTGGCTTAGGTACTTAATGGGATCAGACGATAACGGTAACAGCTTTGAGCTAAGCTCAGATCCCTTGCTTTCAAGGGTTTGCCCTTATGTAAGTGACTATGAACTAAATGATAAAGAAAAAGACTTGGATAAACTAAATCCCCTTCTTTCCGATGATACAATTTTCGGCGTTGATTTAGTAGCTGTCGGCATGGACAAGCTTGTAAAGAAGTATTTTACAGAGCTTTCAAGTGGCATCGGGGCAGTTAAGGCAACACTTGAGAAGTATGTAAATGCTTAAGATGTGTTTACAAAAATGTTATTTTGAAATAAACTATTTGTGATTGTGCGAAGCGCACAGGGAGTTAGGAAACTCTTTGTGTGCCTTTCACGTTTACGGGAGAGTGTAAAGCCCGCATTAATTACAATTTACATTTAAGGAAGAGATATATGAAGAACGGAAGCAAAGTTTACAATCCCAAGGAGATCGAGCCTAAGTGGCAGAAATATTGGGAAGAAAATGAAACCTTTAAGACAGACGTATGGGATTTTTCCAAGCCTAAATTCTATGCACTTGACATGTTTCCTTATCCTTCGGGGGTAGGACTTCATGCCGGACATCCGGAAGGATATACGGCGACGGATATTGTTTCGAGGATGAAGAGGATGCAGGGGTACAATGTACTCCATCCCATGGGATATGATTCTTTCGGTCTTCCCGCAGAGCAGTATGCCGTTACGACCGGAAATCATCCGAACGGCTTCACTCAGGACAATATTAAGACCTTCTCGAAGCAGTTAAAGGAGCTTGGCTTTGACTATGACTGGTCAAAGATGATAGCAACATCGGATCCTGAGTTTTATAAGTGGACCCAGTGGATTTTTAAACAGCTTTATATGGACGGCTATGCAAAGTATGTCGATATGCCCGTTAACTGGTGTGAGGAGCTTGGAACCGTTCTTTCTAATGACGAGGTAATAGACGGAAAGTCGGAAAGAGGAGGCTTTCCGGTTGTTCGTAAGAATATGAAGCAGTGGGTTATCAATCAGCCTGCCTTTGCCGAGGAACTTTTGGAGGGTCTTGATGAAATCGACTGGCCCGAATCCACAAAGGATATTCAGCGAAACTGGATAGGTAAGTCAACCGGTGTTGAGGTTGAATTTGAAATCGTAGGCGGGGGAAAATTCTCAATTTTCACTACCTGTATCGAAACCATCTACGGAATAACCTTCATGGTACTTGCTCCCGACGGACAGATTGTAAAGGATTTAATGCCCCGTATTCAGAATAAGGACGAGGTTGAAGCCTATATTCAGGAAACCATATCCAAAAGCGATATGGACAGAACCGAGCTTAACAAGGGAAAGACCGGCTGTGAGTTAAAGGGTGTAACCTGCATTAACCCCATAAACGGCAAGGAAGTCCGTATGTTTATCGGAGATTTCGTATTGGCAAATTACGGAACCGGTGCGGTTATGGCCGTTCCTTCACACGACCAGCGTGACTTTGAATATGCTATTGCTCACAATATTGACATGATTCAGGTAATTGAGGGAAGAGATGTTTCCGAATGTGCCTTTGAGAAGCACGATTACCTCGGTAAGGGCTGTAAGCTCATCAATTCGGAAGAGTTTAACGGCTTAACGGTTGAGGAAGCCAAGGAGGCAATTACCTGCAAGCTTGAAAAAATGGGAGTTGCAAAAAGAACCGTCAACTACCGTTTCAGGGATTGGATTTTTGCCCGTCAGCGTTATTGGGGTGAACCCGTTCCCGTAGTACATATGGAAGACGGTACGATTCACGCACTTGACGATTCGGAGCTTCCACTTGTGCTTCCGGAGCTTGAAGACTATAAAGGAAAGAACGGAAAGGCTCCGCTTGAAAATGCAACCGAGTGGAAAAAGTACGAATATAATGGAGTTAAGGGTGTAAGGGAAACTTCCACGATGCCCGGATCCGCAGGTTCTTCCTGGTATTATTTAAGATATATCGATCCTCACAACGAAAAAGTCTTTGCGGATCCAGAGCTGTTAAAGCATTGGATGCCGGTGGACCTGTATATAGGCGGTCCCGAGCATGCGGTAGGTCACCTTATGTATTCGCGTATCTGGAACAGATACCTTTACAATAAGGGTCTTGCACCTACCAAGGAACCTTTTAAGAAGCTCGTTCATCAGGGAATGATACTTGGTGCAAACGGCATCAAGATGGGTAAGAGATTCCCTGAATTCGTAGTCAATCCTTCAGATATCGTAAGAGATTACGGAGCAGATACACTCAGGCTTTATGAGATGTTCATGGGCCCGTTGGAAGTATCAAAGCCCTGGTCACAGCAGGGTGTTGAAGGGGCACGTAAGTTTATCGGACGTCTTTGGAACTATATCACGGACGAGGATACAACAGCGGATGCAAGTGATGAAACCTTAAAGAAGATCTATCATCAGACGGTTAAGAAGGTTTCAAGCGATTATGAATCGCTCGGCTTCAATACAGCCATTGCTCAGATGATGATATTCGTAAATGCTGCTTACAAGGCAGGCAAGTGCCCTAAGGAGTACAAGGAAGGCATTGTTAAGATGTTCTCCTGTATCTGTCCTCACGCAGGAGAGGAAATGTGGCAGATATTAGGCCACGATACCACGATAGCCTTTGAACCCTGGCCCTCATACAACGAGGAGTTCTGCAAGGAGGATACTGTTGAAATCGGAGTTCAGATAAACGGTAAGGTTCGCGGTACTGTTTCAATATCAGTGGACGAAGAGCAGGCAAGCGCACTTGAAAAAGCAAAGGACTTGCCTTCCGTAAAGAGCTTCATTGAGGGAAAGACAATTGTTAAAGAGATTTACGTTAAGGGAAAAATCATAAACATAGTTGTAAAGTAATAAAATCAAGACTCGTAAGCGAGTCTTAAGCGACTGATCCGAGTTTGGAGTAAGTGTCAGCAGACAAATGTAATTTTGAATCGATGTGCATAAAGAACCCCTCGGCAATCTATATCCGAGGGGTTTAACTTAGGTCGGAATTCAAACTCTGACTTAATTTAAATGCGAAGCTTAAGAGCCGGATTCGAAGAGGTAGATGTCTGGCAAGGCAGACTCGAATCCGGAGCCGTGGACTCGCGAGCGAGTCATGACTAATCTTTTCTAAACAGACTTATTCTTCTGTAGGATGTGCACTGTTGAAACGGTCCAAAAGCAGAGCACCCACTACACCGAGCACGAGGAACAGGATGTTAATGAGGCAGGAGCTTACGGATAAAGTAAAGCTTTCAAAAGGAATAATCATTACGGTTGCGGCAATTACTATTCCGATGATTGCATGAAAGGCTACAGTATAATGCTTGTCAAACAGTGCGTTTACCAGCTTGGAAAGCGCGAGGATGGTGACAAGCCCGCCTATTCCGCCGGGAATCAGTACGGAAAGCTTAAGCTTACCGATACCGTCTACAAAGCTTGTATACAGGCCTAAGGGCATCAAAAGTGTAGAAAAGCTCATGCCGGGAGCAATTATGCTGATGGCAAGGCAGAAACCGCAGAATATATACCATCCGAAGGAAGGCTGTATTTCAACTGACAGGAATTTAAGCGTGATCAAAAGTGCAAAAACTATTATCATTGCTATTATGAGAGAAAGCGGAGACCACTTGGAACGTCCTTTCTCATTTGCTTCACGGAAGAGAGACGGTATCATTCCCCCAATCAGTCCGACAAACAGGCATACTGAAGGATACGGGTACTTTTCCAATACATAGGCAAGAAGATTGGCAATTCCCAAAAAGCCAATTACTCCGCCGATGAAATAGGGGATAAGCTTGGGTACATGAGTCTTGAATTTGTGAAAGGGGTCTGCAAGCAGTTCCATTACAGGCTTGTAGATGCCAAAAATTACGCTGAGCACTCCGCCCGAAATACCGGGTAGTACTGCACCGAGCCCGATAAGTGCGCCCTTGCATACGCTTAGTAAGATACTAAAAACATTGTTGTTCTTTTTTTGTTCCATAAAATCTCCTTAGAAAAATCGTTTTGTCAGGGTGTACCGGATTGCTGCGTATTTCACACTCACGCGCAATCCTCACGCCATTATACGACACTTATTAAGAAAGGTCAAAATTTAAAGAAAGGTAATTCTTCATTAATAGATACACGTAAAATAATTGTATGTCGACGTTTAGAAAAAATGTAATCAATCAACAATTACTCGAATATATCAAAGACGATCCGAATTACGGAAAAAGAAACGCTTACATGGACTCGGCACCAAGTGGCCTGATTAAATGGTATCGCGTGGATATGAGCTATGAGGATAAGTTTAGGTTTGGCCTTCTATCCTATCAGGAGTATCTTGAATGGATGAAGTCATTTAATTCGGAATCGGAAAATAACGATAACACTTTTGAAGAAGACACAGCGGATACATTTTGGCGGGATGATACGGGAGAAAGAAAAAATGTTTCTTCCTCCGAATATGAGAGCTTTCTTTCTAATAACAAAGTGGATGTTTCAAATCGCAATACCGTTGATTTTGATATGCTTTCACAAAATGTATCAAATACGGTCGGCGTGACAACTGTGGATGAGCCGTCTGTTGACACAACTGAGGATGACATTGCAAGAGTTCTTCAGAACGTGAATAAGGACATGCACCAAGGAGAAGCTCTTCTTTCCCAGGAAGAAATAAATGCACTCTTTGCGGCAGCGGGAGCATAGGAAGCTTCGGTAAAAACAGTAAAATATGAAAAATTGACAAAGTGAACAGGCGAAGGAACTGTTCACTTTTTTGCTTTAGTGTGCTATAGTTTTTAAGGGCTTGCCCTAAGATTTAAATCGGAGGAACTTTAGATGGCAGTAAACAGCATTGATGCCGAAGACGATCAGTTTGCATATCGTTACGATACGCAGCTCTTGATTGACAGGCGCGACAAAGACCTTGATGAGGATGAAATATCCGATTACATTACTGAAAATTTTGAGGGAAATTCCCTGATTGCGGCAGGAGATGAGGATCTTATAAAGATTCACTTCCATACAAACGAGCCTTGGAAGATATTGGAATATTGCAATACCCTGGGCGAGATTTATGATATTGTCGTTGAAGATATGATCCGTCAGACAAATGGACTTAAGGGGTGATAAAAATGGACTACAGTATTAATACAAAATGCGTACAGGCGGGTTACACTCCCAAAAACGGAGAGCCCAGACAGATTCCCATTATTCAGTCTACTACCTTCAAGTATGATACAAGCGAGGATATGGGAAAGCTTTTTGATTTGGAAGCAAGCGGTTATTTTTATACGAGGCTTCAAAATCCCACAAATGACTACGTTGCTGCAAAGATTGCAGCATTGGAAGGCGGCACGGCGGGAATGCTTACGTCTTCGGGTCAGGCAGCAAATTTCTTTGCACTTTTCAATATATGCGAGGCAGGAAGCCACATTGTTGCTTCTTCTTCCATTTACGGTGGAACCTTCAATCTTATTTCCGTTACGATGGCAAAGATGGGCATCGAGGTAACCTTTGTTTCTCCCGATGCAAGCGAAGAAGAGCTTAATAATGCGTTTAAAGAAAATACCAGAGCCGTATTCGGCGAAACGATTGCAAATCCGGCACTTACCGTGCTTGATATTGAGAAGTTCGCACGTGCCGCACACGCACACGGAGTGCCGCTCATCGTTGACAATACCTTCCCTACTCCTGTAAACTGCAGACCCTTTGAGTGGGGCGCTGATATCGTCACTCATTCGACCACGAAGTATATGGATGGCCATGGAGCGGCTGTAGGCGGTGCAATTGTTGACTCAGGCAAGTTTGACTGGATGGCACATGCCGACAAATTCCCGGGACTTTGCACACCGGATGAATCCTATCACGGTATCACCTATGCCGAGAAGTTTGGTATGGAAGGTGCATTTATCACAAAGTGTACCGCCCAGCTTATGAGAGATTTCGGCTGCATACAGTCTCCTCAGAACGCATTTTTGCTTAATTTAGGCCTTGAGTCATTACATGTAAGAATGCCTCGTCACGTTGAAAACGGTTTGTATGTAGCAAAATTCTTAAAGAATCACAAGAAGGTTAAGAGCGTAAGCTACCCTGGTCTTGAAGGCGACAAGTATTACGAGCTTTCAAAGAAATATATGCCGGCCGGCGGATGCGGCGTCGTATCCTTCGAGCTTGAGGGCGGAAGAGAGGCGGCTGAAAGCTTTATGAAGAAGCTCAAGCTTGCCGCAATCGAAACGCACGTTGCCGATGCAAGAACCTGCTGCTTAAATCCCGCAACCTCGACGCATCGTCAGCTTACCGAGCAACAGCTCATCGATGCAGGCGTTCCCGCAGGCCTTGTAAGAATGTCATGCGGACTTGAGGACAAGGAAGACCTTGTAAAGGATCTCGAACAGGCACTTGCATAAGGTTATAAAGAAAAAATAATAAAGGAGTTTATTTATCATGGATAAGGTAGTACTTGCATATTCAGGCGGACTTGATACCACGGCTATCATACCGTGGCTTAAAGAGACCTATGGCTACGAGGTAGTCTGCTGCTGTATAGACTGCGGACAGGGAGAAGAGCTTGACGGACTTGAAGAGAGAGCAAAGCTTTCGGGCGCATCAAAACTCTATATCGAAGACATCGTTGACGATTTTGCGGAAAATTATATCATGCCCTGCGTGCAGGCAGGAGCTGTTTACGAGCATAAGTATTTGATGGGCACTGCAATGGCACGTCCCGGTATTGCAAAGAAGCTCGTAGAGGTTGCAAGAAAGGAAAATGCAGTTGCAATTTGTCACGGTGCAACCGGAAAAGGAAACGATCAGATCAGATTCGAGCTTGGCATCAAGGCACTTGCTCCTGACATTAAGGTCATTGCTCCCTGGAGAGATGACAGATGGCAGATGGATTCACGTCAGGCCGAGATAGATTATTGTAAGGCTCACGGCATCGATCTTCCTTTCGGAACGGATCAATCTTACAGCCGTGACAGAAACCTCTGGCATATCAGCCATGAGGGTCTGGAACTTGAAGACCCTTCAAAGGCACCCAATTACGATCATATGCTTGTTCTTTCTGTAACGCCTGAGAAAGCACCGGATGAAGAAACAGAGCTTACCATTGATTTTGAAAAGGGCGTTCCGGTTTCCGTAAACGGAAAGAAGATGAAAGCCTCCGACATCATCAAGTATTTAAATGAGGTCGGCGGAAAGAACGGTATCGGTATTGTCGATATTGTTGAAAACCGTGTCGTAGGTATGAAGTCAAGAGGAGTGTATGAGACTCCCGGCGGAACCATTTTGCTTGAAGCAATCCAGCAGCTTGAAGAGCTTGTACTTGACAGAGACACCATTTCCTTAAAGAAGGATCTCGGAAACAAGATGGCAATGCTTGTATATGAAGGAAAGTGGTTTACTCCATTAAGAGAGGCAATTACTGCATTTACAACCTCCATCGAGCAGGTAGTCACAGGTGAAGTAAAGCTAAAGCTTTACAAAGGAAACATCATTAAGGCAGGAACCACCTCACCTTATTCTTTGTACAGCGAATCACTTGCTTCGTTTACAACGGGAGATATGTACGACCATCACGACGCAGAAGGCTTCATTACCTTGTGGGGCTTACCTTTAAAGGTCAGAGCAATGCGTATGAATGAGTTAAAGAACGAAAATAAGAAATAAATAAAAAAAGTGTGCGCTTGCGCACACTTTTTTATTTTATTTAAAAAACTTTTTCATCCAATGTATGACATGCTGGTATAAGCGAGCTTTGTGCTCGCACAATTCTATTTTAATAATTTGCAAATTTCTTTTTCATCATATACTGCCTGCTTTATGCCTTCTGCCTCTATACGATAGATTGCATTTGCGGCAATATGCTCCGCAGCCTGTTCTAAGTCTCTGATGCCGCTTGTAGACTCGTATACGTCAACCACAGCCTTTACTCCGTCTTTGGTAACCACACACTCAGACTCGCTAAGGCCTATACGTTTTAAGACTTTAGGAAGAGTAAAGTGCTTAAAAATCTCCGTTTTTTCTTCCTTTGTGTAGTCGGGAAGTTCAATGACTGCAAAACGGGAAAGCAGGGGCGCACTGATGGAGTCCTTGTCATTTGCGGTGGCTATCGGGTAAACTCCGTTTGTGGGAATGTTGCATTCCACATAGTTGTCGGTAAAGCCGAGATTGTCAAGGAGAGTCAGCAGTACGTCGGCGGGATTTCCGTTCCCCTTGCCTGCAGAGGCTTTATCAAGCTCGTTGATGATAAAGACAAGGTTTGACGTCTCTGCCTTCTCAAAGGCTTCCATGATAAGACCAGGCTTCGCATTTGAATAAATACGCGAGCTTCCGGTAAGCTGCTCAGGGTCGTTAATCGAACTCATTTCAAGGGTTGTCCAACTCATTTTAAGAATTTTTGCAACCGCATAGGCAAGCTGAGATTTTCCGGTGCCTGCAGGTCCTATCAAGAGAAGACCGTAAGCCGGAAGGGTATGCGTCCTGTTAATCTGTATGATAGTTTCAATGATTCTTTGTTTTACTTTTTCCATGCCGTAAAGCTCTTCGTCAAGTATCTGACGTGCTCTTACGGGATCGATTGACTCAAAATAGTCGCTTTTCCAATGAATCGAAAGCATGATTGAAAGGGCATGGAGCGCATGACGACGTTCCTCTGGAGTCACCTCCGAGGACTTTGCAATGGCAAGGTTTCTTTTGGCCCAAAGACGGATGTTTTCAGGAAGAGTATTTCCGGCACAGGTCAAGAAATCGGTGATGCTCTGGATGCTTGTCATCTTCATCGAATCGGCATCCTCGATATCGTCTATGTCCTTCATGCTTTCAACAGGGGGCGTACTCTGAAAAAGGCGATTCAGCATAAACTGCAAAAATCCGTTTTCACCTGCAAGCTTTGCTCCTCTTACGGAAACTCCGGTCTCCATAATCTTGTAAATGTTGTAGGTATTGTCTTTGCCGATCGCACCCGAAAGCATGACACAGATATGATTGTCTCCGAGCCACTTTAAGAGGTTAGCAAATCTTGAATCTACCTTGAGAATTTTCTCCTGTTTTTCACTTCCATTGTCTTCAAAGGTAAAGAAAGAACCCTTTACGGGGCTTGAAAAGAGCCCGCTTGTATGATGCTTTAAAAGTCCACTCTTATTTTCAAGTACAATTATCGGATTATCCTTGTCGGCAAAATGCTTATCCGAAGCGAATGTTTCGTATGTACATTCAACAAGTGTGTCTCTTTTTTCTTTTTCATTGAAATCAAATACCGGCATATTATGTCACCTCAAAAAATCACTTAATTCCGTCTATTTTTCGATGTGCAGCTTAATACTTGAAAAATAATATTGCACATTCCGCTTGCACGTGCAAGCGGATGCAAATTTATTTCATCAAGCCTTTTTCCAAAGCTAAGGTCTTTGTGGTGATATCGCAGACGGATGAAGGTCCGTAATACTGGATGGCTCCGGGGAAAGTAAAGCAGGTGTTTTCCGCCCATTCATCTCTGTGTGCGGCAAAGTACTCAAAGGGTGCACCGTCAAGCTCTACCAAAGCCTTCTTAATAACGGGCTTGTCTTCGCCGTTTCTTCTTTCAATATTCATCATCTTTGTAATAGGCATACCGCCTGCAACCCACTCATCTGCGGGACGGGCAATATTGGAAACCTTTGAAAGGTATCCCGTATATCCGTAAAGAATCAGCATGCATGCGTTGTAACCGAGTGAATAGCAGTAGTCGGCATCAAAGTTTGAAGGGAAAGCACATCTTCCTTCGTAACCAAAGAAGTGATGAAGTGCCGCAAACTTACCCTTGTAGGTGCCTGCAGCCTTTCTCTTTGCAAGCTCGTTCTTTACCATTTCGGAGAAGAGCTTTTCGGATTCGATAAGGGAAACCTGAACGTTGCCGTGAGGATCTCTTTCAAGGAATAACTGCTGCTGAATGCCGGTGGGAAGGATATCGAATACTGTGAAGGATTCCTTTGTAAGTCCGGCCTTGATAAAGTCATATTTAGCCTGCCATGAAGGAAGTGCATTGAACTCTTCGGTCTTCTTTCCTGCGAGAAGCTCATTGATCTCTGAAATAAGCTTTGAAAATTCGGGAACGAATTCTACAATACCTTCGGGGATGATGGCAACACCGAAGTTCATACCCTTGTTGCCTCTTTTTTCAACCGAATCGGCAATCTGATTGGTAATTTCCTGAAGAGACATCTTCTTAGCGGCAACTTCTTCACCGATTAAGCAGATATTTGGCTGTGTTTCGAGTGCACACTCAAGAGCAACGTGTGAAGCGGAGCGTCCCATAACCTTTATGAAATGCCAGTACTTCTTTGCAGAGTTTGCATCTCTTTCAATGTTTCCGATAAGCTCGGAATAGGTCTTTGTGGCGGTATCGAAACCAAAGGATGCTTCGATATCCTCGTTCTTTAAGTCTCCGTCGATGGTCTTGGGGCAGCCTATTACCTGAATACCGGTATTTTTTGCAGCCATGTACTCAGCCAAAACCGCTGCGTTTGTATTTGAATCGTCACCGCCGATGATTACGATTGCATTAAGACCGTGCTTCTTTGCAACCTCTTCGACAACTGCGAACTGTTCCTTTGTTTCAAGCTTTGTACGACCTGAACCGATGATATCAAAACCGCCGGTGTTTCTGTATGCATTGATGAACTCATCATCAAACTCTACATAGTCGTCTTCGAGTAATCCGCTCGGACCACCCTTGAAGCCCAATAGAACATTTTCTTTATTGGTAGCCTTTAATGCATCATAAAGACCGGAAATAACGTTGTGTCCGCCGGGTGCCTGTCCGCCCGAAAGAATAACACCTACTACAAGCTTTTTTGCGGCTGCGGTATTTGTGCCCTTTTCAAAGGTAATCTCGTTCTTACCGTAGGTATTGGGGAAAAGTGCTTTAATCTTGTCCTGATCGGCAACGCTCTCTGTGGGAGCGCCTTCCTTGACACAGATTTCGGATATGCCGTTTCTAAGCATCAAAGGAAGCTTAGGACTATACTCATATCTTGCTTTCTGAAGTGGTGAAAGATTCATGATTTATACTCCTTTTTTGAAAAGTTATTTTTTTAACACTCTCAAAAATTCTAACATAACCTTCAAGCTTCTTCAAGCTTAACTTGCATTGTTAAGATGCGGTTAAATACTCTTGTATACAATGGAAATGTGTAATAAAATGCTATGGTATTTGTTTAAATTTTGATGTGATTTATGGAGACCTCCAAATGTATGATATAAATGATTTCTACACAGCCATGATGTCGGTAAGTTCTTTTTCCATGATTATACTTTTGATCAGCACTGGAAGGAGCAACACACTAAATAAGGAAAGAAAATGGTTGTTTTCGTTGATTTTTTTATTTGTCCAGATTGCCGGATGCTGTGAGTGGCTCGGCGTAATGATAGACGGATACGGTGGATTCCTTAAATATTTGCATATTTTCGTGAAATGTTTGGAATTTTCCCTGACACCTACAATTCCCGTGCTGTTCTGTTGGATTGTAAGGAAAAGATTCGTAAGGTCGGCCATATCTTTTATAGCGATTCATGCGATTATTGAATTTTTCAATATGTTCTTTGGATTTATTTTCTACATTGACGATCACAATATCTATCAGCATGGAGACTTGTACTGGATTTATGTGCTGAGCTATTCAATGTCAACAGTGTTCGGCCTTTTGTTTTTACTGATTAATACCCAAAAATATCAGTTTAACGGTTTCGGTCTGTATATCATGATTGCCCTAATGGTTGTATGTGATGCGGGAATTTCGCTTGCCACAGATACCATACGAATTATATATATCGGGCTTGGTATGAGTGCCAGCATATTGTATATCACTACCTTGGAAATGATTTTACAGACGGATGGTTTGACGGAGCTGTTAAGCCGAACAAGCTTTGAAAGCTACATTGGGTCACATAAAAAGAAATGCGTGATTCTATTCTTTGATGTGGATTCCTTCAAAAAGATTAACGATACCTATGGGCATGAATACGGAGACCTGGTATTAAAACGACTTGGAAACGCAGTTAGGAAAAGCTATGTGTCCTGCGGAAAATGCTATCGATACGGCGGAGACGAATTTTGTGTAATTTTAAGGAAAAATCTTGATAATACGGAAGCCTTAAATGCTTCCTTTTTGGCACGAATAGAAGAATTGAAAAAAGAAGATAACAGAATGCCGTTTGTATCCATAGGTTACGCAGAGTTTGACCCCAAAACGCAGACCATGAAAGAAACGCTTGAAAATGCAGATAAAAAAATGTACGAAGCAAAAAGAAAGAGAAAAAGCGCACTTGCATAAGGCTATTTTTTAAAATTGTCCGATTTTAGGCGGTATTTTATTTATGAAAAAGAAAGTGGTAGTGGGAATGTCGGGAGGAGTGGATTCCTCTGTTGCGGCAGCTCTTTTAAAGGAAAAAGGCTATGATGTCATCGGAGTCACGATGCAGATATGGCAAAAAGAAAACTACGAAGAAAATCCGGATAACGGTGCATGCTGCGGCTTAAGTGCCGTGGAAGATGCAAGGAGAGTTGCAGCGGTTCTTGGTATCCCGTACTATGTAATGAACTTTCGGGATGTATTCCGGGAAAAGGTTATAGACAATTTCATTGATGAATATGTAAACGGCAGAACTCCGAATCCGTGCGTTGTGTGCAACAGATTCGTAAAGTGGGAGGCACTTTTAAGAAGGGCTATCGAAATAGGAGCGGACTATATCGCAACGGGACATTATGCAAGGGTGGAAGAACTGCCAAACGGGAGATTTGCCATTAAAAATTCCGTGACGGCTATGAAGGACCAGACTTACGCACTATACAATCTGACTCAGTTTCAGCTTGCACATACGCTCATGCCGGTGGGCGACTATACCAAAGATGAAATCAGAAGGATTGCAATGGAATTGAATCTTCCAATAGCAAACAAGCCAGACAGCCAGGATATTTGCTTTATACCAGACGGCGATTATGGTGCATTCCTTGAAAAAGAAGCGGGCGGCAGACTTAAGGGACCCGGAAATTTTATTTCAGAAGACGGCAAGATCTTAGGCAGGCACAAAGGAATAGTAAATTACACTGTAGGACAAAGAAAAGGCCTCAACCTTTCGCTCGGAAAGCCGGTATTTGTATCAGAAATTAAACCCGATACCAATGAGGTTGTTATTTCAGAGAGAGATGTTTATTCTGACAGCCTTATCTGCGATAAGGTCAACTTTATGAGTATAGAGGATTTGAAAGAACCCCTTCATGTGCGGGCAAAGGTTAGATATGCGCATAGGGGAGAAGAGTGTACGATAGAAAAGATTGGTGAAGATGCCATTAAGTGTACCTTTGATAAGCCCGTAAGAGCCATAACTCCCGGTCAGGCCTGTGTGTTTTATGACGGAGAATATGTGCTTGGCGGGGGAACGATTCGGTAGTGTTTGATAAGTGTGCACCTCACCAGACATACACGTGCGAGCAAAGTGTTTCTATTCACGCAAGTTAATCCTTATGAAGCTGTTTTACTGTATAGGCTTTAACAAAAAGCACCGGATTTATTCCGGTGCTATTTTTATAACATGTATTTCTTTATCCACAGTGAAGCTGACATTCAATCCGGCATAGGAAAGACCGTAAACACGCTTTGGATCATCCTGGTAGTGAGGCCTTGGATCTTCACGAAGTAAGCCTATGAGAGCGTCTATCTTGTCCTCGGGGACAAGTTTTTTTAAATCATCGGGAAAATCAACTAAAAGATTGTCATTTAGATGCTTTGCACCAAAGCCGCCAAGTGCATCTGTATGAATGTCGGTGTAAGGAAGGTACGGCTTTATGTCATAAATTGCCGTTTCGTCCTTCATGTCCACACCACTTACAGTAAGTATAGGACCGAGGCTAATATCAAAATCGATTCTTTCAAGCTTCACCGAGCTTAAGCCTATTGGGGTCGGTCTGAAGGGAGAGCGCGTCGCAAAGACACCCATTGTCTTATTGCCGCCAAGCCTCGGAGGGCGTACGGTGCTTTTGATTTGTGCTGTATCGACTCCGTCGAATCTCCATAGAAGCCATAAATAATTAAAGCCTTCGATTCCTTTTATGAAATCCTTTGATCTGAATTCGGGCTCAAAAACAATGCGCCCCGTGAGGGCGGGCACAAGCCCGCTCTGACGAGGCACACCAAATTTTTCTTTAAGGTCGGTATGAATATAGCCGATAATCCTTAATTCACTCATTACTGCTCAACTGTTACTTTCTCTGCAAGGTAGTAAACTACGGCATACTTGATACATACCTGGTTGAGGTAAGCGTCACCGTAGGTCGAAACCGCATCATCACCGCCGAAGAGCTCCAATATTTCGGAATGAAGATCGTCGGAGATTGAAAGGCCTGCATTCTTGTAGATGGATTCGTAGGTCATATCAATGGCAGCCTGAGTCCTTGCCTGAGTCTTTAAGCTCTTTTCATACTCGGTATCCGATAAGCCCGTGTAGCTTTCAAATGAATCGTAGAGGTAAGAGCCGAGATACTGATAGTAGTATGAATTGTAGTAGCTGTACATCTGTTCATCCTGATACTTGAGAAGTGACTTTAAGTGCTTTACATAAGCTCTCGGATATGAAGAAACGGATGCGTTTGCTTCAATGTAGTCTGTAATGTAGGTGTTGAGGTTTGACTCATAACCCTGCTTCTTGGCATATTCATAGAGCTCATCCACGTTAGAAGCGTAGTCACTGTAATATTCTGTAACAAACTCATCGGTAAGCTCAGGAGTAACCTCGATGGAATTGATGACGCATTCAAAGGTTGCGTCCTTGCCTGCAAGGTCGGCATTGTTTGAATAATCATCGGGGAAGGTAACTTCAACCGTTACAGAGTCGCCGGGGTGATATCCGATTAACTGATCCTCAAAATCATCGATGAAGGAACCGCTTCCGATTGTAAGCTCGGCACCCTCTGCAGATCCACCGTCAAATGCGGTTTTATCAATGTATCCGGTATAGTCAAGATTAATGGTATCGCCGTCCGCTACGGTAAGTGTTGCATCATCATCAAAGTATGCATATTCCGAAAGAGCAGACTGGATATCGGTTTCAACCTCTTCATCCGTATACTCAACCTCGCTATAGGGGATGACTAAGGATTCCATGCCTAAGTCCGTTACCTTGCTTAGATTTGCTCCGTCAATGTAGCCTTCCTCGGTAAGCCCTTCGCTGAAATCCGAAGATGAAGTGGTGGTGTTAACACTCTTAAATATGCCCATTGCAATTACAAAAACAACAAGTGCGGCAATTGCAATGCCAAGCACCCATGCAATTATGCTGTCAATGTTCTTTTTAACCTTTGCTGATTTAACCTCGGCTTTTCTTGCCTCACGCTTTGCTTTGCTCTTTGAAATACCTGAGGTAGCCTGTTCATCGGCTGCAGGATTTACCTTAGGTGTTTCTGTCTTAATTTCTTCGTTCATAACTAATTCCTCTCCGCGCGTATTACCGCGCAACATACCTTGTGATTATACGATTATTTTGGATTTATGTAAATCCCCGCAAGGGTAAAAGAATGTGAAATTATTGTGAAGCAGCACTAACCGGATTACCGTTTTTGTATGACGGTATGATACCCAGGAGCAGTTTGCCATGCGTTCAGGTCTCGGCCTTCGATTCGTACGAGAACTTGAACAGGGAAATTATTTTATAGTTTTCTGTTCTTCCTCCAAATCCGCTATCATTTTAACCTCACTGACGGCGAGGGCAAGCTGAAGCTTGTTTTCAAATCCGGTTTTATCAAGCATATTTGCCACATGAAATTTGACGGTGGACACTTCTATGTTCATTTCCTGTGCAATCTTGGGATAGGAGAGCCCACGTAACAGGTACCGAAGGACCTTTAACTCAGTTTTTGTGAATTCAGTGCTTTTGGCCATACCGATTTCGACCGGCGGAGGGGCATCAGGAAAAATATGCTCACCTGCCATTGTCTGATTTACAATTTCCATCAAGCGGCTTTCGGAGGAATCCTTGTACCACAGACTGTCAGCACCTGATGCCTTTGCGGCTTCCAAAACCGCATTGTCAATCAACGAGGTCACTACGATGATTTTAATCTGTGGGTGCACGGCTTTTATTTTGCTAACCGCAGTCAATCCGTTTTCACGGTGTTTGGTCTGAACATCCATCAAAATAAGATCGAGTGCGCAGGTTTTTGCTATCTCAACTGCCTGTTTTGCTCCTGGAACGGATGCAACGATGCGGTGTCCGTCTTCTGTATGGAAATAGCTTTCCAGAAGACTTCGTATCATAGGCTGATCTTCAACAATCATAACATTCATAGAGTTTTCTCCTTTTTAGGCAGGCTGATAATCAGTTTAAAGCACGGAAAGCTTTCAATTTTCATACTGCCGCCTGCCTCTTCCACACGGTGTCTCAGCATGGAGAGTCCTCCGCCTTCCGTAATTTTCTCGTGTGGATTTTCACCATTGTTGGTAACCGTGAGGACTTCATATTTCGAATTTGAATCAAATTTTGCAAACAGACCGGTTCCGTCCGCATGGCGGACGCAGTTCGTAGCGCACTCACCTATTGCAAGCGACATTAGCTTAAGAGTATCGATGTCACTCGGGATTTCGCCCTCCGTCAACACGGTAACACCCATTTCGGCAGCTTTATTAAGAATCTCCGTTAGTGAATCGGGCTGCGTAAGAATCTCATTTGCACGATAAAGAACGGCAATTGACTGTTCCCACAGTTTAGCACTTGCCTTAATTTCATCAAGGCTCGCATCCTTTAACAATACTCTGCGCGAAGCTAAAATGTTGTGACCGATATCGTCATGTACGCGAAGTTTCATTTGAAGTGTTTCTTCCTCACGTATAAGCTCCGGCATCTGCTCGAAAAGTTTTTTGAGTCGTTCGTTTGCCTGTGACAGTTTTTCGTTTTCCGCCTTTAGCTTTTCCAAGCGTTTAACAAGCTCCGTTACATTCGTGGCGGTGATTTGAGTGTATTGTTTTTTGTCCCGGGTGAAAATCAGCTCCTCATTAAACGCAAGAACTTTGCCATCAGGAAAACGACAGATGTTTAGCTGAGTATCAAAGCTGCGAACTGTTTCGTGAGATTTTATAAGTGCAGCTTCGAACTCGGGGAGTGTTTGTATCCCATTTGGCCGCAAATCGTTCATTACCGCAAGCATTCTGTGATTGACCAGGCGCATCACACCGTTTTTGTCGAAAAAACAAACAGCGATTGGGAGACTGTCGAAGGCTTCTTTAATCTTGTCCATTAAATACCGCCTTTCCGCACTGTAACGTCTGCGATACATACTTAAGACCGTCTTCATCCTCCGTAAAGTCGGTATTTAAGAATTTATCCTTAATCCCCAAAAGAGGTTCATTTCCAAAAACACATATGTTTATTTCAAGATATTCCCTGACTTCCACAAAGACAAGCAGCGACTTAAGCGACTTTAGCTCTATTTCCACAACAGCTTCAAACAAATCGTACGCGGCTGCTGCCTGCTGTATGGGGAGAAGCCCATCGCCGTTTACAATTGATTTGCATTTCACACCATACAGACTTAAATTCTCCACGGATTCGTTAAGACACAGACGCAGTTCACGTACAGAGACAAATCCGCACCCTGCACCTGCAAAAATCAGATTGTTTCGGCGCTTGATATATGTTCCTATGATAGTAATCTGTTTAAGAAGTTTTTTTGCTTTGTCCAAGTCTTTAGTATTGCGTATTTCGTTGAGACACTCTTTAAGCCGCGCAATCTGTCCTGAAGTTTCCCTTTCCATCATATCATACAGACGGTTTTCTTCGGACAGACGTAAGAATTTTTCGTTTTGTTCTTTTTCCGCAGTAAGATCGTTGCCGGTGTCTTTTAATTCCTCCCAGGTTTGCTTAAGCTCTTTGTTTATGCTCTTTAATTCAGAAATATCTTCTTCCCAAAACACCCATCCGTCGCGTAGGGGATGACGCTTTAATAAGGTATTTTCATCTATGAGAACAGTGTCATCGGTCATCATTTGAAGCTTATCCTGAACAAGCCTTTTCTTCATGGCAGAGGATGTGTTTTTAGCCAGAAAATTTGCATCAGTTATCTGAATAGGGAGAGTTGTGGCATTGAACAGCTCATTATATCCGGTGTTTGACTGAATCAGGCCGCATTCAATGCATCCTTCAAAAGCGGCGGCAATCAGCAGACAGTGTACTGCGGTCATGTCACCGGCAAATAGCAGTACAAGGTCGACTTTGCGTATATACATGATGGAGTAAACAAGCGAGAGCGCAATCGGAATAAGCGGAAGAAACAAGAAAGTCTTCCGGCGCGGAATTCGGCATTTGAAAAGCATTATAAAGAAAGCAGTCAGAGCACAGAGTGCAATCCAGGCGAAAATGACGTAATAGCCTGCTTCATGCTTATAGTTAAGCGGAGTTTTCATGCCTTCCGGAAACGAAAAGACTGTTTCATGAAAGTCATTTGTGAGGACCAACAGATAAAGAAGAGTTGTTGGCACATAGAGTAATTTTACTTTCTTAGGTAGACGGTAATCCTCGGCATTACCAAGCAGGATACTTATAAATACCGCAACAAGGGGAATAAACAGCATGGGAATGTAGTATAAATACCAAAACATACGGTTCATATCCGTGTTGTCGACAGAATAGTTAATTGCTTTGATTGACAGCCACAGTATCATCATCACCGAAACTGCCGTCAGATACCTGCGCACGTGTGCGTGTATTATGCGAAGGTGCAGGGAAACAGCCCAGAATGCAAGCAGGCATAAATGAATTACGTTTCTGAGCAGGGCAAAGCCTGAGGGAAGCATGTCGTTTATCGTAAAATAGCGAAATGCCATGCAAAGAATGATAAGCAATACAACACCGCAATTTACAAGCGGTTTTTTTAGGGCTAGCCTGTTCACACGTAGTCTCCGTTTAATTTATCGATATGTAAATATGTTACTACGCAAACGAAAAAATTAAAACACTCTCCGTTCGGCGGGGGAAGTCATGAAATAAAGATGATAAATTTGACAATAGGATTAAAGAACACAGGCGTGTGATAATCCAATATCGATTAATATTTAGGAGAGGAGCAGGCATATGAAGTTTACTATTGAAAAAATCCCGCAGAATTTGCAGGAATTTGAGGAGTTGAGTCAGGGAGAAAGAACACCTGAGAAGGTATGCGCGTTGTTTCTTTGTGCAGCCGATTTGTTTGCAAAGGACAAGGAGGCAGGAACAGCGGCAATGAATATTTTAAAGGGCCCCAGCCCCATGACACCTTATGATATTCAGTTTATGCGTGACAGACTGAGCGGTAAGGCTTATCTTCCTTTGGCATATTTTGAGGGTGCAACACCCGAAAATGGATATACTCCGAGTACTCCGTATGTCCTGAACATAAAAGAAGATTCACAGGCTCAGGAAAGCGGATATCTAAGGCTGTTCCTTTCAACAAAGGGAGCAGATTCCGATAGACCTATAAAGCTTCGCGAGAAACCTTCCACCGGTGAATGGTTCCTTTGGGACTACACAAGTACTTTGGTAAGCATACGAGCCCCGAAGAGTGCAGACCCATGGGCATAAAACCTTTTTAATCTAAAGGGGAAGCGAGGTAAATACTTATGGCAACAGAAGTAACAAACTACAAATGCCCTGCGTGCGGAGGTCCGCTTCATTTTGCAGGTGATTCGGGGCAATTGGAATGTGAATATTGCGATTCAAGCTTTGAAGTAGCGGAAATCGAAGCCATGTACGCCGAAAAGGATGCGCGTGCAGTGGAAACTACAGCCGGGAAAGCAAAAGAGAATGCGGCAGATGAAACAAATTGGGATACATCGGGGCTGTCTACGGATTGGGGCAGCGATGCGGACGGAATGAAAGCGTATTCCTGCCCGTCTTGCGGTGCGGAAATCATATGCGATTCCACTACGGCTGCTACTTCATGTGCATACTGCGGAAATCCAAGCATCGTTCCGGGACAGTTTTCGGGAATGCTGAAGCCGGATTATGTGATTCCGTTTAAGCTTTCAAAGGATGACGCAATTGCGGCTTTAAAAAAGCATTATGGGAAAAAGCCTCTTCTTCCGAAGGTTTTTTCAGAGTCAAATCATATTGAAGAGGTCAAGGGCGTCTACGTTCCGTTTTGGATGTTTGATGCAAGTGCCGAGGGGCAGGTGACATTCGAAGCAACCAAGTGTCACTCACATACGGCGGGCGGATACAAGGAAATCGAAACGGATTATTTTGATGTGGAACGCGAAGGCACGCTTGCTTTTGAAAAGGTGCCGGTGGATGCTCAAAGCAAGATGCCTGATGACTACATGGATTCCATAGAACCGTATGATTATGCAGATTTAAAGTCATTTTCGACAGCGTATTTGCCGGGCTACCTGGCCGACAAATACGATGTTGATGTGGAAAAATGTTATGAACGTGTGGATGAAAGATGTAAAGGCTCTTTTGTTTCTTCAATGGAGGATACTATAAAAGGATATGACACATGCACAAAGAAGGATTCGAATATCCGCCTGAATCGAGGCAAGGTTTACTATGCACTGATGCCTGTCTGGTTTCTTAATACGAAATGGAATGACAAGGATTTTCTTTTTGCAATGAACGGGCAAACCGGAAAACTGGTCGGTGATTTACCTGTTAGTCTAAAACGTGCATTCGGATTATTTGCAGCAATTGCTCTACCACTTATCGCAATTGGTATGGCAATCGCAGGCAAATCGGTACATGAAAATCCTTTCAGGACAATAATTTTCGCGGTTCTGATGGCCTCGGTTATAGCACTTATTGCGGTCGGATGTGTATGGTCGGGCATGAAAAACGTAGCCAAAAAGAAAACGGCAAACACGTATATTTCGGGCGAAGTTAATCTTACCGGCAAGTCCGACACCTTTACGCATAAAACCGTGACCAGGCACAAGATTGAGAATAGTTCCTCTTCATCCGGAGACAGCCACTCTCATACCAGCGGCGGTGAATCGGGACGAAGTGGGAAATTTTAAGGTATCATTTTTGCCAAATTAAGGATTTAAATAACGCTAAAGTCGGGTGTTCCTGACCTTAGCGTTATTTTTATGCTTCCGGAGTCAAAGTATTCAAGGTTTCGATGCAGGCTTATTTGTAAGAGAAGT
>CAVCUM010000015.1:32203-41813 GCA_963605385.1 Lachnospiraceae bacterium
AAGGTTTCGATGCAGGCTTATTTGTAAGAGAAGTCCTTTTAACCACGATGCCATTACATGCCGGTGCATTAGCCTTCTGTTTGATATGAAGTTTGCGGTATGCTATCATGAATTTGTATAAAATAAAGATACAGGTAATAAATTTCAGTGTCACTACTATTGAGAAGAAGCTTATGAACCGACTGTCGGAAAGATTTTTAGTCATACGCTCAATCGGTACGGCAGGAATTGTTGCTCTCTTTTCATAGTGGTAAGCTTTAAATTCCTGATTCGGAGAAACCGACATGAAAGCTTACATAGCAGATGTAAGAGAATTATATAACTGGGAGCAGTTAGCCAAAGCATACGATATTGTTGATGGGGAGAGACGCAGAAAGGTCGATCGTCTAAGATTTGTGAAGGATAAAAGCCTTTCTCTGGGAGCAGGTCTTCTGCTTAAGAAGGTCCTCAAAATAGAAGGAAACAGCCATGCCGAAATTGCGTATACGGCTAAGGGCAAGCCTTTTCTTAAGGATAATAAGGACCTTTACTTTAACCTTAGTCATTCGGGAACCTTGGTGCTTTGCGTGACAGCAGATGTGCCTGTCGGTTGTGATATTGAATATATGTCATCAGTGCCGTCAACGGAGCTTATCGGAATGGTCTTGTCAAAAAGCGAGCAGGATGCGATTAAGATGTCTGATGATGTTTCAGTTATGCATTATTTTTATAAGCTTTGGACAGGTAAGGAGAGCTGGCTTAAGCTTAAGGGAGAAGGTCTTGGACGTGATTTGAGGGAGATATCCTTACAGCTTCCGTTTGGGACAGAGTATATAGACGGCTGCCGGTATACTTTCATGGATATTCTATGCGACTTAAGGTATCAGGCGACGGTATGTACAGAGGGTGTATACGACAGTGAGAAACTTACGATCATTGATACGACGTTATTTTGACACACTGAGAGGGTAAATATACGTTCAACATATGGAGATTATCGGAGAGTAAGCAAACGCAAAGGAAGGAAGATTGGTATGGACTACGTATTATTGCAAAATCAGCTGGGGATATTTGCAGCAGAGCAATTGGCACAGGATGGTTCTGATTATAATCTTGAAACCGTATTTTTACTTAATGAGAAGGTTGATATCGAGCGCCTAAGAAAGGCCGTAGATGCGGCAGTGGCGGCTCACCCGTATATTAAGTGCCGATTGTGCCACACTATAGCTCAGGATGTAAGGATAGAGGAGCATGCTGAGGATTCTTTTAAAACTGTTATATCGGAATCGAACGATATAGAGAAAGTGAGAAAGCACCTTAACCGAAGGTTTGACTTCTTCAATGAGAGGCTCTTTCGAATTGAGATATGCAAGACACCCAACGGAAATTATCTGTGCCTGAATTTTTCTCATCTGATTTTTGATGGATGGTCATATATGGTCTTTTTAGGGGAAATATCAAGGGCCTACAACGGTGAAACACTTATCGGAGAGAAAACTGAGCTGTTTACGCTTCATCAAAGGGAAGAAGAGCTTCGCCGAGGCAAGCAGTATGAGGAGGAGAAGAACTGGTATCTTAAGGAATTTGAGCCCTTTATAGAGACAGACTCCATGCCATTGCCGGACTTAAGCGAAGAAACGGTTCATTACGAGACCTTTGAGGTATCACTTGATGCAGACTTAGAAAGGATAAATGCTCTTTCCGAGAAAACGGGGACTTCAAGAGGTACAGTTTTTACGGCAGCCTTTGCACTCACACTTGGAGCATTTTCCGGAGATGCCAGGACTTTCTTCACGACGATTTATCACGGAAGGGACGAAGCGCTTAAGAATTCGCTGGGTATGCTTGTGAGAACACTTCCGGTTG
This sequence comes from Lachnospiraceae bacterium, assembly GCA_963605385.1. Taxonomy (GTDB): domain Bacteria; phylum Bacillota; class Clostridia; order Lachnospirales; family Lachnospiraceae; genus UBA1258. The sequence goes on from CAVCUM010000015.1 coordinate 34,049, forward strand.
CAGTCGATACGACAGATGCAAAGCTTGTTTCTGAGTTACTTGGGACACTTCGCAAACAGAATCTTAAGACAAGAGAGAGTAAGGCTTACAGCTTTGCGGATTTAAGCCGGGAGCTTGGCGTAAAGAGCAATATTTTATTTGCCTATCAGGAGGACTTTCACAACTACGAGCTAAAGACAGGAGATGATTATTCAACGCTTATACTCAGGGAAAATAAGATACCCGGAGTTGATTTTTGCGTACAGATATTTAAGCAGGAAAAGGGTTATCAGGTTTCCTGCATTTATCCTGCTCACAGCTTTAGCCGTGAGCTTATAGAGGGTTTCTTTAAAAGCTATCAGAATATTCTTTCAGAACTTACGGAAAAGACTCTGTTAAAGGACATTGAGATCTCAGACAGAGGACAGCTTGACAAGCTTGATTTGCTTACAACGGCTTCCTTTGACGAGTCCATAGCAAAAAAAAGTGTTACAGCTTCCTTTAGAGAATGCGTAGTGGCTTATCCGAATGTGGATGCCGTAGTCTTTAAGGACAGGCATTATACGTTTGGTGAGCTTAATGAGGTCACAGACAAGCTCGCCGAGGTCATATTGGACAAGGTTAATAAAGACTTAAAGTCAAAGCACATTGATAAAGCTGCGATGAAAATGGTTCCTGTAGTATCCATACTCATTCCGCGAAACGAATATATGGTAATTGCACCTCTTGCCGCTATGAAGGCAGGCTGCGCATATCAGCCATTGGATCCTGCCTATCCTAAGGAGAGGCTTAATTTCATGGTCAGGGATGCTTCGGCTTCCCTGGTTATAGAAGCCCCGGAGTTTTGCAGTCTTTTAGACGAATACGAGGGAGAACGGCTTTCGACTGCGGACTTTGATTCTATATTTAAAGGGGAGGAGACAGGACTAAGGCTACCCGGCGCGGCACCGGAGGATGCAATGGTTCTCTTATATACCTCAGGCACGACAGGCGTTCCCAAAGGAGTTATCCTTGAGCAGCGCAACCTTATGACCTGGTGCAGCTGGTTTGAAAACTTTTTTGATTATCAACCAGGGGACAGTCAGGCCTGCTATGCCTCCTTCGGATTTGATGCTCATATGGTCGATATCTATACGGCTCTTACAGCGGGGAGAACTGTGCATATTATTCCGGAGGAAATCAGATTAGACCTGATAGCTCTTAATAAATATCTGGAAGCAAATAATATAAAAGGTGTTCTTATTACGACAGCAGTCGCCACGCAGTTTGCGACAAATATCAGACACAGTTCGCTTAAATATCTGATGACGGGAGGAGAAAGCTTAGCTTCCATAGAACCGCCTGCGGATTATGAGCTCGTTAATGCCTACGGTCCGACGGAGACAGCCATATCGGTCACGGCCAAGCGTGTACATGCAAAAGAAAAAAATATTCCTATCGGCAAGAGTAATGAAACAGCCAAGCTGTACGTGGTTGACCGCTACATGCACAGACTTCCGGTGGGAGCTCCGGGAGAACTGATAATTGCAGGTCCTCAGGTAGGACCGGGCTATCTTGACCGACCGGATAAAACAGCGGAGGTGTATATAGATAATCCCTTTGCCGATGAAAGTGATCCGTTCTTTGAGAGAGCCTATCGTACAGGAGATATAGTCAGATATCGCGAAAACGGCGATATAGAATTCGTGGGAAGACGGGATCATCAGGTTAAGATTCATGGATATCGGATAGAGCTCAAGGAGGTTGAATCCGTCATCCGTGAGTATGAGGGTATCACAGATGCGACAGTACAGGCCTTAGACGATCCAAACGGAGGAAAGTTTATTGCGGCATACATATGTGCCGATGAGACGATTGATACTAAGGAACTTGATTCATTTATTGCAGCAAGAAAACCCTCTTATATGGTGCCTCGCGTAACCATACAGTTAGATAGGATTCCATATAATGTCAATCAGAAGGTGGACAAAAAAGCTCTTCCTTATCCTGAACCGAAAAAAAACAGGGCTGCCGGAGAAAGTAAGAAGGATAAAGCTGCAGGTGCTCCGCTTAATTTGTTGGAGCAAAAGCTTAAGGACACTTTAAGTACTATTCTTGGAACTGATGACTTTGATATATGTGATGAGCTGAGTGTACTTGGCTTAAGTTCAATCAGCAGCATTAAGCTTGCGGTAACCCTCTTAAACGATTATGGTATCGAATTCAATGCCTTTGAACTGTTGGATAATGGAACTCTTTTGTCTATTGAAAATCGGATACTTGATAACTGGCTCAAGTCTGAAGGTAAACTTACAAACTTGACCGGCGATTCAAATACGAGCACGTGCAAGCACGACTCTTGTCTGAATCCTGAGGACAAAAATGAAAAATCAGACGAGCAAAGTGACGCAAATACCGATGAACCAAACAGTGCAGGCGTGTGCATGTCAGACGACAAAGAAATAGCTAAGGAAGACTGCATAAATGCAGCTAAAATCGGTACGAATAAGTCCGATAAGAAGCTTAGCGCACCGTTAAGCTTTGCCGAGCAGGGAGTTTATGCAGAGTGCTTAGCCAATCCTGACAGTACCTTTTACAATATAGCCGAATGCATACTCATGCCGGAGGGGATAACAGAGGATGAAATAAGGGATGCTTTGGAAAAACTCTTCAGGGCACATCCTATATTGAGCAGTTGTTTTAGGGCTGATGACACAGAGTCTATTGTTAAAACTCAGATTCCGGATTTTGCCCTGTCAGTTCCTGTTAAGAGTATGAGACTGGATGAATTCGAGGAATATAAGAAAAGCTTTGTCAAGCCTATGTCGCTTGAGAAAGGGCCCCTGGCATGCTTTGAGATAGTGAAGGCCGATTCAATCTATCTGCTTATGAATCTCCATCATCTGATAGCCGACGGAGCCTCGGTCGATATATTGCTTAATGACCTTTGCAAGGCCTTAGACGGCAAAAAACCGGAAGAGGAGCGTATAACCTCCTATGATTTTGCCCTGGAACAGCATGTAGACCAGGAAAATGAAGCCTTTTTCGATACTCTTATGAGTGATGTTGATGAGGCATCACGATTGATTCCTGATATCTATGAACAGGACGCAGTTCATACCGAGGGCATAGTAAGCGTAAAGACCGATCTGCTTCCTGTGTTAAACTATTCAAAGGGCAAGGGCATCACAGCTGCAGCTGTGTATCTTGCAGCAACACTTCTTACAGTGGGCCGTTACACCTATGAGGATAATGTCGCAATTGCCACTATTTCGAGCGGACGAAGTGATATACGCCTTACGAATACCGTCGGCATGTTTGTAAATACTCTGCCGGTAGCTGCAAAGCTTGATAATAGGGAGACAACTGCAGACTATATAAATCGTATATCAGAGCTTTTTAGTGGCATAATAAGACACGAAAGGCATCCCTTTGCTTTAGTGTCCGCAAAATATGATTTTAAACCACAGATTTCCTATGCTTATCAGGTGGGAGTACTTAGTCAGTACATGACAGAGAAGGGAAAGCTTAAAACAGAGGAGCTTTCTAATGATGAGGCTAAGATACCGATTTCTGTTCAGATATTCGGCGATGAGAAGAACGGAGGCACAATCCAGATCAATTACGATACGGGGCTCTATAGTGAAGCCTTTGCCTTAGGCTTTGCAAAGAGCTTAAAGCAGGTCGTGTCTTTACTTGTTCATACTGATACGGTAAGCGCGATCAGTCTTACGGATGAATCCGATCACATTAAGCTTGATGGCTTTAACAGGTCCATGCAGCTTGACTATGATTTAACGGACTCCGTAGTCAGCAGATTTAGGGAGGTAGCTGCAAGCTATCCAGAGAAGGAAGCAGCATGCTATAGGGATAAGAGCTATACCTATAGAGAACTAGATGAGCTTACTGACAGACTTTCAGCATGCATACGAAAGAAACTAAAGGCTTCATCCGGAGAAATAAGCTTAGCTGAAACAGTTATTTCAGTCATTATTTCAAGAAGCGAATATGTCTTTCTGCTTCCGCTTGCCATACTTAAAACAGGCTGTGCCTATGAGCCACTCGATCCAAGCTACCCGACGGAAAGACTTAATTTCATGGTAAGTGATGCAGGTGCACGGCTTCTCATTTCGGAGGATGGTCTCGAAGGTTTAGTCGGTGACTACCAGGGTGAGGTACTTAGAATCTCAGAGCTTGAGCAGATGGAAACGGAGCTAAAGCAGTACGAGCTTTGCGAGGATCCAAAACCGGAGGACCTTATGATTATGCTCTATACCTCAGGCTCGACAGGTACACCGAAGGGCTGTCAGATTGAGCATGGCAATATGGTTGCCTTTGCCTACGGGTCAAATTGTGACGGCTTCTATACAACTGACGGGAGAACGGCCTCGTATGCTTCCTTTGGCTTTGATGTATGCATGTCAGATATCTTCTGCACATTGTTAAACGGTGCTACGCTTTGCGTAATACCGGAGGATATACGAATGAATCTGGACATGCTTGCAGACTATTTTAACAAGGCAGGCATAACGCAGGTACTGCTTACAACGCAGGTAGGAGTACAGTTTGTATTAAATTATCCTAAGATGGATACATTAAGGTTCCTCGTTATGGGAGGAGAAAAACTTCCGGCTCTTGACCCTGACAGACTGAATTACACGATAATCAACGGCTATGGTCCGACAGAGAATTGCTGCGGAGTCAGTCTTTTCCCCATACATCACTGGGAGTCAAATATTCCGATAGGAAAACCGCTTGTGACAATTGCAGGCTATGTGCTTGACAAGACCGGACACAGGCTTCCTACAGGAGCTGCGGGCGAATATTGCGTAAGCGGACCGCAGGTGACAAGAGGCTATTTAAATCGACCTGACAAGACGGCAGAGGCCTATTGTAAATCTCCGTTCAACAGCTTCCGTATGTACCATACGGGAGATATAGTACGGTACCGTGAAAACGGGGATGTAGAATTTGTGGGGCGTAAGGACGGTCAGGTTAAGATACGCGGTTTCCGTGTTGAGACCAAGGAGGTTGAGGCTGTTATACGCGACTATCCGGGAATTACGGATGCAACCGTTCAGGCCTTTAGCTATGACAACGGAGGAAAATTCCTGGCGGCATATGTAGTAAGCAGCGATACTGTAGATATTGACGGGCTTAATCGGTTTATAAAGGAAAGAAAGCCGGCATACATGGTTCCTCTTGCTACGATACAGATAGATCGTATACCGCTTACGATTAATCAGAAGGTAGACAAGAAGGCACTACCAAAGCCGGAGGTTAAAAGAGCGGAATACGAAGCACCTGCATCAAAGGAGGAGTCAGATTTCTGTAAATTTTTCGAGAAAGTCTTAGGTGTCGATAAGGTCGGTGCAGGGGATGATTTCTTTGAACTGGGGGGAAGCTCCATAAGCGCCATGCGAATAGTGGTTGCAGCTAACCGGGCAGGCTATGATATTGTCTACCAGAACATTTTCGATTGTCCCACACCGCATGAGCTTGCGGCCTTTGTAAGAAATGCCGATTCCGATGCAGCCGCGCAGCATGAGGACAAGCCCGCCGAAACTGCACCGGCATCTTTTGATAACTCCTGCTATGGCTTTGGAACAAGAGAAGTAGGACCTGACGGCTACGATTACCATGCGATTAATAAGTTACTTCGAAAAAATGACACAAACGCCTTCCTTGAGGGCACAAAGCAAAGCTTAGGCAGCTGCCTTCTTTTAGGAGCTACAGGCTATCTTGGAGCGCATGTATTAAGGGAGCTTATTAACAAAAGCGACAGCACGATATTCTGCCTTATTCGCGCAAAGAAAGGCGAGAGTGCGACAGAGCGCCTTATATCGATACTTCGATATTATTTTGCCGACTGTAGCAAGGACTATGAGTCATTGATAGGAACACGAATCCGCATACTTGAAGGAGATGCTACGGATAGGGAAGTGCTAAATGGCATAAGCATTGATGCAGGTGAAATCACGGTTATTAATTGCGCGGCAAGCGTCAAGCACTTTGCAAGGGGAAACGAGATAGAGCTGACAAACGTGGAGACCGTACGCAATCTTACGGAATGGTGCCTTGAACATAATGCAAGGCTTGTGCATATATCGACAGAGAGCATATTTGGACATCCGTTAGATGGGGTTCCTAGAGAGGACTTCAAATATGATGAGCATATGCTCTATGTGGGACAGGTGTATGAGGACAATCAGTATGTTCGATCAAAGTTTTTGGCTGAGAGGCTTATCTATGAGTCGGTAATCAATAAAGGATTAAATGCCAAAGTACTCAGGGCGGGAAATCTTGCACCAAGAAGCTATGACGGCCATTTCCAGATAAATGCCGAAAGCAATAATTATCTTAGCACGCTGAAGGGCTTTAAGGCCCTTGGTATGGTTCCCTATTCGGCATCAGTTGCCGCAACAGAGTTTTCACCTATAGACAAGGTGGCGGAGGCTGTGGTGCTGTTAGCCGGGACACCGAGGGAATGCATATGTTTCATGATGAGTAATAATCATCGTCCGCTTATGGAAGATGTTATTGACTGTATGAATGAAAACGGCTCAAGCATTCGCTATGTTGATGAGAAGGAATTCATTGCGGCTGTAGGCGAGGCTCTTATGAATCCGGATAAATGTGATTTAATGAGACCCTTTATGGCTTATTCACTTAATGGAGCTAAGGGCAGCGCATCACTGTCACTTGAAGCCCTAAACGTAAGCTACACCTCGGAAATACTTAAACGCATGGGCTTTAGCTGGCCTGTTTGCGGCAGTACATATTGCAAGCAGTTTATAAGTGCATTAGACGGCCTTAAATCATAACAGCAGAACGCATTGCAAGGGACTATTATGGAACCACTATTTCATGAACAATTTTCAATTAATGCATTAAATACACCGGAGCTTCCTGCCCTTTGCGACAGCTTTGGAACATTAAGCTACAGGGAGGCAGACGAGCTCACAAACGGAATAGCCATGCTGCTTTGTGAGGCGGGATTAAGACAGTCTGAGGCTGTCGCTGTTTTGGTACCCAGAAAAAAGGAGATAATGCTTGGAGCTATAGGCATCCTTAAGGCAGGAGGAGTGTATCTGCCTCTTGATGAGGTTTATCCCAATGAGAGGTTAACATATATGATGGAGAATGCCGAGGTCCGCTTCATTCTGGCCGACCGGACCTTATGGGAACAGAGGTCTATGGGTAAGGAAGGCAGGAGGGTATTCTTCTTTGATGAGCTTAAGGGACTTAAAACGTTTGCATCGCCTGCTCACACAAGTGAGGATCCTGCAATGATACTCTATACCTCGGGGACAACAGGAAAGCCTAAGGGAGTAATACACAGGCATGCTCTGCTGCAGGGAGTCAATGACTATCTCATAAACAATAAGGAGCTTAGTCTTAATGCAGAGAGTCGCATGGGAATAATCTCAGGCTTTACCTTTGTTGCGACGAATGTCTTCATGTTCGGAGTGCTTCTTGCGGGTGGAAGATTATTTATTGCACCCGACTCTGCAAAGCTTGGCATCGACACACTCTACAGTTTTATAAAGGAACATAAAATCACACATATTTTCCTATCATCAAGTTTAGCCGCAACAATGGCGGAAGAATATGATATGAGTGGCACAGCCATATTCGCAGGAGGAGAAAAGCTCAGAAACTTCAAGCCATATTCCGATGGAGTCAGTGTGTACAACATGTACGGATGTACGGAGAGCGCGACAATCTTTACAAATCGTGTATACGGTAATGAGCCCGTTATGCCTATAGGGTATCTTACACAGGGAGCAGAGGCACTTATAGTCAA
>CAVCUM010000016.1:0-38950 GCA_963605385.1 Lachnospiraceae bacterium
ATGCCTTGAGTGTGATTCTCATTACTTGACTTGCCATAAAAAAAGTCTCCTCCTTATTCGTACTTTGAATCGAAGTACGACAAGCGGCGACTGTACACTCTCCCGTGCGTGTCCATGCATTTCAAAAATTTAGATGAACAAAATTCGTTCATCTTCATAATGAATGCTTGACTGCACGTCGTTTCTACATGGTGTAGACTGTTGCTCTGTACAGTGACTTGTCGTCAGTTTACATGACCTTCGCTCCACGGAAAACCCGCACACGGTTATTAATTTCCGATATGCGGCAACCTCACGCTTCATAGCTATCATGTCACAGCAAGTAAGACTATACACCATGTTTTCAAATAATGCAAGTATTAATTGAAAAATTTTTCATTCAATTTTTCAATTGGTTTTTATTTCTTCATCCATCTTCCGCTTGCCCCGCACGGAAGCACAAGTCCGTTTGAAGTAACAGGAAGACCTATCTCGTCAGCCTTTACGACGCCGGGATGTTTTTTGTTGACCGTCATGTTAATCATATAGGAAAGAACGGCCGGCTGAAGTCCCGTTGTGTAGCTGTTAATCAAAAAGAACAAGGGATCGTCCGACAGCACTTTTTCACAGAGCTCTATAAAAGGAAAAATACTTTCCTCAATCTTCCAAATTTCACCCTTGGGTCCTCTTCCGTATGAAGGAGGATCCATGATGATTGCGTCGTATTTGTTGCCACGTCTGATTTCACGCTCCACAAACTTTCCGCAGTCATCCACGAGCCAGCGGATCTTTGCATCCTCAAGCCCGGAAGAAACGGCATTTTCTTTTGCCCAGGATACCATACCCTTTGAAGCATCCACATGCGTAACCTCAGCACCCGCAAGCGCAGCGGCAATGGTAGCACCGCCGGTATAGGCAAAGAGATTCAAGACCTTGATGGTCTTCTCCGGATTCTCTGCTTTCGCCTCTTTTATAATAGAAGAAAACCAGTCCCAGTTGACTGCCTGTTCAGGGAAAAGTCCGGTATGCTTAAAGGCGAAGGGCTTTAAATGAAACTTTGCTCCATTTTCATAAGAAATCATCCATTCATTGGGCAAATCGAAGAATTCCCATTCGCCGCCGCCCTTGGAGCTCCTGTGATAATGACCGTTAAGCTTCTTCCACGCCTTATCCTTTTTCTCGGTATTCCAGATAACCTGCGGATCTGGTCTTAAAAGAATATACTTTCCCCATCTTTCGAGCTTCTCTCCGTCAGAGGTATCAATTACCTCATAGTCTTTCCAATTACCGGCAATCCACATATTACTGCTACCTTTCAAAATATTCGATTTATAGGCTAACACAACGTGTAAAATTTTACAAGGCAAAGGCGAATGAAAAAAACCCCACACCAAACGGTGTGGGGTTAAAATCAACGTTTTAAAATTACTTAAGAGTAACCTTTGCGCCTGCTTCTTCAAGAGACTTCTTTAATGCTTCTGCATCAGCCTTGGAAGCGCCTTCCTTTACTACCTTGGGAGCTGCTTCAACAAGATCCTTTGCTTCCTTAAGTCCAAGACCTGTAGCTTCACGTACAACCTTGATAACCTTAACCTTTTCAGCACCAACCTCTGTAAGTTCAACGTCGAACTCGGTCTTCTCTTCTGCTGCTTCAGCAGGACCTGCTGCTGCAACTACAACGCCTGCTGCTGCGGATACACCGAACTCTTCTTCGCAAGCTTTTACTAAGTCGTTTAATTCCAAAACTGATAACTCTTTGATAGCATCAATGAGTTCCTGAGCTGTTAATTTAGCCATTTTAAATTCCTCCGTTAAAAATAAATGTTAAATAATTTGTTTCTTTGAAGCTTATGCTTCTGCTGCTTCTGCTGAAGAAGCGCCTGCTCCGCCTTTTTCTGCCAACTGATTCATGCAGCGAGCGAAGTTTGTGATAGGAGACTGTAAGCTTCCAAGAAGTTTGGAGATCAATTCGTCTCTTGAAGGGATTGCGGAAATTACGCCGATACCCTTTGCATCATAAACTGTTCCTTCTACGATACCACCCTTGATTTCGAGCTTGTCTGCTGTCTTAGCAAACTTTGCAAGAACTCTTGCAGGTGCCGTAGCATCAGTTTTGCTGACTGCGATTGCTGTAGGTCCTTCAAGGAAAGAACCGATGCCTTCGAAGTCTGTGCCTTTGATTGCACTTGTGATGAAGGTGTTCTTGTAAACCTTGTAAGCTACTCCCTCGCTACGTAACATTTTACGAAGTTCGGTATCCTGAGCAACTGTAAGACCTCTGTAATCTACAACTACGATAGAATCAGCGTCCTTAATCTGCTCGGAGATCTCGGCTACAATAGCGGCCTTTGCATCAACAATAGCCTGATTGTGACTTGCCATCTTTTTACCTCCTTATTTGATTGCCGATTAGGAAGTACTATCAAAAAGCCCCCTGTCAAAGACAGAGGGCATAAATAAACAATACTTACTCATCCTCGGTAGGCGATACACTTACGCAGTAACCTGCACCTACTGTCTTCGGCCTTGTATAAATTAACATATGGAAATTCATATGTCAACTTTTATTTAGAACTTTGCAACGCTCATACGTACACCGGGTCCCATTGTAGTAGAAATGGTAGCTGACTTAATGTACTGACCCTTAAGTGCTGAAGGCTTTGCCTTTAAAATAGCATCCATCAATGCATTGTAGTTCTGCATAAGCTTTTCTTCTGTGAAGGAAGCCTTGCCGAGCGGAACGTGAATGATGTTTGCCTTGTCAAGACGATACTCAATCTTACCTGCCTTGATATCGTTGACAGCCTTTGTAACATCCATTGTTACAGTGCCTGCCTTAGGGTTGGGCATGAGTCCCTTAGGACCTAACACCTTACCCAAACGACCTACAACGCCCATCATGTCGGGAGTTGCTACTACAACGTCGAAATCAAGCCATCCCTCGTTCTGAATCTTGGGAATAAGCTCATCTCCGCCTGCGTAATCAGCGCCTGCTGCCAAAGCTTCATCAACCTTGGGTCCTTTAGCGAATACTAAAACCTTAACGGTCTTACCTGTTCCGTTAGGAAGAACAACGGCTCCACGAATCTGCTGCTCTGCGTGACGTCCGTCGCAGCCCGTTCTTAAATGTAATTCTACAGTCTCATCAAATTTTGCTGTAGCTGTCTTTTTTACTAATTCAATAGCCTCTGCAGCCTCGTAATACTTTGAACGGTCAACGAGCTTAGCTGCTTCAACATATTTCTTACCATGTTTCATCTTTATATCCTCCTAAGCCCTTTACTGTTCTACTGTAACGCCCATGCTTCTGCAGGTTCCGGCAATCATGCTCATAGCTGCTTCAACACTTGCTGCGTTAAGATCTTTCATTTTAAGCTCTGCGATTTCCTGAAGCTTTGCCTTGGAAATTGTAGCAACCTTTGTCTTGTTGGGAACACCCGAACCTGACTTAATGTTGCAAGCCTTCTTAATAAGTACAGCTGCAGGAGGAGTCTTTGTGATGAAGCTGAAGCTTCTGTCTGCATAAACTGTAATGATGACAGGAACGATTGTATCGCCCATGTCTGCTGTCTTAGCATTGAACTGCTTTGTAAACTCAACGATGTTTACGCCATGCTGACCAAGTGCGGGTCCAACAGGGGGAGCAGGTGTAGCTTTGCCGGCAGCAATCTGTAACTTGATGTAACCTTCTACTTTCTTTGCCATTTCGGCACCTCCTAATAAATATGTGGTTAAACGCGCCTCTAAGCGCTCCCACGTTAGTGGGTGTATATAAAGGTTAAAAACCTAAATATCTTAATTCATAGCTCTGACTTCCGCGAAAGAAATTTCAACGGGAGTCTCACGTCCGAAGAGCTCGACGTTAATGGTTGCAGTCTGCTTGTTGTAATCAATACGGGTAACAACACCAACCGTATCCTTCCAAACGCCTGCAACAACTGCGATTGTATCACCTTCCTTGAAGTCGACGGTAACATTCTCCATACGGATACCAAGAGGCTTCATCTCGGCCTCGGTAAGCGGTACGGGCTTTGATCCGGGACCTACAAAGCCTGTGACACCTCTGGTATTTCTTACGATATACCAGGTATCGTCATTCATAATCATTTTAACAAGTACATAGCCCGGGAACATCTTCTTCTGAGATGTCTTCCTGGCCCCGTCCTTTACCTCAACAACATCCTGAAGTGGAACTCTGACCTCCTGAATCTCATTTTCAAGGTGACGGTTTGCTATTGTTTTTTCAAGGGTAACCTTCACCTTATTCTCATATCCGGAATAAGTGTGAGCAACATACCACTTTGCCTCTTCCATGAAATTGCCTCCGCTTACTGAATGCTTGTGATAAAGTCTACACCGTACTGAATCAGAAAATCAAATACGGTAATAATGATTCCGACTACTATTGCAATAACCGTAACGGCAACAGACTGTCTGAGAACGTCCTCCTTGGTAGGCCAAACGATCTTCTTAAACTCTGCCTTAACGGTCTTGAAAAATCCGAATTTGCTTTCTTTCTTGCTTTCTTTTTTACTGGAATCTCCCATAATAAACTCCTCTGATACAGGGATTACTTTGTCTCTTTGTGTAAGGTGTGGCGCTTGCAGAATCTGCAGTATTTCTTGGTTTCCATACGATCGGGATGAGTCTTCTTATCCTTCGTAGTGTTGTAGTTGCGCTGTTTGCACTCTGTGCATGCTAATGTAATCTTTGTACGCATAATTCTTCCCTCCGCGTATAATGTTTTTATTGTCTTTATTCAAAGTTGCAAAGCTGCATATATGCCTCATACAAACAAGCTTGTAATATCACGTATACACTTTTACGGAAGCTTTGAATAAAAAAATTTTACCACAAAAAAAAGAGCTCTGAATCTCTTTGCTCATATAACCTATCACATCCCAAGGCCCAAGTCAAGCCTCGGGATGAAAATTATTTGCCGCTTCTTTACATTCTTTAATTGCATTCTTTTCTTTTTCCTTATGATAAACAACATTAATCGTAAGGATAAAGAAAACGAGTACACCTGCGAAGGAAAGTTTGAGCCCCGTATCAAAGCCGCTTAAAGAATATTTAAACTCTATTGTATGGTGTCCTTCTCCGACCCTAACTGCCATAAAGCCAAAGTCCGTTTCGTATATGTATGTCTCTTCCCCATCCACATAGGCTGTGAAGCCTTCTTCATAAGGCACTGAGAAAAAAACAAGATTTTCTTTTTCAAGGTCGGTCTTTGCAGTAAAGCCGTAGGTGGAGGTTTCAAACGAGGTGCATGCCGTTTCGGCGCGTTTAGCACACTCCTCTTCAAAGGTCTGAAGTGTAGTGGTTGCCATCGCATCAGGAGTCGTCTTTGTAAGAAGCGAATCCACTCTTGGTGCATCTTCTTCCTTTACTATAAGAGCACGCACCAAGATTCTGTCCTTTGCCGTTGCCGCAAGCTCGCTGTCCTTAAACTCGCTTTCAGTCATATAATAGTCAAAGGTAAAGCCCATGGGAATAAAATTTTCATTCTCATAGATTGAAAAGCCGTTTTGCTCACTTTCAGGCTCGTACCCCTTGAGTTCCTCCATGTCCTCGATATGGCCGATAAATTCAATCGAGTGCATATTGTTCGTAAGGTAATACTTTGAAGAAAGCAGTGCACGCATCCCGATTCTCGAAGAATAAAGATGGCTCGTCACCTTTCTCGGAACCGAAAGTGCATCATAGAAATCAAGAATTGAATTGTTGATAGTGGAAATAAAGGAAGTGATGCAGTTGTCATCTCCCCAGACAAGAGCATAGTTGTAAAAGTCTTCATCTGTTTCGTAGCGGAAGAATCCGGTCTTATCGGCAAGTGGTGACTCCCCTTCTATTGCCTGACTGATGAAGTCATCCTTTCTATCCGTATCAACAAGCATGGTCCCCGTCGTAAACATCGTTATGGTCGTCAAAAAACACGCCGCCGTCACTATAATCCGGGTATCCTTTTCAGGTTGCTTTATGAAGATATATGTGTATAGATACAAAATTACAAGCATTGCAAAGCTGAATACAAGCTCTACTATCAGCTGTTCGTAATTTTTTAAGGCTCCCAAAACGGTCCAGGTGCCTTCCTCCGTCTTTGCAGGCAGTACACTCATTACCGCGACAACCGAGGTAATCACAGTTACCACAAAAGCTCCCTTCTTTAAGCACCCTGTCGTTTCGTTTCTGTCTTCGATGACCATTGCGGTCATCATAGCCATTATCAGAACCGGCATATAAAACCACCGCGCATAATATTCCGAATTAAGTGCGGAAAATAAGGCATTTAATACCGGAAAGGCAGCAAAAACCATGCAGGTAACCAAAAGTCTCTTGTATCCGTTCTTTTTCCCTTTTGTATAAAGAAAGAAAGCGACCACTCCAGCTATCGAGAAAAGCGGAATGTACGCGCCAACACCTGAAACGCGGCTGTAATTTTGATTGAGCATGGAATTAAGTCCCGAAAGGTCGGGAAGCATCGCAACGTTCTTTATAATGGAAAGAAGATTTGTCGATTCCTCATAGGCAACGAGATCATATCCCTCAAGCACTTGTGTGAGACGACCGTTTCCCAAGGTATAGTAAATCGCCGGAACCAGATAGACACACGAAATCAGCACTCCGGAAAGCCCCGCTATGAAGGCTCTGAGCAGTGAATAAAGGCGTTCCTTAAGCTCAATTTTCTTATTGCAAAAATAAATCGTCACGAAATAAATGCAGAGGAACACAACCTCGCCGACGAAGAAATAGTAATTGAGTATCAGCATAAAGGCTGTGAAAAGTGTAAATGCAAGCTGCTTTTTCCGTTCAATAAGGTGTTCAAAGAGCAGTAAATATAAGGGAAAGAATGCCATTACATCATGGAAATGATTGTAGACAAGAGTCGCGCCCTGAAAACCAGAAAAGCTGTAAAGAAGTGCGCCTAAAACAGCAGCATTTAAAGTCTTCGTATGACGCTTCATATAAGCGTAAGCGGTCAGTGCCATGACGGCGTACTTTAGTGCCGAGAGCCATGGCATGAGATAGGGAATCGCTTCCGTAGGAAAAGGCAGGGTAAGTAAAAAGAAAGGGCTTCCCGTTAAATAAAAGGAATACATCCCGATAAGACTTCCACCAAGGTCAGTGCCCCAGTCGTAGAGGAAGCTTCCTTCACGGATTGCCCTGTGAACGTGCATATAAAAAGGAATCTGCTGAACGTTAAAATCACCGTAATAAATCCAGATACCGCCGGTGGAAATCAGGCTCGGAACGGTGCTTAAGGCAAAAATAAAAAAGGCTATAAGGAAAACCTTTATGTAGTTTTTATCCATAACCTTTTTTGAATTCATCAATGACCCCAAAAAATTTTGTATTCTCGTATAAAGAAAGAATACCACATCAAACTCTCATTTAAAAGATTTGATGTGGTATCAGCAGTAACTATTGAACATCATGCCCGTGTAGGCGCTTGTGACATAAGGTGTTGCGAAGTTGTGACCAGGATTCTTGTAGGCGACTATCGTCTTGTCTACGTACTTCATGGGGTTAAGTGAAACCTGATCGGCTTTCTTTAGCATTGCTCCTGCAAATTTCTTTAGGTTTGAAAGACCCTCTATCGACTCTTCATCAAGAGACACGTTTCTGAGCCTTTCTTTATCAAAAGCAATATGACCGTCCGCCTCAAGCGTAACTCCGACGTTTGAAAGCTTGCCTTGGTAAATACCCGTCATGGAAGACATTTCGCTTACAAGTCTGTCCGCTTTCGGGTGAGTGGCTCTGTAGCTCTCCGTCGTGTCGATAAAGCTGTTGTAGCCCTCTACGAGCTCTTCGACATTGTCGACTAAGGAATCCATATCGTTTTTTAAGTCGATATGTGTCAGATCTTCATCTCCTAAGCTTACACGTTTAAGTGTTACCTCGTAATTTTTGTCAATCATAAAGGTATTCGAGAGGGATTCAAAGTCTTCACCGTTTATATTAAATGACGCATTTGACGGAACCTGAATCACGTTGCTCAAGCCAAAGTACTCGACCGAGCCCTTAGTCTTTGAAGTATGGTCGTCAGATATAGTAAATATAAGGTTTCCGGACTGTGACTTGTCTCCGGTAGTTTCCGACGAAACCTGCAATGAAGAGCCGCCCTGTCCGTCTTCATAGACCTCAGCCTTTAACCCGATACCGGAATTTGATATCAGTCTTGAAAGCTTTTCCTGTAAGGATTTGTTGGTATCCCTGGATGTAACGTTGTATTGAAATTCGTAATTGAGTCCGTTTATGCCTATGTCAAAAGAATAAGTTCCTTCCTGTATCGAAAGTTCATCCGAAGGAAGCAGGTAGCCGGTATTAACCTGAGGCTTTGCAAGACTCAAAACCTTTAATTCAATCGGCGTGGTCTGTGCACCTTCATTGCCTATGAAGCTTGCCTCCGCAAGAGACTCGTCTGTTGAAAAAGCAACCTTCTTATTCAAGGCATCCGCTTCGCTTAAGCCTCCGAGAGACGCAATTGTATTGTGAAGTGCGCGCGCATTTTCTTTAAGCCCGACTGCATACTCCTTGGTGTCCTGAGTCTTATCAACGATGAACAGAGGAGCTTCTTTATTCATTTTTACGATGGAATTGTATACGCTCTTAAGCTCACTCTTTTTGTGAGTATCGAACTTTGAGTCCGTTTTCGGCGCATAAGTCGTAAGATAGTAGTTGTAGATACTATTGATAGCTGAGAAATTAGCCACGAGCCCCTCCTCTCTTCCTTGATGTAAGGTGAACTGAATCCTTCAGCATGCAAAATGGCATTTTTTGTTTTCATGCTACCATAGTTTTTTTAAGAATTCAAGAGGGACTTTTACGGTTCAAAATATATGGTTTCTAAAGCTCCGCTCTATTGCTTAAGAGCGGAGCTTTAATGATTAATTAGTTTTTAAACAGATTTGCTTAAATCAAGTGCAGCTCTTATGGTCTTGTCCATGTCGAAATACTTGTACATTCCGAGACGTCCGCCGAAGATTACGTTCGATTCTCTTTCCGCAAGTTTCAGATATTCTTCGTAAAGCTTTGCATTTTTGTCGTTGTTAACCGGATAGTACGGTTCATCGCCAATCTTCCACTCTGCAGGATACTCGTGAGTGATATATGTGCCATGGCAGGTGTTAAACTCAAAATGCTTGTGCTCGATGATACGGGTAAAAGGCGTCTCGCGGTCGGTATAGTTGACAACAGCATTTGACTGATAATCGTCAACATCCTTTAAATACTCGGTTTCAAAGCGAAGCGTCCTGTATTCAAGGTGACCGAGGCTGTAGTTAAAGTACTCATCAATCATGCCTGTAAAAAGAAGCTTATCATAGGTAATTTCCATGCCGGGTGCTTCCCGTTTAAAGGTTTCGTAATCTACATTCAAAGCCCTGTCGACGCCTGCAAGGAGCTTTTCGATGATCTTTGTGTAACCGCCGATTGGTATTCCCTGATATACATCATTGAAATAATTGTTATTGAATTCAAATCTTACGGGAAGTCTTTTGATGATGGATGCAGGAAGTTCTTTGCAATCTCTGCCCCACTGTTTCTCTGTATAGCCCTTTACGAGTTTTTCGTAAACGTCGCGTCCCACCATCGAAAGCGCATGCTCTTCAAGGTTCTTTGGCTCCTTGATATTCAAGTTCTTTATCTGATCCTCGATAATCTTCTTTGCCTCTTCGGGCTCGTGTACTCCCCACATCTTCTCGAATGTATACATATTGAAAGGAAGATGGTAGGTCTCACCGCAAAAATTTGCAATCGGGGAATTGATATAATCGTTAAACTTTGCAAATTCGTTTACGTAGTCCCAAACCTCCTTGTCCGAGGTATGAAAAATATGCGCTCCGTATTTGTGAACATTGATTCCGTTGCAGGTTTCGGTATAGATATTTCCGCCGATGTGATTTCTCTTATCAATCACTAAGCATTTCTTTCCGTTCTTTGTCTGCTCGTGTGCAAAAACGCTTCCGAAAAGTCCCGCGCCGACTATCAGATAATCATAATGCTTCATGTTCATCCCTCTCATTTCTCTTTTTATGGATAAAGAAATATATCAAAATTCCCGTAAATGCTCCGCACGAATCAATCAGAACATCAGACCAGGTGCCGTATCGACCGGGTACAAAATACTGATGAATCTCGTCGGTCGTGGCATAAAGGGTTGCAATAGCCTGAATCGGAAGGAGTGACAGCTTTTTACCTTTAAAATAATCATAAAAAGCAAACATTATCGAAAGACCCAAACACAGATATTCCGTAAAATGTGCAATCTTCCTGATGATTAAATGAAGCGAGGCAATTGCCGAAAGGCTGAGTCCATGATGCGAAACCTCTTGTGCAAATTGCCTTACAATATTTAGAAAAAAACCGCTGGTCTTAGCGGAGTCGTCACCTTCCATCGTGGAAAAATAAAAAATAACGGCCATGACCAAAATCATGGGAACGATTCTTAAAAGTTTATTTTTATTGCTCATGAAGCCATTCTATCACAGTGAAGTCGTAAACTAAACAGAGAATGTATTTAAGCAGATTTAAGATTAGATTAAGAAAGTTTTGTTAACCGTCCGGGTCAATGCCCCATTGGTTTCTGCTCCAATTGTTCTGGTCCGTTTGCCTTGTCATCATAAAGCATCATGAAGAACAGAATTATTAGCGGTGCCGCCGTTATCCAAATGGCATGACCGCCGAAAAGATTACAAAATACCGTTCCGATGACAGCTCCCAGTAAAAAGAACGACAGCATTAAGAAATGCTTCTTCAGCTTGACACGATGGCTTTTATCATCCGAATTGCGATGGAGCAGTTCCTTTGCAAGTCCTATGCCTATCTGTCTGATATGGTTCGTGGCAAAGGTAGTTGCCATAGGCGTTCCCTGTGCCTGCCTGAAGGTTGCAAACTGCATGGATGCGATAAAGTTGATTGCCACCTGTGATATTTGAACCGGATAGGAGTCTGGAATAAAGCCTAAGACAATTACGGTAAATGCTTCAATTCCGATAAGCATCGTATCCCACCGAATCATCAGCTTGTGTTTGACGGGATTCGGAAGCAGCTCCGATATGAAAGCTCCCGCCAAGTAAGCCGAAATCGGAATCAGGTAGTAGATTGCCTGTTTAACCTCTCCCGAGCCTATTGCAAGTCCCAAGAGCACCACGTTTCCGGTCTGTGCATTGCAAAAAACGTTTCCGCGAAGCAGATACGTAAACGCTCCCCAGAATCCGGACACCAGTATCAATGTGTAAAAAACCCAGTTTTGTTCGCAAAGTAAATATTTATTCTTGGTATTCATATCAGTAATATTAGCAGGAAGCAAATAGTGCTTCCTATAATCGATGCACGGCGCATTTCATGTGCCTTTACTCCGAATTTGCTTCGCAACTTCGGATAAGTGCCTGCGAGCCTTTGTAAATTGGAAATTTGCACGCGAGACCAACTATAAGCCGCAGATCCGATAAACAGACCTGCGGCTTGATTTTACGTTTTTCGCTACCCCCTTAACTTTTAGCCCTTAATTGCCGAAAGTCTGTCGGTAACTTCTTTTAACATATTTTCATATTTCTTAAGCTTTTCTTTTTCCTCGTTTACCTTGCTTTCAGGAGCCTTTGACAGGAACTTCTCGTTTGAAAGCATTCCGTTCGAGCGTTTTATCTCACCCTGAAGGCGGGCTTCTTCTTTGGAGAGACGTTCAATTTCGGCCTTTATGTCCACAAGCTCCGCAAAAGGCATATAAAGTGTTGCTCCGGGAATTACACAGGAAACCGCGTCATCCGAAATTCCGGTTTTCTCGGAAAGTATCTTTACATCCGAAGCATACGCAAGAGGTTTAAAGTAAACTTCGCAGGAAGCAAAGGTATCTCTGACAGATGCATCATCGCTTACCACGAATACCTCTGCCTTTCTTGAAGGAGCTACGTTCATACCCGTACGTACATTTCTGATTGCACGAACCGCTTCCTTGATGGTTTCAATTTCTTTTTCCTCTTTTGTAAAGGAATATTCGTCACTGTACACAGGCCAGGGAGAAACCATTATGGATTCCTCTTCGTCCTGAATCGTCGTGAAAATTTCCTCGGTTACAAAAGGCATATAAGGATGAAGAAGTTTAAGTGCCTCTATGCATACATGCTTAAGAGTCCAAAGTGCCGCGTTCTTCGATGCGCTATTGCCCTCAGCGTAAAGACGGGGCTTCACCATCTCAATGTACCAGTCGCAGAACTCATCCCAGATAAAGTCATAAACCTTCGAAACGGCAACACCGAGCTCATATTTCTCCATGTTGTCGGTTACATCCTTTATAAGGGTATTGCACTTTGAGAGTATCCACTTATCGCACCTCTCAAGCTCTGAATCGGCAGGCTTCTTAGGTGCTTCGTCTCCCATATTCATCATGATGAAACGTGAAGCATTCCAAATCTTGTTTGCAAAGTTTCTGCTTGCCTCGACACGCTCGTTGTAGAAACGCATGTCGTTTCCGGGTGCGTTTCCGGTAATAAGTGTGAGCCTTAATGCATCTGCGCCATACTTGTCGATGATTTCAAGAGGATCAATACCGTTCCCCAAGGACTTACTCATCTTACGACCCTGGGAGTCTCTTACAAGGCCGTGGAACAAAACCGTCTTGAAGGGTCTTTCTCCCATCTGCTCGTAGCCAGAGAAAATCATGCGGATTACCCAGAAGAAGATGATATCATAACCGGTTACAAGCACATCCGTGGGATAGAAATATTCAAGATCCTTTGTTTTTTCAGGCCAGCCGAGAGTCGAGAATGGCCAAAGTGCCGATGAAAACCAGGTATCCAAGGTGTCAGGATCCTGTTCAAAGGTCGTACCTCCGCACTTAGGGCATTTGCCGGGCATCATCTTTGCTACAACGGTCTCACCACAGTCTTGACAGTAGTATGCCGGAATTCTGTGACCCCACCAAAGCTGCCTTGAAATACACCAGTCACGGATATTGTCAGTCCAGTTAAAGTAGGTCTTTTCCATTGAATCGGGAACAAGCTTTATTTCGCCGTCCTTGACAGCCTTAACTGCCGGCTTTATGAGCTCGTCCATCTTTACAAACCACTGTTTCTTTATCATCGGTTCGATAGTCGTCTTGCAGCGGTCATGTGTACCTACATTGTGGGTATAGTCCTCGATTCTTACAAGAAGGCCGAGCTCGTCTAGCTTCTTTACTATAGCCTTTCTTGCTTCGTATCTGTCCATGCCCTCATATTCGCCGCCATTTTCGTTGATGGTGGCATCGTCGTTTAGGATATTGATTTCGGGAAGATTGTGTCTCTTTCCTACCTCAAAGTCGTTGGGGTCATGTGCGGGTGTTATTTTTACTACACCGGTACCGAATTCCATGTCTACATAGGAATCCTCTATAACGGGAATAGGCTTGTTTACGATAGGAAGCCAAACCTGTCTTCCCTTCAAATAATGATATCTCTCGTCATCAGGGTTAATGGCAACAGCTGTATCTCCGAGCATGGTCTCAGGACGGGTGGTAGCAAACTCCAAAAATTCCGTGGTCGAAGGCTTCCCGTTCTCGTCTACAAGCGGATACTTGATGTGCCAGAAATGTCCCGCCTGCTCCTCGTATTCAACCTCGGCATCTGAAATGGAGGTGTTGCATACAGGACACCAGTTGATGATGCGTGAGCCCTTGTAAATCCAGCCTTTCTCGTGCATCTTGCAGAATACCTCGGTAACGGCCTTGTTGCAGCCTTCATCCATCGTGAAGCGTTCTCTGTCCCAATCGCAGGAAGAGCCGAGCTTTTTTAGCTGTGAGACGATTCTTCCTCCGTAGACCTTCTTCCAGTCCCAGGCTCTCTTTAAGAATTCTTCACGTCCCAAGTCTTCCTTTGAGAGGCCTTCTTCTTTGAGTTTTTCGATAATCTTTACTTCGGTGGCAATCGAAGCATGGTCGGTGCCGGGCTGCCAAAGTGCATTGTAGCCCTGCATTCTCTTAAATCGAATCAGAATATCCTGCATGGTGTTGTCAAGTGCATGACCCATGTGGAGCTGTCCCGTGATATTCGGAGGCGGAATTACGATTGTAAAGGGTTTCTTACTTTCGTCAACCTCTGCATGAAAATATTTCTTATCAAGCCAGTTCTGGTAGATCCTGTCTTCCATCTGCTTGGGATTGTAGGTTTTTTCAAGTTCTTTCTTCATAATGTCCTTCCCAAAATAAGCATGTATATAATCTCATCCGTTTACTTTAGCACATATAAGGGCTTTACTTCAAGGACCTTGTAAGGTCTTTTATGACTTCCGAAGCGATTAGTAAGCCTGCCACGGAAGGCACAAACGAAACGCTCCCGGGTGTCTGCCTTTTTCCCTCGGTCGAAACCTCTATTAAAGGTTTGATAGGCGGTTCCGTTGAATAAACGACCTTAAGCTCTTTAACTCCACGTTTTTTCAGCTCGTATCTCATCACCTTTGCAAGCGGGCAGACTGAAGTCTTATAAATATCCGCTATCTGCAGGTCTTGCGGATTGAGCTTGTTTCCTGCACCCATACTGCTGATTACCGGCACTCCCGCCTCTTTTGATTTCATGATTATATCAAGCTTTGCTGTCACGGTATCCACCGCGTCAACCGTATAATCGTATAAAGAAAAATCAAACTCTCCCGCAGTTTCGGGAAGGTAAAAGCAGTCGTGAACCGTAACCTCGCAGTCCGGATTTATGTCTTTTATGCGTCCTTTAAACGCTTCGGTCTTTTTCATGCCGACCGTCGAGTGAAGTGCAATCAGCTGTCTGTTTATGTTTGATAAAGAAATTGTATCGCTGTCCGTAAGTACGAGGTGTCCGACGCCTGCTCTTGCAAGTGCCTCAACTGTATAGCCTCCGACACCTCCGAGTCCGAAAACCGCTACCGTTGACCGATTCAGTTTCTTTATCCCGTCATCGCCAAGCAGCATTGCCGTTCTTAAAAATTCTTCCTTCATCAAGCCTTTTCTTCCTTACTGAGCAGATATTCTTTGGCATCATCCGGTACGTCGTCAAGGTTCTCCGAGCCTGTATCGATGTCAAGCGGCTGCTTCTTAAAGAGGATATCATACATAACAGGGATGATAAACAGTGTCATAAGTGTCGCATAGAGAAGACCGCCGGCGATTACAAGTGCCATGCCGCGTCCCATCTGGCTTCCCATATCGTCGCCGAATATCAGGCTTGCCTCTGCAAGTATTGTGGTAAGTGCTGTCATAAGGATAGGTCTCATACGGGTAACACCCGTTGCAATAAGAGCATCATGCCTGCTTAAGCCGCCTTTTCTCAACTGGTTTACATAATCGACGTAAACAATACCGTTGTTTACAACAGTACCAGTCAGTACCACGAAGCCCATAAGTGCGATCATCGAAATATTCTCGTTTGCAAAGAAGAGTGCAAGGAAACCACCCGTAAAGGCAAGCGGAATAGTAAAGAGCACTATGAACGGAGAAAGAAGGCTCTGGAACTGTGCCACCATTACGAAGTAGATAAAGGCGATACCCATCAGGATGATTAAGCCCATCTGTCTGACCATTGTGTTGACCGTTTCGGTCTCTCCGCCGATTTCCACCGAATAACCGTCAGGGCATTCATATGAGGAAATTAGGGGCTCAATCTTTCTTGAAAGGATATTGTTACGGTATCCGCCTTCAACTGCTGCCGTAACTGTTATGTAACGTGTCTGGTTTTCACGGTTAATGCTTGTAAATCCGTCCTCGGTTTCAAGGGTTGCGAAGTCGCTTAAATGCCTGGTGACAGTTTCTTTTTCCCCGTCCTCATTTTCCTCGGTCACTTCAAACTCGGTATCCATAAGGTTTTCAACCGTAAGTGTGTCAAGATCGTTTACAACACTTACATCCATCTCTTCACCGTCAATCGTAACGCTTACGGCTGTGTTCGAGGTGGTAAGCTTTCCGGCAAGTGTCTGATAAATACCCGCAACCGTAAGTCCCTTGGACATTGCATTGTCTTTGTTTATATATAAGTGAAGCACGGGATCCGCTTCTTCCTGACCGTTTGAAATATCGGTATAACCCTCAACCGAATCTACTAACTCCATTATGTCATTGCTGATGGAAAGAAGGGTATCAGCATCACTTCCGTAAATCGAAAGCGAAAGCCCGCTTCCGAGCATCGAGGTAAGCTCCTCCATTCCGGTGGATACGCTTGCATCGATTGAAAGCTCGTCGGCTATTGCTTCAAGTTCATTACAAATTTCTTTTACCACACCCGCGCCGGCATTTTCATCCTCCGTCGTGACCATGTAGGTGAAGGTTTCATAACCGGTATCAGACGAGGCAACGAGTGACGATGAAGCGCCCATCATGATTCCGACGGAATCAACGCCCTCTATATCGCAGGCCTTGGCAATGAATTCATCAGCCTTGGCATAGGCTTCGTCTCTCGTAATCTGCTCCTCATCAAAGGTAATCGTACCCTGAATCTGGTTGGTGGTGATATTGGGAATCATTACAACACCCATTCTGAATACAAGCCAAACCGAAACTACCAAAAGTCCTATGCTGACTCCCAGCGGAACTACCTTTATACGCAGGCAAAAATCAAGAATCTTTGCATAGAAATCCTGAATCTTGTCAAACCAGGGATGATCCTTGGGCTTTGTATTCCTAAGGAGCGTCGAGCTTGCCGCAGGCACAACAGTCATAGCGACGAGTAATGATGCAAGCAGGCAGTAAATAATGGTAAGTGACATCGGAAGCATGAGCTCACGAACGGTTCCCGTCGTGTAAACCATCGGGAAGAATACACAGACTGAAGTAAGGGTCGAAGCAATTACCGCACCTGCAACCTGGCGAGTACCCTGAACCGCCGCACGGGGTGCCGAAACGCCTCTGTTACGAAGTCTGTAGATATTTTCTATGACGACAATCGAGTTGTCGACGAGCATACCTATACCGAGCGCCATACCGGAAAGAGACATCATATTGAGCGAAATTCCGGTAAAGTACATAGCCACAAAGGCCGTCAGCACGCTCAAAGGAATCGATATCGCAACCACAACGGTCGGCATGAAGTCCTTTAAGAAGATTGCAAGTATAAGTATCGCAAGGGCAGCACCTATTGCCATATTCTGAACGACGCTTGATACAATCAGGTCGATGTAATCGCCCTGATTCATCATGATCATTACGTCCAGGCCTTCGTACTTTTCTTCAAGGTCATCAATTGCCTCGGTTAAAGACTTGCTGACTTCGTTTGTGCCCGAAGTGCTTGCCTTGAATATAGAAAGAATAATTGCTTTCTCACCGTCAAGTGAAGCGTAGCTGTCTTCCGAATTGTCTATAACGGTGATGTCTGCCACATCCGAAAGCTTTACATCACCCACATCATCGATTGTACAAAGAACGAGACCCTCAAGCTCCTCAATGCTGTCAAAGTTGTCGCCGACCTTTAAGAGCCACGAATCATCATTTTCATCGTCTATATAGCCTGCGGGCATTTCAAAGTTCTGTGCATAGATAAGGCTTGAAAGAGTGGATAAAGTAAGTAATTCGTCTGCATTTGCCGATTTAAGAGCCTCCTCCTTCGAAGACTCAAACTGTTCCACGCCTTCATAATAGCTATCCCACCCGCTTTCAATCTGATCCTTTGCAGAGTCAAGCGTATCCTTTGAAGATTCAAGCTGACTTTCCGCGGATTCGATTGCAGCTTCGCCCTGTGCAATCTGTGCCTTAGCATTTCCAAAGCCTGCGGAAGCTTCCATTTTTGCTTTTTCGATGTCCGTATAGCTTACACCAAGACTCTTAAGCTGTTCGGTGTACTTTGAAATAATACCCTGAGTTACCTGGATTTCAAGAGTAAGAGCATCTTTTTCGGACTCATAGCTTGAGAGGGTTTCACTGGCAGTAGCAAGCTGTGCATCAATGGAATCCTCCATTGCAGTAATCTGCGTCACAGCGGAATTAAGGCAGTTAACAACACGGAGCATTGCCCTAGCCTCGGTTTCATCATTACCTGTATTTAAAATTAGTTCACAGTACTCGACCGCTGTTGTTAGCTTGGTTGTGTCAATTCCTATCTGTGTAAGTGCACCGATTACATATTGAATATTTGTATACCTGGTTCCGGGATAGAATTCAAAAGCTGCAGGTATACGGTCGCTTGTGGTAACAGTTGAAGTGTCACTGTACCGTAAGCTGTTGCCATCAAGAAGTTCTGAAGTAATATACGTCTTCACTGCCGTAAGTGAAGCCTTACCTTCCTCCCCCGAATTCATACCGCTCTCGCACTGACTGATTGCACTATTCAAAACAGACAGCTGAGCCTGCTGATTCGTAAGCTGGGTCTGATAGGAAGCAAGCTGATCTAAGGCTTCTGAGGCAGTGGCAAGGTTTGAATAAGTCGAGGAAGCCTCTCTTTCAAGTTCTTCCTTACTCTGGTTTAACTTGTCCTTTGATTCCTTGAGTTCATTTTCCCCTTTGCGAAGCTCTGCCTCACCGTCGGCAAGTTCTTTTTCGCTGTCTTCAAGCTGCTTCTTTGCATCATCAAGTTCTTTCTCGGCATCGGCAAGAGCATCCTCCGCTACCTTTAAAATCTTGGCATTTAATGCATCAACCTTTTCACTGTTTAACTCTACCTGCACGGTCTTGTCAACAAGTCCGATTGAGGAAATGCTTGCAACACCGTCAACTCTTTCAAGTGCCGGAGTCAGTGTATCCCGCGTAAAGATCGAAAGCTCGTTTATGTCCATGCCTTCATAACCGACCGCAATGTACATCGTCGCCATCATATCCATGCTGATTTCCATGATGGACGGCGTGGAGCATTCGTCGGGAAGTGAGGCTTCCACCGTATCCAGTGCCGAGGAAACCTTTACGAGCACGCTGTCCATATCGGTTCCGTCTTCGAATTCAAGCTCCACCATGCTGTAATTCTCATAGCTGAAGCTGTATACGTTCTTTACGCCCGAAATGGTGCCAAGTCCGCTCTCCATAGGCTCTGATACTGTCGATTCAACCTTCTCCGGGCTCGCCCCGGGATAGGTCGTAATGACTAGCAGATACGGAAGGCTCATGTCAGGAAGCAGATCAAGCTGCATCCGCGTCATGCTCACAACTCCGAGCATAAGTATCATCAATACCGCAACCAGCACGGTAAACGGTTTCTTTACACTGAATTTTGCCATAAATAAACTCCCAAAAATTCCTAAATACTATCTATAATCAATGATATTTGCAATCCGCTTCGCTACGGCTCTGCTAAAAGTGGATATGCGCGCCTTACAAGGTACTTTGCTTTCCCCGGCACCTCGCGTGGCTCACCCAGTGCCTAAGGGCAGTTTGGGTTCTTAAACTTTTATAAAACGAAAACATTTTATATATTGCTTATTAACGAGCTTAAAGCCGTGCCGACTTAACCTTCGGTACGGCTTTAGACCTAATCAAGTTCTTTCTTTCCTGTATAAAGCTCGTAATAACGCCCCTTAAGCTTTAACAGATCGTCATGGTCGCCTCTTTCTATTATCTCACCGTGTTCAAGAACGATAATGGCATTAGCATTTCTGACTGTTGAAAGTCTGTGAGCAATTACAATAGTGGTACGTTCCTTCATAAGTCTGTCCATACCGTGCTCGATATGACGCTCGGTACGGGTATCGACCGACGAAGTCGCTTCGTCTAAAATCAGAATCGGTGCCTTTGAAATTGCAGCTCTTGCAATATTCAAAAGCTGTCTCTGACCCTGACTTAGGTTGGCTCCGTCACCTTCCAAAACAGTATCGTAGCCGTTTTCAAGTCTCATGATAAAGGAATGCGCGCTTGCAAGCTTTGCAGCCGCAATGACCTCATCATCCGTCGCATCAAGACGACCGTAGCGAATGTTTTCACGAACCGTACCGCTAAAGAGGTGCGTATCCTGAAGTACCATCGCAATATTCTGTCTCAAATAATCACGTTTGAAATCCCTTATATCGACTCCGTCAATTGTAATTGAGCCTTCGTCAATATCGTAAAACCTTGTGATAAGGTTCGTAACCGTTGTTTTTCCCGCTCCGGTTGAACCGACAAGTGCAATCTTCTGTCCGGGTTTAGCGTAAAAAGAAACATTCTTTAAAATTGTCTGTCCCGGTACATAACCGAAGGTTACGTTGCTAAGTGCAATCTCGCCGCGTAAGGGTGCAGGTGTAACTGCATTTTCTTTATCCGGAAGTTCGGGTTCCATATCCATTACGTCAAACACTCGCTCCGCTCCGGCAAGGGCCGAGAAGATTTCGGTCACCTGCATGGAAACTTCATTTATGGGGCGTGAGAACTGACGTGAATAGTTTACAAATATTGTAAGACCGCCAATATCAAAGCCTCTTAATACGCAGAGAATACCTCCGATCATTGCGGTCAGTGAGTACGAAACCTGGCTTAAATTGCCCATTACGGGTCCCATCAGAGAGCCGTAGAACTGAGCCTTAAACTGCTTTCCCCTGAGATCCGAATTGAGATATTCAAACTCGTCCTTTGCGGCTTCCTCATGGTTGAACACCTTGACAACCTTTTGCCCCGAAATCGTCTCTTCGACATAGCCATTCAGAGAGCCGAGGGCTGCCTGCTGTTGTTTGTAGTAACGCCTCGAATGCTTACCGACAAGGCTTGCAGCCTTTATCATAACCGGTGTCATCACAATGGTGACAAGGGTAAGCCATACGTTTGTATAAAGCATGAGCGCCAATGTTCCTACCAGAGTGATTACACCCGAAATCAGTGAAACAATCGTATTATTTAGCATATTACCGATTGAATCGATATCGTTTGTAAAGCGCGACATGATATCTCCGGTATCATTTGTATCAAAGTACTTAAGCGGAAGAGTACCCAATTTTCCCGAAAGATCATCTCTGATCTTTGCAAGCGCATTCTGAGAAATGCCGATCATGATGCGCTGATATATATACTGGGAAATAACTCCCACGATGTAAATGATTGCCATCACGAGTATACCCATGGCAAGTGTCGCAAGGGTTCCCGTTCCATCGGCAACCGAGTTAATAACAGGTCTCAGGATATATGAGCTTGCAAGGCTTGCGCCCGAGCAAAGCAGTAAAAAGAAAAGCACTAAAACCAGTTTCCAAAGATCCTGCCTTAAGTATCCAAATAACCTCTTTAAACTTCCCTTAGCGTTCTTTGGCTTTCCGCCGGGTCCGCCTTTTCCGCGTCCTCCTCGTCCGGGAGGTCCTCCGGCCTTCATCATATCACCCGCATGTGCTGCCATGTAGGCTTCATTTTTCTTTTTGTATTTCGCATCGAGGCGTGCAAAGGTCTTCTCGTCCATTACGCGGTCACCTCCTTATCCATCTGCGAATAATAAATTTCCTTGTAAGCTTCGCAGGATTCCATAAGCTCGCTGTGCGTACCATGTCCGACAATCCTGCCGTCATCGAGTACGAAAATCTTGTCAGCATTAATTACCGATGAAATACGCTGTGCGATGACGATCTTCGTGGTATCGGGGCAGTATTCCATCAAATTCTTTCTGATATTTGCCTCCGTTGCCGTATCAACCGCACTGGTCGAATCATCCAGTACCAAAATCTTAGGTTTCTTTAAAAGTGCACGCGCTATGCAGAGGCGCTGTTTCTGACCGCCGGATACATTTACGCCACCCTGGCCCAAATCCATTTCGTAGCCTTCCTTAAACTCAGATACAAAGCCATCTGCCTGAGCCATCTTTGCAACATTCTTTACCTCGTCTTCGGTAGCTTCGCTATAACCCCAACGAAGGTTTTCCATGATGGAACCCGAGAAAAGAACGTTCTTCTGAAGCACCATGGAAACCGCTTCACGAAGGTTGAAAAGTGAATAATCCTTTACATTTACTCCGTCTACAAGCACCTCGCCCTCATCGGGATCGTAAAGACGTGCAATCATTGAGACGAGTGTTGTTTTTCCCGATCCCGTGGAACCGATGATACCGACTACATCGCCCGATTCAATTTTCATATTTATATCCGAAAGAACCTTTTCTTCCGAATTCTTGTAATAGGAAAAGCTTACGTTCTTGAATTCAATTGAACCGCTTCCTACAAGTCTTTCGGGATACTTTGCGTCGTCGTCCGCTATGTCCGGCTTACAGTCAATTATCTCGTTGATACGTTTGCCGGAAACAATGGCTCTCGAGCTTTGAAGGATAAGCATCGAAGTCATCATAAGTGACATAAGGATCTGGGTGACATATGTGATAAAGGCAGTCAAATCACCGACAAGCATACTGCCTGCAACAATCTGTTTTCCGCCAAACCATACAACCGCAAGGGTCGTGATGTTCATCGCAAGTGACATTGCGGGCATAGCGACAATCATAATGCGGAAAGCGTCCAAAGAAGAATTTTTTAGATCGTTGTTTGCTTCAGAAAATCTTTCTTTTTCCAAATCTCCGCGCACGAAGGATTTGATAACCCTGACGTTTGTAACGTTTTCACGGATGATTGAGTTAAGCTTGTCAATCTTGGTCTGAAGTATCTGAAACCTCGGGAAGGCTCTTGTGATGACAAGGGCAATCACCGCAATCAAAATAGGCATTACAATGATAATGATGACCGCAAGCTCAGCATTGATTGAAAATGCCATTATAATCGCACCTATCATCATTCCGGGCGCGCGAAGTGCCATTCGTAGCAGCATATTGATAAGATTCTGAACCTGGGTCACATCGTTTGTAAGTCTTGTAACAAGTGAACCGGTGCTGAAATCATCAATATTCTTAAAGGAAAATTTCTGGACGCTGTCGAAAGCATCTTTTCTGAGATCTGCCGCAAAATTTATCGAAGCCTTTGCTCCGAAATACGCGCCACCGATGCCACCGAATGCCATCAGTACAGCCGTAACAATCATTACGATACCGACGATTGTGATATAAGGAATGTTTCTGTCCGAAACACCGTTATTGATGATTAAAGACATCAATTTGGGAAGAAAGATTTCTCCGAGCACCTCCACTATCATGAGTATCGGTGCGAGTATAAAGGCCGATAGATACGGCTTTATGTATTTCCAATATCTCTTCATAAAATAAAACCTCCGAAATAACACCTTAAAGTTTATTTATATTCTTTTTCAAAGTCAATGTAATGAAAATAAACTTTATTAAAGGTTTCTAAAAAATTCCCGCATGGTACTGCGGATTGCTACACGCTGCCTGCTTTCGCAATTTTACCCTACCCATATTAACAGTTTTTTTCTTTGTCGCATTATGCTATGATGAACTAGTACTTTAGGACTACTTTTGTTAAGTAGTGACAGGGGGCAAGGGGGCCGAAAATCATGAGAATTGCAGTGTTTATCTGCGGTTTGGTTTTTGATTGCCAAAAGGCATTTATGAAGGGTGTAGAAAGAAAGGTACGCGACAATGGTGATACCTCTCTTGTGTTCTGCTGCCATGTAAACGCATCCGGAAACGACACCTTTTTAAGAGGCGAGTGTGCCATCTTCAATCTTCCAGATCTTAATTCTTTCGACGGAATTATCTATGTCAGAAACACCTTTTTATCCATGCCCAATGAGCAGGTTCTTTATAATCGCATACTTTCGTCAGGCGTTCCGTGTGTGGCGATTGACAGCTATTCCCCTGAATTCTTAAGCATTCTAAGCAACGAGCGCGCCATTGCAAGAGAAATAACGCGTCACCTGATTGAATGTCATAATTGTAAGAAGCTATATTTTCTCGGCGGTCCGGAGGGAAGCCCCGATACCGCAGAGCGCTACGAAGGCTTCAAAGAGGCGCTTTCAAGCCACAATCTTCCCATTAGCGACGACTTCTGTCTTCATGGAAACTTCGAATTTTCAAGCGGTGTGGATGCCGCTCAGGAATTTTTGAATCTTTCATACACTTTCCCCGATGCTATAGTCTGTGCCAACGACGAAATGGCAATAGGACTTATTTCGGAACTTAAACGCCGCGGTGTCAAGGTTCCGAAGGATATAAAGGTTACCGGAATTGACTTTGACAGCGTATCGAGGGTTTATTATCCGAGGCTTACGACCGTCAAGAGACAGCAGTATCAAAAAGGCGTAAATGCCGTAAACCTTCTTCATGAATATTCTTCGCACACTCCCGGCGAAGTCTTTACGATGCCGGTAAATCTCTATATCGGAGCCTCCTGCGGTTGCATCCCGGAGGAAGATGACAAGAATGATTTTTCCACCACCAATACTCTTGCCATGAACTGCTACGCTCAGGCCGAGCTCAGCCAGAGTACCAAGCGCATGACTGCGGACCTGATGGCCATGAAGGATCAGTACTCCCTGCTTGATGAATTAAAGTCTTATGCACTAAAGCTTCGCCCCGACGAAATGCATCTTTGCCTAAACGTACGCCCCGAATGTTTAATCGACTATTCCGATTACTCGAAGGCCTTGCTTTCCATGGAAAAAGAAATAGCTGAGGATTATACAGACGAAATAATGGCCGTTTTCTCGATTGTCGGAGGGGCTCCGGCAGCATCGGGAGACCGTGAATATTTTGAAAAAGAAGATCTCTTTCCTCCCCTTGCAAATGGAGGCAAAAAGGGAGGAACTTATTACTTCCTGCCCATTCACTATATGAATCGAAACTACGGCTATGCGATACTCGGAACCTCGGGTGAACTGTT
Source organism: Lachnospiraceae bacterium (assembly GCA_963605385.1). Classification (GTDB taxonomy): domain Bacteria; phylum Bacillota; class Clostridia; order Lachnospirales; family Lachnospiraceae; genus UBA1258. The sequence goes on from CAVCUM010000016.1 coordinate 24,565, forward strand.
AAGAAATGAATTTTTTCCCAACTACTGTAGTCTCACAGGCAATGCCTTAGAGACCACGCGTAAGCGAAACGTCCTTGAACAGATGCTTGCAGCTCTCGACCATATGTGGATTTATGATGCCCTCACCGGTGTTTACAACAGGGCCGGTTTCTTTAAGCGTGCCGAAAGTATGGTAAATAACTCCATTCATAAAAGGCAGCCGCTCTGTGTCATCTTTCTTGATGTTGACGGGCTTAAAAAGGTCAATGATACCTTCGGTCACGATGAAGGTGACAATCTCATAAAGGAAATCTCAGGAATTCTCAAGAAGATTAAACGTCACAACGAAGTAGTAATGCGTTATGGTGGGGATGAGTTTGTGCTGCTTGCATCCGACTATACTAAAAAGGATGCAGACGAATGCATACTCAAGATAGAAGCACACATGAATACCATTAATGAAACTCCCGGCAGGCTCTACCCGATTGATGCCTCAATAGGCTATTGCATTACAGTTCTTGACAGTCCCGACGGGTTGAATACGCTTATTGAAAGGGCCGACCGCGAGATGTACAAGAAGAAACGGATAAAGAAAATACAGCGTTATTAAATCGAATCAATTTCCGTCCCAAAACTTTTTTACATATCTTTCTACGCTTTCAAGGTTCACCCTGTCAAAGTCAGTCCATTCCCTGGGGAAGGTCTTTTGATAACTGCTTTGCAGGAAACGATTGTCTAAAAGCACTATGACTCCTCTGTCGGTTTCGGTCCTGATCACACGCCCCGCCGCCTGTAGCACCTTATTAACTCCCGGGTAGCGATAAGCATAGTCAAAGCCCAAACCGTTTTCTTTATCAAAGGTTTCCATCATAAGCTTTCTTTCAAGGCATACCTGCGGGATGCCCGTTCCCACTACTATCGCACCAATCAGACTCTCACTTGTCAGATCCACGCCCTCTGAAAAGGCCCCTCCGAGCACACAGAGCCCGACAAGTGATGAGGTGTCCTCGGTCTCCACTTCCATATCTATCAGTTTAAGACTCTCAACGGTTTGCTCCTTGCAGGTTGAGAAACGTCTTAAAAAATCATCTTTCTCATCCTCCGTCATTCGTGTTGACTGCACCAGAAAAGAAGTCTCGTCATCATCAGTAAACTCTGAAAGATAGGCAAGATGCACCTCTTCCATAAATTTATAAGATGGGAAGAACACCATGTAGTTGCCGGGATGGGATTTTACGACCTTATTGATATAGCGAGCCAGTTTTAAATATTCCGAATCGGTCCTCTTGGTATACTTGCTGGTCACATCACTTGCTATCAGAATCCTTCGATTTTTAGGGTTAAATATACTTTCGGCATAGACCTCGTAGTCACCCGGTTCTCCCGCCAAAAGCTCCTTGTAATATTGAATCGGAAGCAGGGTTGCAGAAAATAGGATTACGCTTCTTGCCGCCTTCATGCACTCTTTAAGATTCTCTCTCGGATTTACGCAAAAAAGCTTTAGGAAAAATTCTTCTTTTTCATTGAAAGCAGCATATACCCGGTAATTGTCATCAAGAAGGTCGTACGTATTTAAGAAATGACCTGCTTCAAAGAAAAATTCAAGAACACCGTCCTTTGTGTCCTTTGAAATCTTCTTTTTCTTTTTGGGTTTCCTCTCTTCTTTTAGAAATCGCTCTATATTGCCATAAAGCCGCGTAAGATTAGATACAAAATCCGTGATATCCATATCTACCGAGCACTCGGTCGTATTCTCTTCAAGCCTACTAAGCTCACCTTCGCATTTTGATGCCTTTGCCGAAATCGTCGGCAGTTCTTCCTCTGTAAGCCTTTTGAGGACGTGTAACTGCTCCTTGAAAATAGCGGCGGAATACATTTCTCTGGCCCTGTCAAGCAGATTGTGAGCCTCGTCGACAAGCATTAAATAGTCTCCGCTTTTGGTCTCATCCTCAAAAAAACGCTTTAGCCTCGCACTCGGATCGAAAGCATAATTGTAATCGCAAATAATGGCATCGCAAAACATACTTGCATCTAAACTCATTTCAAAGGGACAGACCATGTATTTTGCGGCATAATCAAGTACCACACCCGCCGTAATCTGTTCTTTATTCGCAAGCAAATCATACACGCAGTCATTCACCCTCGTAAAATGCCCCTTAGCATAGGGACAGGCATCCGGGTTACACTCATGGCTTTCTGTCGGACAGATTTTCTCCTTGGCGGTTATGGTAATGTTCTTTAGTCTCATGCCCTTTGACTTAAGAATATCTATGGTATTTTCGGCTACCGTACGAGTAATCGTCTTTGCAGTCAAATAGAAGAGTCTCGAACCCTTCTTGTTTGCAAGTGCGTACAAAGCAGGGTAAAGTGTCGAAATTGTCTTTCCGACTCCCGTTGGGGCTTCGATGAAAAGCTTCTTCCCCTTTGAAATCGTGACATAGACCTGCCGTACAAGCTTCTCCTGACCGGGACGATACTCAAATGGAAAAGGAAGAGCTTTAATGCTTTCATCCCTGACTTCATGCCAATCACTTTCAAGTCGTGCCCATTTGACATACTCATGGCATACTTCGGAAGTAAAATTAAGAAGTTCCTCATAGAGGAAAGTATAGTTAAAGTACCTTATTTCTTCTGTATCTATGTTGGCATAGGTGATTCTTACCTTTATAGCGGGGAGGTTTTCTTTTTCCGCTATGATATAGGCGTAAAATTTCGCCTGAGCAAGATGAAGTGAATTTGCCTCCTTAAGTTTCTGAATGTCGGAGTAGGTGGTCTTAATTTCATCAACAGTGACACCAGAATCGTTTCTGATAACTCCGTCGGCACGACCCTCCACAGAAATTGATACGTCGCTCTCAGAATATGTATATTTAAGTGAAACCTCCGGCTGATAGTCCGAACCGGCACGATGCTGAATGACTCTGTGAAGCTTTGCTCCTTCCTTCATGGCATCATCCGAAAAGGAGCCGTAACGATTGTCTATATCGCCGTCTCGAAGGATGAACTCTATTAAGTTTCTCACACTTATTCGAACCGAAATCATTAAAAGCCTCTAATTGTAAAAAAGTGTGCGAGTAGAATGCGCAGCATACCGTAACAATAAAAACCCTGTAGCCTTAGTTTAAGGCATACAGGGTTTAGAGTCAAACATATTTTCGCTTTTTCTTTATGATGCAATCGAATTGGCAGAAATAAATGCTTCAAGTGCCGCATCGTAACCGTCATAGCTGATAGTCAGAGGACGCGTCATATCAAGTCCGTAAACACCAACAATGGACTTTGCATCTACCACATATCTGTTATTGCCGGCAATATCGATATCAAAATCGCACGCCGAGGTAACTGCTACAAAATCCTTAACGCGTGAAGGTGTCAACATTATCTTTGCTGTCATAATAGCCTCCTAAAATACAACAAAAACTGTAAATCAGTTTCGAATAAAGACAAACAAAAGCTTGTCAAACAACTGCGGGTAACTGTAAATCGCCCAAATTCAAGTTTCCCCTTCAAATATTTGTTAATTATTATATACAGTTTTCTTTAAAAAGAAATATAAATTTTAAACAAATTTTTCGGAGATTTTCGTATTGTAATATGCAATATTTTCATTCTTCTATGCTTCGACCTCGAGATAGGTGTTTTTAATGTGCGAAAAAAATTTAGTGTCTGCGCATCTGGGCGCACTTAAGTGCGAATGGAATACGCAGCATCATTTCCCTGGCCGTAAGAAACGCATCATTTGCACGTAGCGACTTTTTACTATATAAGAGATTGCAAAGTAATTTCCTTTTATAGCAAAAACCAGAGTTCAGGTAAATGTGAACTCCGGTTAAGAAATCGATGCATTTATTTACTTTATAAGAGCGGAATATCGTGTTCCTCCAAAAGCTTAACGGTGTCCTTCGGCCAAAGCGAGCACTGTACCTCACCGATATGAGCCTTACGCAAGAAAAACATACAAATGCGCGACTGTCCGATACCGCCGCCGATGGTATAAGGAAGTTTTTTCTCTAAGATTGCTTTCTGGAAAGGAAGTTCGGCTCTTTCTTCACACCCAGCTTTCTTTAACTGTTCCTTTAAGGACTTTTCATCAACTCTTATGCCCATTGAAGAAAGCTCCAATGCAATATCAAGAACAGGATAATAAACAAAAATATCCGCATTTAACTGCCAGTCATCATAGTCGGGAGCACGTCCGTCATGAGGCTCGCCGTTCTCAAGCTTGTCGCCTATCTTCATGATGCAGACAGCGCCCTTAGCCTTTGTGATGTAATACTCACGTTCTCTGGGTGTATTGTCAGGGAACATTTCAAGCAGTTCGTCCGAAGTAACAAAGAAAATGTCATGAGGAAGGATCTCCTCGATATAATCATAGGAAACAGCCAAAGCCTTCTCGGTCTTCCTGAGCACCGCATAAACATCCTTGACAACACTTTTTAAGGTATCAAGATTTCTCTGTTCCTTGGTGATAATCTTTTCCCAATCCCACTGATCCACGAAGATAGAGTGAATATTATCCGTTTCCTCATCCCTGCGGATAGCATTCATATCGGTATAAAGACCTTCACCGACCTTAAAGCCATACTTCTTTAACGCATATCTCTTCCACTTCGCAAGCGAATGAACGATTTCAGCCGTATAATCGTCCTGCTCCTTGATACCGAAGGAAACCGGACGTTCAACACCGTTTAAGTTGTCATTTAGACCTTCCTTGGGGTCTACAAATAAAGGTGCGGAAACTCTTAACAGGTTCAATCTTTCCGTTAAAAGCTCCTGAAATACATCTTTTACTTCTTTGATAGCAATCTGCGTCTCATGAAGGTTAAGTGCGGGCTTATAGCCCTTGGGTATGATTGTTTGTGCCATTTTATTCTCCATACGGTCATGCGCATATGCACGCAGTCACCATAAAACATTAAAATACTTTTTAGTAACTTTTGCAAGAAAAAAGCTTGGTGAATTGCACTTATTCCATAAGTAAATTTTTAAGCTCTTCTACGCAATAAGCCCTTCGCCCGAACCTGCCGAGTTCGATACTTATTCCATAAGCAAATTTTTAAGCTCTTCTACACTCTTACAAATATAATCGGCTTTGTATTCATTAAGCTCTTCAATCGAACCGAAACCATAGGAAACACCGACGCATTTGATGCCGCATTTATGCGCTGCCTCAATATCGAATTTTCTGTCACCGATCATCAGGCAGTCCGAAAGATTAAAATTTTTAATATTTGAAAATTCTTTTAAGCACTCCGCAATGATATCCTCTTTATTTTCAAGGCTTCCGTCGAGATTTGAACCCATCACGACATCAAAATAATCATACATGTTAAAATGCTTAAGTATACGTTCCACGAAAACCTTTGGCTTGCTTGACGCAAGGCAAAGCACAAATCCTTTTGCTTGAAGGTCCCCAAGAAGTTCCGGGATGCCTTCATAAATTTCGGTTTCAAATATTCCAATCGGAGCATACCTCTCCCTGTAGAATCTTACTGCCTCCTCGGTTTTTTCATCTGATAGATTATAAAAATTCTTAAAAGAGTCTCTTAGCGGAGGACCGATAAAAGCCCTCAGCTTGTTTAAATCCGGCTCCGTAATACCGATTTTTTCAAGACCGTATTGAACACTTTTCGTAATTCCCGGTCCGGAATCGGATATCGTTCCGTCCAAATCAAAAAGTAAATATTTGTACATTGTGCCTGCCTCAAATCGTAAATTCTATTGTCTTCGAAAGTGCAAAGGAATAAATAATCTTTTTTAAAACCGGTAAACCGGTAAGCTTTTCGATTGCTTCCGCATAATAGTCTAACTGTGTCCTGTAACGCTTAATTAATTCATCGGCATTTTCGACCTTATCCGTCTTGTAATCAAGCACGGTAATTTTTCCATCCTCAATATAATAAACGTCAATGACTCCCTGCACAAGCACTGTTTCGCTTTCGGGAAAATCATCCGAAAGAGTTGACGCCTTTACACCGATTACGAAAGGCTGCTCCTTGTAAAGCTTTCCTTCCTTGCAGGCTCTTCCCATGCTCTTTGCCGTCTCAGAATTTACGAACTCAAGAAGCTTTTTCTTATTTACCTTTAAGACGTCCGATTCCGGCATTTCTCCCCTGTTGATAATTGCCAGGAGTTCATCATCAAGTTCTTTCTTCTTATCAGTCGCGTCAAGCAGTCTGTCAAATTCAAGAAGTTCCAGAATATTATGGTAAGCGGTTCCTCTGTCCGTTCCCTTAACGCTTACATTTCCTCCCGCAAATACCGGTATATACTCCTCTGACTCAGTTTCTTCAAAAGGATGGAAGCTTTCGTCCGTTTCCTCCTTTATAGCCGCCATTTTGAGTTCCGATACAGTCGTCTTGGTATAAAGCTTTGAAAGGGCCGCATAAGGATATTCGAATTCGAAACGTTTGCTGATTTCATCCGCCAGGCTTCTGTCCGATGCTTTTGCATCCATAAAGAGCTTTTCTTCCTTTGCCGCTAGCTCTATGGAGCCTTTGGTAACAAAAGTATCCGCTACGTCAATGCCGGATTCTTTTATAACACTTACGGCAAATTTTTCTTTGTGCAAAAGTACAGCAGGCCGTATCATATCCAAATAACAGCTTGCGGCCTTAGACCTAGGGGCATTTATCCATTCATCAGAATTCTTAACGGCCCCCATCAAAATAAGCTTTTCCTTTGCTCTGGTCATTGCGACATACAGCACTCGGATTTCCTCGCCAAAGCTGTCCGTCTCAACCTTTTTCGATATAACCGTTTTAATAAGAGTATTCCTTTTAATCCGCCTTCCCGAATCAACGTAATTGATACCTATGCCCTTTTCAAAATCCGTTATTAAATCTCCCTTCCAATCATTGCCGTTAATTTCCTTATCCATTCCTCCTACAATGCATATCGGAAATTCAAGGCCTTTACTCTTATGAATGGTCATGATACGTACGACATTTGCTGATTCGTCAAAGGTATTTGCCTCACCTTCGTCGGACTCAACTTTTTTGATAAGCTCAACATATCTGATAAAGTGAAAGAGTCCGAAAAAGCTGGTTTTTGCATATTCATTAGCTTTAACAATGAGCATCTCAACGTTTGCAAGACGCTGCTTACCTCCCGGCATTGCGGAGATCATATTCTTATATCCTGTCTCGTCAAAAAGCTTTGATATAAGTTCATGAATTGGGCATAGTTTCGAAAGCTCACGATATTTATGATAAAGAGAAAGAAAATCATTTACCTTTTCATCTTCAGGGCATTCTGTTGAATAAAGGGCAAGCTTATCCCATAAATGTCTTCCGCCTTCTTCCCCGATTATCTTGATATTCGCACACTCTTCGTCGTCTAATTTACCGAAAAAAGATGTTAAAGAAGCATATAAGGCTATGTCGTCGAGCGGATTGTTTAAAATCTTTAAAAATTCTATTACCTGCCCTATTTCGTAGCTGTCGTAAAAAGTACCAACCCCTTCAAGATGATACGGAATATGGTGTTTTTCAAAGCTTGCTTTTAATGACGGAAGCCAGGCTTTCGGGCTTCTAAAAAGAACCGCAATATCACTGTACTTGGCAGGTCTTAATTCCTTCGTGCCTTTAATGGTAACCGCAGTTTCATTCAGTTTATTTAAAATCGTTTGGCAGATGGCCTCCGCAGAAATTTCCATTTTTTCTGATGAATTGCCATCAGATTCTACAAGGATAACCTCCGTCTTATTAAAAGGCATGTCCGGAGCATAGTCTGCTTCCTTATAAAGCCTTGCATCATCATCATATTCAACGCCACCTTTTTTCTTGACCATGATATCTTCAAAAATAGCATTTACACTGTCAACGACAGCCTGTCTGCTCCTGTAATTTGCTTTAAGGGTTATGAGCCTGTCAGGCGAAGAGACTTCCTTGCTGTAGCTTTCCGTTTTCTTAATAAAAATCTCAGGACGAGCCTGTCTGAACCTGTAAATTGACTGCTTTACATCCCCTACCATGAAACGGTTCTTTACACCATCACCCTTTTCACGTGACACGCTTTGAATGATAAGCTCCTGAATAAGGTTCACATCCTGATATTCATCTACCATTACCGTTTCAAAGAAATCCTTGTAAGACATGGCAACGTCCGTTGGGGTATAATCATCTGGGTTCTTGAAGTCACTTATCAAAACCTTTACTGCCATGTGCTCAAGATCCGAAAAGTCAACAATACCCCTGTCACGCTTTGATGTCGAAAACGTTTCAAGGAAATCCTTTGTAAGTTCAAGAAGTTTTTTATTAACCGGAGAAGTTAGACAAACTTCTTCATAATATTGTTCCAGGGTTTTTGAGAAAAAATGCTTGTTTAATTCTGTGATAATATCCTTGTAACTCTTTCTTACAGCTTTTGCCTGTTCTAATGCCTCCAGCGGGGTGCCATCTTTCTTGGGTGATAGTGTGCCAAATTTGAAGCTACCTATCAAACCGCCAAGTGCGTCAAATTCAGCTGATTCTGATTCAATAAGCAGTGCTTCAAACGATTCAATATCATTCTCAAAATTTTTAAGATACTTGCCGGGAACCGATCCTGACTCATAGTATTCCTGTGCAATTTTGAGCGCCTCTTTGATCCGATTTCTTGCTTTAAACATTATCTCAGCTATAAATGTGCTGTTCTTAAAGTCCTCTAAGGAGGCATACTCGTAGTCCTTCATGTGGTCATCAAGCCACTTTTCGGGCCATGGATATCCGTCGGCGCACTTGTAAATCTTCCCAATGATTCCCTCGAGTTTTTCGTCATCCGCCTTGCCCGAAAAGCTGTCAACAATCTCATAAAACGTCTCATCACTTAAAGCATATGCTTTCCTTATTACTTCCTTTAATGCATCCTGCCTTAAAATTTCAAGTTCGCCTGACGTCCCAATTCTAAACGAAGGGTCCAAATCTATCTTATGAAAATGATTGCGTACCAGATTCAGGCAAAAGCTGTCTATAGTGCATATCATTGCACTGTGAATCAGAGTTGCCTGTTTCTGAAGATGCGCATCGGCAGGATTTGCCGCAATAAGAGCATTAATACGTGCTGAAATACGCTCTCTCATTTCTCCAGCTGCGGCATTTGTAAAGGTAACAACCAATACACGATCTATGTCGATAGGATGATCTTTGTCTGTAATCAGGCTGACAATACGTTCTGTCATGACAGAAGTCTTACCGGAACCGGCTGCCGCCGATACTATTACATTTGCATTTCTGCTGTCTATTACTGCCTGTTGGTCAGTCGAAAAGGTATAAGCCATCTTTATCCCCCGAAAGTACTCTTTCACGTGCCGTATCTTTGTCTACATCCTTACCGTCTCTTGCCTTAAATCCCGGAATTCTTTCGTCAAGCCTGCAAATCGACTTATAAGCGCAGTATTCGCAAGCATTTCTATTATCCGATTTCATCGGGTTAATTGACTTGTCTCCGTCAAAGATATGCTCACCGATTGAAATAGCAAGTCTTTCAACGTAATCAGTCATATTTGCAAATTGTTCTTCTGTCAGGATCCTATCGTTTTCCTTTCCCGGATCATCCGAATACTTTACCGGAAGGACGAGATTGTCCACGGCACCTGTTTCGTCAAGAGCCTTCATATTTTCAATGTCGTCCTCAAAAAAACCTTGGAGTTTGAGCTTTTTCTTAACCTCTTTATCAAGCTCTTCATCCGTAAACTCCTTTTCATTTGCAGTTATCATAGGATTGTCTATTTTGTAATAAAACATTCCGGAGGGCACTATCGTCTTACCCGGATTTCTACCCTGTTCCAAGTAGACAGCTTCTGCCATGTATAGCGCAAGCTGTTGTGAAAGTCCATGATAAACGTCGGTAATATCTATGTCATGTGTGCTTGATTTATAATCGATAATCCTTACATAGACTTTTCCGTCATTCTCATAGGTATCAATCCTGTCTATATAACCGGTTATCTTTAATGCCTTGCCGTCAGCCATATTAACGGTTCTGTTAAACGCACGCTCGGTTTCCTTAAGTTCAAAGGAGCCTTTTTTAATCTGAAACTGAATGACAGAAACGGTTCTTACCATGATTTTTGTAATCTTCATAACCGTATATGCCATCTGCTCATCTTCACAAAGCATTCCCTGCTCGTAATCGGCGCAGTACTCTTTAACCGTCTCTTCTACAAGCTTTTTTCCTTCTTCCTCGGAAAAGGTTCGCCAGGTAAGATTATTTTCATAAAGTTTCTTTGTGAAAAGATCTATAACTCCGTGATAAACACTACCGAGATCCTTTCTTTCAAACGAAGAACTTTCTTCCTCCCTAAGCTTCATACCGTATTTAAGGAAGTGCTCGTAAGCGCACTTTGCGTACATTTCCATCCTGCTGATGGAAGTTGTAATTATATTTCCATATAGTTTCTCGACAATTTTCTTTGATAAAGCCTTTGCGGTATAGGAAATAAAGGCCTTATCGGTAATAAGCTCTGATTCTTTTGAAGCTGAATCTTTATAAATCAAAACAAGTGCATAAAGAAGCTTTTTCTCTTCATCCGTCAAATCTTCCGAAACATAATTCCGTAAAAAACGGGCATAAAAGCCAAGGCTTGCCTTCGGTGTGATAAATGAATCTATTGTAGGCGTATCTCCGACCTCTCTAATCGAAAGATTCGTAAATAATGACTTCAATGTTTCAATCAGATATGCCGGTTTCAGTGCCTTTCCCGACACATCCGTACTTGCGAAGCTGACAAACAGCTTGTCCGACGGCTTACACAAATTCATATAAAGGTAAAGACGCTGTGTAAACATTTCTTCCCTTGCGGTAGGTGCCATATCTACCCCCCGTGAAACAAGCAGTTCCCTGTCCTCTCTTGAAAAGAGCCCTCCATGATCCGTATTTTTAGGAATGTTTCCGTCATTGCAGCCTACAAAGAACAGGACTTTAACGTGTCCCAGGCGTGTACGCTCTATGTCACCGACCACTATCCTGTCGACATTCTGCGGGATCGTACCGATTTTAATCTCTGCTATGCCGGCCTCAAAGATACGATAAAATTCCGAAAGGTCCATTTCTTCATCGCCGATTAATGACACAATCGTATCCAAAAGTTCCATTACAGCCTTATAAATCTGACCGTATTCCCTGGCTTTTGAAAGGTTATTGTCCGCTTCAAATGATTCCTTAAGCTTACAAAGCTTCTCATAGGAATGATTTTCCTTTAAAAATTCGTAGAGATTGTTTACGTAATCCTTTGCGGTATTTCCAGGCTTTTTAAGAGGCTTAAAGACCTCCGCAAGACGTTTCCTTACCGCCTCGTGAAGGCAGACCTCCTCCTTGGCCTTCTCATTGTCTCCTGTGCCTCTTTCGTATTTTCTGAAAGGGCTTTCGTACATATATGAGCCTCTGATATTCAAGCTCAATACGTACCTATCAAATCTGTCAATCTCCTCGTCTTCAAAATCCGTAAAACCGCTCCGCAAATAATGAAACACCGATTCATAAGAATAGTCCTTTACTATCACCAGCAATGCGCTTTTTAAAAACTCAATAAAAGGATTGAGTGAAATGTGCGCAGTCTGATCGATAAAGACCGGCATGTCAAGCTCTCGCATACGGTTTTCAAATATATAGCCATAGTTTTCAAGATTGCCGCATACAATGCCAATGTCCCTATAGGCATACTTTCCGCTCCTGATGAGCCTGCCGATCTCGGTGCAGACATTTAGCACCTCATCATCTATGGAGTTTGCCTTAAAGATTTCTACTGTATCTGTCGCTTCGTCAAATGCCTTTACGGGGTAGCGAAATAAATTGGCTTCCAAATGAGAAAGAACGGCATTTCCCTTAAAGCGACCACTCTCACCCGTTATGATCGCATCATTAAGAATTTCGATATCCAGATCACGTGCCTTCGTCTTTAACCTGTTTGCAGTCTTCCTTGACAGATAAAAAAGCTTTTCCTCGCCGCCTAAATCCGAAGGGTTTTCCGGTGCCGATAAATCCAGGGTAATCCTGACACTGTCCGCAACTTCGCAAAGCTTCAAAATTACGGCTTCCTGTATAGGGGTAAAGCCTGTGAAGCCGTCAAAGACAATCACTGAATTTTTTAAGAAGGATGCATTTGGAATCTTATTGCAAAGCACCTGAAGAGTTTCCTCGGCAGTAATAAATTTACCGTCATTAAACTCTGAAAACGCCTTGTAAATGACAGAAAGATCCGAAAGCTTACTCTTTAATGCTCCCTGCCTTGCATCCATAGAAAGCTTTTCAACATCACGAACACCAAGTCCGTATTGCATAAACTCAGAAATCTGGGATTTCACCTCATGAATAAAGCCGATCTTGTTGAGATTACGTCCAAGATATGGCATATCCTCAGCCACTTTTCCGGCCACGCGCCTTAACACAAGGCTCTTACCCGTATCGTCAAGAACCGGAGTATCTGCCTTTCCGGTTTCCGAAAAGACTCTGTACGATAATCGTCCAAAGCTTAAGACATCAATATTCAAAATACCCTTATTGGGATGTCGCTCTACGACATCCATTTGGGTCTCCATTGTAAACTGATCGGGAACAATTAAGATAAAATTGCGCTTAGGCTCAGCCATAGCGCCTTTAATAAGCTCATCCTGTACGAAAGTACTCTTCCCGCTTCCTGCGGGTCCAAAGACAAATCCGATACTCATATAACCCCTTACCTTTCTTTACTGCACCCATGCCCGCTTCGTATTAAGACTCGATTGTGAGTGCACTTATAGAGTATCATATATAGCCTCTTCTGTCAAACACTTGTTCGCACTTTTGAAGATCTTTTTTGGATTATTCACAAGGATCCGGCTATCCAGGGTGTGTGGTTTGACTTTTGCCATTCTAAAGCGTTTATGGATTTTTTTGAATTCCAAACTACCGACTGCTTGTCGATATAGCGTCGACTTTGGACAAAAAAGACCGCCATTAGATTTCTCTAATAAACGGTCAACATTTTCTAAAGCTTCATAAAGAAAGAATTATATTTATGAAATTTTACCCAAGTATAACTGTCTGTCCTGCGTAGATTCCATTCAATCCTTTAACGCCGTAATCGGTACAACATATACTCCATCGGGTCTCTTGTATGATGCGTTACTGAGTCCACAGATTACGCACAGAACCTTCGGTGGTTTGCCGCCCTCTTCTTTGGCTATATCATCTCTTATTGATATTAAAGATTTTGCTGCGGCATCTATTTGATTGGCCCCGAGTTTAATTTCAAAAGCGGACCAGCTTCCATCGTTCATTTCAATAACGGCATCTATTTCTTTGCCGTTATAGTCCTGATAATGGTAAACGGAAGCGTCAAATGAATCGGCATATATTTTAAGATCTCTTTCGCATAATGCCTCAAAAAGGAAACCCAATGTTTCCAAATCACTCAAAAGCATGTCGGGAGTCATTCTTAATGCCGCACATGCAAGCGACGGATCCGAAAAATGTCTTTTTTCAGCCTGTTTTACCCTTACGGAAGATCTGATTTTTGATGAAAAAGGCGGCTGATTATCGATCAGGAAAAGTCTTTCGTAAAGATTAAGGTAAGATGAAACAGTCTCTGCATCAATATCTTCATCGTCTTTTTCTTTAATGTCATTTTTGATTTTTTTAATGGTTGCCGTGGTGCTCTCATTGCGAGCCAAAGACTTAAGAAGCAATCTCATATTCACTTTGACTGTGTGCTTCCGAAGTCCATGTTTTTCCGCACCACTTAGGACCTTCTATGCACACGGCTCCAAATGTTTCAAGATATTTTTCCACTTTATCATCTATTAGTCTTCTCTTGTAGCCATCCTTTTTCATTACTTTCCTGTGAACCCTTCATTACTTCTTTTCCGTAATTTTATTCCAATCCGACAGATTTGGCAATATCAATCCGACAGATTCGGCGATTTCAACCCGGCAGATTCGGCGTTTTCAATCCGACAGATTTGGGAATTTCAACCGACAGATTCGGCGTTTTCAATCCGACAAATTCAGCATTTCATGCTACACTAGCAAAAAAGGCACAACTCATTCCTGAGCTATGCCTTTTTTCTATGTTATGCCGTTGCAGATTCTTTATCTCCGTCATCTTTCTTACGGATAAAGAACACGAATACAAGAACCATCACTACAATTTCAGTCAAAAGCATTATCCTGTCTATATCACAGCTTCCAAAAATCGCTAATACCAAACTTGCTATCGAGGTAACTGCCGCCACAAGTATGAAACTCTTCTTCTCCTTTTTACCAAGAATCAAAGCCAATATCAATCCGGCAACAGCAAGTCCCAAAATTATCCAATGGGTAAAGCATAATCCCGTTTCGTCTTCTGACATTAAGGTTCCGTCATCTGAAATCATTGAGGCAAGCGGCGCACCTTCATCTTCATAGATGATCTGGTAGGTGGTTCCTGCCTTACCTGTTGCCTTAAATA
>CAVCUM010000017.1:0-36291 GCA_963605385.1 Lachnospiraceae bacterium
ATATACACGCCTTTAAGTACGAGACGAGCTTTGCGTCTATTTTTCCTTTTGCCGCCATCTCTTCCATTATTGAAAAAGCCTCATCCTTCGGAATCGGCTTCTTGTAGGGCCTGTCCGTTGCCAAAAGCGCATCGCAAATATCCGCAACTGTCAGGATACGTGCCTCGATTGGAAGTTCATCAGCCGTAAGGTGCTTAGGGTACCCTGTCCCGTTCAAATATTCATGATGCTGAACGGCCCATACAGGTACATCCTTGTAAACCGAATTGAAATGGACCTTATTAAGAATCCGCTCCGTCATTTCGACGTGACTTTCCATAATCAATCTTTCTTTTTCGGTAAGGGTGCCTTTCTCTATCAAAAGTGATTCTTTTTCCTCCTCTGTAAAAAGAAAACATCTTTGACCGTCTATTACCGGTTCAAATTCAAGTGCACTCTTTAGGGCGTTTTCTTTTTCCGTATCCAATGCGCGCACCCCGTCAATAACTTCAACGAGCTGAAGGATTTTATCAAGTCTTTTGCTAAACTCAATATATTCGTGTTCAGATGCCCTGTGTTCAAGATACATTATCCTGTACCTAAGCTTTAATATTTCAAATCTTGTTTGTATATCCTTTAATTTGCCCTCAAGCCTGGTTGACTTGTTCATAATCCTGGTAGGAATGGAAAGCTTACCCAAATCGTGAAGCAGGGCGCTCAGCACAAGCTCTTCTTTGCGTTCTTTCGAAAAATACTCCTCCTCAAGCCCCTTATCGTGAAGAACATTGATATAATCCGCTATCTTACCTGCATATATGGCAACGTGCCTTACATGATTGGCATTGTAAGGCGTACGCGTATCAATTGCCTCGGCCATGGCTTCTGTAAAGGACCACATCTGAAGCTTCATTTCCTCCAAATATCGCATGTTGGTCATTGCAATGGCTGCCTGTGAAGCAAGCGCCAAAATGATCTGCTCGTTTTCGAGAGTAAATTTGCAAATCCTTCCCTCGTCGTCCAATGCATTGATTAACTGCAATACTCCGACAACTTCTCCCGTTCCGTTAATCAAGGGTATCGATAACAATGACTTCGTGAGAAAGCCTATGATACCGTCATATTTCCTCGGCTCAGGAAAATCAAACTCTGGACTATCGTAAACATCGTCGATATTTAAAGCCTTTTTTTGATTGACAATATATGAAAAAAGACTGTCGGGTTCAATCGGAACAGGCGGAAGATCGATTTTTTCTCCGTTTTTTCCTTTATCAATGCCCATTGACAGGGTCTTCATTACCTTAAAATGCAGATAACCGTCTTTATTAATATACAGAGTACCAGCGTCACAATGGGCAATCTCCATGCTTGCATCCAGGATTCCATCCAATATTTTATTGGTGTCCTTCTCTTTCGAAAGCGCTATTCCCATTTCAAGAACGCGCTTTAAGCAGGTATTTTCCTCCATCTGCAATCAATCTCCTTTAATCTGCATCACATTATTCAAGACTTTCCCGCAAAAATCTCGCTTCTATCTTGCTATCGGTAATCAACACAGATTCCTGGTGAAAGAAGGCGCACAAATCCTTTGCAACCTCATTCACAATTTCTTCTTTGACATCGATAAGTGTTAAACAAAGAGTCGTTTCCTTGGCATATTCACCATTGTCATAAATGTACCCGCCCTCTTCTATGTTAAAAGAAAAAGGAATCTTGTATGAATAACACACGTTACGAAGTAGGCTGATGTACTTTTCATTCTCGAAAAGCTGCGTGTTTGTGGTTACGTCGTTTAGACCTACGTAAATTTTTGTTTCGTTCATTTCTTTCTCCATTCTTGATGCAAAAATGATACCAGATAATTACATATGTTTTTTATATGCCATCCTTATAGTTCTTTACGCATATAAATCACATCATCCATGGGATTATAATAGTACGCTTCACATTCCTTAAATCCATGTTTTTTATATAAGGAGATTGCTGCCTTCAGCGGTACGATTGTATCCAGCACAATTTCTTTGTACCCGGCTTTTTTGGCATGGGAAAGTATTTCAGTAACAAGTGCATCACCCAAGTGCATTCCTCTCGCATTCGGGCTAACATACAAGCGCTTCATTTCGCAGCGAACAGCAGAATGCCGATGATATGCCACCATGCCCAAAACCTTTTCTCCCTCTATGGCCACCAAAAGCTCTCCCTCCGGAGCAGTATATTTATGAGAAGGGTCTTTTAACTCATCCTCGATATTTTGGAAAGATAAATCTCGTCCCAAACGTCTTGAATATTCCTGAATGAGTTCTTTTACTTCCTTAAGATAATCTTTACCATCCACTATTCTCATTTTATCACTCGTCCTTGTATATGTAATCATCCATTTTCTGGCATGGCAGTTTTGGGTCTCAGGCAAATTTTATCCCATTTCAAAATCGGATTTCCGGCACATTATATCTGTGCTGTTTTCAAGCCTGGCCCTATAGGGAATTTTTCCTGTGTATTCAAAGCAGGGCAGACTGTTTTCGCCTGTAAGCCAATATCCGATATTGTTCGGCATATTCATTATGCTATACTTTTTTGTCTGTTAGTTATACATCATAGCTTTTCTTAATCGTTCATTTATCAGTTCACATGGTATCTCCGTACTTTTTATCATATCTGTAAGCCGCTTGTGCCACTGCACATCACGCCACGTCCCGGCAAACTGTGGGCCTATGATGATTCCCACTCTTCCAAGTATCAGAAGTTCAAAACAGATGAACTCCCTAAAATCGTCTATATCCATCAAGGCTGGGATTAGAAGGATCTAAAGAAGGTTTGGGGAAAGACCGGAGCTTATCAGGCGGTTAGAAAACTTGAAAAGCTTTCCCTCATCGATAATGAAATAAAGTTTACTACCTACGAAGAACGGAAAGAAATCCGATTAGGTGATCTTAAAACAGCCATGATAGATTTCTTTGACTATTGTAGAAGCAAGAAAGACAAACCCTGCCATCAACTAAGTACGGAAAAAAGAGCGTTGTTAAAGAGATCAAGTTCGAATTGGTATTTAATCTTTAATAAAAGTCCGTCAATTGGCAGTCAGACTTCATCTGAAGCCATCAAAATAATTCTATCCTGTTCATTAAAAAATCTATTAAATTGCAATGAAAAAAGCCTTTTTCATCATAATAATTATGTGGAATATCATCTCGTATAACAATCTTTTTGTAAAAGTCACCTGTTAAAGTAAACGAGCAGAGCTCTGCATCAACTTTTTCATCTTTACTCATTTCATATGCGCTTTGAATATAGATTCTTCTATCCATATCATTTACAACAAAATCAATTTCTTTTTGACTCTTTGTATTATTTCTTCGGTCATGCACAACTCCTACGTCTACTTTATATCCGCGTCTGATTAGTTCGTTGTAAATTATATTCTCCATGATGTGCCCAGGATCATACTGACGATAATTTAGTCTAGCATTTCTCAGACCAATATCAGAGTAATAATACTTGTTAGGATAGTTAAAATATGACTTACCCTTAATATCATATCGCTTGGCCTCAAAGACTAAAAATGCATCTTTGAGCTTTTCAATATATGAATTGACAAGATTTCGATCGATTTTCTCTCTTGCAGAACTACTGATTGCATTAGCGATATTTGTTGGATTTGTAAGTGAGCTTATGGAAGACGCTAAATAATCAAGGATTTGTGATAATATATCCTCCCTCTGAATCCTCCCTCGCTCACTTAAATCCTTCATGTAGGTCTCAGAAAAGAGGTCACTTAAATACTCCATCTTTTCACGATCCGTTTTTTTTGAAGTAAGCTCAGGCATTCCACCAAATCGCATATACTCCTCCAAAGCTTCTCTTTCATTTCCACCATAAAAGTCATAAAGTTCTTTAAATGACAAAGGATATACATGAATCTGTGTTGATCTACCTCTAAATTCTGTTGCAATATCACTAGAAAGCATTTTTGAGTTGCTTCCTGTCACATAAACATCAAGATTCCTGTAACCTTTTAATTCATTTAGCATGTCATAGATTGAAACCTCATCTGATCCATACTCATTTTCTATAGTAGCTTTTTGGGACATCTGGACTTCGTCAATGAAAAGATAGAACTTCTCGTCTTCCTTACCTTCCAGTTTTTTTTCAACCATATCACATAAAGCAATAGGATTTCTGTAAACATAATATTTCCTTTTATCAAGTTCTAATTTGATAATATTATCTTCCTTTACGCCGGAAGAAATAAGGGAATCATAAAAAAGTTCAAACAGCAACGTAGACTTGCCAGACCTTCTCAAGCCTGTGATTACTTTGATATTTCCATCCCACATAGCTGATTTTATTTTTACCAGATACTCGTCTCGTATTATCATTCAAAGCGCCTCCGCTATATCTATAACTTCGGACGGAACCGTCCAAAGTTATAGATATACTAGCATTTATCAGCATGAACATCAAGAGGATTCATATTCATGTATTATTCCTTGAATTCTTTTCTCTGAAAGGAAATACATTTTGCCAAGTTCTGCGATAGATTCGCCCGAATAGAATCTGCTCACTATCTCCTTGTTTCGTTCTGCCAGCCTGTCTTTAGGATTGAGACTACAGTTTGCTTGACAAAGCCTGACATCTAAAATACAGTCTCAATTTTGTATCCAATATCCAATTCTCCAAAACATCCCAGAAACCCTCGTAGACAAGTTCCCGCGAAGATAATCTCCGGAAACTCGGTGAAATTTCAAACTGACGCAAAGGCCCGTATTTCCGGTGCTGATGGCATTTATCGAAATCCTTTGACATCCGTTCAGCCCACTCGCAAAAGTAGGCTATTTTAGTTTTTTTGCTCTTCTTCCAGCTCCTGTACCAGGTATTCATCACTCATGCAATGCATGTCGGAAACGCCCTCACTCATCAGGTTATACAGCTCTGAATGGTAAAATATGTCCAGTGCCTTTTCCAGTGTCAGACCATTATGCTTTGCAAAAAGCTCTACGACACGAGCATATTTCTTCTGTAAAAGAATAGGATTTGCATTCATAGCTTCACACTCCCTTCAAACCTCAAGTAAGAAAGAGCCTTCTTAGTTCGAAAAGCTACTTGAAGATTTGGCTGCTCATATCGCAATCTATTAATCGATTCCTTCTTGTCAATCAGACCGTCAAAATAAAGCTCCACTGTATTAAAAACTTTATCATTTGCGACACCACCGATAACAAGATCATAATCTGTGTTGTCCTGTTCTCTGCGACAATTCAGAATAAAATCCAGCCATTCTTCAGAATAAGCATCAAACTTAAGCACCTTCAATGCATCATATGCTGTTTCATCAAATTCATAACTTGCTATAATGCCATCTTTGCCACGCTTTTTAAAACGGCCACACCATTTTTCAGCCTGTTCGTAGATTGGCGTTGTATAAAACCCTTTACCAAAATCAACATTTGGTCTGGAGTGTGTCAGATCCGGCTTATCCACTATCACAAAGGATCCATGATATAAAATCATAACTTCACACCCCTTTCCTTCATAATACCAATAATATCATCCACAATATAATCCTTGCTCTGGGTATGCAGCACCTCATATTCCGGGATGATATATTCTTTCAAAATATTCGTCTGTTCTGTCAAGGCAGCATACACTTTCTGCGCATCAACATTTAGCCTGGATGCTACATTTTCAATGCAGAAAATAGCAAATTCTAATTCTCTGCTGCCACACTGACCTTCTTCCGTTTTCATCTTGTATGCAGACCTCCTTCTGTCTTTTAGGCTACTTGTCTTTAACATTGTTCATTATGCTAATGCTTCTCTTCGTCGCTTCGCTCCTTGACAAGCAAAGCCACTGACTCAACATGGCTAGTCTGACAGAATTGGTCTACAGGTTGGACGTGCTTTAGTTCATAGCCTCCGTTTATGAGTTTGCATAAATCCCTTGCAAGAGTGGCAGGGTCACAGGAAACATATACAATGCGTACGGGTTTTACCCGCAGGATTGTTTCAATCAATTTCTCGTCACACCCTTTTCTCGGCGGATCGACAACTATCACATCCGGCGACGGCAATGTGTCCGCGACATCTTCTGCGGCGCCGACAAAAAATTCAGCATTATTTATATTGTTAATACGTGCGTTTTCCCTGGCATTTTCAATCGCCTCAGGCACGATTTCAACTCCGTAAACCTTCTTTGCTTTACTTGCAAGATACAAAGAAATCGTTCCTATACCACAGTACAGGTCCCAGACAATTTCTGTTCCCGTAAGGCAGGCATATTCCATAGCTTTATCGTACAGCTTACGCGTCTGTTCCGGGTTTACCTGGTAAAAAGAAGGCATTGAAATATGATACCTGATATTGCCGATTGAATCTTCTATATAATCTCTGCCATAGATAACATGTGTTTCTTTACCGATTATAACATTTGTATTATCCTTATTTACGTTAACAAGCAAACTTTCAAGCTTCAGCCCCACTCTGCCTGATGCATCTATAAGTCTTTCAATCAGTTTTTCAGCCTTAGGCAGCTTCCCGCCGTTGCATACAAGACAAACCATAAGCTCCCTTGATGCAAAACCGATACGGGTAAATATATGCCGCACAAGTCCCTTCCCGGTCACTTCATCATAAGAAGGGATTTCCTCCTCACGTAAGAAAGCCTGAACCTCCGAAAGTATAATTGCATCCTCCGACGCCTGAATAGCACAATCGGTATTCGGAACGACATCATGTGAATGTCTTCTGTAAAACCCGATTATGGGTTTAGAGTCCGAATCTTTGCTTACCGGAAACTGCGCCTTATTCCTATAGTGATAAATATTCTCGGCACCTATTATCTCTTCCATCGGAGGATTCTTTATCCCACCGATTCTTTCCAGGCACGCCTTCACCTGTTCCTGCTTAAACTCAAGCTGCTTTGCATACGACAGGTGCTGGAACGTGCAGCCTCCGCATTTTTTAGCCACAGGGCACAACGCCTCCACTCTGAAGGGTGAAGGCGTTATAAGCTCTTTTGTAATTGCTATGGCATATGTTTTTTTTACTTTAATGATGTGTGCAAGGACTTCATCTCCCGGAAGGGCGTCGGAAACGAAAACGGTAATTCCGTCATCTGTCTTTCCTATCCCCGCACCCTCGACCGAAAGGGAAGTTATGCTTAATTGAATTTCCTGATTCTTGTTTAACACGCTGCACCTATTCCGCCTGTTTTGTGGCTCTTAAATTGCTGTCGAAAAGTCGGTTGAAACCAAGCCAATCCGTTGATTCCGTACCCGCAAGAATTTCTCTGAAGCTTTCCATCTTGGCATCCAAATCATCCGCATAGTTCAAAGCTACTGCCTCAATTAATGCGGGTTTCTTTGGAGAACCGAACTCGAGCTTTCCGTGATGTGCGAGTATACAGTGCTTTATCTCGCTTGCGAGCGACACAGGGAAATCCTCGTAAAGTTTAATTTTCTCGCCGACCATCTCGGAGCCCATTACGATGTGCCCCAGCAAATTACCCTCATCCGTATAATCGTTTGTCGGGAAAGGAGAAAATTCCCTTACCTTACCGATATCATGCAGAAGGGCAGCTGTAATGAGCAGGTCTTTCTTTAGCACGGGATATCTTGAAGCATAAAACTTACAAAGTGTTGCAACCGAAAGGGTATGTTCAAGCAAACCGCCTACATAAGAGTGATGCACGGACTTTGCCGCACTCATCTGCTTGAACTTTTCTATAAAATCAGCGTCCCTGACAAAGAATTCCTCAAGAAGCGCTCTAAGATAATGATTGTCAACATTCTTCACGAGTGCCAAAAGTTCACGATACATCTCTTCAATATCTCGTTTGCTCGACGGAACATATTGAGCAACGTCATACTCGCCCTCCGATGCCTTCCGTACACGTACAAGCTTTGCCTGAAGAGACCCGTTATAAGTCGTTATGTCTCCGTTTACCAGGACAAAATCACCGGCTTTAAAGTCCTCAATACCTGCATTATTTAAATCCCAAATCTTGCAATCAAGAGTACCCGTTTTATCCATCAACGTGACACTTCCGTAGGGTTTTCCCGTCTTTGAAACACCCTGTGCATAACTCTTGCAAAGATAAATATCGCCGATACGCTCTCCGTCATGCAAATCTTTAATAAATTTCATAAATTCACTGCTCCATTCTATTTGTTGTATCTGTCAAAATAAACATCCATTGTTATTTCTTTGTACTCAGCCTGAACGCTTCGCTTTACTACCACCTTTACGGTGGAATCAAGCTCGACCAGAGACAATGCAGAAAGGAAATCGGAAAAAGAACCAATCTCCGTTTCCCCGATTTTAGTGATTATATCACCGTTTTGAATTCCCGCAACCATTGCGGGTGTATTGAAATCAACTGAAAGAACATATACTCCATCCGGAACGCCTTCATAAATCGCCTCGTTGGGAACATCACCTCCCTCAATTCCGAGCATTACAATGTTCCTGCGATTCGTAAGCCTCTCAAAGGTCTTCTTTAACTCCGTAATACCGATTGCGCTGACTATACCCTCATTGTCTTCCGATTGAAACTTAGTATCGATAAGTCCCAGAACTTCGCCTTTCAGATTAATAATAACACCTGTTGCATTTTTGCTACCGTATATATTGGTCAAAAGCTGCTTGTAATAATTGTCGACAACACTAATCTTGGAAGATGTGGAAGTAATCATCCCATAATTTACGGAACCGTAACTTCCCATCGGGCTACCGACAGCAATTACGGGTGAACCTGCCAGGTTCGAAGGTGCCGAGGATCCGAGTGACGCCGGGCTGACTGCATCCCTTGTCACTTCGTTGATACTTTCATCCGCCACGGAAATAACCGCCATATCTATTCCGGAATCATAATTGACAAGTGTTGCTTCCGCCTGAACATCATTTGCAAAGGTTACGATTATGTTGTCATAGCCCTGTATCCCGGAGTACTTCGTAACTATAAAAAGTTCAGACCCACTATCCGCTATTATAAGGCCGGTCAAATCACTCGAGTTCTCATACATCGAATTCATCCAGTCGGTTCCGGTGATAACACTCGTTACTTTAACAAGTGACTTTGAAAAATTCTGTGCAATCTCAGAAAACGATCTGTATAACTTTTGGTAATCGGTGACGGTAAAGGTAACCTTTGAAAGAAGGTTCTTTATCTCCTCTTCTTCCAAAGCCGCAATCTCGCTGTAGTCTATTGTTTCCTCCTCAGGGACGACCAGCATGTCCTTCGGAGACATTTCCTCATCGGCCGTCTCCTCGGGAAAAGTGATTGTCGACGGCGTAACCGTTTCGGAATCTTTGTCTGCCACCCTGTCCATTACAAAAGGAGCAATAAGCGCAAAAGTAACGCATGCCACTATACCGAATACAACTGCGGAGCTTGCCGCCAAAAGAGTGTTGTGAGCAATTCGGCGCTTGCTTGTAGGACGAGGTTTTATCTCCTCTTTCATGAATACAAAACCATTTGAGTCGCCGACCTTTTCATCCATTTTCTTGAGTTCTTCTTCTGTCATAGGACTCCTTTCAAGGGCTTCCATTAAGAGTATATCCACCTTAAGATTTATTGTAAAGGAAAGTTTGCTATGGTAGTATATAGGTAATTTTGAAGGACAATTACCATGAACGAAAAGGTTTTAAAAACACTTGAATATAACACCGTAATACAAATGCTTTCGGAAAAAGCAGACTCAATTCCCGGAAAGGAGCTGTGTCGAAAACTTCTTCCGATGGAAAAGCTTTCGAATATCGAGGAAGCTCAGACTCACACCGAAGATGCCCTTTTGCGTCTTTTTAAAAAGGGAGGTATAAGTTTCGGTTCCGTAAAGGATCTTTCTTTTTCAATCAAATCCCTGGAAATAGAGTCAACCCTGTCCGCCGGAGAGCTTCTCTCCTGCGCCTCCTTCCTTGATAACGTCAAGCGTGTCAAGGCATGGGGCGAAAAAGAAAAAGAATCCGAAACCCCGGATTCACTCGATGACTATTTCAATCTCTTGGAGCCCTTGTCATCAACGGCAAATGAAATCAACCGCTGCATTCTTTCGGCAGATGGTGAAATTGCCGATGACGCAAGTCCCACGCTTCGCTCTATAAGACGCGCCCTTAATCAGACTGCCGAACGCATTCATTCGGAGCTAAACAAGATGGTTAACTCTTCTTTAAGAACCTATCTTCAGGATGCTGTCGTTACAATGCGTAACGACCGTTATTGTATTCCTGTAAAGGCCGAGTACAAAGGCCAGGTTCCCGGAATGGTTCACGACCAATCCTCGACCGGCTCGACTTTCTTTATCGAGCCCAAACAGATAGTCGACTTAAACAACAAAATCCGTGAACTCGAAATAGACGAAAAAAAAGAAATTGCCGTTATCCTTTCAAACCTTTCAAAGGAGCTTTCGGAGCACACCACTGAGCTTGGCGATGACTTACGCTTCATGACAATGCTTGACTTTATCTTTGCAAAAGCAAAGCTTGCAATGGATATGAAGGCTGTAAGACCCATTTTCAACACTGACGGAATTATTGACATTAAAAAGGGACGTCATCCTCTTTTGGATAAAAAAAGGGTCGTTCCGATAGATATAAACTTAGGTCGTGATTTTGATTTGCTGGTTATAACCGGTCCGAACACCGGAGGCAAAACAGTAACCTTAAAAACGGTCGGTCTGTTTACTCTGATGGGACAGGCGGGACTGCATATACCCGCAGGCGACCGCTCTGCTCTTTCGATATTTGATGAGGTTTTTGCCGATATCGGCGATGAGCAGAGTATTGAACAGAGTTTGTCCACCTTCTCATCGCATATGAAGACAATTGTCCACATTATGGAAAAAGCCGATGAGCATTCTCTCTGTCTCTTCGATGAGCTCGGTGCAGGAACAGATCCGACGGAGGGTGCCGCACTCGCGATTGCAATCTTAAGCAAGCTTCATTCACGTAAGATACGAACTGTTGCCACGACACATTACAGTGAACTAAAAATCTTCGCGCTTTCAACTCCCGGGGTTGAGAATGCCTGCTGTGAATTCGACGTAGAAACGCTCTCTCCGACCTACAGACTTCTTATCGGTATACCTGGAAAAAGTAATGCCTTTGCCATCTCTTCCAAACTCGGTCTCTCTTCAGACATCATAGAGCTTGCAAAGCATCAGATAAACGAAGAATCTGAAAAATTTGAAGACGTCATTGCCGACCTTGAGAAAAGTCGCGTTTCGATTGAACGAGATAAAGCATACATCGAAAGCCAAAAGGCAGAAATTGATAAAGAACGCGCGTTACTTAAAGAGAAGACAGATCGAATCAACGAATCTCGTGATAAGATTTTAAGACAGGCAAATGAAGAGGCACGTGATATTCTGTCGGAAGCCAAGGAATTTGCGGACGAAACCATCAGAGCCATCCAAAAAAGCGGCAGCACTGTTTCCATGAAGGATCTTGAAGCAAAGCGAGAAGGACTCAGGAACCGGGTAAATGACAAAAATTCAAAGCTTTCCGTTAGAAAGAGTGAAAGAACGGCCACCTTGGCCCCAAAAGATCTTCATATCGGAGACAGGGTAAAGATTGTTTCCATGGGACTTACGGGAACTGTAAGCACTCTTCCCGATGCAAAGGGAAACCTTTATGTACAGTGCGGAATCATTCGTTCGCAGACAAACATAAAGGATTTGCAGCCTGTTTATGAGCAGGAGATAAATGCTCCGGGGCTTAAACCTTCATCTAAGGTTTCAGGAGCCGGGTCTATCAAGATGGCAAAGTCAATGTCTGTTTCCTATGAATGCAATTTAATCGGAAAGACTGTTGATGAAGCACTTGCATTCCTTGAAAAATATTTGGACGACGCCTATCTTTCTCACATTCCGAGTGTACGAATCGTTCATGGAAAAGGTACGGGTGCCTTACGAAATGCAGTGACCTCATACCTAAAGAAGTGCAACTATATCAAATCCTATCGTGCCGGCGAGCACGGTGAAGGCGATGCCGGAGTAACCATAGCGGAATTCAAATGATGTTACCTTTAGTCCTTGGAGAAAATTATGACCAAAAAACAACGAATCCTCATAGTTGACGATGACAATAATATAGCCGAGCTTATTTCTTTGTACCTGATAAAGGAATGCTTTGACACAAAAATCGTAAACGACGGCGAATCTGCCCTGAGTGCTTACCCTGTATTCAATCCGGACCTCATCATTCTTGACCTGATGCTTCCCGGAATGGACGGATATCAGGTATGCCGTGAGCTTAGACTGAAATCCCAGGTACCGATTATCATGCTCTCCGCAAAGGGCGAGGTCTTTGATAAGGTCTTGGGGCTCGAACTCGGCGCCGACGACTATATGGAAAAGCCCTTCGACACAAAAGAACTTGTTGCAAGAGTCAAGGCCATCTTGCGTAGAACCGCAGTTGTGCCCGAAACACCTCCCGTACCCAAGGAAGAGGTGGTTTCCTATCACAATCTGATTGTAAATCTTACAAACTACAGCGTTACCTACAGAGGCAATCCGATAAAAATGCCACCGAAGGAATTGGAAATGCTTTATTTTCTTGCATCCAATCCAAACCGCGTTTTTACAAGGGAACAACTCCTGGATCAGGTCTGGGATTATGACTATGCAGGCGATTCAAAGACCGTGGACGTGCATATCAAACGTATACGTGAAAAAATTGAAGATGACGAAGAATGGCGTATTGCCACCATTTGGAAGGTCGGATATAAGTTCGAGACTCTTTAACTCAGTCGGAGAAATTCTCTGCCACTAAGACAAATCACAAGTGTGGAGCCGTCTGATATTCGACGTCAGCGACTATGCTATTCTGTACAAATCATGCGTGTCAACGACTTAACTCAGGCTTTAGGAGATTGTTTTGAAAAAAACCCTTTACTTAAAATTTTTGGTTGCATATATCATATTCGGCATTTTTGGTTTCTTGATTGTGAGTATTTTTATTTCTCAGTATACATATCAGAGAATGCTGAAGAATAAGGCTGCCACTTTTTACAAAGAAGCAAATCTTATTGCCGAGACATACGCCTCGGACCTTTACAGCTCCAATCGCACCTTGAGCGAAGTTAAACAGCAAATCAACGAACTCGACTCTTTTTTTAATGCGACAATCTGGATTATCAACCCCTCGGGACGTATGGTACTCAGTTCCAAGCTGCCCTTAATTGTAGACGACGAAGTGATAGTAGAGGGCTTTGACCCTACAATCACCGGCAGTTCATATTACACTACCGGCACTTTCTTTGATTCCTTTGACGAAGAGGTTTTAAGCGTTTTTGCGCCCATTATTGCCGATTATAAGGTTAAGGGGTATGTGGTCATTCACTCGTCACTTCACGACATTTCAATGGAGTCTGACGGTTATCTTCAGATCTGTTACCTCCTTTTGATCATCCTTTTAGCGCTTTCAATGATAATTCTTTTCTTTTTCACCGAAATGGTCTATATACCGCTAAAAAAAATCACCTACGCTACGGAGCAGTATGCTTCCGGAAACCTTCACTATGAATTGAATGTCGAAAGTACCGACGAAATGGGATATCTCGCAGCCACACTTTCATATATGGCAAGCAAGATTGCTCAGAGTGAGGACAATCAAAAGAAATTCATCGCAAACGTTTCTCACGATTTCAGATCGCCTTTAACGTCCATTAAAGGTTACCTCGAAGCTATGCTTGACGGAACAATTCCGCCGGAAATGCACGAAAAATACATCGGTATTGTATTAAGTGAAACCGAACGACTTACAAAGCTTACGAACGGGCTTCTTTCTTTAAACAACCTGAATACCGGCGGAATTGCCTTAGACATTACTGACTTTGACATAAACAACGCGATTCGAAGGACCGCATCCTCCTTTGAGGGCACCTGCATCAAGAAGAACATCGGAATCGATTTGATCCTTACCGGGGATTTACTGTCAGTTCATGCCGACGAAGACAAGATAAAGCAGGTTCTTTATAATCTTCTCGATAATGCCATAAAATTCTCACCTGCAAATTCATCCATCACGATAGAAACCACCGAAAAGCATTCGAAGGTATTTGTTTCTATTAAGGACCAGGGTATAGGGATTCCCAAGGATGACCAAAAGCTTATATTTGACCGCTTCTATAAATCCGACCTTTCCAGAGGCAAGGATAAAAAAGGAACAGGCCTTGGCCTGTCCATTGTAAAAGAAATTATTATGGCTCATAACGAGCATATAAATGTCATCAGTACCGAAGGTGTCGGTTCGGAATTTGTGTTCACCCTTCCAAAGGCGGAAGAAGAATAATTTTCCAGCTCAGAATCAGTCTGTGTAGATTTTGTCATAAGCCCACCTAAGCTTCGGCTTAGAGGAAGTGGATTTCTCTGTCGCTTAAGCTTCACATATATCTCAAGCCGGAGCTTGAATCCTGACTGAGTATAGCGTGTGATAATGCCACCTTCTCTATCGCTTGAGGCAGGGGATTTCTCCGACTAAGTTAAAAATCTTCCTTTGTAGCCTCATACATGGCAATACTTGCCGCAATCGGCAGATTAAGGCTGTCTATTCTGTCGGAATGCGTAATAATAACAGATGTTCCTTCATTTAAAAACGTATCTGGGAGCCCGGTTGCTTCATTTCCGAATATCAGGGAATATGGCTTTATGACCTTAAGCTCCGAAAGCTTCTTTTGTGCCTTAAGCATGAACGGATACATATTCCTCATTCCCACGGCTTCCTTATACTCTTCAAAGTTCGAAAAAACAGAAATATTCAGATGAAATACCGCACCCATGGATGCCCTTACGGTCTTTGGATCAAAATGGTCCACGGCAGGGGTAATGATTACAAGATCGGTAATCCCAAAGCCTGCGGCGCTTCTCATGATAGTCCCCATATTTCCCGCGTTTGAGGGATTGTGAAGCACCACATGATTTGATGTTTTTCCAACCGAACGACTGAATTTCTTAAACTCGCCTATTACAAAGCAGTTTTCTTTTTGCGAAAGAATATTGAATGGCTTATCCGAGTACTCAACGGGAATCTTGAGGCTTTGGCAAAGCTTTATAAGTTTCTCATAAGATTCTCCACGCTGCATCTCCGAATGGATGTAAACCTTTAATGCATATTCCGGAGCAAATTTAAGTAATTCAAATGTTAAGGTTATTCCAAGTGCGTAGGAATTTTCGTCTTCCCTTTTATACCGTTTCATTTATCTTTGCTTCTTTCCTGACAAGTGAAAAAATCAAGATGCCAATACCAATTGCCAATGTAAAGATACCGTAGAACTGCGATGTCGAAAGGCTACCGACGTTTCCGCGGTTGTCATTCCTGAGCATCTCGACAAAGAACCTTCCGATGCTGTAGAGGATCAAATAAACCGCCGTTACAACACCTTTTTTCTTTGTCCTTGATACTATAAATATAAGTATTGCGGCATTAATGAAGTTTCCCGCTGCGGACAACAGCTGCGTCGGAATAAGCTTTACATTGTTCGGAGCATAAAGCGAATTCCTGAAGGTAATGCCGATGAAAGAATCTGTCGGTCTTCCGTAGCAGCAGCCAGCAAAGAAACACCCAAGCCTTCCGAAGCCCTGAGCGATTGCTACCGACGGAATGCAAAGTTCTAAATATTCAAGGAAATTGACTTTCTTAATCTTGGTATAAATAAGCACCGATAAAATTCCGCCCGTTATTCCTCCGTAAACCACAAATCCGCTTGAAGAAAAAATTGAAATCGGGTCCTTAATAAAGCTTTCCCATTCAACTATGCAATACATAATCTTTGCGCCGAGAAAGCCGAAAATTGCAGAGCAAAAGACGATTCCGTAGATGATGTCGTCGTTAAGCCCCCTTTTCTTTGCGCGAAAGCTTGCAACCAAAAGCGCTGCAATAAGCCCCATCGCAATGCAAGCCCCATATCCGTGAATCGTTAACGGACCTATATGTAACCAATCGTTGTACACCTTTTCTCTCCTTATAATCAATTTTATGCTCTGAAATAGCATTTCGCTTGCGTCAGGTCGGTCGCGTTAGCGACAATTACCCACTACGCAAGTGTCCATCCCAGCACCTAAATAGGAAATTACAAAATAATCCCCTATTTAGCTAAAAAAGGCTTTGGCAATTTTACCTGCCAAAGCCTTCAAAATTTACCAAATTTACTCCATATTTGCCTTAATGAATTCACATGCATCACCGACTGTTTTAATATTTTCAAGTTCATCGGCGGGAACTTCCATGTCGTACTCGCTCTCAAAAGCCATCACAAGCTCCACAAAATCAAGAGAATCAATTCCAAGATCGTCCTTGAAGGATGTATCCTCCGTGATCTCAATGTCATCTCCCAACTCAAGCTGTTGTCTAATAATCTCAATAACCTCTTCTAACATTTTTTCTCCTCTTAATTTTTAAAGATTTATATGGTCTTCAGCCTTTTCACGCTCAGTATAGATTCTGCATATTTGTTTGTCAATAACCATATAGATTACTTATGTCATCAGTATATACACCCGGCTGTTTGTAAATAATTAACGGCTGTTTTACCGTAAGTCTTGACCTTCCGCTTCTCACTGCTTCAATCAGTACCATGTTTGGTTCTTTGTCCACGTACGGATAGACCAACTGCATCACCTTCGGCTCGAGCTTGTACTTTTGAAGGGTTTGAAAGATTTCCGCAAGTCTGAATGGGCGATGAACGAGAAAGAAACTTCCGCCGGATTTTAACAGTAGTGAAGCATTCCTTGCCACATCATCAAAGGTACATAAGACCTCGTGTCTGGCAATTGCCATGGCATCCTCCGGATTTTTAAGTCCGTGAGCCCCTATCATATACGGAGGATTGCAGGTAATTGCGTCAAAGGAAGCCTTTTTGAAAAGCTCAGACGCCGCCTTAATATCTCCGTTTACAATTTCGATTTTATCGTCAAGCCTGTTAAGCTTCACACTTCTAAGTGCCATGTCGCAGGAATCTTTTTGAATTTCAAGAGCACTTAGGTGACCCGCCTTTGTAATGGCAGAAAGTAAAATCGGTATTATCCCCGTTCCGGTTCCCATGTCAAGAATGTTTGCTCCGTCATGAACATGCACAAAATGTGCCAGTAAAACAGCATCCATACCAAAGCAGAAACGATTGGGCGACTGGATTATCTTTAGATTGTTCCTCTGAAGGTCGTCTATTCGCTCGTTTTCTTTAAGTACAGCTTCCAACGTTAACTCTCCAGACCTTCGAAAGCTTTCTTTTCCTCTTCGGTAAGCTCGGTTTTTCTCGGCTTACGTTTCTTAAACAAGAGCTCCTCAGGCTTATATTCCCTGAGCTCTTTTTCGTCGTTAATTTCTACCACAACCTTTACGAGCTGCCTTAGAACATTCACCGAGTGAACATGACCCTTCTGCTTCTCGGCAATGATAGTAACCTCCTCGCCGATATTCGGAAGGTTCCTGTTAAGCTCTTCGTAGGTTTCTTCTTCATTTTTAAGGCAGCACATAAGACGACCGCAGACGCCCGAAATCTTCAACGCATTCAAAGAAAGATTCTGTTCCTTCGCCATCTTAATCGATACGGGCTGAAAATCTCCGAGATAGGTGGTACAGCATATAGGACGTCCGCAAATTCCCAAGCCGCCTCTTAGCTTTGCCTCATCTCTTACTCCGACCTGTCTCATCTCGATACGGGTATGAAATACAGCTGCCAAATCCTTTACAAGCTCACGGAAATCCACTCGTCCGTCGCTGTAATAGTAAAATAAAATCTTATTGTTGTCGAAGGTATACTCGGCATTTATAAGCTTCATTGCAAGGTTTCTGTTTGCAATCTTTTCCTTGCAAATGACAATCGCATTCTGCTCCTTACGACGATTGTCCTCTTCATGAGCATCGTCCTCGGGAGTCGCCGCACGAATCACACTCTTAAGCGGGCTGACAATTTCCTCATCCTTAACTTCAGTCACTCCCAAAACGGCAGTTCCGTACTCGATGCCCCTTGCAGTTTCCACGATTACGTGACTGCCCCTTTTGATATCCAGATCGCCAGGTGAAAAATAATAAACCTTACCGGCCTCTCTGAACTTAACTCCTATAATCTTTGTCATAAACTTACATCTCCTGTATGGTCAAAAAAAGCAATTCCATCGTAAGCTCAAAGTTTACATTCGATGCAATTCTTCTTTTTGATATGTCAATCATATTGATGACCTTTTGAACAGCTTCATAATCAGACTCCGAAGCCGCCTCTTTAATATACTGTATATCGTCCTTGAAAATCAAGGTATCCCTGTTGCCTGTCGCCTTGTAAAAACAAACATCACGAAACCAGGTAAGCATTATATCAAAAACTTCCTCGCCGGAATCCTTGTACTTGGAAATCTTCTTGATATACTCGTTTATCTCTATAACATCTCGTTTCTTTATCTGTTTAAGGATATCTGTAACATCTGTTATCGTTTGCTCGAAGTCAGCATTTTCGGAAAGAAGAAGAGCTTTCCCAAGATTGCCCCTTGCAAAAGAAGCACACATATCTGCCTTGTAATCCGGAATGTATGCCCTTTCCATCAGATACTTCTTTACAGCAGAATCCTTTATGGGATACATGGTAAGCTTAACTGCTCTGCTTTGTATCGTTGGAAGCAGCTCGCCGACGTTCGTAACCAAAAGAATTATCACAGCATATTCAGGCGGCTCCTCGAAGGTTTTTAGCAGAGCATTTTGCGCCTGCTCGTTCATCTTCTCAGCCTCGTCTATTATGTAAATTTTTCTTTTTCCAAAATAAGGATTTATATGGATGTTGTCGTTTATCTGCTGTCTGATTTCACCTACCGAAATAATTGAAGGCTTTTCATGAGACAACATAATAATGTCCGGATTGTTGTCGGTAAGAGCCTGAATACAGCTCTGACATTTGCCGCACGGTGCCTCTCCATCTCCCGTGCAAAGAAGAGAAGCCGCAAATATCTTTGAAATAAACTTTTTCCCGGAGTACTTCTCGCCTTCTATTATGTAAGCATGTGAAACTTTATTAAGCTTCAGTGCCTTCTGTAAATGTGCCTTTATATGGTCCTGTCCCACAATGTCGTCGAAATTTGCCATTGTTACCTCTGTACTACGTGAATATATCCAGAATCAGCCCTCGGATATCCCCGATTTTCTGAAGTATGGAAATATTGTCCTTTTCCTCACTCATAAGCTCCTGTGCGAGAGCATCAAGATTCTCGTCCACCAGCCTTATGATGCCGTAAACTCTGTGACGTCCCTTTCTGTCAAGGAAATTCTCCCTGGAAAAAGAGTGGGACCTTGAAATAACCTCGTTCATGAACTCCTTAATGAGGCTTCTGTACTTGCGCATATCCTTAATATCCTTGCGCTTGGAAATCCTCTCACCCTGCTCGTTAATCTCTGCCATCAGAGAAACGAGCTTTGTCTGAAGATCCTCTTCGGAAATCCTGCTCATAAGCATGAA
Organism: Lachnospiraceae bacterium; assembly: GCA_963605385.1. Taxonomy (GTDB): domain Bacteria; phylum Bacillota; class Clostridia; order Lachnospirales; family Lachnospiraceae; genus UBA1258. The sequence goes on from CAVCUM010000017.1 coordinate 19,408, forward strand.
CTTAAAGTCATCGTTTACTTTTTGAATCGAAGTCTCCGCCTGAATCTGCGGTGTATTCAATACCTGACCGATTTTTACATCCATAGGCTACTCCATGTTTAAGGCAACATAATCCTTTATTTCATCCAGACATTTCTGAAGATCTGTATTTTCAAAGCGTCTTTTGATTCCCGCGGCACTTATTTTTTCTTCTGAAAAATCCTTTGCATCCGCAAGAAAACGCCTGCACATTTCTTCATATTTGGGCTGTGTCTGCTTACGTTCACGATTTAAGGCTCTCTCAAGCCTTATTCCATCATCAAGCTCAATCAGAATCGGTATCAGTTTTTTACTCCCGTAGTAAGCGCAAATCTTACTGTAAGACTCTATCGTCCCGATTGTAATGTAATTGTCCGTGTCGTTTATCTGCCCGTCATCCACGGTAAAGTATCTCCAGGGGCCGTGTACTGTTTGATAACACCTGTCTTCTATTACCTTGCCTTCGGACTTAAGTCGCCCGAAACCTTCTTCATCGGTAAAGAAATACTCTTCGCCGTTTTTTTCGCCCTTCCTGATGGGTCTTGTCGTATATGAAACTATTGTCTTTAAGGATAAAGAATCGTCCTCTAAAAGCTTCTTAAAAATCGTATCCTTGCCGGATGAACTTTTCCCCATTATGTATATGATTTTTCCCACTTTAATGCTCCGTCAGGTTTATTTTCTTCATTATAGCACAAAATAAGGTATAAACGGGTTGATTAGAAAACTCCTTAAGAGGAGCCTATGTATAAAGAAATTTCCAATGCGAAGGACAGCCTTGATAACAATAGTTATTTTTAGATTTCATGACATACGAAAAGCCCGGCATACTTGGGAATTCCATTTCAATCGGCAATTCCAATCTTCAAATCATCGGAAGATGCCTCATTTCCTATGAAACCATTCCCATTACCGATGCAAGGCTTAAGTGGACGTGGAAACATGATATTTACAGGATTATCATCACCCCTGCGGTTAGCAAGCCTATGATGATACGGAATTAATTTTTACAGGCCTTTTTCCGCTATCTTCTTACGTAAAAAGAAATCATCGATTGTTTTTACGATTTCAGCAGGCGGCAGGGTCTTTAAAAGATACCCCTCCGGCTTCAAGCTCATGACATCAACAACACTCTGTTTGTCGGACTTCGAGGTTAGGAAGATTACGGGAATATCGGCAAACTCCATCTCTCCCCTCATCATCTGAAGAACCTGCCTTCCGTCCAGAACCGGCATTTCGTAGTCCAACAGTACAAGATCGGGTCTATCCATGGAAAGATATTTGATTGCCATTGCTCCCGAATTTGCAAGCGCAACCTGATACTTGCCTTCAAGCCATCCCTTTACGTTTCGAAGCATCGCCCCGGAATCGTCTACGACTAAGACCTTCTTTTTCGATATGCGTTTCGGATCCTCTAAGTAACTTTGAATCGAATCAACGACATTCTTTACATTTATAGGTCGTGAAAAAGTCTTTACAATTAATTTCTTCTGAATGGTCTTTTCAACCGAACCAATCTCGCCCTCATCGCCTGCCAAGAAAATTGGCATGTCGTCCTCGGTAGCCCTGTCTTTTAAGTATATCAGTGCATCATAGTCATCGGAAACGTCATCATCAGCAAAAAGAAGCACAGCGTCCTGCTTTTCCTTTACGATTCCCATTTCCTTCATTGAAAGCTTACACTTAATAACCTTATGCGACATACTTAAAAGCTGCGTCTCCATCGACGAGATCAGCAAACTCGGTACGTCGTAAAGCAGCCATATCTTTGCCATCTTTATACCTCACCCTCTACAGTAGTGATACAAGCTCCGTTAAATCTTCACATGTCTTTATTATATCTTCCATTGCAATATCTGCAACATATGCACGTAAATTATCCATAAGAGGTCTTGTCGACTCATCCATCCTGTAGGTATCAAGCCTCTTCATGTCGGCATCCGCTCTGTCGACATCGAAGTTCTCCATGGCTTCCTTCATATCGGCAAGCACCTCAAGAATTTGTTCCTTTGAAACCTCTTCTTTTTCCTCTTCATTCTTCTGAGCATACGGAAGAAGAACAGCCTTGTAGCTCCTATACTTTTGCATTACCTCAGGAAGACGTTTCTTTATCTCCTCTACTCTTTCCTCATGTCCTAAGTTTTCAAGCTCCTTAAACATTTCGGAAAGCTCATTTGCGCCTATCATACGGGCAGTATTCTTAAGCGCATGAACCTCGATTGTAAAGTCTTTTGTCATTCCGTCATTTAAGCATTTCTCAATCTTTGCCGACTTCATATCGATTAACTTGTAGAAATCACCGAGCAGATTTTCAAAAAGCTCTTCGGTCCCGGAATTCTTGATTCCGTCTGCTACATTAAGTCCCATAATGGCTGGGAGTATCTTTGCCTTTTGCCTGACCGAAAGGTCTTCCATGGATGCAGGCTTTTTGATAAATTCCTTGGGAAGATTTCTCTTTATCGTTGCCGCAAGTTCCTTTATTTCAATCGGCTTTGTGACAAACTCTTCCACTCCGACCGCCTTGAAGGCATCCTTCGCATCTCCCGCAGCATTTGCGGTTAGCGCAACAATGCAGGCTTTTTTGTAATATCCGTCAAATTCGGTAAGTTCCCTTATGTGACTGATGGTCTCAATTCCGTCCATTACCGGCATCATGTGATCCATAAAGATTATATTATAGGCTTTCTTTTTGGCCTTGCCGATTGCTTCCTGTCCGCTGTGTGCCGTATCAATCTTCATATTCAAGGGTGCAAGCAAGCCGGCCGCTACCTTAAGGTTCATATCGGTATCGTCGACTATCATGATTTCGGCGTCGGGTGCAGAGAATCTGATGATTTCATCCGGATCCGTCATGCCCTCTTCTTCTTTTTCATGATTTATAAACCTGCAGAAAGAAAGACTGTAAAGAGGACGCGGCAAGAACGAAATCTTATCCGAACTGAAGGATTGCTTCATGGGATTAAACAAAACCGCAACAAAAACGCCCTTGTCCGCAAGCTCTTCAAGGAGTGCCGTGTTTTCTTCATACGCATTCTCTTCCACGAAGAGATAATCCGTATCTGCCGCCACAAGGTCTTCTTTTTTCAACTTTTTGTATGTAAATCCGTAATCTTCGCAGAGCTTCTGAAGGTTTTCGTCCTGATCCCTGCAAAGATAGCCGCCGATTGACATGTCTTCCTTTACTTCATCCGCGTTGATGCTTGCCGCAGGCTTGTCATCCACAATCTTTTGTTTGATGGTAAAGAAGAAATCACTTCCCTCGCCATAGGTACTGGTTACGGAAACGTCACCACCCATAAGCTTTGCAAGCTGCTTTGAAATTGAAAGTCCGAGTCCGGTTCCTTCCTTGGTACGGTTTCTCTTCATATCGACCTGCTTGAAGGCATCAAAGAGTTTTTCCAAATCCTCTTCCTTAATGCCCTGGCCGGTGTCTATGATGTCAAAACGAAGTGTGAGCTTGTAGTTCTTTCTTTCCACAATCTTTACTGAAAGCTTAACGCTTCCTGCCTCGGTAAACTTGACGGCATTATTCATCAGGTTAATGATGATCTGTTTGATACGACCGGAATCGCCGTATAGCTTTGCCGGGATGTCCTTGTCCACCTCATATAAGAGTTCAACCGGCTTGTCACCGATACGATTTTCGACAATCATGCTTACGTCGTTTAAAACCGACATAAGGTCGTAATTTTCATTCACAAGCTCCATCTTGCCTGCCTCAATCTTTGAAAAATCAAGCAGGTCGTTGATGATTAAAAGAAGAGAATTTCCGGAGTGCTTTATATTGTACATGTAGCTCTTCTGTTGGGGAGTCAAATCCGTTCTTAATAGGATCTCTGTCATGCCGACTATCGCATTCATAGGAGTTCTTATTTCGTGCGACATGTTTGCAAGAAAGGCTGATTTTGCATTGTTGGCGCTGTCGGCTCTTTCTTTTTCATATTCAAGCTTTTCTATAAGAAGTCTGTCGGGGCTCTCGACTGTCAGGTAGAATGTTAAATCCATCAGCACAAAACCGAGTCCCGAAATTCGATCATCCGATACGAAGACCTGCATCAGTGATACCGCCACCTGTCCTACCATGGCGAGCGTCAATATCATCTTTGTCTTGAAATCGATACTTTCGCTGTTTTTTATCACATAGCCAAAGGAAATTATCATATAAAAAAACGAGCATACCGGCATTACATTTACACCGAGTGTCCAGGCCCTTGCGACCGCTACGTCCTTAAACATGAAATACTGGCTTGCAAAAAGAAAAAGAAACATGCAGATTGCAGGAATCGACATAAATATTCCTGCCTTGGTATGTTTTTTTTCTTCCTTTACCGTTAGGAATCGCACATACAGGTAGCTCGCATAATAGAAAGCAAAAATACTTATCAGGTAAATGCCGTTTGCCCAGTTATTCTTAAGTATCTCCCTGTGGGTTTTTGGCAAATTAACCCCGGTCATCACAATTTCCGAAATCAGGTTTACAAACGTCATGGAAATCATCGCCCAGAAGAGTCTGTGCTGATAAGTGTTCGTCCTCTTTGACGCAAAATAGATAATCGTAAGATACAAAGTAAGCGTTAAGCAAATAATCTGCGATGTATGCATATGCGATGCCTTTCTTATCATTTATTTTTGAGGTGATTTTACTACTTGGGGATTAACTGTGAATTCTTTGGGATTATTTCTTTAGAACAAAAAAGTTTCGCTTGCGAAACTCTCGCACCGAGTGTGGTCGCCTCAGCGTCATATACCTCTTTGGCGATCTGCTAATCATTGGCACGAAGTGCCTTTTTGCTGTATGGAAGATTGCGAAGCAATTTCCTATACAGTAAAATGGCGGAGCAGTTTTCTGCCCCGCCAAATCGTATTCTTTAGTTTAGATACCAAACATATCGCTGTACGACTTAAGTGCTCCGTCTGTATCATGTGCAAGCACTTTCTTTGCAAGTACCTTTCCGAGCTGAACACCTTCCTGATCGAATGAGTTAAGATTCCATGCAAACCCCTGGAACATAATCTTATTCTCAAAGTGTGAAAGAAGTGCTCCGAGTGATTCGGGCGTGAGCTTGTCTCCGTTTATGATGCTTGAAGGACGTCCGCCTGCAAAGTATTTATTCTTATTGTCATCTTCCTTGCCGCAGGCAAAGGCAACAATCTGAGCCGCAACGTTGGCACAAAGCTTCTTTTGTGAAGTGCTTCCCTGAATATCAACGTCCGTACCAATCTGCGACTCTCTGAAGCCGATAAATTGAAGAGGAATGATGTCTGTTCCCTGATGAAGGAGCTGATAGAAGGAATGCTGTCCGTTCGTACCGGGTTCACCGAAGATGATAGGACCGGTCACATAGTTTACAGGCTCTCCGAATCTGTTTACAGACTTTCCGTTTGACTCCATATCGGCCTGCTGAAGGTGTGCGGGGAAGCGGGAAAGTGCCTGCGAATAAGGAAGAACCGCAGTTGCTCCAAATCCAAGTACGTTTCTTTCGTAAACACCGATTAATGCATCAAGCATTGCGGGATTTTTCCTGATATCGGAATTGGTTGCAAGCTTGTCCTCTTCTGCGGCACCCTTTAAGAAGTCCGCAAATACCTTGGGTCCAAAAGCAAGTGAAAGAATTGCGCCGCCGACTGCCGATGTCGATGAATAACGTCCTCCGATATAATCATCCATAAAGAAAGCAGCAAGGTAATCCGAACTTTTTGCCAAAGGTGAAGTTTCACTCGTAACTGCAATCATATGCTTTGAAGCATCAAGACCTGCCTTCTTTAAAGCATCCTTTACAAAGGATTCGTTGGTAAGCGTCTCGAGAGTTGTTCCGGACTTTGAAACGAGTACGAAAATTGAATGTGCAACATCAACTGAATTAAGTACTGCTGCCGCATCGTCGGGATCTACGTTTGAAATAAACTTAGCCTCCATCTTGAAGTTGCCGGTTTTCTTTGCCCAGTTTTCAAGAGCAAGATACATTGCTCTCGGTCCGAGGTCAGAACCGCCGATACCGATCTGTACTGCTGTTGTAAACTTCTCACCTTTTTCGTTTACGATTTCTCCGTTGTGAACCTTATCGGCAAACTCTGCAATTTTTTTCTGCTCGCCTACATAAAATTCTCTCTTGTCAACTCCGTCGGCCACTACCTTTCCGCCAAGCTGACCTCTTGTGAGCTGATGAAGTACGAGTCTCTTTTCACCTGTGTTGATCACCTCACCGTTGTAAAGAGCTTCAAACTTACCTATAAGCTCCGCCTCATCAGCAAGTGCCTGTAAATCATCGACGATCTCATCGTCTACTGCCTTTGCAGCATAATTGTATGCCATTGTGCAGGCCATTGGTACTGAATAGTTCTTTACTCTTTTTGCTCCGTTATCGCCTGACATTACCTCTTTAAGGTTTACTCGCTTTGCCTTTGAAAGAGTTTCAAAGCTCTTCAAGGTATCAAGATTGTTCCACGAAACCATTTTTTGCCTCCTAAATGTTCATTTCTTTAAAATTCTTGGTAATTATACTAAAAACGAAACAGCATTTCAATAAGAGTTCAATTGCAGAGCGGCGGGATTGGGGATATAATGAGGCATATTAATTAAGATTTTCAGGAGGAAATGAAATGCATTATCAACCGTCAGGAGTCTGTGCAAGAGGCATCGATTTTGAAATCGAAGGAAATACCATAAAAGACGTTAAATTCTTGGGAGGATGTGCAGGAAACACACAAGGAGTTGCAGCCCTTATCAAGGGAATGGATGTAAACGACGCAATCACAAGGCTTAAGGGAATTAAGTGCGGAGCAAAGGGAACTTCCTGCCCCGATCAGCTTTCCAAAGCTTTGGAAGAATACGTTTCAAAGAAGGCATGAAATGGCTAAAAAAATTGTACTGACAGGCGGAGGCACCGCAGGACACGTAACCCCGAACATCGCTCTTTTACCTGCTTTAAAAGAAGCCGGCTACGAAATATACTATATCGGTTCCAAAGACGGAATAGAAAAAAAGCTCATTGCAGACTATGATATTCCGTACTACGGAGTATCCTCGGGCAAGCTAAGACGCTACCTTGACATTAAGAACCTCACTGACCCTTCAAAGGTAATCAACGGTTACTTTGAAGCCAGAGTCACTCTTAGAAAGCTTAAACCTGATATTGTCTTTTCAAAGGGCGGTTATGTAAGTGTCCCGATTGTGGCTGCAGCCCAAAGGCTCAGGATTCCGACCATTATCCACGAATCCGACATTACTCCGGGTCTTGCAAACAAGATTTGCATGCCGCTTGCAAAAGCAGTCTGCTGTAACTTCCCGGAGACCATGAAATACATTCCAAAGGGAATGGGTGTCCTCACCGGAACCCCTATTAGAGCGGAGCTTTCCAAAGGTTCCAAAGATACAGGCCTTTCTTTATGCGGATTTAAAGAAGACATGCCCGTCCTTATGATAATCGGCGGAAGTCAGGGCTCAAGGGCTGTGAATGCCTGTGTGCGCGAATCACTTGATATACTTTTAGAAAGGTTTCAGGTAGTCCACCTTTGCGGCAAGGGAAACCTTGACGAAACGTTGAACGACAAACCCGGCTACAAGCAGTTTGAATATATAAAAGATGAGCTTAAGGACATTTTTGCAGCCGCAGATCTCGTCATTTCAAGAGCCGGTGCCAATGCAATCTGTGAAATACTTTCTATCAAAAAGCCAAACCTGTTGATTCCGCTCCCTACCTCCGGAAGCCGCGGCGACCAGCTGTTAAATGCGCAATCGTTTGAAGCCCAAGGCTACTCAATGGTTCTTAGAGAAGAGGATATGACGAAAGATTCTTTAATTGAAGCTGTAAATAAGCTGTACGACGCTAAGGATGAATTCATAAAAGCCATGGATTCTTCTTCCCTCGCCGATCCCATAAAGACAATTATGGAATTGATTGAAAAGTATAATTAGATACAAAAAGGATGAGCTTGAAACTCATCCTTTTTAATGTTAAAACTTAAGCTTGTCACAGATTTCTTTTTGCTCTGTTTCATCGGCTTCGTGCGGTGTCCAAAGCATCTTTTGGTTGTCATCCTTAAACCGTGGAATCACGTGCAGGTGGTAATGAAGAACACTTTGTCCCGCAGCCTCTTTGTTGTTTTGAATAATGTTTACTCCATCACACTTAAGAGCTTCGGTCTGTCTTAAGGCAACCTTCTTTGCAAGCTTCATTGCCTTACCCAAAAGCTCCTCGTCAATGTCAAATACATCCGTGAAATGCTCCTTCGGAAGTATTAAAGCATGCCCCTTGTTTGCGGGAGAAGCGTCGAGAATTACATTAAAATCTTCATCCTCATAAATTGAATTTGTTGCAAAAACACCGTTTGCAAGCTTACAAAAAATACAATCGTCTTTTTTCATGTGACTGTCCTCCGAGTAAAATTTTTAGAATACGAACAAGATATCCAAAAGCCTCAGGGCCTTAAAATCACCCTTCATCTTCATATCGCCTGCCATAAAAGCTCTCTGAAAGGTCATATTACCCTTGGTAATAGCTGACAGCTTGTCATGGTCTATAGAGATTTCAACATCCGCCGAAGCTCCCGCCTTATATACACATTTAAGCTCGGTCCCCTCGACCGCTATATACAAGGGTTTTTCCTTGCCGGATATATTAAAGCAAAAAGAAACATCCGAATTGGGTTCAGAATGGAAGGACTCCTCGAACTCTTCTATAAATTCCGTGGTATCGTCCTGATCATTCTTGCCCATCATATCCCTGAACATGCTTGCAAGCTCGGATATATCCTCTTTCTGCCTTTGAACGTATGCATCATCCGAGGCATATTTTGAAAGCTGCTCGGTTTCCTGAGGTGTAAGATCGGCATTCTTGGTCATGTTGATCTTCTGCTTTACAGCCTGGTTTGATGCAGGAAGAGAAGGAACCTTCTGATTTATGGTCCTGTACATATTCTCCGCTTTTTTCTCTATGAGTCTGATATATGCTTCTTTTTCAAGGAGTTCCACGTCCTCAATATACCCGCATATTCCGCTGCAGGGAAGACCGCCTAAAATTTCCCACGCATTCGAAAGGGTAAGCTTGCCCTCCCTCTCTCCGTAGGTCGTAGCCATTACTATCGGACACATGTATATCTTGGAAAGCTTTTCCTTATCGGCATAGAGCCAGCATGCATCCAAGAACGACTGCATGTAACCGCCGATGCCAAACCACTCTATCGTGGTTGCAAGAATTACTCCGTCTGCGCTTTTCAATGTCTGAGGAAGCGTTGTGATGGTATTCTTAAGCTCGTGAAGATCAAATCTTTCCACAGTGACATGAAGCTCTTCCAACACGGCCTGCATCTTATTTATTACAAACAGCGTCGGATCATCAATCAGGCCTCTTCCGCCATAATAAATATTAATCTTCATAAGCTCTCCTTTGACAAATTTCGAGTCAGCAAACAATAAACTATTCCAAAAATAACCCCGGTACACAGTCCGCCAAGATGTGCAAAGTTTGCGGTATTCGCACGCCCAAAGCCTTCAACCAGTGTAAATACCGTTACGACCATAACACGCCCTATCGGCATTGTGGATCTCTTGATTCTTTTAAATATTACAAGCGAAAGCAATACTCCCAAAAGCCCGAAAACAGCTCCGCTTGCACCTATTACTATCACAGGATTACCGGTTAAATACTCATTTATAAAGGTGAAAATACATCCCATGATCCCGGATAGGAAATACACAAGCAAAAAATTACACGGCTTGATTTCCTTTTCTACAATGTCGCCAAGAAAATACAAAAGCACCATATTGCCAAAAATGTGGGCCGCATCTGCATGAAGGAAAAGTGAAGTAATAATCCTGTACCATTGCGTAGGCGAAGTTAGAAGGCTCAACCCAACCGCTCCCTTATTATAAAGCAAAGTTCCGGTAAAAGTACATAAGACAAAGACAACGACATTTATAAAGACCATTACTGACGTTGCCTTCGGAAGGTTCTTTATGCCATCCTTCAGATTCGAAATGTAACTGCCCTTTTCAACGTCACCGGAAGGATTCTCTATATAATCAAAAGACCACATATTTTCAAGAAGGCCCTTGAGGCCGTAAAAGTCCTCGGCCTGTCCATCGAAAATCATTAGGGACTTATTTCCCATATCATAAATCCAGGCAAACGAGGTTTCCTCACACGCAGCCTTTGCTTCTTTTAACTGCATGCCCTCTGCGTCCTCATAACTGTCAATCATGCAAAGAGCAAAAAAATGAACTCCCACACTGCCAAAGTTTGTTTCTACCTTAAAGGAATCCCTGATCTGACTGATATTTTCATGACTGATACGTCTCATATCCGCAAGCAGGATGACATTTACATAGCTTACGGTGGCATCCATGTACATCCTGAGACCATCAATATCTTGGGCAAAGTCTAATTTATTGTAATGATTATTTAAAAGTGTCTCTTCTATCTGTTCATACATATTTCCATTCTACCACAAGAATGTACATCTTCAGAAGTAGTTTATGGATTATTTAGGCTGTAAGCAATCGAATGTATAAATTGATTCCCAGTAACGATACCCCCGCAAGACACATAAACGCTGCAAGAAATTCTTTAAAGCTCGGTATGTAAATACCCAATTTCGTATCGTCTTTAAGCTCTTCTTCCGTCTCAACGACATTTTCTTTTTCGAAAGCTTCCTCGCAAAAATATTCGTACGCAACCCTGCATTTGGGGTTCGAACACTCATACATTTGGCTTATCGAATACATGACCTTTACAAGGCGTTCGTTTGTGTTGTCCAGATGCATTAAAAGACACCGAATCAGCTCCTTCATTCCGCAACAATTATTTTCTTTTTCCCCGGGGAGGCAAATAAAATCAAAATCTCCCGTGATGTAATTCTTAAAAATCATCTCCGGACTAAGCAGCAGATCCTCTTCTTCTATCAGAAACCTCTCAGCTTCAAGACTTATGTGATAGAGTGCGCCGAAAAGCTTTTCTATCTCGTCGCTGTCGGCAAGTCGGCTTTCAAAGTATCTTGCCAGGCTTTCTCTTCCCGTTATATCAATATATATCTGCTTTTCATCGTTTATCCGTCTTGTTTCTACTGGAAGAATACCCTTTATCTCATTTTCCGAGAGCATCTTTATCTTGTATCCCGCATTCTCAGAAGGAGCATAATCTCTGATAATTATGTGATTGTCCTCCACAACAGCATTAATATCATTCATCCTGTTTTTCCTCCCACGCTTTTGTAATGCCACGCGTCCTGAGCATAATTTCCACCGGATCGGAATGGCTTTCCGTTTTCTGATATGTGATATTTTGTGAAAATCCCGAATATACCGGCACTTTCCACTCCCCTGACAAGGTTATGATGCTTTCTTTCTGCCCCGCATCAACCTTAAGAGTAATGTCATCAAGTGCCAGATATGGATGCTCTTCACTGATTACCTTGTACTCTTCCTTACATATTTCAAGCGTTTCCCCAGTATCCGTACTTGATTTAATCTTTGTGGCAAGGCTGTTTACATCTTGCACGATCAATGTTCTGTCATATATAAAAATCAGCAGATAAATAAACACGATACTGATTACTATGAGAAATGGCATAATGAGCACCGCTTCAACCGTAAATGAACCCTTAAGCCTCTTCATATCAGTCCTCCTGTAATTACACCTATCGAAAGGAAGGGAACAAACGGAATTTCCGTATCCTTACCTGCCTTTCTGAATGCAAAAAGAAACAAAGCGATGGCCGCCGAACAAAGCAAGGAAATCAGTAGTGCCGTAAGCTCCAATTTGAAGCCCATGACGCTTCCTATGAACATCAGTGCAAGTGCATCACCCTTACCCACTGCACCCTTCGTGGCAACACTCATTATGTAAAAAACGGCACCTGGAATAAGGTCCAAAAGGATAATTATGTCCGCCTCGCCCACTACAAACACCCTTATGGAGAGCGCCGAAAGAATGCTTATCAGACATATGTATCCGTTTACTTTTTTTATTCTGAAATCCTTTATTGCCATAGGTAACAGGACTGTCAAAAGCAGCACCCATTGCCATACTTCCATATTTCCCCTAATCATTCGCAAAAATAACATTTTCTCCTGTCCCCTTTCTCTGACTTTTTAATAGTGTAAATTGCTGTGTTGAGGCTCGAGCAATTGTGACTCCTGTGATATCTCGTACCGTACGGAGTTATATAAACCAGACTCCCCAGTTCTTCGTCTTTACAAAAAGCGCACGGATAGTATTTTGCCCCGTTTTCGTTTCTTTTCCCATTAACCCCGCTTGTACCTATCGCCTCAACAGTGGTCTTAAGTGCTCTGCAATTGCACGAAGTATGATATACTTCCGAGTCCTTGGTGACGTAGATGAGTTCATCGGTTTCTTCCTCGCTGTTATTTACATATCCCGCATACAGCTTGGAATAAAAGGTGTTTGTAAGCCGTATCCCATCAAGTAAATCAAGTGATACCGGCGGATTGACTCTGTAGTGAGCCTCCACGGTCAGAGAATTATCCGACTCCTCATAATTTACCGAACAGAGCAGATTGTCGATTTCATTAAAAGTATTGCTTTCCTTGATGTTCCTGTATACGACCGCCTGAGAAATTGCTGCTTCGCCCACAAAGCCTGAAAGCAGACTTCCGTCTTCATCCTCTTCTTTACCTGCTTCAAGATAAGGATAGGAATATTCAACCATTTTGCTTCCGGAGTCATAGACTATAGCACCTATCTGAGAATGAATCCGGTATATATCCATTAACCAGGCAATTGCCAGTACAAACAAGAATGCCACAGGCATTACAAAAAGAGCCTCAACCGTTGCGGAACCTTTGTATCTTGAATTTTTAAAAAGAGGATAATTACGATACCCTTCCCGCTCGTTCATAGGCATAGGAGAGATTTATTCCTTTCTAAAATTTTTAAGGTTTGCGGAAAGAATATCGCAATTATCCTCTTTATTAATTTACAGATTTGATTTCCTTATAATCTTCTCTCAGTCTTCGACGTCCTTAGACTTACTCACCGTGTATGCGTACCCCGCACTGCTCACAACCGACAGACTGCCGTCCCACGCATCAAAGCAATAATCAAGCCGAAAATCACTGTTTTTCGTAAGGTTCCTGACATTGGCTTCACAAATATCCATGAATCTTTCCGTTTCTTTTTCTGTGTCTTCAAGATAAAGAAAACTTCTCAGATAATCGACGTAGTCAATTCCATTTTCGTAACTCGATGTATCCCGTTTAGGAACAAAAATATTTGCAAAAGACGTGCGCCACTCACTTACTTCCTTGAGCATGGGAACCTTTCCTCCGGAAAGAAGAACTCTCACATCGTTTAAGCTCTCCACATAGCTTAACGATCCGATAATCAGAGCCTCTATCGCAGGTGCCGCTTCAGGCGACAGAAGCAGACCCGCCAATACTTCCGAATATATCCTGATTTCCTCCATCTTCCGGCTGTCAGACAATAGAGTCGTCAGATTTGCCCCTTCCCTTATCAAGAGAATTCTGTTTACTACAGCCTCCAAATTTTCCGCATCCGACACATGTCCGGAAATTATGTACTCAACTTCATACTTTAAAACGGTTCCTTCTTTTTCATTTCGAAAATTTGAAAGATATTCAAGCAGATACTCTTTAAAAAACCCTGCTTTGATCAAATCAAGATCTTCACCCGCATCAAAATTTCCCATATTGAGATCTCTCTTACTTACAAGTCCCTCTTCATTTAGAGCTGACTTTGAAATAGCGGAAACATCTGAAAGAACCGATCTCAATGTACTGAATGAGGAAACCTCGGTTTCCTTATATACACATCCGTCCAGGGTATTGGTCCACTTTTTTAACTCGGGCAGAGAATCGTCAGCCTCCGAAGCCTTTTCCACGGTTTCTTCCATAAGAGTACTGCTAAAGGTCTGACTCTTAACTGTGTCCGACACCGACTCATACAAATTCTCAATGTAACCAACGGAACAGCGATACTTCATAACCCTCACTGCCTGCTGCCTGATTGCCTCACCCTTATTATCTGTTGCAAATCTTATCTTTGAGGTTTTTACCCCGTCACACTCAAGTCCCAGCAAATCGGTACTGTGAAAGATTGTATTTCCGCCTTCCTCAAAGTTTTTTGTTGCGCAGCTTTTAAGATGATCCTCAGTAAGAATCAGTGATTCTGCCTTGCCACCATAGCCGGCATCCACAAATATAAGGTCATATTGCTCCCAAAGTTCACGCTGAAACTCCGCAAACATGGATGTAACCGAAGTATCCGCCGTCTCATTGATTTTAAGTCTCATTGCATTTTCCCTGACGCCGTAGATCAAAGCCGTAAAAAAAGAAAACAACACCGTCAAAAGAAGCGTAAAATATACCGTTACATACCCATCCTTATAGGTCATTTGTCTGCTTCGTAATCTTGTCGAACAGGGAGTTTACAATTTCCGTAATTTTCGACTTAAAAATCACTACGAGGCCTACCAGTACAACAATTATGAGTATCACCTCAACCGTCCCCATTCCGTCTTCTTCCTTCAAAAAATCCTTAAATGTCTTCATGCTTTCCTCCTTCTAAATATTAATTGTGCCCTTTGGGCAATTATTACCTTAAATATTCACAAACGCCGGAACCATTATCAGAACCATTACTTCCATTAAAAGAAGCATCATCGGAAACAAAAGCTTCGTTCCCGCCTCCTCGGAGAGTTTGATTGCCCTTAGCTTTCTTTGTGAAAAGGCATTTACCGATTCTGCGTCAAGCAGTTCCTTTAACTTGCTACTTCCCTTCCTTAGGTTCTGAGACAAAAGTGCCGTAAATCTGATGAGCTCCGATACCTTTGTTCTTTCTCCGAACCTCTTGTATGCCACGCCTTCGGAAACTCCGCTCTTTAACTCATTTAATGTCCTGCCCATTTCTCGATACATGGGATTTTTCTCGCCCTTCTTGATAACCCCTTCTTCGTAAATCGTCGCCCAAATATTCCTGATGGTCATACCGGTCGCCTGGTAAAGTGCCATTTTCTGAAGCAGCACGGGATACTCATTCAGAATTTCTTCTTTTTCCTTATCAAGTGCCTTCTTTTCATCTCTCTTAGACCCGATAAGTATGAGTAACGAAGCTACCGGTCCAAAAAGAAGATAGAAAGAGTTCCTCTTTACGGCGGGGTAAGCGTAACTGACAGTATTTCCATCGACTTCCGTAGGAAGGCTGACTGTTTCATCAGTTACATTTACTGCTTCATCAAGACTCGCCTGAATCGCATTTTTATATACTCTCGCCTGAATTTCCAACCCCGGATTCGCGTTAATCTTAACCTTAAAACTTTTAATCACGTCGCCGTATACATAGGAAATGGTTATCCCGGTATCAAAGGGTGCTGCCGAAAGAATTTCTCCTTCATCGGATATGCATTCCGGTGAATCGCATAAAAAAGAAAACTCGAACGGATACCCGTCTATCCTTTCAAAGAAACACAAATCTTCAGTCACCTTTGTAAGATCCGAATTCCCGTTTAAAAGCTTTTCTACGGCCTTCTCCGCAACCTCATCCGATAGTTTTTTCAACTCCTTTTGTGAATACTCCCGCTCCGGTACACTGATGTCTGTTGAACCTATTTCTACCCCTTCAACCGTTGCTTCAAAGGTATATTTTTTGTTCCCGGAGTCGGGAGCTTCAAGAGGGAGAGTGGTGTCGGTCAGAACTTCTCTTTCACTGCCGGATGTAAAGTAAAGCAGCAAAGATATGACCATAAGACCGACTATTAAAAAGAAATGTTTTGTCGTAATCCTGTTATTCATATTTTGATTTTCAGTATTTTGTCCCCAATCAGAATTGCCACGATGTAGGCAAGCAGGCATCCCGTCATAAAAAGCCTCCCGAAAAGACCCGTATAGCAAATTTCAAAATATCCGACGGAGGTTACCTCCAAATAGCCCATTATAAAGAAGGGCATGGCCTCCATAATTCTTAACTCCAGCTTTTTTTCAGATATAATGGTGTCAATTTCTTTATCAACGCAAATCTCACCTCGAATTCTGTCAGCCGTATTAAGAAGTACCTCCGTGATATTTCCTCCGTTGCGCTTGGCGCTCTTGAGCACCTCGCTGAAAATGAGAATTTCCTCTTCCCCGCTTCTTTTCGCAAGATCGTCTATAAGCTCCTCAAGATTCATGTTAAGTCCAAAGCCTTTTTTCATCTTGTCGATTTCCGCTGCCATCAGACTTTTCTCTCCATAGAAGAGTTCTATGTCCTTGGAAGCTTCCAAAAATGCTTTTTCAGCGGAATATCCTGATTTCATGTTGATACTCACGCTTAAAAGAGTTTCCGAAAATTCATCAAGAAGTTTCTTTTTCCGTTTCATAATTAAACTGCCCTTATACCATTTAAGGAAAAAGAAAAAACCGGGTGCAAGTACAAGCCATGCTGTTAAGGACCTATAGAAAAAGAACGCGACAACCCCCGTGAGTCCAAAATATATTCCTATTCCGCAAAGAAGCTGCCGTACAGTAGGCTTTATACTTAAATAATCCACGTAAACTCCTTTTAAGCCATAAGCTTATCCACATTCTTAAGCTCGTTTTCCCTTTCCAGACTCTGTCCGTTCCACTTAAACAGTCGCCTCAAGACGATTTCGCCGTTCTCAACACCGTCAAGCTCGGAGATTTCGAGTACCACTCTTTTCCTGTTACGAAGCCTGCCAAGGTGAACTAAAATGTCGATTCCGCTTGCTATCTGACCTCTTATGGCATTTAGCGGAATTTCGAGTCCTGAAAGGACCATGGTTTCAAGCCTTGACAGCATATCCTTGCAGGAATTGGCATGTCCTGTGGAGAGAGAGCCGTCATGTCCCGTATTCATTGCCTGCAGCATATCAATCGCCTCGGCGCCTCTGACTTCT
>CAVCUM010000018.1:0-35325 GCA_963605385.1 Lachnospiraceae bacterium
AGCCCGTTATGCCTATAGGGTATCTTACACAGGGAGCAGAGGCACTTATAGTCAACGATAAGCTTGAGAAAGTTAAAGACGGCGAGTCAGGTGAGCTTCTTCTTTACTATGAGCGAATGTCTAAGGCTTATCTTAAGCTTCCAAAGCTTACAAAAGAAAAATGGATTTTGATTAATAACAGGCTGTATTTTCGCACAGGAGATCTGATGCGCCGCGATGAGGACGGACGCTATTATATACTCGGTCGAATCGACAATATGGTAAAGCTTCGCGGCTTTCGCATAGAGACAGGTGAGGTTGAAAATCAGGTTTCAAGGGCGTTTGTAAATCTTAAGCTGCATGTGGGACAGGTTGTGGTCGTTCTAAAAAATGTGAACGGAATAGATCATCTTGTCTGCTATTACGAATCTGAAAAAAGCTACGATACGGAGGCAGTAACAAGAGAAATTTTATCTTTTTTGCCAAGCTATATGGTGCCGGATCTTTGGACCTGCGTAGAGAGTATGCCGCGTAATGCCAACGGGAAGGTGATAAGAGATGAGCTTCCAAGTCCCAAGCTGCCAGTTCATCGTTTGGGGAGAATTGAGAGCGAAGCAGAGCTACGTGTAGTTGAAAGCACCGGATATCTTTTAAGACTGCAGGGTGCGATTGGCCCGGAGGACAGCTTCACCGGGCTGGGCGGGGATTCGCTTCGCGCCATGGAACTTTCAGCGAATCTAAAGGAACAGGGAATAAGTATAAGCAGCAATGAGATACTTTCACTTCCGTCATTGCGAGAGATAGCCAAGAAAGCAAGAATAAGGTACGAGCGTTTGTGGAGTGCAGAGGAATATGAGACGGTAAAGCAGGCTTATCGTGAGCACGGCGAGGAAATAGAGGAGGTTGGACCGCTATCCCCTGCTCAGGATGATATGCTGTGCAATATGCTTACGCACCCGGATAGACCTGTACCGTTTAGACGGTACATGTTTGAAACATTGAGCAGACTTAGTGAGAGTAAGCTCAGGACTGTTTTGAATGAGCTTGGGAAAAGGCACCCGGAGCTTAGGACTTCGGTGGCATATCACGGGGTATCTGTCTTTCAGTCCGTTATAACAAATCGAAGCATTCCGCTAAAGATTATATCAAGCATAGGAACGGATTATTCTTTTGTAAATGAACTTGTAGCCTGTGAGGATATGGCAACAGATACAGATCTTCAGTTTACTCCGCTGTTTTTCGTAACTAGCGTGAATCGCGGAGAGGAGGGCTCGTGGCTTTTCGTCGCTGTAAATAAGCTTGCTTACGGCATAGGCGAGCTAAGAGTCATCCTTGCCGATATGATGGAGCTTTTACTAAAGCATTATCCTCTTGATACGGAGATAGAAAACTGGGCAGAAATCATCAGAGAGGCAGCACGGATAGGAGAAAATTCAGCCAACACCGAAACTTTAGGCGCAGATGTACAAAATACCTCCCTTGTTAACAGCGGCGATAAATCAGGAAATCCAGGCCTCGATATGCAGTCCGAGATATGTGTTTATTCCGACAAGCCGGAAAAAAAGATTTTTTTTGTACATACCGGAAATACCGGAAGTGCAGCTTATTACAGTCTTGCAGATAGAATAAAAAAGGATTTTTCGTTTGCGGTGTTTGAACCTTACAATATGTATCATCCCGACCACATATGCAGCGGAATAGAAGGAGTAGCCGCCAAGTACATAGAAATCTTAAAAAAATATCAGCCGAAAGGACCGTATATTCTCGGAGGCTGGTGCTACGGAGGAGTGGTAGCCCATGAGATGGCATGTCAGCTTGAGGCTTCGGGGGACAGAGTGGAGCATCTGATTATGCTGGATTCGCATACTCTGGCTAATCCTGAGCTTAAGCGCCTTGCGGCACCGATGCAGGCAGGCCTTAAGAGGACCTATTTCGAGACAAGCCCTTTATTTAAGGAGCTTAGGGATAACGGGATGCTGGAGGCAATTATAGCCAACTCTGCACGTGTTGCATGGGAACTAAACAATCATGTGCCGAAGCATTTCAGTGGGCATGTTATGTATTTTAAACCTGAGCATACACCAGAGGCCGCAAGCGGCAAAGTGCTTAAGTACTGGCAGAAGATGATGAGGCTTAAGGCAGGTAATTATGAAAACTACTGTGACAGGGATAAGCTTGAAGTGATTATGACTCCGAAAGAGCATGACGAGATGATGACAGCTGAGTCCTTAAACGTGATAGTTCCGAAGCTATACGAGGCTTTGCTGCCAAAACCGGCAATTGGTTCCGATTATGATGCTTGAGGAGTACAAGGAACGGGTTTTTTATGAGTCGGCAGACTATGTCTTGTTTGTAGTTACTTTTTTATTTTCGAGTGATAAAATTAATTCAGTCAGATTGGGATTGAGGAGTTAATTCGGAGGTGATCATATGGAAGAATTACTTGAACTTATAAATCACGTAAATGAAAGTCCTACAGCCTTTCATTGTGTAAATACGGTTAAGCGCGAGCTGGAAAAAGAAGGGTATCTGGAGCTTTCCGAAGCAGGCAGTTGGGACATTAAACCGGGCAGATCGTATGTAACGACCAGGAATTCTTCGAGTCTCATTGCTTTTTCAATCCCGAAGGAAAATGCAATCGAAGGCTTTCATGTGTTCAGCGCTCATTCCGATTCACCCTGCTTTCGCATTAAAGAGAATCCCGAGATGGTATTTGAAGACAATCTTGTAAGACTTAATGTTGAAAAGTACGGCGGAATGATTCTTTCTTCCTGGCTTGACAGACCCTTATCGATAGCGGGCCGTATTGTTTTTCTTGATGAAGACAGACTTTCAGAAAAGCTTATTAACATTGACAGAGACCTATGCATCATACCAAACGTGGCTCCTCATATGGATCCGGAAGTCAATTCCGGAAAGAAATATTTGGCACAGAATGATATGCTTCCATTGTTCGGAGATTTTTCTTCGGTAGGTAAATTTAATGATTTTATAGCGCAGGAAGCTGGAGTGCCGGCAGATGCCATACTGGGCCGTGATTTGTTTCTTTATGCACGTGAAAAAGGAACGTTTGCGGGGAAAAATGAAGAACTTTTGGTAAGTCCAAGGCTTGATGACCAGGCCTGTGTATTTGCAGGGCTTAAGGGCCTTATAAAGTCAAAGGCTTCAAGGTATGTAAAGGTCTTAGCGGTATTTGACAATGAGGAAGTGGGAAGTCAGACGAAGCAGGGTGCGGGTTCGAGCTTCCTTGAGGATGTACTTGTAAGAATTTGCGAGTCGTTTTCTTTATCCAAATCGGAATACATACAGCTTATAAGCGAAAGCTTCAACATTTCCGCGGACAATGCGCATGCGGTTCATCCGGCAATGCCTTCAAAGGCGGACCCTACATCGAGACCATATATCAATAAGGGTGTTGTGCTTAAATTCAGCGGCAATCAGAAGTATACGACCGACGCATACAGCGCGGCATATATCAGAAAGCTTGCTAAGGACGCGGGAATTTTCCTGCAGAATTATTCCAACAATTCGGATGTTGCGGGAGGCTCCACACTCGGCAATATTTCGACGTCTCATGTTTCAGTGAGAACGGCGGATATAGGACTTTGTGAGCTTTCGATGCATTCGAGTGTCGAAACAATGGGCACAAAGGATTACAAGGACATGGTAAGGCTTGTCCAAAAGTACTTTGAAGGATAGATATGTCGGAAAATAATTTAAACCAGTTTGACAATGCGGGCTTTCCGGTCAGGATTGCAAGAAATGTTCGTTCGAAGGAAGACGGACCGTTTGGCGAATGGCAGGAAAAACCGGGAATAATAGAGCTTATATATGTTGCAAGCGGCACTTTAAGGGTATCGGAGCAAAAAAGGGTCATCAAGGTTCATCAGGGTGAAGCCATGCTGGTTTTGGAAGGCGCTTATTACCGGCTTACTTCGACAGAGGAAGAGGAAACGGTTTATGTAAGTATTGAATTTAAACCTGAGATAGTAGTCGGCAAGAGAAACGAATATCTTGCACTTAAATATTATAATCAGCCCGTTTCCGACGATGTGCTCAAATGCTTACCGATTCGTAACGATACGCTTTTGGGGGAGAGCACAATCGACAAGATTAAAGATATCATCCAGATAAACGGTTCAAACAAAATAGGTCGCGAGATTCTTATAAAAGCATATCTTTGCTACCTGTGGGCTTTTTTTATCGACTATATAAAGGAATCGGATGGGGATATAGGTGCCGTGAAGCAGGCATCACGTGATGAGCTTCGTGTAAGGAAGGCTCTTTCCTATATTCACGACAATTACAAAGAGAGCATTACCCTTAATGATATCTCGGATAAAATTTATGTCGGATCAAACGAATGCCTACGATGCTTTAAAAGAGTTCTCGGCATGTCGCCTGTCGATTACCTGATACGATTTCGTATATACAGGGCGGCACGAAGGCTTTATAAGAACCCTGAATCGGTGGATACGATTTCGACACTGGCGCTTGAGTCCGGCTTTAACAACGTAAGCTATTTTAACAGGGCATTTAAAAGGGAATTTTCCTGTACGCCGACCGAGTTTTTAAGACTTCTCAAAGAGAACGACAAGGGGATTAAGCGGACGTACGAAAAAATAGAAAAAGAACTTACACTGCAAATAGGAAGGTATGAGTATGACAGGAAATGAACTGAAAGAGTATCTTGAAAATCCTCGAAATTTCGGTGAAAACAGAGTGCCGGCCCACTCGGACCATTTTTTTTATGAGCATGAAAAAGAAACTGACCTGGGCGAGGATATGCCGTTAAGACAGAGCTTAAACGGCATTTGGAAATTTAAATATTCGAAAAATCTGGATGAAAGACCGGAAAACTTCTATGAAGAAAGGTATGACCTTCGGGACTTTGCCGACATCAAGGTGCCGGGGCATATCGAACTTCAGGGTTATGACACCATTCACTATACGAATATCGAATATCCGTGGGACGGAAAAGAACAGCTCTTTCCACCGCAGATTTCAAAAGACGATGCTCCGGTCGGAAGCTATGCGACTGATTTCAGGGTATCAAGGAACCTTGAAGGAAAGCCATTGTTTATATCCTTTCAGGGAGTAGAGACGGCCTTCAGACTTTTTGTAAACGGTAAATACGTAGGGTACGGTGAGGATTCCTTCACGCCCACCGAATTTGAAATAACGGAATTTGTCCACGGCGGACGCAACAGAATCGCCGTTGAATGCTATAAGAGGAGCAGTGCTTCCTGGCTTGAAGATCAGGATATGTTCAGGTTTTTCGGTATCTTCAGAGATGTATATCTCTATGCAATACCGAAGGCTCATGTGAAGGATGTATTCGTGAAGGCTCTTCTCAATGCTTCTTATGATAAGGGCATACTTGACGTAAATGCTTCTTTGCATGGAAATCCCGCTACGGTACAGGTAGAGCTTGATGACAAGGACACCGGCAGGAAGGTTTTTGAAGCATCGGCGGAAATATCAGGTGAGAATGCCAGACTTCACATCGAGGGGCTAAATGTTAAACCATGGAGTGCTGAGAAACCGAATCTTTATACGGTAAAGCTTGTTCTTAAGGACGAAAAGGGTCAGATAATCGAAATCGCGGTTACGAGTGCGGGCTTTCGAACCTTTGAAATAAAGAATAAGCTTATGCTTATAAACGGAAAAAGAATTATCTTTAAGGGCGTTAACAGGCATGACTTCTCCGCAATAAACGGAAGACACACTTCAAAGGAGGAGATGCTTGAAGACATCCTTACCTTTAAGAGAAACAATATAAATGCCGTTCGTACCTGTCATTATCCAAATCAGTCCTATTGGTACAGGCTTTGCGATGAATACGGCATCTATATGATAGACGAGACCAACATGGAAACACACGGAACCTGGGGAATAGAGTACCCGGACCGCGAAAAGCATGTTATTCCGTGGTCGAAGCCTGAATGGACGGACTGCGTTATTGACAGGGCAAATTCCATGTTTATGAGAGACAAGAACCATCCGGCGGTTTTACTCTGGTCGCTTGGAAACGAGTCTTTCGGCGGGGACAATTTCATCGCCATGCATGATTTTTTGAGAGAAAAGGACGACACGAGATTTGTGCACTATGAAGGCTGTGTAAATTATCCGCCTTCAGCCGGATCGACCGACGTTTGTTCGCATATGTATGCAAAGCCTGCAGAAATTGATGCATATCTTTCAGGTAATCCGGACAAGCCCTATATCAGCTGCGAGTACATGCACGCAATGGGCAATTCTCTGGGCGGCATGAAGCTGTATACCGATCTTGAAGACAGGTATGACATGTATCAGGGCGGATTTATCTGGGACTTTGTCGATCAGGCAATCTGGCAGGAGCATAACGGTAAAAAGCGCTTAGGCTACGGCGGTGACTTCGGAGACAGACCGACACAGTATTGTTTTTCGACAAACGGCCTAATGTTTGCCGACAGAACCGAATCGCCCAAGATGGCGGAGGCAAAGGAGCTTTATGCAAACGTAAAGCTGTCTGCCACGGATAAAGAAATAACAGTCGAAAACAGGAATCTGTTCATTGACTTGTCAAGATACAGCTTTCTTTATAAGGTTTTGGAAAATGGGAAGGAGATTTACAAAAAGGAATTTGAGGATGTATCGGTAAATCCCGGCGAGAAGATAGCACTGAACACGGAATTTTCAACTGAATTAAAGGCTGAAGCCGACTATGTATTCAGGGTAGAGATGCTTGAAAAATACGATACAAAGTGGGCAAAGGCCGGCTACATGGTGACTTTCGGTGAGTCTGGTAAGCTTGCCTATGCAAATCCCTTCCTGACCGATATGGGAAAGGCGGAATTTAAGCATGTTGCCGACGGTATTTCCAATTTCGGAGCAGTTTCTAAAGAGTGTGCCTACATGTTTGAAAAGAACGGAGGAAGAAGCAGAACGGGTCTTGTATCACTTAAATTCGGTGGCAAGGAGATAGTTACGCTTCCGCCTATGCCTACCTTCTTTAGGGCATATACGGACAATGATAAGGGCTTCGGACTTGATAAGAAGGCGTGTATCTGGCATATGCTCAGCCGTTACCAGATAGGTAAGCTTACAGAATACAAGGATATGGGAGAATACATCCTTGCAAGGTACGATTACAGACATCCGGACGATGAATCGCTTCATTCTGAAATCCTTTATAAGGCATATCCCGAGGGCAGAATGGAAGTCACGATTAAGTACTTCGGAAAAGACGGCCTGCCGACCCTGCCTTTGTATGGCTTTGAGATGAAGGTTTCAAAGGAATATGACACGGTAGAGTATTTCGGTAAGGGACCAGGTGAAAATTATCGCGACAGGGACAATGGAGTTTTCACGGATGTCTTCAATGAAACCGTAGGCGACAACTTAACGCCCTACCTGATTCCGCAGGAAGTGGGCAATCGAACCGGCGTAAGGTATGCAAAGTTTACAAATGATGAGGGACATGGAATTTTATTTGCCCCGGTAAAGGGAACCTTTGAGCTTGGCTTCCTTCCTTACAGTTCATTTGAACTTGACAGTGCGGAACACCTGGATGAGCTTCCGGAAAGAAATTACACCTGGATACGCATCATGGAAGGACAGATGGGTGTCGGAGGCGACGATTCCTGGGGAGCACCTGTACACGATGAATATTTGCTGGATTCGTCAAAGGACAGGGAGCTTACCTTTGAAATAAGACTTTTTTAAGGAGATAATATGAAGGTTTTGGTAACGGGAGTCAAGGGACAGCTTGGCTATGATGTGGTAAGAGAACTTGAAAAAAGAAACTTTGAGGCGGTCGGTGTCGACATCGATGAGATGGATATTACGGATAAAGAAAGCGTCGATAAGGTCATTACGGCGGTAAGTCCCGATGCGGTTATTCACTGTGCGGCTTATACGGCAGTCGATGCGGCGGAAGACAACGCTGAGGTTTGCAGACGCGTGAATGTCGAAGGACCCTTAAACATCGCACGCACCTGCAAAAAGCTTGACATTAAGATGATACAGATTTCCACGGATTATGTATTTAACGGACAGGGCGAACGCCCCTTTGAACCTGACGATCCGACAGATCCGGTAAGTGTTTACGGACTTACAAAGAGGGATGGTGAAAATGCCGTTATAAGCACGCTGGATAAATATTTCATCGTGCGTATAGCCTGGGTGTTTGGTATAAACGGAAAGAACTTTGTAAAGACGATGCTGAATCTTTCAAAGACTCATGACACCTTAACGGTTGTAAACGATCAGTTCGGGTCGCCGACCTATACTTACGATCTTGCAAGACTGCTGGTCGATATGGTTCAGACCGACAAATACGGAATTTACCATGCTACGAATGAAGGTTTTATTTCCTGGTATGATTTTGCGGTTTCAATCTTTAAGGCAGCAGGCATAGGAACGATTACCGTCAAGCCGGTTACTACCGCAGAATACGGCGTATCAAAGGCAGTAAGACCTTTTAACAGCCGCATGTCAAAGGAAAAACTCACAAAGGCCGGTTTTGAAAGACTTCCAAAGTGGGAGGATGCCCTTGAAAGGTATATAAGTGAGCTTAAAGAAAACGGAATGCTTTGATTGACTTTAGCTTATGAGGCTTACAGGCATTGGCCGGCTGAAAATTTCAGCTTACAAAAAACGACTTTTTTTGTTATACTGTTTAGGTAGACGGGAAATTTTTAAGAAGGAGGAAACATGTATAAGATTGATGAGTATGTAGTTCATGTGTCGGGCGGTATTTGCCAGATTAAGAGTATCGGTCCGATTGCGATTTCGGGTGCTGACAAGAATAAGCAGTATTATTTTCTTACATCGCTTAAGACGGCAGGCAGTAAGGTTTATGTGCCGGTGGACAATGACAAGGTAATGAGACCTGTTAATACCAAAGACGACATCAACAAGCTTGTACAGGAATTTCCTTTAATCACGGAAACCGTCATAGAAGACGAGAAACACAGAGAGGTTGTTTACAAGGACATTATTAAAGGCTGCAATCTGCATGAGCTTGCAGGGCTTATAAAGAATATTCATGGACGAAAGGTTAAACGTCTTGCGGAAGGAAAGAAGCCCACTGCCACGGATGAAAAGTATTACAAGGTCATGGAAGACAACTTTATAAGCGAGATAGCCTTTGTACTCGGAAAGTCCAAGCCCGAGATAAAGGATTGGCTGTCTGCTTCGCTTGAAAATGCATAAACTGATTTTGGGGAATAAAAAACCTGCCGATTTAAGACCGGCAGGTTTTTTTTACTGTATAGAAACTCCGTTTCTATACAGTAAAAACGCTCCGCGAGGATCGCACTGCGGCGGAAAGGCAGATGTCGCTTGAGGCGACCCGCCGCAGGCGGAGAATCCTGCAAAGCAGGATTCTTTTTACTATATAGAAACTCCGTTTCTATACAGTAAAAACGCTCCGCGAGGATGCACACTCGCGCGAAATGTATATGTCGCCTAGGCGACCGCGCTCGGTGCGAGAGTTTCGCAAGCGAAACTCTTTATAACCATGTAGAAACTTCAATCCCATTTCTTAAGACTTATTCCGTAGTCGTTTCGGTTTCTTCGGTGTCCTTTCCCAGGTTAAGAACAACACTCGTGAAGGCTTCGCGAACTGCGGTCATTTCACTTCTGTTCACAAGACCGATTTCTTCGCCATTAACCGTTGCAAGGCAGTAGTCTCCGTCGTAGCGGTAGAAGCTTACATCAACCGAATCGTATTTCTCTCTGTCAAGCTTTACGGATATGCTAAATTCAAGAGATCCTTTTTTATTTTCCGGTTCGAAGTTTAAAACGTTGCAGGAGTTAAGTGAGGAGATGATTCCGTTAATGCTTACGGAGTAATCATTTAAGGTATATTCTCTTGCAGCTTCTTCATCGTCCTTTTCTTTTTCGGGAACTACGTAGTCAATCTGATAAGCAACATCCTCTAAGGTTGCACTTACCTGTGTCACGGTTTCCTCGTCGATGTAAACAAGGTCCGAAGGACGTAGGTCGTTGTAGGTACCCTTGATGAGGGTATCGTAAACGGTCTGCGAAACACTGTAGATGATTTCTGAATCACCGACTCTTAAATAAACAAGCTTGGCGGGATCTTCACCTTCTTCAACCTCAGTTTCCGTATCAATTACGTAGCCTATATAAACGTTTTCTGAAACATCGGTATTTTCCTCGGTTTCTTCATCTGTCACATAACCGTCTACCGTAATCGTAAGAGCGGGAGAGTCAAGTCCGTAAGAAGACAAATCCTCGGTAGATGCGGTATAGGTCGCATAGGTCTTAAAGGTAAGATCCGTAAGGTTTCCAATGTATTCCTCTGCTGAGTCGTCTGCTACGGGGAGGTGATTCCCACTTTCAACCAGGTAATAGTTGTAGATATCCGTGTAGGTGTAATCGCCTTCTTCATCATAGACAAGGTCGGTATTTAACTCGCCGGATACCTCGAATTCGGTAACCTGAGTCATTTCAGTGAGCGTATCGTGAAGCATGAAGTCGTCTCTTTCAACAGACACATTCTCAAGTAAATCCGTATCGATTAAGTAAACCTTTCCGTCACCAATCGATACGTATCTCTTTTCATCCATTACCGAATAGGAGCCAAGGTCAACCGTAAGGGAGCCTTCGGAAAGAGTGAAGGTAACCGATGCGTCGGGTGCTTCAAGACCGTACTGGCTAAAGTCTTCCACGTCGTCGATTATAAAGCTTGCATGAACCTCACTGAATTCATTTAGAAACTCGGTAATCAGTTCATTGTCTACCGGAAAGTCTTTATCGTCGGGGTCAACCCAGGCATCATCGGATTTTTCAAATCCGAGTGTTTCTCCATCAATCGTCCATTCAAACTTCGAAACCTCGTTGCCGTCAAGGCTTATAATTACTTCGTCGATGGAATTTAAGGAATCCACATGCTTTTCTACCTTGTTTATCACAAATATGCCGACTATCAATGCAGCAAGTACGCTGACTGCGACAATCATTGTTCTTTTTCGTTTCATGCTTTCTTCCTCCTTCTAACAACTTCATCTATACCATAGATGAGATAGATAAGCGGGATGACACCGATTAAGCAGATCTTGATCTTGAGAGCATCGGAATCACTGATGGTTAAGTAATTGTAATCAAGCGACTTTGATCTGATGGAGATTGAATCTGTTTCGCCAATCATCCAGGAAAGTGCGTTGAGCGTAAGGTCCGTGTTGGCACCCGATGAGTAGGATACATAGGTGTCGTCCGTAAAGAAATCGGAGCTTACATAGACCATCTTTCCGTCACCGTCTTCAATTGCAACCGAAAGAGAGAAGGGGCCGTTTGTATCTGTCGTTTCATCATAGTCGTAGCTTGTAAGCGAATAGCCTTCTGCCTTCGAGAACGCCGTATCGGATGTAGAAAGAAGGCTTGTTACCGTTGCACCGTTGTTGTTTGAACCAACCTGTAGACCCTGTGCTATACCGACAAGTACGAAGCTGTTGTTTTCGCTTAAGGCATCCGTGATGTCGGAAGATTCAATGGTGGGAAGCAGGATGTAGGGAGCCTGGAATGCGTAGTAATTTCTGTCAGACTCAACCACTACACCGTCAGTAACCGTAACACCATAATTTTCAAGCAGTGAATAAAGGTTATTAAAGTCGCCTTCTTCCTTTGTGCCTGAAAATACCAAGAGCTTACCGCCGTTTGCAACATATTCCGAAAGCATGGTTGCCTCTTCATCCGAAATGTCACTCGTGGGTGCATTCATGATGATCGCAGCTGCATCATCGGGAACTTCATCAACATTCAGAAGTGAGAAATCTTTTGTAACCTCATAGTTTGCACGGGTAATTGCTGACGAAACCTGACTTCCGATTTCTGTCTCACCGTGACCTGTGAGTATATAAAGAACGGGAAGATCATCGGAAACCACATAATCGATGGCGGTCGTAATCTCGCCTTCACCGTCGAAGGAAGCAGATACCGAACCGGTGGTATAGTAATCCGTGGTGTCATACTCGTAAATTTCCGAATAGCTGATATATCTTGACTTGTCACCGCACTCAACGATGAGGGAGTTATTGTAAACCTCTTCGTCCGTGTACTGTGCCGCGAAGGTAGGGTAGATATCAGGGTTTTTCTTTACAATCGTTACATGGTCCGAAAGAGCTTCGTAAACATCAAGAAGTCTTTCAACAACACTGTTTTCTTCACCCGACTGAACGACCCAGTAAATGGTTACGTCCTTGTCAAGATTCTGAACGACCGACTTTGTCGATGAGGTGAGCGAATAAAGTCTTACTGCCGAAATATCGTACTGTGTAAGGGTGCTAGGAAGCGCCGATACGAGCAGGTTAAAAGCAATAAGTATGGCAAGGAAGATGACGCTCATGATAACGCTGTAGCCGCCGACCTTTGCGGTCTTTGTATTGACTGCTTCCCTGCTTTTCTTTAAAGAATCAGAAAGCTTGCTCATTAGTTGTACCTCCTTTTCTCAAGGCTCTGCACGCATAGGAATAAAAAGAAGGCACAGACGCTTATATAATAAACAATTGCCGTCATATCAAATACGCCGTTTACGAATACCGTGAAACGATCGAAAAGTGATATTTTTTCAAAGAGCGAAGGAAGAAGTCCTTCAAGTTTCTCGGAATCTACCAGATAAAGAACAATTGACGCAATTAAAAGCACGCCTGCAGTCGAATATCCGAGGATACTTGACTTTGTCAGATATCTGATTAAAAGTCCGAGCAAAAGAATAAGGATGATTATTCCGATTAAGGAACCGAGCGAGGTTGATGATACATAATCGGCAAGAGAAGAGCTGTAATAGTTAAAGAGCATTACCGCTACGCAAATGCCGGCTGCAAGTCCCTGGGACTCGGTAAGCGATGAAATGAACATTCCGATTGTGATAAGTGCAAGGCCCATAAAGAAAAAAGCGATAATTGAGCCGTACGAGGTCGGAAGGTAGACATCGCCGAAACGGGAAAAAAGAAGCGGGTAAAAGCACATTACCACAAGGGGAAGTGCATATACGCAGGCGAGAGCGAAAAACTTTCCGAGTACGACATCGGTCGTAGTGATGGGAAGAGAATAAAGAAGCTGGTCTGTCTTTTGCTTTCTTTCTTCAGAAATAACCTTCATGGTCAGAATAGGTATGATAATTACAAAAATAATAGATATAAAGGAAAGTACATATTCAAAATTTGCAACAGAGGACTGGATATTGTAATAGAGTGCTCCAAGACCTGTAAACATCAGGAGAAAGGCTCCGAATACGTAAGCCGTGATGCTTGAATAGTACATTTTAAGTTCATGCTTCCATACTGCCTTCATCGTTTGCCTCCTTATTTGATTCATCTTCCTTGAAGTTTTTATCTGTGGGTTCATCTTCTGCAGGCTTATCTTCGGTAAGCTCTATGAAGATGTCCTCAAGGCTTGATTTAATGGGATTTAAGTTGAGTACTGCCTTCTTTTCGTTTGCAAAGGCAAAGAAGATTTCCTTACACTTGGCTTCAAGGTCGTCGTCCGAACAGGTAAGTACGGCCTCAATCGTTTTTTCGTCCGATGCTTTGTAATCGACATTTGTGATGCCGGAAATATTCTTGAGGATTTCACCACATTCTGCCTTTGTACCCTCTGCCTTAAGCTCGATGCTGTTTAATCCGCTTAATTTACTTAAGTTCTCCGGAGTATCGAAGGCTACGAGTTTACCCTTATTGATAATAAGAATCTTTGAACAGATTGCCTGAACTTCGGGCAGGATATGAGAGCTCAGGATAACGGTGTGCTTTTTTCCAAGCTCCTTTATCAAATCTCTGATTTCGATGATCTGCATCGGGTCAAGGCCTACGGTAGGCTCGTCTAAAATAATCACACTCGGATTTCCGAGCAAAGCCTGTGCAATACCGACTCTTTGACGATAACCCTTTGAAAGATGCTTTATCAGCTTGTCGGAAACTTCCGCGATATGGGTTTCCTCAATAACCGTATCAATTGCATCACCTCTTTCGGCCTTTGAAATTCCCTTGGCCTCGGCTACGAAGGTTAAATACTCCCTCGGAGTCTGGTCTACATACAAAGGCGGTATCTCAGGCAGATAGCCGATAAGCTTTTTTGCAGCCTTAGGCTCATCAAAGATGTCATGACCGCCGATTTTGACTTCGCCGGATGTGGCGGCAAGGCAGCCTGTCATGATATTCATGGTCGTGGATTTACCGGCTCCGTTGGGACCCAAGAAGCCATAAATCTCGCCGTCTTCAATAGTGAAAGACAGGTCTGAAACAGCTAAGTTCTCGCCGTAATTTTTTACAAGATTTTTTACTTCAATCACTTTTCCTTTCCTCCTGAATTTAATTTTTAAGAAGGTTCTTAAATTAACACTGTAATATTAAGAAGAACTGTTGATAGCTTTGTGTTTTGATTGTGTCCAAATTGTGAACAAAACATTGAACTTAACTTTCGGGAATGGTATCATTAACGCGTTGATAAAGGAGGGCTGAATATGAGCCAAATGAGATTCTATAATACTCTGACAAAGAAGGTAGAGGAATTTAAGCCTATAATCGAAGGCAAGGTTTCTCTTTATACCTGCGGACCTACAGTTTATCACTTCGCACATATAGGAAACCTTCGATGTTACATTATGGAAGACATTTTAGACAGAACCCTTCGCTACATGGGGTATGACGTAAAGCGTGTCATGAACATTACCGATGTAGGCCATTTGACGGGCGATTCCGATGCCGGCAACGACAAGATGCTCGAGGGAGCAAAGAGAGAGCACAAGTCTGTTATGGAAATCGCAAAGTTCTATACGGAGGCTTTCTTTAAGGATTTAAACAGATTAAACATTCGTATTCCCGATGTAATAGAGCCTGCCACACACTGCATTCCCGAATTTATCGAGATGATCAGTGGACTTCTTGAAAAAGGCTATGCATACGAAGCAGGCGGAAATATTTATTTTGACACATCCAAGCTTGAAAAGTACTATGTGCTTTCAAATCAGGACGAGAACGATCTTCAGGTAGCAGTAAGAGACGACGTTTCGGAGGATACCAACAAGAGAAATAAAAATGACTTCGTGCTTTGGTTTACAAAGTCGAAATTTGAAGATCAGGCTTTAAAGTGGGACAGTCCCTGGGGAGTAGGATATCCCGGCTGGCACATTGAGTGCTCCTGCATCAGCCGCAAGCACTTGGGTGATTATCTTGACATTCACTGCGGGGGAATCGACAATATCTTCCCTCATCATACAAATGAAATCGCACAGAGCGAAGCCTTCCTGGGACATAAGTGGTGCAACTACTGGTTCCATGTTCATCACTTAAACGAAAAAGGCGGAAAGAAGATGAGTAAATCTTCGGGGGAATTTTTGTGCGTCGATTTACTGATTGAAAAAGGTTACGATCCTTTAGTTTACAGACTTTTCTGCCTTCAGAGCCACTACCGCAAGCCGCTTGAATTTTCTTACGAGGTAATGGATCAGGTAAAGGCACAGTATGACAAGCTTAAGAGACAGATTGCACGCTTGAAGGAAGAATCTGACAAGGGAACAGTCGACGATACGGCATTTACGTCGTACAAAGAAAAATTCACCGATGCCCTCGGAAACGATTTAAACACTTCAGGTGCCATTACCGTGCTTTACGATGTGCTTAAAGCAGACATTTCGGCAGCAACAAAGCTTAAGCTGATAGACAGCTTTGACGAAGTACTGGCACTTGACCTTACCAAGGAAGCAGTTAGCGAAACGACGGTTGACGAGGAGCTTTCAAAATATGTAGAGGAAAAGCTTTTGCAAAGAAAGGAAGCAAAGAAGAACAAAGACTTCGCTGCAGCTGACGCAATACGGGACGAGCTTAAGAGTAAAGGCATCATCATCAAAGACACCAGAGAAGGAACAACCTGGGAAAAGGCATAAAGAAAAAAGGATGCGATGAGCATCCTTTTTTAGTGCACTTAAACGGATTCTGGCAAAAAAGCTTAAGTGTTTTCTTTGTGGGCTATGGAGGCGAGACCTAAAAATCGTGGAGGCCGTACCTGAACACGATTTTGGGTTTGACGGGCTCGCCGGAATGGTCAGCACACCGAAAACACGTAGCTTTTTGTGCAAAATCCGGGGAGACATAAGAGAATTAAACCTCTGCTATTATCTCAATCTCACACAACACATTCTTTGGCAGAGTCTTTACGGCAACGCAGCTTCTTGCGGGCTTGGAGGTAAAGTAATTTCCGTAGACCTCGTTGAAGGCGGCAAAATCGTTCATGTCTGCAAGGAAGCAGGTTGTTTTTATTACCTTTGAATAGTCAAGAGATGCAGCTTTTAAAAGCTCGCCGATGTTCTTGCATACAAGCTCAGTCTGGGCTTTGATGTCGCCCTGGAGGACAGATCCGTCGGCAGGGTTAATGGCAATCTGGCCCGAAGCAAAGAAAAATCCGTTTGAAATGTAGCCCTGTGAATAGGGGCCGATGGCTCCGGGGGCATTGGGGGTTGATATAACTTTCATAATGTTCTCCTTTTTATTCGTCAAACGCAACGTTTACGTAAAAGCCGCGCTTGGTTTCTTCTATTTTAAGTACCTTTCCGGATTTTGATTTAAGTCTTTCGGTAAAGGGAATGTTAGGCGACATCGCAAGGGAAGGGTCTATGGTGTAGTAGTAGTTGCTCGGCAGCAGCCCTTCGGTTACGGTAACCGTGTCCCCCTCGTTTAAAAGTCCCGGACGTTCCATTTTAAATTCTATTTCTCTCATATGACTCCTGTTACTTGTTCGTGCATTGCGCATACTTCTTCGGCGATATTCCGACTGCCTTTGTAAAGGCCTTAAAGAAACTCGAGTAATCGGAAAAGCCGGTTTGCTCGTAGGCTTCGGAAACGTTCATGCCGTTTCCTAAGTAAGACTTTGCAATGCTTATGCGTCTTGCCGTGATGTATTTGTTGACAGTGGTGCCCGTTGCACTTTTGAAGATGCGGCAGACGTAGGATTCACTTAAGTGAAAGGTGTCTGCTAAGTCCTTTATCTTAATCGGGGATGAAATGTTTCGGTTAATGTACGAAATGATTTCGTTTACCTCGGGATTGTATGCGGTCAGAGTGGAGCTATCCTCGGTATGTGCGGGAGTATGCCCTTTTGAAAGCTTGTTTAAAAGCACCAAAAGCTCCGAGAACGTCGCGGCTTCCATGACTTCGTGCGCATATTCCTCTGTAGAAGTGATTTTGTTTATCAGATAAAGAAATTCCCGTTGTTTATCCTTTGAAAGGGAAAGCCTGTGTGAAAATCCGGGGCCGCGTTTTATAAAGCAGTCATCCAAGTCGGTTTCGCCTCTTGAAAGGGTCTTTACATAGTCAGGATGAACCGAAATAACGATGCGCTCATGAACGCAGGCTTCAATCTGTGTCAGGTAGTGGGGCTCGTACTGATTTATCAGGAAAATGTCACCCGGCTCTATCGGATAAAACCTGTTGTCGATGAGAAACTGTCTGCCGCCCGAAATCGAGTAATAAATCTCATAGCAGTCATGAATGTGCATTTCCATCGGTTTTTCTTCTTTATACAAGTGTGCAATCGCAAAGGTCTTTGTGTCCAGGCAGCTTTGCATCGCACCCTTACAGGATGTGAATTCTTTCATATCGAAAATAATAGCATACGCACAGGAAAATAAAAAGAAGAAAGAGAGGAGCCATTCTTATTAGAAGGGCTCCTCCTTTGTTTGAAACCAAATAAATGTTGAAGATTAACTGAAAAAAATAAAAATATTAAATTTGAGTTAACAATTTCTTGTATATTTGTGAGTCTCAGTATAAAATAAGATAATATATTTTTAATTCGGGCGAGATGTGCTGAAGAATTTTTTTTTCGGTATTTCCCACTAATAAGGGGTTAACATTTTATGTTTAAAGTGATTGCTGTAGACGACGAACAAAACGCACTTAACAGATTGGAAAGGCTTGTATTAGCAGATTCGAGGCTTGAACTCTTAAAGACTTTTTCAAATCCTTGCGAGGCGGAGGCGTTTATGAAGTCAAATAAGGCCGATATTGCCTTTCTTGATATAGAGATGCCTGAAATGACGGGATTGGAGCTTGCTGAGAAGCTTATGGATTTAAATCCCTACATAGAGGTCGTGTTTGTGACTGCCTACAATCAGTATGCACTTGAGGCATTTAAGGCACATGCTACAGGTTATCTGTTAAAGCCTTTGTCAAGGGATGACTTTACGGCTCAGATAGATACTATGGAAAAGAAGCTTGATAAGCCACACAAGGCTGAGGACGACAAGCTTATCATTAATTGTTTCGGGGCTTTTTCCATCAAAAGAGCATCCGATATGGAGTCGCTTAGATTCAGGACTTCAAAGGCTGAGGAGCTTTTGGCATTTTTGCTTCAGAATGAGGGACGCGCACGTTCAAAGGATATGATTTTGGATACCCTTTGGCCCGAGGCGGATCTTGATAAGGCGGCAAATAATTTCCGTGTTACCTGTACTTATATTAGGAGCACGCTTGCGGACTTTGGATATACGGATGTTTTAGTCAGAGATCATGACGATTACAGTATTAATACCGCACGCGTCAGATGTGACTATTTGGATTTTAAAAGCAAAATTACAAACCCCGATACCCTTCCGATTTCGGATGTTGAGGCTCTTATCAATATTTACAAGGGTCCCTATCTTGAAAACCGGTTTTATGAGTGGGCTGAGGAGACTAAGGGGTGGCTTGAGAGCCGCTATACCCAGCTATTGTACAGAGCGGGAAGGCTCTATACCGAAGCGGGACGTATTGACGCGGCAATTGATTCCTATGAAGCAGTGTTGAGAGTAGATCTTTACGAGGAAGATGCTTTCAGAAAGATTGTCCTGCTAAAGAAAGAAAAACTCCCCCAGGCTGCGATAAAGGAGTATTACGAGAAGTACAAAGCAGCCTTATTTAAGGAATACGGCTTGGAACCTTCACGTGACATAAGGGAAATGATTAAGTCACTGTAAGCCCTTTGCGTTTTCGAAAAGAAGGAGTTTTATGGTAATAACTGTATTGCGAACGTTTTGCATTGTTATAAGTATCATGTGCGGCATAAGCGGGTTTGTATTGTACTTTTTAAATTGCAATGCAAAGCGTCTTTTATGGTTTTCCGTTCTTTCCTGTTCATTCGCTATAAATATAGTTACAACCTGTTTTTTTGAGGATTCATTGATCACCTACGGAAGGTATGATCACGGCAATGCGGATATTCTATATTTGGTGACTTATTCGCTTTCTCTTTTGTGTCTTAATATGTATACCGATTACGGTATTCTTGAAAGAAACAACATTTTTCACAATGTCTTTAATTGCATGTTGTTCGCAGTAGCAATCGCGTGTCTTATTGTAAGCAATACGTGTGTTACGTATTCGATTGCTTTCTTGCTGAACCTGGCAGTCCTGATTCGTGGACTGATTGTAACGATTAAGAAGGTAAGAACAGGTGAAAAGTACAATATTTTTCAGACTTTTTCCTATGGTTTCATGCTTATCTGTTCAATAATCAGTATCTTTCTTTATTGTTTTAATATAAATTTTTTGATGCCGAGGCTGGTATCGATTCCGATTTTTTTAATTTTTCATATCATTATGAATACTTGTGTCAACAATGAAACGGCGATGAAAGCAAAAAAACTTTCTAGTTCGCTTGCAACGACCATTGAACGTATTCAGAATTCGGACAATGCCCTTATGTGTACGCAGATGAAGGCGGATTTTCTTTATCGTTCGCTTGATCTCATCAGCAGTAAATGCGATGAGGACCCCTTTGTTGCCGAGGATTTGACGGTTTCACTTTCAAAATATTTAAGACATACGCTTAACTTCCAGCAGCTCAAGGGAATAGTACCCCTGTCAAATGAAATTGAGCTTACAAAAGCATATATTGCAATTGAAAAGGAACGAAATAAAAGTATTTCGTTTGAATACAGATTTCCGGATCCTTTACCCGATTTTTATGTTCCGCCACTTTCAATCCAACCCCTGGTGGAGAATGCGATTTGTCATGCCTTTGACGAGACTGTTTTGAATCCGAAGGTTACGATTACCATTATTTCGTATCGCGATTATTTCCATATCGATGTTTCCGATAACGGTGTCGGAATGGATGAAAAAACGGCAAACGAACTGACTGAGGTCTTGCATGACAGCGCGCGAATCGGAATATACAATATCAATAACAGACTGATAAACCTGTTCGGAAAAGGTCTTGTAATTCAAAGCGCAAAGGGTATCGGGACAAGTGTGTCCTTCGTGGTTCCACCCGATGCGGTTGCCTATCTTAAAGAGAAAGCGGAGGAAACCTTATGAAACGTATAGTTAAGGTAGTGCTTCTCATTCTTCTTTTTCCGTTGATAAGCATGTTACTTCTTGTTTTTGTGAATAAAGTTACTGAGCCCGGAACAGTTGAGGTGGGTGAAACTGAACGCGGACTTACAACTACATACATAGACAGAGATGAACTCTACGAACTTACGGGCAACATGCGTATATATTCGGGAACCATATCATCTGTAGATGAAATCAGTAACAAGGACATTTACTATATTTCGGATTCCTTGGAAGATGTGCGTAGTGAACGCTTTTTGGTAAACGACAGCTTCGAGGCAACAATAACCTTTACGATTAAGATGCATGCAAATGCAGAGTATGCCCTTTGGTTTCCTGCGGATTTCCCCGAATACAGGGTGTTTGTAAACGGCGAGCTTGTATCGGCTTCAGAAACCTTCGGAAGTGACAATCCGCCTTACGGAAGCAATTTTTATGCAAATCTTCCGAAGACCGAGAGCGGAGTTTACCATGTCGTGGCATCAGTAAGAACTCCGGTTAACTATGTAAACACGGAAAAGTCAGCTGTTTTCATAGGCGATGGCACAACCATTGAAAAAAATTATAAAAAAGTGGATATGGTAAACTTGTATGCCGCAATGGTGATACTTTTCCATGTTATTTATCAGCTTATTCAATTGCTTTCACCGAGGAACAGGCTTCCCGCTTTTATCTTCTTCCCGCTTGCAACTTTATTCCACATGTCGTTTACGGAGGGAAGGCTTGTACTCAAGGTTGTTCCAAACCTTCCGTATCAGGTGGGCATTTTCCTTGCGGGGATATCTACTTCGTTAGTGTTGCTTTCTCTTTTGTATTTGACGAAGTCATTGTTTCCTAAGTATTATCCCCAAAAAGCCGGAAGGCTTGCGGCGGTACTTCTGTGCATACCCTTTGCAAATGCTCTTTGCTTAGGACGCCTTGAAGCTTTGGAGACACTTTCTTTATTTGCACTCGCAATTCCGTATGCGGTTTGCCTCTATGTGTTTGCCAGGAGCTTCGAGAACAGGGAACCCTTTAATCTGTTATACGGACTTGGCCTTTTATGCAATCAGTCGGGATTGGTTCTGCATTTTGCCGGAAACGGTGTGAATATGTTTCCTAGATACATGGAAATTTTGGGATATATGATTTTGGCATCGCTTGTCTTTGTCATGGTTGCCAAGGATTATAGGGAGCAGAACGAAAAAGAAAGATTTTATACGGCTGAGCTTTCAAAAAAACTTGAGGATATGCAGATTTCGGAGAATGCTTTCCTGAATGCGCAGATGAAGCCTCATTTTCTTTATAACACCTTAAACACGATAGCCGATTGCTGCGTGACGGACTCCGAGAAGGCAAAGAAGCTTATAAATTCGCTGTCTGAGTACCTGAAACTGATATTTAATCTTGACAATATGGATGAGACCGTGCCCTTAAGGCGTGAACTTGAACTTGTCGATGCCTATACGGCAATAGAAAAAGAAAGATTTCCTTCAATCAATTTTTATAAGGAACTCCCGCTGATTCTGCCACTTGTCACACTTCCGCCGATTACGCTTCAGCCCCTTATCGAGAATGCTATTAAGCACGGTGTCAGAAAGTCTGACAGAGCGGGTGTTATTATTCTACGTATTATTGACAGTCCTGAGGATGTCGAGTTTATCGTAAGCGATAACGGCGTCGGAATGGATGAGGCAACTATCGGAAAGCTTTTTACCACGCCAAAGGAGAATACGAGTATCGGCATATACAACATAAACAAGAGGTTAAAGTATATCTACAACAGCGGACTTGAGATTGAAAGTACGGTGGGCTTAGGAACAAGCGTGAGGTTTAAAATCGAGAAAAACAAAAGGTAATTACAGTATTCCGATTTTGAACCAGGGCTGCACCTTTAAAAGCACAAGCACGAGTATCTGAAATACAAGAATCAAAGGCATTCCGTACTTAAAGTACCAATGCCTTGTTTTGTGTCTGAAAAGCTGCATGCCGAGAACACTTCCCAGGCTTCCTCCGATAAGGGCGAAAAAGAAAAGCATTGCCTCCGATATACGCCAGCCGTGGTTGATGGCACGATGCTTGTCTATGCCCATTGAAGCAAAGCCTAAGATATTAACGGCGACAAGATATATAGTTATAACGGAAATTGTAGAGTTCATATATACGTTCCTTTGAAAATGGGGTTTCGGTTTTGTTTATCATAGCACGAGGACTTTACTTTCAAAAGTAAAATAAATTTTTCTTTATGCGCCGGGTTATGGAAACGAACGTATAAAAATAAACAAAACATGCGACTATACGCATAAAAATACATATAATAATACGAAATATACAAAAGATATGTATATTTATGCAATAACTTATACAAAAATGACTATGGAGATATATGAAAAAAAGTTGTACTATTTAAAGGTATTTCAGGATAAGGAAGATAGATATGAGTGATTATGAAATTCGTCCCATGAAAATAGAGGACTACGACAAGGTCTTCAAGCTTTGGAGTACCATAAACGGGTTCGCAATCAGGAGCATTGATGATTCGAAAGAGGGCGTAGAGGTTTTTTTAAAAAGAAATCCCACCACAAGCGTCGTTGCGATTAATGCAGGAGAAGTGGTCGGAGCAATTCTCTGCGGGCACGACGGAAGGCGTGGCTGCTTTTACCATGTTTGCGTGAACAAAAGCTACAGACGCAAGGGCATCGGAAAGGCAATGGTTGTTTACTGCATGGAGGCTTTGAGAAAAGAGCATATCAACAAGGTTTCATTGATAGCCTTTACCAAGAACGATATAGGAAACGCCTTTTGGAACAGCATAGGATGGACCAAGAGAAATGATTTGAACTATTATGATTTTACTTTGAATAAAGAAAATATAATCGCGTATATTAAGGAGAATTGAAATGGAAAGAATTGACGGCGGAATAACTGCGGCGAAAGGATTTTATGCCGCAAGCTGTGAGGCAAACATCAAGTATAAGGGCAGGACGGACATGGCAATGATTTATTCGGAGGAGCCCTGTGTAGCTGCCGGAACGTTTACGAGCAATCAGGTAAAGGCTGCCTGTGTCAAGTGGGATATGAATATAGTTAAATCACAAAATCCCGTTCAGGCCGTTGTTATTAATTCGGGAATTGCAAATGCCTGCACGGGCAAGGAAGGGTATGATGCCTGCGAGGCTACAGCCAAGGCGGTGGAAGAGGGACTGAAGGTGCCTTTTGGTTCGGTACTGGTTGCTTCCACTGGCGTAATAGGCATGCAGCTTCCCATTGACAAGCTTAGAAACGGAAGCCTAAAAATGTGTAAGACCCTTGATTCGTCAAAAGAAGCAGGGACTCAAGCTTCAAAGGCAATCATGACAACGGATACCGTCAATAAGGAGATTGCGGTTACCTTTAAGGCAGGAGGAAAGATCTGCACGATCGGCGGCATGAGCAAAGGCTCCGGCATGATTCATCCCAATATGTGCACTATGCTTGGATTCTTAGCTTCCGACGTTTCAATTGATAAAGAAATCGCACAGAGGGCTTTAAGCGACGTAGTTAAGGATACCTTCAATATGATAACGGTTGACGGGGACACCTCGACAAACGATACCCTTATTTTTATGGCAAACGGACTTGCCGGAAATGAGACCATAAAGGGCGATGGAGCCGATTATGACAGCTTTAAGGAAGCTCTTTTCTTTGTCTGTAGGTTCCTTGCACGTAAGATGGCTTCCGACGGCGAAGGCGCGACAAAGCTGTTTGAGGCAAAGGTAGTTAATGCAAAGTCAAAGGATGACGCAAGAACACTTTCACGTGCAATTGTTTCTTCAAATCTTTCAAAAGCCGCCATTTATGGGTGTGACGCAAACTTCGGAAGATTTCTTTGTGCAATGGGCTATTCCGGCGCAAGGTTTGATGAGGAGGATGTTGAACTCTTCTTTGAAAGCGTAAACGGAAGACTCGAAGTATTTAAATACGGTGTTCCGCTTGAATTTGATGAAGACCTTGCGGTAAAGATTATGAAGGCTGATGCGGTTACGGTTTTCGTCGATATGCATGAAGGAAACGAAGAGGCAACGGCCTGGGGCTGTGACCTCACCTACGATTATGTAAAGATAAATGCCGATTATAGGAGTTAAGAAGATGCAGGATAAAGAAATTGATTTGGTAAAAAGCAAAGCAGAGGTGCTGATTGAGGCACTTCCCTATATTCAGAAATTTAACCGTAAGATTATTGTCGTAAAGTATGGCGGCTCAGCAATGAGCAACCCCGAGCTTCAGAGAAACGTAATAAAGGACGTTACTCTTTTAAAGCTCGTAGGCTTTAAGCCAATTATCGTTCATGGTGGCGGCAAGGAAATCAGCAGGTGGATAGAAAAGGTCGGGAAAAAGCCTGAATTTGTAAATGGGCTCAGAGTCACAGATGACGAGACCATGGAAATTGCGGAAATGGTACTTGGCAAGGTAAATAAATCCCTTGTCACTATGGTTTCGGAGCTTGGAGTTAAGGCTGTAGGAATTTCCGGGAAGGACGGCGGACTTCTTAAATGCGAAAAGAAATATTCGGCCGGCTTGGACATAGGCTATGTCGGTAATATAACCGGTGTGGACACAAAGCTTTTGCTTGATCTTTTGGAAAAGGATTTCCTTCCGATTGTTTCTCCGATTGCGGTTGATGAAAATTTCACCACGTATAACATCAATGCCGATGATGCAGCCTGTGCCATTGCAAAGGCCGTGAAGGCCGAGAAGCTTGCGTTTTTAACGGATGTTGAGGGAGTTTACAGAGATTTCAACGATAAGTCAACGTTTATTTCACATTTGACGGCAGATGAGGCGGATGAGCTTATGAACAGCGGAGTGATTGGCGGAGGAATGCTTCCGAAGCTTGCAAACTGCACAGATGCAATCAGACAGGGCGTTAACAGAGTGCATATACTCGACGGACGTATTGCCCATTGCCTGCTGCTTGAAATATTTACAAATGAAGGTGTCGGAACCTGCTTCAGACAGGACGATTAAAGGAGTTTATTTATCATGATGTCGGAACACATAAAGGAAGCGGAAGAAGTCCTGCTTCATACATACAACAGGTATCCAATAGTATTCGATCATGGCGATGGAGTATATCTTTATGACGAGGATGGAAAGAAGTATCTTGACTTTGTTGCCGGTATTTCAGTTTTTGCCTTTGGATACAACAATAAAGAGTACAACGATGCTTTGAAGCATCAGATTGACAAGATAATTCATACCTCGAATTACTATTACAATGTTCCCGCAATCGAGGCAGCAAAAAAGCTTGTAAAAGTGTCGGAAATGGACAGGGTGTTCTTTACAAACAGCGGAGCGGAGGCAGTAGAAGGAGCGATTAAGACAGCTTTGAAATATGCCTACCTAAAGGACGGAGCGAGTGACCATGAGATTATTGCAATGGAGCATTCCTTCCACGGCCGCACCATGGGAGCTTTGTCAGTAACAGGCACACCTAAATACAGAGAGGCCTTCGGTGAGGGAATCGGACATATAAAATTTGCAAGGATGAACGACCTTGACAGCGTAAAGGCTCTGGTAACGGATAAGACCTGTGCGATTATTTTTGAAACCGTTCAGGGTGAGGGCGGCATCTATCCTGCTACAAAGGAATTTATAGAGGGTGTGCGTGCTCTCTGCGATGAGCATGATATCCTGATGATCTTAGATGAAATTCAGTGCGGAATGGGAAGAACAGGCTATATGTTTGCGTGGCAGAAGTACGGAGTAAAGCCGGATGTCATGACCGTTGCAAAGGCATTAGGCTGCGGTGTTCCAATCGGAGCTTTCCTAATGACCGAGAGAGTAGCCGAAAATTCGTTAAAGGCAGGCGACCACGGAACCACCTACGGAGGAAATCCGTTTGCAACCGCGGCTGCGGACAAAGTGCTTGAATTATTTGCCAAATCCAATATAATTAAGAATGTTAACGAAGTCGGAGATTACCTTTTTGAAAAGCTTGAAGAGGTCAGGAATAAGCACTCATGTATCAAAGACCACAGAGGTGTTGGCCTGATTCAGGGGCTTGAATTTGATAAGCCCGTTTCGGAAATTATTTCAAAGGCTCTTGATAAGGGACTTGTGCTTATAAATGCCGGAAGCAGTATTTTAAGGTTTGTACCTCCGCTTATTATTTCAAAAGAGAATGTTGATGACATGGCAGACATTCTTGAAGATTGCATTGATTAGGGAATGAGTAATGTCTTTTAAAACAAGGTTAGTGGCGATAATTCTGGTGGCAGTGCTTGCCATCGGAATTATTTGTGTAGGAAACAGTAACAACAGACAGGAAGAGGCGGACAAAGAACAGTCTTACTACCAGACAGAAAGCGTGTACCTTTGGTATTCGGATGATTCATATACGGATTTTTTCACTAATGCAGCCGTGGCATTTCATGAGCAGTATCCGGAAATCAGAGTAATTCCCACGCTTGTCGATTCGGCCGAATATATAGAGGGTATCAATAAAGCAAGTCTTTTGGGAGAGGATTATCCCGATATTTATATGCTTACAAATGATTCTTTGGAGAAGGCTTATCTCGCGGGGCTTGCATCTAAAGCAAAAGATGTTTCCTATGTGCTTGATTCAAACCATTTTTCTTCTTCGGCGCTTTCAGCCGTGACCTATCAGGGAAACTATGTAG
Source organism: Lachnospiraceae bacterium (assembly GCA_963605385.1). Taxonomy (GTDB): domain Bacteria; phylum Bacillota; class Clostridia; order Lachnospirales; family Lachnospiraceae; genus UBA1258. The sequence continues at coordinate 26,939 of CAVCUM010000018.1, forward strand.
CCTATCCCTTTACGTTTGACACAACGGTTCTTTTTTACAATAAAACCCTTATTCAGGACTGGGTCGACAGAGTAAATTCGGGTGAAGTCACACAGGATGATACATCCTATATGGACGACGAAGGAAATGTCTATGTGGATGAAGAAGATTTAAGTGCAGAGGTTTCAAAAGACGTCATAGTGAGCGATTATATACCGAAAAGCTTTGACGATATTAAGAATTTTGCCGATGAATACGAAGCAGGCGACGGCGTAGAGAGTGTTTTTAAGTGGGACGTGTCGGACGTATTCTTTAACTATCTCTTCGTGGGTAATTATATGGTCGTCGGCGGAGATGCCGGTGACGACTCGGCAAACATTGACATATACAACAATGATACGGTTCAGTGCGTTACCACATATCAGGGGCTTCGCGATACCTTTTCAATTGATATGGAAGAAACCGAATATGAGTCGACACTTCAGGATGTAATTGACGGAAAGCAGATTTTTACAATCGTTACTTCCGATGCGATAGCAAAGGTAAATGAGGTGCTTCTGGAAAGAGAAGAGGGTGATGCGTCATCTGAGGACGGCGATACTTCGGAAGGTGAGGCTTCGGCGAGTACAGATGCGTCTGAAACTTCCGATACGGAAAGTACCGATAGTGAGGATTCAAAAGAAAAAACCGAGTATGAATATGGCTTTTCACTTATCCCGAATGTAAGCGATACATACGATTCACGATCGCTTTCGGTTACAAATGTCTTGGTAATCAACGGATATTCTGAAAAGAAAACGGCCGCAAACAAATTTGCAGCCTTTGTGACCACGAATTACGCGGATCAGATTTATCAAAGAACCGGAAAGCTTTCGGCTTCTTACAATGCAAAGTATACGGATGAAGCTTCGATGACCTTCCAAGAGGAATATTCGACATCCATTCCGTTGCCCAAGCTTGTGGAGGCTTCAAATCTCTGGGTACAGCTTGAAATTACCTTCATGGACATATGGGGCGGAGAAGATGCCGCAACAAGGCTTAAGTCCTTCGCAGACCAGATTCAGTCGCAGCTTGTCGCCGAATAAACGATTATGACAGGGTGTCTGTAAGCCCTGTAAGAATTGTTACAAGGTGGGTTGATTTAATCCCGGCACACTGGGTTTCCAAAAGTATGCGATATGTATCTTCGACTATTTCACAATCACATGGGCTTACGTTAAGCTCGTGTGATTTTTTTAGTATAAAGGGGCATTTCTCGTGATCGTGCTTTACTGTATAAACTTCAGTAAAAAGGCCGGGATAGTTGTCTTCCACAAATTTTTCCTTGGCCTTGGTCTCGTACTCGTACGAAGAAGCAGTAAGCACAAAAAGAACGGTACCTTCGGCTTTTAATTTTTGGGCATACTCCTTTACCTCCGGCACCGGTTTACACCACTGATAGGCTTTTTCTTTATACTTTTCACAATAATCTTTCCATTCCTCGTCAAGCATTCCGAGCTTGAATTTGTCATGAACGAGGTAACACGGGGAACTGAGTGTCCCGTCAACATCAAAAAAGGCGTATTTCATCAATAAAATCCTTTCGTTTGTCATAGGCGGAAACCCACTTCCCTTGGGAGGTGGGAGGAACCTTGTAAATTTGAATTGAACTTAAAAATTATTTTTGAACATAACTATTGTAAATCAGGAATGATTAAGATACAATCTAAGCATCAACGCATCTTACCTCCGGCATCGGAGGATACATGAGAAATTTTTTCATCAAACCATTAATTTTGTTTTTACCGATTTTGTCGGCTTCTTTTATTGCGGCTTGCGGAAGCGAAGCATCCATAGTTTATACAAGTGAAAGCAATGAAACCGCGGCCTTGGTAAGCGAATCCTATGAGACAGTTTCAGAGGAAAGCGTCATCTATGTGTCCGTAAGCGGGCATGTTCTGAAGCCGGGTGTTTATATCCTGCCGGGTGGTTCAAGAGTATATGAAGCAATAAATGCCGCCGGAGGAGTTACTGACGACGGAACACTTGACGGGATTAATACCGCTGTCCTTTTGGAAGATGAGGCATACATTTTGGTGCCGGGAATAGCGGATAGCAAGGAGGTCAATACTTCCGAAGGCATGGTGACAGTGGGCGAACTAAAAGCTTCAGGGAGTGAGGAGGCAGGAAAGGTAAACATAAATACTGCGGATTTAAGCACACTTATGACACTATCGGGGGTCGGCAAGGCAAAAGCGGAGGCAATAATTTCCTACAGAGAAACAAACGGAAGCTTTGAAGCAATTGAGGATATTAAGAAAGTGAGCGGTATAAAGGACGGTGTGTTTGAAAGCATTAAGGATGAAATTGCCGTCAGATAGTCTTAAAAATTTTTTTCTTGTGCGACCGCTCTTTGTGCTGGCAATTTTTGTTATTTTTGTAGATTTATTGTACGTAAACCTGATTTATGAGTATCCTGCACTTTCGGATGACCTGTTAGGGACTGTGAGTATAAGCGGAAAGATCAGAGATAAACAGTACGATACGGACGGGTCGTTAAAAAGCATAATTGTCGGGAAATATATTTGTTATATCGATGATATTGACGAAGGGCTGTTGAAAACAGGGAATGTTATTACAATTTCCGGCACCTTGGCAAATATTGACGCTCCGATGAATAAGGGCGAATTTAACCTTCGCAATTACTATGCCACGAAAAAGGTCTTTTATATCGTATATGCAAATGAAATTACCGTTAACTCTTCAGTTAAATGCTCTCTTTATGATATTTTCAAGACTCTTAACTCAAAGCTTTCAAGGCTTGTTGGAAGCCTGTGCCCTTTGGAGGGAGGAACCGTAAACACACTTCTTTTGGGAGATAAGAGTCTGCTTTCGGAAGAGCGAAGGAAGCTATACACCCGTGCGGGTGTAGCACATTTCCTGGTAATTTCGGGCCTTCACATCTCGGCTGCGGGAAATTTTATTTATCGTGCGGTTCGAAGAGCCGGAATTAAGGGAAGCAAGGCATCCTTGATAAGCATGCTCTTTCTTTTTACATACGGATTATTGGTTGGCTTCACGGTCTCGGTAGTACGTGCACTTATTATGTTTGCAATAAGACTTTTTGCAGATATTTGCTCAAGAGTCTATGATATGCTAAACAGCGTCTCGTTTGCCCTGATCTTTGCAATAGCGTTAAACCCGTATGCCATTTTGGGTTCAGGATTTATATACTCATATTTAACCGTTTTTTCAATCGCTATATATTTTACGTATGTTAAGTCGAAAGATAAGCCAGAAAATGACAAAGAGCCGGGACCGCTTGGGCACTCCAAAGTACATTCGCCTGACATGAGAAAGAATCCTACTTTACATAAATGCAGGATTCTGATTAAGAATACCCTCACCTTTCCTACGGTAATCTTTCTTTTTGTAATGCCGATGTCTATGTATCTTTCATACAGCTATTCTCTTGCTTCAGTTTTTGTAAATGCTCTTTTGGCTCCGCTTTCCGGCCCCATACTAATGCTTTCATTTCTTTGCTTTTTGTTTTCGCTGTTAAATCTAAGATTTTTTGCGGGATTTTTTGATTTTTTGCTTGCAATACTGCTTAAAGTATTGGACTCTTTATGCCTGCTGATAGGAAATGTTAAGGCGTTTGAAATACTCGGTCAACCGCCTATTTGGAGGCTTTGTCTGTACTACTCGTGTCTGCTTTGCGTTTTGACTGTATTCTTAAAAAAATTGTCTCCATATCTGAAAGTCCTCGTGATAGTAAGTCTGCTTTCTCTTTTTTTAAATACACCGGTTTATGATTCAAAAATATCGATGCTGTATGTGGGACAGGGTGAATGCATAGTCGTTCGCACCGGAAATAAAAGCGCGGCAATAATCGATTGCGGCTCCACTTCCAAAAACAATATTTCGGAATATACCGTTGTTCCTTTTCTGAAAGCCGAGGGAATATACGAAATTTCCGCAATCTTTGCCACACATTCGGATACGGATCATATGGGAGAAGTAGGATCGCTTATAGAAATATGCAAGAGTGAGGGAATCAGCGTGGACGAACTGTTTCTTACGGATATTTCCAATGAATATAAGGATGAGCTTTATAATGAAACCGTTGAGAAGGCAGAGACACTTGGAGTCACAATCTTATATGTATCAGCTGGAATGAGTATTACGTCTGGAAAGGTCGAATTTAATGTTCTTTCTCCTTCAAAGGAGCATTTAACGGGAGATTCAAATACCGATTCTTTAGTGATGCTTGCAAAAATCAACGATTTTAAAATTCTCTTAACAGGTGATGCCACAGATACCGCGGAAAGCTCTTTTGCAGGCAAACTCCCCGCAAATATTGATGTTTTGAAAGTGGCTCATCACGGGTCAAAATCGGCAACATCCGAAGAGCTTATGCAAACTGTGAATTTTGATATCGGAATAATATCCGCAGGGATCAATAACCGCTATCACCATCCTTCCGAGGAAGTAACACAAAGACTTAAAAAATACGGTATAAATTACTTTGCTACAAAGGATGTAGGCGAAATTGATATTGAAATATACGAAAGAGGAAAATATGTCACGAAAGTTTTTAAATAGGATAGTAGGCGTAGCGACTTTTGAAATTTGAAAATATCGGGTATTTCGATATAATAGTTAATGATAGGACCATAAAACAAAATTTCAAGGCAGGGAAGAATATGAGCTTCACTGATTATTAGGAACGTTGCTGTCAGATAAGATACCCTCGATGGAGAGGTTGAGAATACTAAAGACTGAATATGATATTCCGATTAGTGACCACATAAAGGAGGCATGAAAATCAGTTAATCAATGGCTATTGTATCAAACGATATAAAAACAAAAAATTTCAAAAGAGTCTACCTCCTGTACGGCGAGCAGGATTATTTGAGACTGCATTACAAGAATGCACTTAAGAGTGCCATCGTAAGAGAAGGGGACAATTTTAATTATTCCTATTTTGAGGGTAAGGGTATCGATGCGAATGCGGTTTTTGATACGATTTTGACTGTGCCTTTTATGGCTGAAAAACGTCTTGTTATAGTTGAAAACAGCGGATGGTTCGGAGGAAGACAATCAAAATCCGGCAAGGATGAAGAAGCTGCGGGTTCCGAAGACGATTCAAAGGATAACGGCGATATTGTATTAAAGATTATAAATTCCGTCCCTGAGGAAACGGTTCTTGTATTTGTCGAATCAGCGGTGGACAAGCGAAAGAAAAGCTTTCAGGCGGTTACAAAGGCAGGTGTTTCGGAGGAGTATTCCCACAGAACCGACGAACAGCTGATGGGTTGGCTTGCGGGAATTGCAAAAGCCTCTGGGAAAAACATAACGGCTTCTACGGCAAATTACATCTTAGATGAGTGCGGGCGTGACATGATTACGTTAAAGAACGAGATGGACAAGCTTACGGCCTATACCTACGACCGGGATGTAATCACTGTTAAGGATGTCGATGCCGTATGCTCCAGGGAAGTGAATGAGAAAATCTTCGATATGATAGATGCGATGGCGGCAAACAATCAAAAGGCGGCCCTGAAGGTTTACTTTGACCTGCTTATTTTGAGAGAATCTCCTTTCTTTATCCTGAGTCTGCTTTCCAAGCAGTTCAGACAGATGCTTGCGATAAAGGACGGGCTTAACAGAAACGAATCCTTAAATGACATAAAGTACAGGCTTTCACTTAAGGACTATCCCGCAAACAAGATGTCAGGTCAGGTACGAAGGATGACCTATTCAGGTATCAAGGCGCGTGTAGAAGCATGTGCAAAGACCGAGACGGACATTAAATCCGGCAATATAATCGACAGGATAGGAGTTGAACTTTTAATCATTGAATGCTCTCAAAAAGCAGTGTAAAAATTTACGAGCATTCTTGACTGAAAATTACGTAAAAATTTGCAAAAATCCGGAAACAGCGTCGCAAATTTCTTTGTGCAAGTCCGTCTTATCGGACAGCTCTTCGATTACCATAAGTATAAAGAAAAGCTTAGGAGGCAATCGATATGAAGATTACGGAAAGAAATTTGATTGGTATTGTTGTTTTGACACTCGGAATTTTGTGTTTTACCTTTTTCTTATTGCACATAAAGGTTTCTGCAAGAGAGTCGGTCTTCAACAAGAGGACAAATACTGCGGAGATTGAGTTTAGAAACGAAATAAAGCGGGTATTAAAGGAAAACGGGATAAAGAACGCAGGAATATCAATGACGAAGATTACGGAAGACGGTGTAAATATTGATTACAATATTTCCATCAACCTTCCGTCATATAAAAAATTAACAACGGAGGAACAGAGAAAGCTTGAGGAGACCCTTTTAGGCATTAAGCTTAACGGAGGAGAATCTTCCTCAATCAGCTTTTCTTTTTCGTAAAAATGAGGGAAGATCCTAAACCAAACGAAATTTACAGGCACTTTAAAGGCGGCTTGTATCAGATTATTACGATTGCGGAGGATTCCGAAACCGGTAAGAGGCTTGTCATATACAGAGCGCTCTACGGAGAAGGTAAGGATTATGCGCGGCCGCTTGAAATGTTCATGAGCAAGGTAGACAGGGACAAGTATCCGGAGGCAAGCGCAGAATATCGCTTTGAAAAGCAGGAAACAGTCGTAGATCCCGGGCTTATGGAATTTTTGGATGCAGAAACGTACAAAGAAAGAATAGAAATTCTGGCGCACCTTCGTCCGCGTCTCAATGACTTTATGATCAATACAATGGCGGCTTCACTGGATTTGGACATAAAGGACGGCAAGATTGAAGACAGGTGTGCGGAGCTTCTTTACTGTCTTGAAACGCATGCAAAGTATGAGTGCGACAGATTCAGATAATCATCGGAGGTATTTATGGCATACGATCTTGAACACAGACTCGTAATCGGTGTTTCGTCGAGAGCATTGTTTGATTTGTCTTTTGAAAACAGCATATTTGAAGAAAAGGGATTAAAGGAATACTCGGAGTATCAGAGGGAGCATGAAACGGAACCCTTAAAGCCAGGTCCGGGTTTTAAGCTTATAAAGGCACTGCTTGGTCTCAATGAACTTAACGGCAAAAAGGACCGTGTGCAGGTCATCATAATGTCTCGTAACAGCGCAGATACCTCTCTCAGAGTGTTTAATTCGATAGAGCATTACGGGCTGAACATTTCTCGTGCCGTTCTTTCAAGCGGCGGAAGCCTTGCACCTTACCTTAATGCATTTCATACCGATCTTTTTCTTTCTGCATATGAGGATGATGTGCAGTCGGCCATCAATTCGGGAATTGCGGCAGGAATCATTTGCAATGACGTGGGAAACGATTATAATGCAGAAGAGGACATAAAGCAGATACGTATAGCCTTTGACGGTGATGCTGTGCTGTTTACGGATGAATCGGAGCTGATTTATCAAAAAGAGGGTTTGGAAGCATTCGAGGAAAACGAACGAAAGAACGCCGACAAACCGCTTCCGCAGGGCCCGTTCGCAAGATTTCTAAAGGAAATATCAAACCTTCAGGAGGAGTTTACTCCGGAGGAAGCACCTATCCGTACGGCACTTGTTACCGCAAGAAGTGCACCCGCACATGAGCGTGTGATCAGAACACTGAGAGCATGGAACGTTCGTATCGACGAAGCTTTTTTTCTCGGCGGCATATCAAAACGCGACGTACTGGAAGCCTTTGGAGCACACATCTTCTTTGACGATCAGGCAATTCACACAACACCTGCCTCGGAGGTGGTTCCAAGTGCCAGAGTACCTTACGTGAATAAGAAAGAAAAACGGAGCACAACATGAAACTCTTAAGCTTTGCAATCCCCTGCTATAATTCGCAGGATTATATGGAAAAATGTGTCAATTCTATTTTGAAGGGCGGAGAGGATGTCGAGATTCTGATTGTCGATGACGGTTCAAAGGACGACACAGCCCAAATCGCCGACAGACTTGAAAAAGAACATCCTACAATCATCAAGGCAATTCATCAGGAAAACGGCGGACACGGGGATGCCGTATGTACCGGCATCAAGAATGCTACGGGACTTTATTTCAAGGTCGTGGATTCCGACGATTGGGTTAATGAAGAGGCCTTGTACAAAATTCTTGACACATTAAGGCAGCTTCTCGATTCGGAAAAGCGCCTTGATATGCTGATTTCGAACTATGTATATGAGAAGGTCGGAGAGAAACACAAGAAGGTCATTCAGTATAGGCATGTCCTTCCGACAAACGAAATGTTTACCTGGAAGGATATAGGGAAGTTTAAAAAAGGTCAGTACATCCTGATGCACTCGGTTATCTTTCGTACAAGTCTTTTAAAGGAGTGCAATCTTGAGCTCCCGAAGCACACCTTCTACGTGGACAATCTTTACGTGTACAAACCCTTGCCGTATGTCAAAAACATGTATTATCTCGATGTGAATTTTTATCG
>CAVCUM010000019.1:0-33227 GCA_963605385.1 Lachnospiraceae bacterium
CAATTCGTCAATATAGGCTTATACTTGCATTAACAAAAGAGAAGAGCACAGCAAAGGAGACAAGAACAAATCTAACAAGGAGGTACGGTCCGACGGGTTAATTAGACTTTCCAAAAACTGAATAATTCACATAGATTACTAACCGGCCATTAATTACACATTTATAAGCGATCGAAATAAGACGCTTGGTACAATCAGTACAAACGGATGTAAGAGATGAAGCGGAGAAAGGCAGGTACAGTCCATTGGACTCAGAAGTTATGTAGAGGAGCCATTAACAAACAGTTGATGGCTCCTCATTTTTTTGCTATACTTCTGTCGGTTAAAGTGTTAAAGAGCGAATTTAAGCAATTCTTTCACTGACCATACGTCAGTTCGAGACCTTCCTGACGATAAACAAAACTAAAGGAGAAATTGAATATGGAACAACAAAAAAAAGGCACCGAAAAAATTTTCTTTTTGGTGCAGGCGGGTGCGATAGCGGCACTTTACGTGGTGCTGACTGTTTTTGTGAGTGCATTTAATCTTGCAAGCGGAGCAATTCAGGTGAGGCTGTCGGAGGCGCTTTGCATACTTCCCTGCTTTACTCTTTCGGCAGTACCCGGGCTTACGGTTGGCTGCTTTCTTGCAAACCTCTTTACCGGGGCACCCGTGTGGGATGTGATTTTTGGTACACTTGCAACTCTTATCGGCGGAATATTTACTTACCTGCTTAAGAAGCATAAGTTTCTTTCAACCCTTCCTCCGGTTATTGCAAATGCTTTAATTATTCCCTTTGTACTCTGCTATGCATACGGGCTTAACGGGGTATGGGTTTTTGGCGGAGTGGACTTATCCCTGCTGTTTTATGCATTCACCGTCGGACTCGGGGAAGTCATATCGGTGTGCATTTTCGGTTCGATATTAAGGAAGGCGCTTGAAGCTCATGCGCCGCGTTTATTCAAATAGACGGAGGTTCTTATGAATTCATACATTGAAAAAACAGATTTCTTTAAGGGAAACAATATAGAAGAAATTGCAAAAGAATACGGAACTCCTCTTTACGTCGCAAGTGAAGAGATTATCAGACAGCATATGCACGCTGTTTCCAAGGTTATTACAAAATATCCTTATACCGCCAATTATTCCGTCAAGGCAAACACGAACATTCATGTTTTGAAGCTCGCACTGGAGGAAGGCCTTAACTGCGACGCCATGAGTGTTGGAGAAATAAAAATGCTCGAAGCCGCAGGCTTTCCTTATGACAGGATTTTCTTTGTACCCAACAACGTAGGCCCGGACGAGATGAAGTATGCGATTGAAAGAGACATCCGTACAAGTCTTGACTCACTTTCCCAGCTTGAGATGTTCGCAGAGTTAAATCCGGGAGGAAAATGTGCGGTTCGTATTAATCCCGGTGTCGGAGCGGGTCACTGTGAGAAGGTCGTGACCGGTGGCAAGAAGACAAAATTCGGCATAGCGGAGGAAGATATACCTAAGATTTTTGAAATCTGTGAGAAATACAATCTTACAATTGCAGGTATCAACCAGCATATAGGCTCCGGCTTTATGAAGCCCGAACCATATCTGCAGGCTGTAGACAATCTCCTTCGAATTGCTCTTAACTTTAAAGATCTTGAATTCATCGATTTCGGAGGAGGCTACGGAATTCCGTATCACAAGCTTGAAGACGACGAAGCCGATTATCCGATGGAAGAGTTTAAGGAAAGACTTGAAAAGATTCTTGATTACTTTGTCGAAAGCTACAAAAAACCGGTTATGTTTAAGTCGGAACCCGGAAGATTCTGCGTTGCGGAAGGTGTTGTGCTTTTAGGGCGCGTCAATGCGGTGAAGGAAAACGCCGGAAAGAAGTACGCCGGCACAGATATCGGCATGAATGTTCTCGTCCGTCCTTCAATGTATGATTCCTGGCACGACATCGAAGTCATCAGAAATGGTGAAGTCGTATCAAGAGATGAACTTTTTGAAATTACGGTATGCGGTAATATTTGCGAGTCGGGAGACTTGCTTGCAAAGGACAGAAGGCTGCCGGAGATAAAGAAGGACGATCTCTGTGCGGTACTTGATGCGGGAGCCTATGGCTACAGCATGTGCTCAAATTACAATTCAAGGCTAAGACCCGCCGAGACAATGATAGAAAAGGACGGCAAGGTAAAGCTTATCAGAAGAAGAGAAACCTACGAGGATTTACTTAAATTAATGTTTTAACTTAAGCCGTGAATCAAGCTCCGACCTGAGTTAAACGCAAAGCTTAAGCCGAGGATTCGCAAGGCAGACTCGAGACCGGTGCAGAGGACTCGCAAGCGAGTCTTGACAATAAAAAAGGAAGCATCATGCAGGTTGCTTTCTTTTTTTACGCAGAAAAAAGTTGCTCCGAACTTTTTTCGGATTCAAGCTCGAGCTTACGATTAATTCGCCAATCAGTTTTGGACGTCTACTTTCAAATTTAATAAATTTTTTAGAGATTTTTAGCACATGTGTAATTTTAAAGTGATAACATATTTCCGAAAATTACGAGTTTTTATTACAGAGGCGGGAGGAAACACCTATGGCAAAGCCTGAAAAAGCAGCTGATGAGAATTTTATGGTGAAGGTCTCAACCTTCATCGTAGACAAAAGAAACCTGGTATTCCTGATAGTAATCATTGGAGTAATCTTTTCCCTGATTGCAAAGAACTGGGTATCCGTTGAGAATTCTCTTTCTGCATACCTTCCGGATGATTCAAGCACCAGAAAAGGTTTGGACATCATGGAAGAAGAATTTATAACCTTCGGTACGGCCGACATAATGGTCGAAAATGTCACCTACAGTGAAGCTGAAGATCTTTATGATGAGCTCGTTGAAATTGATGGAGTTCAGGGTATCGATTTTGATGATACCGATGCACATTATGCAGATTTAAGCGCACTCTACAGCATTACCTTTGATTATCCGGAGGATGATGACACCTGTCTTACCATATTGGATGAGGTAGAGGATCATTTAAGCGAGTATGACACCTACGTTGTTACGAGTTTAGGTAACCAGCAGGCCGAGATAATTGACCGGGAAGTTTCAGTTATCATCGTATATGTCGCGATCATAGTTGTGATCGTTCTGACACTTACCAGTACTACCTATGCTGAGGTTCCAGTTTTAATCTTAACCTTCGGGTCAGCTATGGTATTAAATATGGGTACCAATTTCCTGATGGGTACCATTTCCTTCGTTTCAAATTCGGTCACAAGTATACTTCAGCTTGCTCTGTCTTTGGACTATGCGGTTATTTTGTGTAACCGTTACAAGGAAGAGCGAGAAACAATGGAGACTAGAGAGGCTGCCATCATTGCACTCAGTAAGGCGATTCCGGAAATCGGAGCAAGCTGTCTTACTACCGTCGGCGGTCTTATTGCCATGATGTTCATGCAGTTTAAGATCGGTCCCGATATGGCAATCAACCTGATTAAGAGTATAGTGTACGCCATTCTTTGTACTTTCCTGTTAATGCCGGGTCTCCTTGTCCTTTTTGGACCTTTAATGGACAAGACAAAGCATAAAGTCTTCGTACCGAAGATTCCTTTCGTCGGAAAGTTCGCCTATGCCACCAGGAAAATCGTTCCTCCGTTATTTGTACTGTTGGTTTGCGGAGCCTTCTACCTAAGCAATAATCTTCCCTACGCATACGGCTATGACGGACTTACCACACCAAAGCTCAATGAAACGCAGATTGCCGAAAATAAGGTTAAAGAAACCTTTACGAGCAAGAATATGCTTGCTCTTACCATTCCGAGAGGAGATTACTCTACGGAGGCAAGCCTTATTGCGGAGCTTGAGAGCTACAGCGAGGTAGACAGCTGCAAGGGCCTTGCAAATATTGAGGCTATGGACGGCTATTGCCTTGCAGACAAGTTAAATGCACGCCAGTTCAGCGAGCTTGCGGGACTCGACTATGAAGTTTCAGAGCTTCTTTATGCGGCGTATGCGGCCGACGAAGAAGAATACGGCAAGATAATCGGAGGAATTGACAATTACACGATTCCGCTTATGGACGTGTTCAAATTCGCTTATGAAATGGTCGAAGACGGTTACGTAAGTCTTGATGCCGACACAAAGGATACTCTTGATACGGCATACACGGCAATGACAAACGGACGCCTTCAGCTGCAGGGTGAAAATTACGACAGAATCCTGGTTTATTTGAACCTTCCCGAGGGCGGCGACGAAACCTACGCCTTCCTTGAAACAATACTTGAAATCGCGGAAAGCTATTATCCCGACCAAAACGTTTATCTTGCCGGTGACTCAACTAGTGAGTACGACTTTAAGGACAGCTTCCAGGTTGATAACATCGTAGTTTCAGTAGTAAGTATCCTGATAGTGCTTGTCGTACTTCTCTTCACCTTTATGTCGGCAGGCATGCCCATCCTTTTGATTTTGGTAATTCAGGGTGCCATCTGGGTAAACTTCGCGTTCCCGGCAGTTATGAACAACAAGGTATTCTTCATGAGTTATCTGATTGTAAGTTCCATTCAGATGGGTGCGAATATCGACTACGCAATCGTTATTTCGAGCCGATTCAATGATCTTAAGGACAAGATGGACAAAAAAACAGCCATCATAGAAACCATGAACTTTGCGTTCCCTACGATTATCACGAGCGGAACCATCCTGGCGGTTGCAGGTATCTTAATCGGTAAGATGACATCCGAGCCTGCCATCTGCGGTATCGGTGATGCACTCGGACGTGGAACAATTATTTCAATCATACTGGTTATGTTTGTACTTCCTCAGATACTGCTACTCGGCGAGAAGGTCATCGACAGGACAAGGTTCTCGATGCCCAAGCACTCCGTACAGCTTAATGCAACAGGAAGAACCCGCATCGACGGTGTTATCAGGGGAGAAATCAACGGTACCTTCATCGGTGTTGCAAACGGTATTGTTGACGGTACTGTCAACGTAAATCTTATCTCCGGGACTTCCTCGGCCAAGGAAGATGTCGACAAGCTGATTGCCGAAGAGGAAGGCAAGGAAGCACCGCCTCCGAATGAGGATATTGAAACGGAAAAAGAAAACAACGAGGAGGGCAAAGCCAATGAAGAACAGTAAGATAACGAAAATATTTTCAATAGTGCTTGTGCTTTGCCTGAGCCTCACTCTTTCAAGCTCTTCTGCCTTTGCAGAGGGCATAAACGATGAAAACGACAATTACATTGAATTTCCGAACGTGGCATCCGATTGGACGAGGGTCTCAATATCCACGGCAGAGGATCTTGTAAATCTTTCTGAATCCTTAGGGCTTGATACGGCATCAGAAAAGCTTTACGTAACCCTTGAAAACGATATCTCGCTTGAAGGGGTGAAGTTCTCTCCCATCCCGTATTTTGCCGGGATCTTTAACGGAAACAGCTATACAATCAGCGGACTGTCCTGCAAGGATGAAAATGAACCAGTAGGTTTGTTCGCAACCGTGGGAGCGGGTGCACTTATTGAAAACCTTTATGTGTCGGGAAACCTGCAGCCTACCGATTCCTGCAGTTACATAGGCGGCATCGCAGGCAGAAACAACGGAATCATATATAATTGTTCTTTTTCCGGTGTTGTAACCGGAGATGACTATGTCGGTGGCCTTGTCGGCTTAAACGGACTCAACGGTCTGATTGTTTCTTCGGATTCATCGGGAGCCGTTCGTGGCAGCAGTATGGTCGGCGGCATTGCCGGTGTCAATAACGGAAAAATAATTGATTCTGTAAACCTAAGTCTTATTAATACCGAAAGCAGTGATTCCGGCATTGACATTACGGATCTTGATATTGACCTCGCTCTTGATATTTCCAAGCTCACGACTCAGGATACCAATTCCATGCCAACTGACATCGGCGGTATTGCGGGCTATTCAAGCGGAGTGATTTTAAATTGTATCAACTCCAGGGAAATAGGCTATGCTCATACGGGTTACAATGTGGGCGGTATTGCCGGAAGAAGCTCAGGATATATTAAGGGATGTACAAATGAGTCAAACGTTACTGGACGTAAGGATATCGGCGGTATCGTGGGACAGATGGAGCCGTATATTCAGGAAACGGTGTCAGAGTCTCAGCTAAAGATTTTAAGCACCCAGCTTGAAGAGATGCAGAATCTCATGTCAAAGACTCGGAGCGATGCTTCTGCCACGACATCACAGATAAGCAACAGAGTATCAAAAATCACCGACAGTGTGAGCGACGCTCAGGGCAATGCATTCGACTTGAGTGATGAACTTACGGTAGACAGTCTTGAAAATGTAACGGAGGATGATGTAAAGGACGCGGTTTCCAAGCTGAACGACGAGATAACCGAGGACGTAACCAACGCTTACAATGAAACAAAGACCAAAATTGAAAATACGGATAAAGAAACCGCAAAGACGGAACTCAAGGATTCTTTATCTGAATTAAACACACAGATTGATTTGCTCAATAAGGAAGCAAAAGGATACAGCAATACGCTTGATGCCGACCTAAGGGCAATAAATGCAAAGTACAATGAAATGCAGGATACGATAGACAATCTTGCAAACACCGATTTGTCGATTGAAGACACAAGCAGCGTAGATCCTGATTTAATAACCTTAGGCGCTGTCAGGAACTGCGAAAACAACGCATATATCGAAGGAGATTTAAATGCGGGCGGAATAGCCGGAACGATGGGAGAGGAAAGCTCTGTGGATCCGGAAGATGAAATAAGCCTGGAAATCGACCTTGAAACCTACAAGACATACGAGTACAAGGCAGTGCTCGATGCCTGCATTAACCGCGGCAAGGTCTATACAAAAAGAAATTATTGCGGCGGTATAGTCGGAAGAGCCGAGGTCGGTTACTTAAGAGACTGTGAAAGCTACGGCCTTGTTACGGCTGAGGGCAATTATGCGGGCGGAATAGCCGCATCTGCACAGATTACCATCAAGAGCTGTCTTTCAAAGACAACAGTCAGTGCCGCAAAATATGCGGGCGGTGTACTCGGAATAGGTGTAAACGAAGGCACAAATGCCGCAGGCAGTGTGGTTGCAGATTGCAGGGCTTTGGTTAAGATTGCTGATGCCAACAAATTTTACGGGGCAATAGCTTCAACTCCTGATGGCGAATATGACAATAATATTTTCGTAAGCGATACGCTTCTCGGACTGGGATCATACAGCGTAGACGGAAAGGCTTATGCGGTAGACTATGATACTTTGGTAGCGGGAATAGAAAATGCCGAGGAATTTTCAACACTTACCCTTACCTTTATGGCTGAGGATACGGTCCTCAAGACGGTTAAGTTTCAGTATGGCGAGAGCTTCGGCGAGGATGTTTATCCTGCAATCCCTTCAAAGAAGGACTGCTTTGCAAAGTGGGACGTGACAGATTTGTCAAACCTTACTACCGATACAAAGGTAAATGCGGTTTATACCCCTTATGTGGCATCGTTGGCATCCGAGAACGTAAGAAGCACAGAGAGACCGATATTCTATGTAGAGGGTAACTTCTCGGATACGGATGTTATTACGATAAGCGAGTCAAACACAAATGCTTACGAAGTTGAAAAGGAAAACACAAACGGATTGATTAATCTGTTCTTTGACAGAGTACTTGAAGAACAGTGGCTCATAACAATTCCTGACGACGGACTTGAAAGCCATGTGCTTAGATATCTTCCTTCCACAATCAGTTCCAAGACTCCCGATGTTTATGTTCACGGCGAGAGCGGATGGAAGAATGCCGAACTGACCGAGATCGGAAGCTATTATGCCTTTGATGTGGACGGAAGCAAGGTAGAGATAGCGGTGGTAGCCGTTACTCCGCTTTACGGTACTTTTGCTACGTTTGCCGTAATCCTACTGGTAATTATTTTTGCGGTAGTCGTTACATTAAGACGTGCATCCTCGAGAAAGAAGCAAAAGGAGCTTTTGGTAGAGGAAAGAAAGGAAGTACTTAAGAAGCTCGTCACCGAAACTGCAAAGGGTGGAGAGGATTCTGTAGAGAAAAACGAGGATCTTATTAATTTCCTTGCGGATGTAGACGGCAAACCAAAGAGTGTCAAGGAGAAGGTAAAACCCGGCATCATCATAGCGAGAGCGGCTATATGTCTGCTTCTTGTGGTAGTTGTTTCGATAACACTTCTTTTTACAAACAAGCCCGAAATATTAAGGAAGGCAATTACGAATTTCTTTGTTGAGGAGCTTGTCGAGAAGGATGATTGTGAATTCGGCGTAAGTGTAAAGCTTGTCGTAAACGGAAATCTTACGGAAACGACTGCACATGTAACCGAGGTGAAGGAAGACAGCGTAAAGGCAACCGTTGTTTCGATAAACGGAATAAATCTTTATTGCACGGATACCAAGGTTTACCTTGAAAACGGTAAGGCATTTAACGTTTCGGGAGTTGAACCAAACTACAGTGAAACGATAAAAGCACTTGCGGGAGTTGCGGAAAAAGGTGAGGTAAGCACGCGAAAGGTTGACGGAGGAACGCTTCATACCGTAGTTTTGTCCGGCAATAATGCTCTTAGTCTCTGCGAAACGATTCTTTGTGATTATGCCGGAGAAATAAGCAAAATTGATGAAATTACTGTCGACATACTTACAAACGGTCTCAATGTCAAGGAAATTAAGATTTCCGGAAATGTGACGACGGAAAACAATAAACGCATAAATCTAACGGCTGTTTTGAATATGACGGATAAGGCGGAAACAACGGCAAGTATACCGAAGGCCGTTGCAACAGCCATGAGTGATGAAACCGAGAGTGCCGTAATCACAAAGGATATGTTAAAGCTTCTTTATGCATTCGGTGAGTTCGAAAATGAAGATCCCGCAGGAGCTAATATAAAGATTTCAACAGGCGGAGATGTTCTCACACTGTCGGATAACCTTTCCTGGTACAGGACAAAGATAAACGACGAATGGATCAGGTCCATATCGAAGAACGGTGTAACGCTTTATTACACAGACAAGGGATCCTGCACGGCAAAGGGTATATCCCTTACCGATGCTCAGATAGAAACGGTAGACACGGCAAGCTTCCTGGATATCGTGTACGATATCTGCATGGAAGATGCATTTACCTGTAACGAGGACGGAAATGTTCTCACGTACAAGATAGATCTTGATTCGGACGACATGGAAAGCCTTGCTACGATTCTTGCTCCGGAGTTAAAAGACTTAGACTATACCCTCCAAAGCGGAACGATAAATGTTACGGTAAATGACAATAAACTTTCTGAAATACGTACAAGAATTTCGGGACGTGCAAAGCTTGTTCTGTCTACACAAAGCTTTACTGTAACCGCGACGATGACACCTATGGAAGGCTTATCGGATATAGATATACCTTCTGAGGCAGTTGATGCGTTAACCAATAAATAGTAAAAGGCTCCTGCGAAAATTTTTACGCAGGGGCTTTTTCTATTAGAAAATAGCTTTACAATTTCCTGTATTGAAAAAAGGCACTACGTGCCACTGATGCGCAGCTTTAGAATCCTGTAAAGCAGGGTTCTTTGTCCTTTCATGTTTCCTGCAGACAGGATTCTTTCTTGCTTTTTTTGTGAATCTGCTTTACCCTATTAGAGGACAGGGGTTATAAAGGAAGCAGTATGATTTTATCTTCTTCGATTTTGTCGGCGGATTTTTTAAAGCTTGGAAGTGACATTGAAAAGGCGGCAAACGCCGGAAGCGACTATATTCATTTTGACGTGATGGACGGAATTTTTGTTCCGTCAATTTCTTTCGGTATGCCGGTTTTAAAGGCAATCCGAAAGGAAACGTCCGCTATACTTGACGTGCATCTGATGATAGAAGAGCCTATCAGATATGTAAAGGAATTCGCGGATCTCGGAGCCGATATCATCACGGTACATTACGAGGCCTGCAAAGACGTACGTTCAACACTTGAGGCGATTAAAAGAGCCGGCGTTAAGGTGGGGCTTTCCGTTAAACCCGCTACGGATATATCGGTAGTTTATCCTTTTCTTGAAATGATTGATATGGTCTTAGTAATGACAGTTGAACCGGGCTTCGGAGGGCAGAAGTTCATTGAAGACACGACAGAAAAGGTTAGGAGCATCAGAAGGGTTATTGACGAGAGAGGCTTAAATACGGACGTTGAAATTGACGGCGGTGTGACGAAGGAGAATGTTAAGAGAATTCTTGAAGCGGGTGCAAACGTAATCGTCGCGGGCTCCGCCGTGTTTAACGGTGACATCGCTTCAAATGTTATTTATTTTAAATCAATCGGTTAATGTATGACCTCCGGCAAAACGGAGGTTTTCTGATATTAAAACGACAGGTATTTTACATGAAAAAGAAATTATTCTGGATAACAATAGCATCGCTTTTTTCTTTATGCATCATAGGGCTCATTGTGCTCATGCTTTATATCGGCAGCACAGATAAAAGCTTTGCGGGAAAAAGAACTGGAATGGTTTACGTAGGAGATACGCCCATATCCGACTATATTATAGTGACTCACGAACCCGTTTCGTGTAGCAATGCCATTAGAGAGTTAAACCGCCTGGTATATGGCAAAACCGAAAACTCCTTGAAAGTTCATCTTAAAGGCGGGGATGAATCTAAGACCATTCGATTGATTTGCGAAAGCAACTATTCCGGCGACAGGATTATAGTCTCGGAAGGAAAGATTATACTTTACGGAACAGATTCAGAGGATATTTTAAAGACAGTCAGAATATTTGCCAATACATATTTGGGATGGTGCTATGCCGGTGAGGACAGGGAAGCTCTTTTGTCAACAAGCAGCGATGTATATATGCCCGAGGACGTTTATTTTAATGAAGATCCCTGGATAGAAGAACGTGAGCCCATCATCTGCCTTTGGAAGACAAATGTTCCGAGAGGACAGTTTTACAACACAAATGCCTCTCTTACAAGTGAAATACTTACTTATTCCGACGACCAGCTTTATGAATACGTAAAAATGATGAAAAGCTTTGGCTATACGGGAATACAGGTGACAGATATGTGCTCCGCATGGGCACAGTATTCGGGCTATGAATTTGTTCATGACAGGTTAAGGTTCATGGCGGATGCGGCACATTCCCTCGGCATGAAATTTACGCTTTGGGTGTGGGGTGCTGAATTTACGGGGTATGGCTGGTATGATTCCTCAGTTGTTTATACGGATAATGCGTACGAATATTCCTATGAATGTCCGGAAGCTATCGAAACCTTCAATAAGTACTACGATATTTATGCGGAGCTTGCCGACTGTTCGGATAGGGTAATCATGCATTTTGATGATCCGAGCAAGATACACAAGACGGAAGAAATTGTTTTTTATGCAAATCTTTTCGAGGAGAAAGTCAAGGCAATAAATCCAAATATAGATTTTGGAATCAGTGATTATACCCAAAAATACGATAAATATATGATAGCAGAGAAGCTTGGGTCTGACGTCGCGGTTTATTCCGGTGCGGTCACAATAGCAGGCTCATCTGCGAAGGGCTTCAGAGAGGCAGTAAAGGAAACTGGGCTAAATTACGGGATCTGGTCCTGGAATCTTTGTGAGATGGAAATAGACCAGCTTGCGGAAATGAATGTAAATGCCAATCTTATCAGATCTGTTTATTTAACGACTCAGGCAGATGGGGATTATATTACGGTTCCAGAGTATTGGAGTGAAATGGACTCCTATCATATAGCAAATATATTCTCTCACTATTGTGCGGGAAGACTGCTTCAGGAACCGGCATTATCGGCAGACGATATTCTTAAGGAGGCATGTGTGAGCCTTGTCGGCAAAGAAAATGCCGATTTGCTGTATCAGGTTCTTTTGATCGTACAGGATGCACGCACGGGAGAAAGTTTTGAAACCTTTAAAATCGGGAATGAAGAATACCTTCTTACATCTGAAGAATATCCCGCTGAGGACATATACCGAAGATGCCTTATGTATCTTCCGGATTTTGAGAAATTGCTAAAGGCTGATATTGAAGGCAGTACGATACCGCTTCCCTGCTCTGTATCGGATGTTTTGGCCATTGTCGATACGCATCTTACTCAGATTAAGGAATTCGCATCGTTCAGGGTTAAACTTAATGAGATAGAGGAACTGTATGAACAGGGCGCGGATAAAGAAACACTTCGGGAAGAGATAGAGAAAATTTCGGATCCGATTCCTGCTTATGATGCTATAGTAGGCGTCTGGGGTCAGCCCGAAGCTTTGGCGCAGTACAATCTCATTAACAGCTTCTGTGAAAAAGCAGGAATTGAAAAACCGCAGAATGAAAAATATATTTACAGTTTGAAGCAATATATTTATCAGGAAATATGCTGTTATCAAAAGAATGAAAAAGAAAGACTTGAGTATTCAAGCATCATTTGGTCTGAGATGCTTCTCGGAGAAGAAGATTTCAGATGCGTATTGGACAGGTTGGTTGACGACGGATTGATTGTATATAATGAAAATGGCACGGTTTCCTTAACCGACTGGCAGAATTATTCGGAATAAAAAACCCGCCTTTCGGCGGGGGTTTACCCTTTTATTTTCTTTAGCTTGTTAAGCACAAAAAAGTATGCCGGAATCAGGAAGAGGTCTGCAAATATCCATGCAAGAGGACTTGCGAAGGCGGCTCCTGTGAAACCAAACTTCGGGACAAAGACGACAGCAGCGATTGACCTTCCTATCATTTCGAGCACACCCGCCAAAACGGCAAAGCCCGAAAAGCCCATGCCCTGAATCATAAAACGGACAACGTTTACAAACACAAGAGGTACATAGAAGCAGGCGTTGATGATTAAAAAGTTCGTAGCTTCTGTGATTACTTCCGTTTCGGATGCGGACACGAAGATCGAGACCATGTATTTCCCGGTAAGCTTAAGTACACCAAGGATTACGAGCGAGTAAACAATGCCTATCAGGGATGCGGCAAAGACGCCCTTAGTGAGCCTTTCAAGCTTTCCGGCTCCGACGTTTTGACCACCGTAGGTCGACATTGTCGAACCTAGAGCATCAAAGGTCGTGCCAAGCAGGTTTGAAACCTTTCCGGCAGCAGTCATTGCGGCAACTGCGGTTGAACCGAGCCCGTTGACGGCGGACTGAAGGATTACACTTCCGATTGCGGTTATCGAGTATTGGAAGCCCATCGGAAAGCCCATTGCAATAAGGTTCTTCACGTGTCCCGACTCTAACTTCCAGTCTTCTTTTTCCGGATGCAGGATATCGAATTTCTTTATAATTACGAAAAGACACAAAATGCCCGAAATAAGCTGTGCAAGGACGGTCGCAAAGGCGGCACCGAAGACACCCATGTCGAAGATAACGATAAATAAAAGGTCCATGCCGATATTTAAGACGGATGAAATAATCAGGAAAATAAGGGGCGTTACAGAGTCACCGAGGCTTCTTAGGTATCCCGAAAGCATATTGTAAAGAATTGTTGCTGGAATGCCGGCAAAGATTACGACAATGTAAATATATGCCATATCGATTATGTCATCGGTCGTGTTCATGGCAATTAATATGGGTCTGCAAAAGATGACGGTTAAGAAGGTTAATGCCAAAGCGACAATTCCCGAAATGATTGCGGAGTTTCCGACGTATCTTTTTAGGGATTTAAAATCCTTTGCACCGAAACGTTGTGCAATAGGGAGCGAAAAGCCTGCACACATGCCCGAACAGAAGCCGATTACGAGGAAATTTATGCTGCCTGTCGAACCGACTGCGGCAAGAGCCGTAACACCTAAACATCGACCGACTATTACGGTATCGACAAGACTGTAGACCTGCTGAAACAGGAAACCTAGCCACAGGGGAAGAGCGACGCTTATCACAAGCTTAAACGGACTTCCGATTGTCATATCCTTAACTGTTTTTGAACCTGCCATTGTTTATTACCTATATCCTTCCTTGAAAAGCGAAAATTATAATAACACTTTCAAATTAGAAATCAAGCAAAACAGATTTTATTTTACCCGTGTCTGTGCTATACTCGTGGGAGTCTTGATAGTTATCGGAGCACATAATGATTGAAATATTAAAAGCTATATTATTCGGAATAGTTGAAGGAATTACTGAGTGGCTTCCTATCAGCAGCACAGGTCACATGATTATCTTAAATGAATTCGTAAAGCTTGATGTAAGCGATGAATTCTACAGTATGTTCGAGGTCGTGATTCAGCTGGGAGCGATTCTTGCAGTAGTTTTAATCTTTTGGAAGAAAATTTGGCCTTTCGGGAAAAAGAACAATTCTGCTCCCTTATCGTCAAACGGAATCGGAGCCTATATTAAAAAGGATATTTTCAGCCTCTGGTTTCATATCCTTGTTTCGACAATCCCCGCGGCAATAGTCGGCGTTCTTTTTGATGATCTTTTTGAGGAGCTTTTCTATAATTACACGACTGTGGCAATTATGCTTATTCTCTTTGGCGTGGCTTTTATAGTTGTCGAGACCTTTCACAAGGGTAAAAATGCAAAGATTAATGCGGTAGAGGATATTACTTATACGACAGCCCTTTTAATAGGAATTTTCCAGGTCATAGCGGCTGTATTCCCCGGAACTTCAAGGTCAGGCGCGACCATAGTCGGTGCCTTACTCATCGGAGTTTCACGAATGGCTGCCTGTGAGTATACTTTTTATCTTGCGATTCCCGTTATGTTCGGAGCAAGCTTGCTTAAGATAGTTAAATTCGGATTCTCCTTTACATCCCTTGAGGCGGCCATTCTTTTGACGGGAATGGTTGTAGCCTTCTTGGTATCAATGGTTGTAATTAAATTTTTGCTCGGATATATCAGGAAACATGACTTTAAAGTGTTTGGATGGTACAGAATAGTGCTTGGTGCACTTGTTCTTTTACTTGGTGCAATCGGAATTATCTAAAAGAAATATTTTTTATAGGAGTCAGACATGGCAGATAAAGGAAAATATTATTTAACAACAGCTATTGCTTATACGTCGGGTAAGCCTCATATAGGCAATTCTTATGAAATTGTAATGGCGGATGCAATAGCCAGACAAAAGAGATTTGAAGGATACGATGTTTTTTTTCAAACCGGAACAGACGAACACGGGCAGAAGATTGAGGAGAAGGCCGCACAAGCAGGAGTTTCGCCTAAGGCCTTTGTCGATGAAGTTGCCGGAATTATTAAAAACGTATGTGACAACCTAAATGTTTCATATGACAAGTTCATTCGTACCACCGACAAGCCTCATGAAGAGCAGGTTCAGAAGATTTTTAAGAGACTTTACGATCAGGGTGATATTTATAAGGGCGCATACGAGGGAATGTATTGCACTCCCTGTGAATCTTTCTGGACGGAATCTCAGTTAAAGGATGGGAAGTGTCCCGACTGTGGAAGAGAGGTAAAGCCTGCCAAGGAAGAAGCGTATTTCTTCAAGATGAGTAAGTATGCTGACAAGCTCATCGATTATATCAACACACACCCCGAGTTTATTCAGCCGGTATCACGTAAGAATGAAATGATGAACAACTTTCTTCTTCCCGGGCTTCAGGATCTTTGCGTATCAAGGACATCCTTTAAGTGGGGAATTCCGGTTACCTTTGATGAGAAGCACGTAGTGTATGTATGGCTTGATGCACTTACAAACTATATAACCGGTATCGGATACGATGCCTTGGGGAATTCCAGCGAGCAGTATAAAAAGCTTTGGCCTGCGGATTTGCATCTTATTGGCAAGGATATCGTCAGATTTCATACGATTTACTGGCCGATTTTCCTGATGGCACTCGGAGAGCCGCTTCCCAAGCAGGTATTCGGACACCCGTGGCTGCTGCAGGGCGGCGAAAAAATGAGTAAGTCAAGGGGCAATGTTATTTATGCCGACGATCTCATTTCTTTATACGGAGTGGACGCAGTGCGCTATTACGTACTTCATGAGATGCCTTATGAAAACGACGGAACGATTACGTGGGAGCTCATTACGGAGCGTTACAATTCAGATCTTGCAAATGTTTTGGGAAACCTTGTAAACCGTACCATTTCCATGTCCAATAAGTACTTTGGCGGTGTAGTTACAAAGACAGGAACTACTGAAGCAGTTGATGATGAGCTTAAAGAAATAACGACTTCGGCACGCGACAAGGTTAGTGCGAAAATGAACGATTTAAAGGTTTCGGATGCGATAAACGAAGTTTTTGTCATCTTTAAACGTTCAAACAAATATATCGATGAAACCGAACCGTGGGTTCTTGCAAAGGACGATTCCAAAAAAGATCGCCTAAAGGAAGTAATGTACAATCTTACCGAAGCTATTGTAATCGGTGCAAATTTATTAAAGCCATTTATGCCGGAAACTTCAGACGCAATCCTTGCACAGCTGAATGCTTCGGAGAGAGATTACGATTCGCTTGATAAGTTTGGCCTGTATGAGTCCGGAAAGAGTGTTACGGATTCACCGAAGATTCTGTTCTCACGTAAGGACATAAAGGAAATCCTTACCGAGGTTGAGAAAATCCGGGAAGCACAGAGACTGGAATACGAGCGCGAACAGGCAAAGCTTTCAGGTGAGGTAATAGAGGAAGAGCCTAAGGAGGAAGTAATAGATGCAGAGCTTATGCCACTTATCTCCTATGACGATTTTGCTAAGCTTCAGCTTCAGGTCGGAAAGATTGTTGCCTGCGAAGAGGTTCCGAAATCAAAAAAACTCTTAAAGAACACCGTGCAAATCGGCAGCAGAACGGTAACGATTCTATCAGGTATTAAATCCGCTTATTCACCTGCCGAAATGGTGGGGAAAAAGGTTACTGTTTTAGTAAACCTTGAGCCTAAACCGATAGCGGGCATATTATCCGAAGGAATGCTCCTTTGCGCAGAGGACGCAGACGGAAATCTTTCGCTCTTGGTTCCCGAGAAGGATTTCCCTGCGGGAGCATGTATTTCATAAAAATTTAAAAAGACTGCGGAAAAATTTTCCACAGTCTTTTTTACTATATGGGAAATTGCTTTACAATCTCCCATATGGCAAAAAAGCACTTCATGCCAATGATGCGCTTGATTTTTATTTTATTGCCTTAATCCTTTATAAGAGATATAATCGAAAGGGAGAAGGATTTTGAAAATTTTTATGAAAAGAGAAGATTTTACTTACGAATCCAGAGATGGAATAAATAAAATTCATGCGGTCAGATGGATGCCGGATGATTTAAAGCCGATTGGAATTCTTCAGATAGTACATGGGATGGCCGAGCATGTCGAAAGATATGAGGACTTTGCGAATTTTATGTGTTCTAAGGGCTTTATTGTTACGGCCGAGGATCATTTAGGACACGGCAAGACGGCGGCCGACGGGATATACGGTTATTTTTGTAAGAAGGATCCCGCAACCGTTGTCGTGAGGGATGTCCACAGACTCAAGAAGATTACTCAGGAGCAGTTTCCGGGGCTCCCATATTTCATATTGGGCCATTCGATGGGGTCATTTATTTTACGGAATTATCTATATCGTTACGGAAGCGGTATAGACGGAGCTATCGTAATGGGTACGGGAATGCAGCCCAAGATTGTAGTAATCGGTCTAAAGGTCACATCATTTTTGGCCTGCGTTTTTGGTAAGGCAAAGAAGCCATGTCCTTTTATTAACAATGTAGGTTTCGGAGCATATCAGAAGCAAATTCCAAATCCCCGCACGTCCAATGACTGGCTCACGAAAGACGATAAAGTGGTCGATATATACAATGAAGACCCCTTGTGTGGCTTTATATTTACTGGAAACGGATTTAAGACCTTATCGGAGCTTATCCTTCGCCTTTACAAGAAGACTAACCTTGAGGGGATGCCTAAGGACTTAAAGATTTTGATAACAAGCGGCGCAAGCGACCCTGTAGGTGACTACGGGAAGGCTCCGAAGGCTGTGTTTGATTCCTACAAAGCACTTGGGCTGACAAATGTTTCTTTGAAGCTTTTTGATGGCGACCGTCATGAAATTTTGAATGAAACGGACAAAGAACAGGTTTACACTTACATTTACGAATGGATTGCAAAAGCTTTATGATATCGGAATTTCAAGTTGTCAAGGCAGAACCAGAGGATTGGGAAGAAGCCATGGAACTTGCATGGAGGACATTTTTGAAATTTGAAGCCCCGGGATACGACGAGGAGGGCATTTCCAATTTCTTGAACCTCATATCCGATGAAAAGCTTTACAAGATGTATTTAAACGGAAACTTTAAACTTTTCGTCGCGAAGAAGGACGGGGAATTGGTGGGAATGGGAGCACTTCGTTCCCTAAATCACGTTTCACTTCTTTTTGTGGACGAAGCATATCATAGGCAGGGAATAGGACGAAAACTCCTAAAACATTTACAAAGAGAGACCCTTTCTTTGACTAAGTCCTATAGGATGACGGTCAATTCGGCACCCTATGCGATAGGGTTTTACGAAACCCTGGGTTTTGCAAAGACACAGGAGCTTACCAAAGCGGATGGAATTGAATTTCTTCCGATGACGATATTTACACAGATATAGCGTATGCATGGAAAGGCATTTTGAAAGATGAAATTTTTTAACCTTGACAGTCCGTTCATGAAATTTTTAAACAGGATGACAGACTTATTGTGGCTGAATCTTTTGACGATTGTCTGCTCGATACCGATTATTACGGCAGGAGCTTCATTTACGGCACTTCATTATACGTGCTTAAAGATGGTCAGAGATGAAGAGGGTTATATCACAAAGGATTATTTCAAGTCATTTAAGCAGAATTTTAAGCAGGCAACGATTATATGGGTTATTACGCTTCTCCTGGCAGCTTTGATTATTATGGACTACAGGATTATTCTCGGCGGTGGTTTGGTGGGGGATTCGCTTTCGAAGTTTTCCACAATATTTTTTGCAGGAGCAACCGCCGCATCGGTATTTATAGTATGTACGCTTCTTTATGTATTCCCTATCCTGTCTCATTTTGAGAATACCATTAAGGGGACCATAAAAAATGCTTTCTTTATGAGCATTCTTGCACTTCCGCGTACATTGCTTATGCTCGTATTGTTTCTTTCGCCTGCGGCACTTATTTTGATGGTTGCGTATTTTGAAACAATGACGTGGTTGGTTCCCATCGTTGCCTTTTTTTGCATTTCCGCACCTGCATATTTTAGCGCCAAGCTTTACAATAAAACTTTCAAGAGATTTGAGCCTGAAAAGACTGAAGTAAATGATGATTTTAGCTGGAATGTGGAAAAAATTCCGGATGAGGGTATAGAGGGGAAACAAACGGCTGATGAGATTGGGGAAGTTACAAAGGCCGAAGAACCTCGGGAAACGGAGGATTAAATGCGGGAGAACGGCAAAATTACGCGAAATACAGTGGTGACATGGTGTGTAATCGGCTTGTCTTTTGTGGCTGTAATCGTGTATCTTCTTTGCAGATTTCTTACTGACGGAAAGGAAAATACCACGGTTCAAAGCCAGGATAAGCTCCTTAGCTATGCTTCCGTGTGGGCTGAAAGACTTGCAAGCGATGCGGAATTCAACCAAAGTGTGGGCGACGTTTTTAAGGACCTATACGACAATGGAGAATCGTTCGGTAGTAATGACATGATAAAAATCGCAAAAACCATGTGCGAAACGACGGATGTTTCACATGTGTATTTTTGCATGGGATCGAAAGTCCTCTGTGACGAGACGGGCATGGTTGTTAAAGCCGATTTGGCTGATTTTGAGGGTACCGAGAAAAAGACCGTTCTGCGAAACAAAATTTCGAATGAATGCGGAGAAACGTCTTTAGTTTCATATACTCCGATGGGGACAGACTCAGGGGAGTATGTGCTTGCGATTATGCACCTTAGCTCAATATCGGAACATTTCAGGCTTTCCGCATACGAAGAAGCGTCCTTTTTGGCAATCACAGAAGCAGATGGAACTGTTATCGGAAGCTTTCCGTCACATAAGGATACAGACAGCATGTATCTGGACGGGAACATCTTTGCGGATATTTCCAAGAATGCGGTAAATGACGATTACAATGTATTCAGAGTGAAGATGTTAAACGGACTTGGAGCGGCGATTGAGTCAAGCTACTTAGATGACGAACGCACGATATGCGTTGTTTCGACAGGAATCGAAGGGTGGTATCTGGCATTCGGAGTCAGACAGTCATCGATGAACAAATTAAGGGCAAGCTATTATTCGGATATTCAGGCGACAGTTATAAAGCTTGCAATAGCAGTATCATGTTTCTCTACCTTTGTAATTGCTATAATTATCATTAATATGCTTAAGAGCAAGGAAAAAGGAAAGGTTCTCGAAGACAAGGCCGAAACGGATCTGCTCACCGACTTATACAATAAGGCGGCTACGGAAAGAAAAATTCAGGAATACATGGAAGAGAATCCGAATGGACGCGGACTCATGTTTATTTTGGACATCGACAATTTTAAGAAGGTCAATGACACAATGGGACATGCATTCGGTGATCTTTTACTAAAAACTCTTGGCAAGGAAATCAAGACTGAATTCAGAGTCACGGATATAGTCGGTCGTATGGGCGGCGATGAATTTATGATCTTCTTAAAGAACATAAAGGATGACAGCACCATAGAAAGGGAAGCAAGCCGTATTACGAATTTCTTCCACGATTTCAGAGCCGGAGAAGATTATGTCAAATATTCGGCTTCAGCAAGTATAGGAGCTGCTATTTTTCCGGATGATGCCACAAACTTTAAGGATATGTACATAGCAGCCGATCAGGCGCTGTATAAAGCCAAGCAAAGAGGCAAGAGCCAGCTGGCATTCTACAAAGAGGACGGACACGGTCACTATAGTCAGAAATAAATTTGGTAAATATTGTTAATATTGCACATTTTTTGAAGCTCGATTTTGACAAGATGACTATAATTTGGTATTATCAAAAGTGCAATAAGCAATTTTGCCGATAATAAAAATTATTTTTGTTCAAATATGGTATGTTCAGAAATTCCGAACTTTACTATACTATCGGTAGGTTGATGGGAGAAACCCATTTAATATTTAGGAGGATTATTATGGCAAGTTTATCAATGAAAAACATCTGCAAAGTATATCCCAATGGTTTTGAAGCTGTTAAGGACTTCAACCTTGAGATTGAAGACAAAGAGTTTATCATTTTCGTAGGACCTTCAGGATGTGGTAAGTCAACCACACTTCGTATGATTGCAGGACTTGAAGATATTTCTTCAGGTGAATTAAAGATTGGCGACAAGGTAGTTAATGACGTAGAGCCCAAGGACAGAGATATCGCAATGGTATTCCAGAACTACGCATTGTACCCTCATATGTCCGTATATGACAATATGGCATTTGGACTTAAGTTAAGAAAGGTACCCAAGGACGAAATCGACAAGCAGGTTAAGGATGCAGCTAAGATCCTCGATCTTACCCCCCTTCTTGACAGAAGACCCAAGGCTCTTTCCGGTGGACAGAGACAGCGTGTAGCTATGGGACGTGCAATTGTTCGTAATCCTAAGGTATTCCTTATGGACGAGCCTCTTTCAAACTTGGATGCAAAGCTTCGTGTGCAGATGCGTATCGAGATTGCTAAGCTTCACCAGAGATTAGGCACAACCATCATCTACGTTACACATGACCAGACCGAGGCTATGACACTTGGTACCCGTATCGTAGTTATGAAGGATGGTGTTATCCAGCAGGTTGATACTCCTCAGAACCTTTACGAGAAGCCTTGCAATCTGTTCGTAGCAGGATTCATGGGATCACCTCAGATGAACTTCCTTGATGCTACAGTTTCTGTAGAAGGCGAAACAGCATATCTTGAAGTTGCCGGCAAGAAGATTGGTCTTCCTCCCGCAAAGTCAAAGAAGCTTATCGACGGCGGATATGACGGAAAGAAGGTTACCTTCGGTATTCGTCCTGAAGACGTTTATGATTCACAGATGTTCATTGAGACATCACCTCAGTCGGTATTTGAGTCAACCGTTAAGGTATACGAGCTTCTTGGCGCAGAAGTTTATTTATACTTTGATCTTGCTGAGTTCCCTATTACTGCAAGAGTTGATTCCAGAACAACAGCAAGACCTGGTGATGATATTAAGTTTGCCCTTGATGTTGAAAAGATTCACGTATTCGACAAAGAGACCGAGCAGGTTATCACAAACTAGTATGTTATAGGAAAAATCGTTTCCTATAATCGATGCATGACGCATTTCATGCGCCTTTTATCCGAATTCGATTCGTAATTTCGGATAGGTTATATTAGCTTTTTAAGGGCATCGGCATTTGCCGGTGCCCGTTTTAGGTTAACAGGAGGATTTCAATGATTACGAGCCAAATTATTCAGAAGAGTATAGACGATCTGAGGGCAATTACAAAGGTTGACTTTTGCATATATGATTTGGACGGACTTGTAACTGCATCTACATTTGACGCATCTGATATTTCCTCATCCTTTATAAATTCCTTTATAGTATCGCCGGCGGATTCGCAGGTAATCGGTGCGCATCATCTCTTAAAAATTTATGACGACGAGGACCTTCTCTACGTATTAATTGCACGCGGTATGTCGGAAGACGTCTACATGGTTGCAAAGATTTGCGTTTCGCAGATTCAGGCATTGATAGTTGCGTATAAAGAAAAATTCGATCGTAACAACTTCTTTCAGAACTTAATGCTTGATAATCTTCTTTTAGTTGACATATATAACAGGGCAAAGAAGCTGCATATTGATGTAAGTGTAAAGAGGGTTGTGTTCCTTGTTGAAGCACGTATAGAACGTGATAATTCCGCAATGGAAGTTTTAAAGGGAATGTTTTCTCAACAAGCAGGAGATTATCTGACTGCCGTTGATGAAAAAAACATTATTCTCATCAAGAATGTATCGGAGGGCTCCGATTTTGATTCCCTGATTGACGTTGCCAATTCAATAGTTGATATCGTAAATACGGAGGCAATGCTCAAGGTAAGAGTTTCGTTCGGAGGCGTTGTTGATGAGTTGAAAGACGTATCAAAGTCATATAAGGAAGCAAAGCTTGCCTTGGATGTAGGTAAAATTTTCTATCCTGAAAGAACCGTAATATCCTATGCAGCACTCGGAATAGGAAGGCTCATATATCAACTTCCGGCGAATCTTTGCCATATTTTTATTGACGAGATATTCAAGGATCCGAGCGCAGTTGATATTGATGAGGAAACCCTTACAACAGTTAACAAGTTCTTTGAAAACAACCTTAATGTTTCGGAAACCTCGAGGCAGCTTTTTGTTCACAGAAACACACTCGTATACAGGCTTGAAAAGCTTCAGAAATCAACAGGCCTTGATGTCAGGTGTTTTGACGATGCACTCACTTTTAAGATTGCTCTTATGGTAGTCAGCTATATTAAATATCTTGAAAGCCTGGAATAAAGATTAGGGTAAATTTGGTGATGTGGATGTTTAACAACGACTTGCTAAAGACACTGAGTCGGATTACTCCTGAGGAAGAAGAGATTCTTAAAGGTCACGAGGTAGACTTAAACAACTATACAGATTCACAGACCAAAGTGTTTGATGCAAATAAGCTTCTCAAAACAGGGAAGCTTATTCAAATACGTCCTCATACAAGGTTCGTTCATTTTCCCAAGCATACACACAATTACATAGAAATCATTTATATGTGTAAGGGCAGTACCACACATTTTGTTAATGGCGAAAAGATTGTCTTAAAAGAAGGGGAACTTTTGTTTTTGAATCAGAATGCGGTTCAGGAAATTGAACCGGCAGGCAGGGACGATATCGCCGTGAACTTTATTGTAGTTCCGGCTTTCTTTGACCGGGCACTTCAGATGATGGATGTAGAGGACAATCCAATCCGAAACTTTCTGATAGGCTGCATGCTTGGTCGCGACGATGACAGGACGGGATTTTTGCATTTTAAGGTAAGCGATGTCCTCCCGGTTCAAAACCTTGTGGAAAATCTTATTTGGTCGCTCGTAAATGAACTTTCAGGAAAAAGAAGCATCAATCAGATCACCATGGGTCTTCTGATACTTCAGCTCATGAATCAGACCGAAAAGGTAAGGGTTGGAGAGAATAATATTGACAGCGAAAAAATGCTCAAAGTTTATCGTTACATCGATGAAAACTACAAAGACGGAGAGCTCACCGAACTTTCTAACCTTTTGATGGTCAGCGACTATTGGCTGAGCCGATTTATTAAAAAGAAAACAGGCAAAACCTATACAGAGCTTGTACAGGAGAAGAGACTAAGTCAGGCTTGCTATCTTCTTAAGAATACAAGTCTTAGTGTAAGTGATATTTGCGATCTTGTCGGTTATGAAAATACAAGTTATTTTTACAGACTTTTCAAAAAAGAAATGGGATGCTTTCCAAAGGAATTTCGAAGCAAAATCTAAACACCGGTGTTGTCAAAGGACGGAATGAAA
Source organism: Lachnospiraceae bacterium (assembly GCA_963605385.1). Lineage (GTDB taxonomy): Bacteria > Bacillota > Clostridia > Lachnospirales > Lachnospiraceae > UBA1258. The sequence continues at coordinate 24,325 of CAVCUM010000019.1, forward strand.
CTTTTAAGATTTACCTTTCCTTCCTGTATATAGGCGTTTTTGATGCCGAGGGAAAGAGCAAAGTCGATGACTTTTTCATATTCTCTGTCGGTTATTGCTCTCTTTAGGCAACTGTATTCGTTGCCTTCGGGAATGATACCCACAATGGGAGTATATTGGCTCATGATGGAAATGTATATATCGTCTCCGTATTCCGTATAGAGGTAGTTGATGATGTCCATCGCTTCCTTGGTGTGAAGCGGAAGCACGAGTACGCGAACAATTACGCCTTTCTTTATAAGACCGTGCGTATCAAATTGCGTAGTACCCGTAAGATTCACCATTTTCTTTATCGCCTGCTTGCAAACCTCGGGGTAATCAGGGGCATTTGAAAAAAGCTTTGCGGTTTCGGATTTGAAATATTTAAAATCGGGAAGAAAAGTATCGACTACACCGTCAAGTAGGGACAGGCTTTCAACAGATTCATAACCGCTTGTGTTGTATATGAGGGGCAGCTTTAGCCCTTTTTCTTTTGCCTTTTCTGCAGCATATAGAACATGAGGAAGAAAATGCGTCGGAGTGACAAGATTGATGTTGTGCGCGTTTTTGCCCTGAAGCTCAAGAAAAATTTCAGAGAGGCGGTCTTTTGAAATCAGTTTGCCACTGCTTCCGGCGGAAATATCGTGATTTTGACAATAAACGCAACGAAGGTTGCAGCCTGAAAAGAAAACGGCACCGGATCCGTCATTCCCACTGATGCAGGGCTCCTCCCACATATGAAGGGCAGCTCTCGAAACATAAAGCTTTGAGGATTCGTGACAGGCGCCGTGCAAGCCCTCAAGCCTTTTGACCTTACAATTCCTTGGGCAGAGTGTGCAGTTTTCGTACAAGTAAAAATAATCTTTCATGACAATACCGTATCTGCAAAGCCGCCACAGATGCAGATACCCCAGCTTCCTTACGGCACATGAGAATTCCCTCTTAGTGCTGCTTCGTTCCCGACCTGACACGGTTCGTGGGCACTCATTGCGTAAGACCAGGGCATCCGTATGCACCTATGACGACCGTGCAGATACGGTACCGAAACAATGATAATAAAACGGGTTTAAAAAGTCAACTGTGGAATAGGTTGAAGCGGTTGAGATGAAAAAGGAAATATCGTATAATAGAAAAGGTTGCGGAGCGAAAAAGCACAGCAATTCAATATCGGTTAGAGTCTTTGATTTACATATTTTTTTGGTAAATAAGAAGAATACGAATCCACATACAAGGGGGCTAATCATGAAAAAAATAGGTATGCTTACAAGCGGAGGAGATTGCCAGGCGCTTAATGCTGCAATGAGAGGAGTCGCAAAAAGTCTGTTTAACAGCGGAGAAAGCGTAGAAATTTACGGCTTTTTAGATGGCTACAGAGGGCTTATCTACGGTGATTACAGAATGCTTAATTCATCTGATTTTTCCGGTATCCTTACCAGAGGCGGCACTATTTTGGGAACGTCACGTACTCCGTTTAAGACCATTACAGACCCCGATGAAAACGGTCTTGATAAAGTTGAGGCCATGAAATCAAATTACAAGAGACTTTCTTTGGACTGCCTTGTAATACTCGGCGGAAACGGGACTCATAAAACAGCCAATTTATTAAGGAAAGAGGGCCTGAATATTATCACTCTTCCCAAGACGATAGACAATGATTTGTACGGAACAGACATGACCTTCGGTTTCCAGTCGGCGGTGGATGTTGCCACAAATGCAATTGACTGCATACATACGACCGCAGATTCACACGGACGCATTTTTATAGTTGAGGTCATGGGTCATAAGGTCGGCTGGCTTACACTTAATGCAGGAATTGCTGCAGGTGCGGACATTATTCTTATTCCCGAGATTCCGTATGATATCAATAAGATTGTGAATGCCATCAACAAGCGTCATGAAAGCGGCAGCAAGTTTACAATTTTGGCAGTAGCGGAGGGTGCAATATCCAAAGAAAAAGCCAAACTTTCCAAGAAGGAATACAAGGAGGCGATAAAGGCTTCAGCTTATCCTTCGGTATCATATGAAATAGCGGCTGAAATTACTTCTAAGACAGGACGTGAAGTAAGGGTAACGGTTCCTGGTCACATGCAGCGAGGAGGCTCACCTTCCGCATACGACAGGGTTTTTGCGACGAGACTCGGTGCAGAGGCTGCAAAGATGATATTGGAAGAAGACTACGGAGCAATGGTCGGCATCAGAAACCGTGAACTCGTAAGGGTTCCATTAGAAGAGGTTGCCGGAAAGCTTAAGGCCGTAGATCCGGAGGCGTCCATTGTCAAAGAAGCAAAGATGACAGGTATAAGCTTCGGAGATTAGGGAGAAATAAATGGCTTATACAGCATTATATCGTAAATTCAGGCCCGGTAAATTTGAGGAAGTAAAGGGTCAGGATCATATTGTTACAACCCTCAGCAATCAAATTAAGTCCGACAGAATCGGACACGCATATTTGTTTTGCGGAACCAGGGGCACCGGAAAAACTTCCGTTGCAAAGCTTTTCGCAAAGGCAATCAACTGCCAGAATCCGGATGGTGTAAATCCCTGCTGTGAGTGTGCTTCATGCAAGTCCATTCAGAGCGGAACGAGCCTTGATGTGGTGGAAATCGATGCGGCTTCCAACAACGGTGTTGACAATATCAGGCAGATTGTAGAGGAAGTACAGTACCTTCCCATGCAGGGAAGATTTAAGGTTTATATCGTAGATGAGGTTCATATGCTTTCGGCGGGAGCCTTCAACGCATTATTGAAAACACTCGAAGAGCCTCCGGCGCACGTTATTTTTATTCTTGCTACGACCGAAGTTCACAAGCTTCCAGTGACAATTCGTTCAAGGTGTCAGCGTTACGATTTCAGGAGAATCGGAATAGATTCCATATCGGGACGCATGAAGGAACTGCTTGAAATAGAAGGGGTTCAGGCCGAGGATGCGGCTGTCAAGTATATAGCCAAGGCGGCAGACGGATCGATGCGTGACGCGCTCAGCCTTCTTGATCAGTGCATAGCCTTTAATTACGGCGAAAGGCTTACCTATCAGATGACGCTTGAAGTGCTTGGCACGATTGACAGTTCAACCTTCAGCAATCTGACAAGAGCGATTATGACGGGTGATGTATCCGGCTCGATTGAGATATTGGAGCAGGCGGTCAATGAAGGCAAGAATTTGGCACAGTTTACGGTCGATATGACCTGGTATTTGAGAAATCTATTACTTGCCTGTACGTCAGATGATATGTCTGTAATCGCGGATATGTCGGAGGAAGCGATAGTAAAGCTTAAGGATGAGGCAAGACTTGTCGAACCGATGACGGTTATCAGATATATACGTGTTTTGAGTGAACTCACCAATCAGATACGTTTTGCAACCGAGAAACGTGTCCTGATAGAGGTTGCTCTGATAAAGCTTTGCAAACCGGAAATGGAGACGGGAAACGACGCTCTTCTTGAAAGGGTAAAGCGTATCGAGGAAACCCTTGAAAAGGGTGTTTCATTCGAAGTAAAAGACACGGTTTCTTTAGATGGGAATGCGGAGAAAGAAACAGTTGAAGGTGCCAAGCTACCCGATGCAGTACCGGATGACATAAAGTTAATTGCCGCGAAGTGGGACAAAATCGTAGCATCAGCTGCTCCGGCGGACAAGTCTTTTTTGAAGCTTGCAAAGCCCTCAATCGGACCAAACGGAGAATTGCTGCTTGTATTCTTAAATGAACTTGGTTATACACATTTTTTTGATAAAGAGCATCCTGGTGAAGGTACAGCTCATGATAGTTTTTTAAGATTTAAGGCTTTTACAGAATCCTTTGTTGGCAGGAAAATTGAGTTAAAACTTGAAAAGGCCAAGGATGCGGTGAGCTTTAAAAGAGATTTTGGCGATATAAGGGATATTAAAGATAAGGTCGATATGACGATAGAAGAGGAGGAATAGATACCTATGGCAAAGAGAGGCGGATTTCCGGGAGGCGCAATGCCCGGAAACATGGCAAATTTGATGAAGCAGGCGCAGAGAATGCAGCGCCAGGCTGAAGAAAGCCAGAAAGAAATGGAAACAAAGGAATTTACAGCTAAAGCAGGCGGCGGTGCGGTAAGCGTAACCGTAAGCGGTTCAAAAGAGGTAAAGAGCGTAATCCTTGATAAAGAAGTGGTCGATCCTGATGACGTAGAAATGCTTCAGGATTTAATAGTTGCGGCCTTCAATGAAGCTTTGGGACAGGTTGACAAGGCCAACGAAGAGATTATGAGCAAAATGACAGGTGGCTTGGGAGGATTCGGATTTTAAATGAATCTGTACGGAGGCCAGATAAACAAATTAATTGAGGAACTTTCACTGCTTCCGGGCATAGGAAACAAATCGGCACAGAGACTTGCTTTTCACTTGATAAGCATGCCTCTTGATAAGGTGGAGAGACTTGCAAATACCATCGTGGATGCCAAGAAGAACGTGCGCTATTGCCATGAATGTTTTACCCTGACGGACAAAGAAGTGTGCCCTATCTGCTCAAATACGGCGCGCGACCATTCGGTCATCATGGTCGTGGAAACACCGAGAGATTTGGCAGCGTATGAAAAGACAGGAAGGTACGAGGGTGTTTATCATGTTCTTCACGGGGCAATTTCCCCAATGCTTGGGATAGGACCTGCGGATATCAGGTTGAAGGAACTGATAAAAAGACTTGAGGGCGATGTTAAAGAACTGATAATTGCTACCAACTCGAGCCTTGAGGGCGAGACAACTGCGATGTATATCAGCAAGCTTGTAAAGCCTACGGGTATAAAGGTTACGAGAATAGCAAGCGGAGTTCCGGTCGGCGGTGATCTTGAATACATTGATGAAGTAACATTATTACGAGCCTTAGAGGGACGTAAAGAATTATAGAAAGGGGTACACACTATGAGTAAAAAAATTTTTGGTACGACTAAGGACGGAAAGGAGGTCTATGCATTTACACTTGTAAACTCCAAGGGTATGCAGGCCGAGGTGATTAACTTTGGTGCGATTCTTACAAAGCTCATCGTTCCTGGTAAGGACGGTAAGGCAGAGGATGTCGTACTCGGTTTTGACAAGCTTTCAGATTATGAAGTAAATCCCAGTTTCTTCGGCGCAGTTATAGCCCCGAACGCAAACCGTATCGGGAAGGCAGAGTTTACGATTGACGGAGTAAAATACAAGGTAGATGTAAACGACGGACCCAACAACCTTCACAGTCATATCGATTTAGGAAGCCATAAGCGCATCTGGGATTATGAAGAAGGTGACAATTTTGTTACTTTTTCTTTAAACATTGGCGATATGGAAATGGGATTTCCCGGTAATAAAAAATTCACACTTACCTATACTCTTACGGAAGACAATGAGCTGATTCTTTCTTATGGTGCAACATCCGACAAGAATACCATTATCAATCCCACAAATCATTCCTATTTCAACCTCTCGGGCGCCGAGTCTGGAAAGGACATTTTAAAGGAGGTTCTGTGGCTTAACGCATCAAAGTTCACACCCGTAGTGGAGGGAGCAATTCCCACAGGTGAACTTTTGGATGTAAAGGGTACGGTTATGGACTTTACAAAGGGCCGTGTGGTCGGAGACGATATCGATGACGATGTAGAGCAGTTACTGCTTACAAGCGGTTACGATCACAATTTTGTGATTGACGGTTATGACGGAAGCTTAAAGCATATTGCAACCGTAACAGACGAGGCTGCCGGAAGAAAAATGGATGTTTACACGGATCTTCCCGGAGTGCAGTTCTATGCCGGAAACTGCATAGCCGATCAGATTGGCAAAAATGGGGCAAAGTATGGAAAACGCTCGGGACTTTGTCTTGAAACGCAGTTCTTCCCCGACAGCATTAACAGGCCTGAATTCCCTTCATGTGTATTTGGACCCGGAAAGGATTATTCTTCTAAGACTATTTATAAATTTAGTTAAATGGCAGACAACGTAGTTAAATTCAAATCGGATGTCGAAGAAACCGGTTTGGAAAGAGCAAAAAGAAAAGTACGCAAGCACAGATTTGCAAGGTTCTACCGCATTGGGATTGTAGTTTTGATCGTTGCGGGAGTCCTTGCAGCGTACTTCATATATGAAAAAACAAAAACTTTCTCAAGTTATTCCATCACAAACTCCGTGGATTACGCTTTGGCAGACGGAGCCAAGGTCGTCGAGTTTGACGGAAACATTCTGACCTATAGCAAGGACGGAGCGGGAGCAGTTGACTCAACCGGGAAGCTTATGTGGAATCAAACCTTTGATATGCAAAATCCACTGATTTCCATTTGCGGAGACACGGTTGCCTTTGCTGACTATGGCGGAAGCACGATTTATGTGCAGACTTCGGACGGGGAGAGCGCCACGGTATCGACAGATATGCCTATCAGGAAGATCAGGACGTCATCTTCGGGGTATGTGGTGGCAGTTCTTGAGGATACGGACGTTACCTGGATATATCATTATGACATGAATGGAAACGAGAATGCCTACTTCCGTACCACGATGGAAAAGAGCGGTTATCCGCTTGATTTGGATGTTTCTCCGGATGGGAAGCTCGTTTGCGTATCGTATTATTATATTGACTGTGACGATGTAAAAAGCAGCGTTGCTTTCTACGATTTCGGATCTGTAGGGCAGAATTATATCGACAACTATGTGAGCGGCTACAATTACTCGGGTATAATGGTTCCGTACGTGGAATTCCTCGATAACGAAACCGCAGTTGCCGTATCTTCAGAAAGAATGAGCGTATATGCGGGAGCACACAAGCCTGTAAGTGTTTCAGATATGTTTTCTTCGGACGAGGTCCTTTCTGTATATACGGGGACAGATGCAATTGCAATTATTTATCGTAATTCCTCATCGGAAGCAAAATACCGCTTGGAGATTTACGACAAGACCGGTAAAATGACCGGATTAAGAGAGTTTGACTTTGATTATTCAAATGTGTCACTGAAGAACAACATGGTCGTACTTTACGGAGACAGGAATATTTACATAGGTTCATTTGACGGAGTTAAGAAATTCGAAGGAACTTATGAACAGAATATACATTTGATTATTCCGACGGTTTCCATGGACAAATACATAGTACTGACTGACAGCACGATTGACACGGTAACATTTAAGTAGGGCTTGGAGGTATTGATGAGCTGGTTTGTTGCTAATATTCCGTTTTTTATACTACTGATATTTTTGATATTCAAGGTAGTGACATGTTTAAAGAAGGGCGCCGTTAAGGAGCTTTGTTCCGCAATTTCAATTATGGTTGCTTCGGTTCTAATACTTCTGATTGCCTTTGCTGTCAGAAAATATTTTGATGAGGATATGATTATTTTCATCATAACGGTCATACTTCTTATCCTGCTTATGATAGTTTATAAGATTATCGATTTGTTTCTTTCTACACTTAAGATTATTTCGAAGCTTCCGGTGGTGAGCTTTGTAAACAAGATAATTGCCATCCCACTTGCAATCTGTGAGGTTGTCATTCTTGTATGGGTCATTTACTGCCTTACAATGGTACTGGATGCAGGGCTTATTACAAACTGGATATTAGAGTGCGTAAAGAGTAATTCGGTCATGGAATATTTGTATCGTAATAATCTGGTTTACACTCTGCTTTCCGATAGCAAGGTTGTGGCATCGGTTGACATTATTTCAAGATTGACAAAGTAGTCATATGAGATATCCGAAATTTCTTGAACCCGGCGAAAGAATAGGCTACATAGCACCCTCTTTTGGCTGTGCGACATCTCCATACATCGAGCGATTCGACTCGGCGCTTTTAAAGTTTGAAGAGCTTGGGTTTGCAAACGTATGCGGAGATAATTGCCGAAAGGACGCAGGCATAGGAAAAAGCAATACGCCGGAGGCCTGCGGCGCCGAGATAAATGATTTCTTTTTACACGATAAAAGTGATGTAATCATTTCCTGCGGCGGTGGGGAGCTGATGTGCGAAGACCTTCCGTTTGTGGACTTTGAAGGTATAAAGAAAGCGACACCCAAGTGGTATTTGGGGTATTCCGACAATACAAATTTGACATTTCTCCTTCCGACACTTACCGACACAGCAAGCATCTATGGGCCGTGCGTGTCGGATTTTGGGATGGAACCGTGGCATCAATCAATAGATGATGCGTTTTCTTTGCTTACAGGGAAAAAGAAAACTTTTTCAAACTATGATGGTTGGGAAAAGGGTTGGCCAGACAGAGAAACTAAGCCGACGGCCCCTTACAATATTACGGAAGAATATAAGCAGGTGATATGCGGCGAAAAGACGGAGGTTTCTTTTAAGGGAAGATTCCTGGGTGGATGCCTCGACTGCCTTTCTATGCTCTGCGGAACGAAGTTTGACAGGGTTAAAGAGTTTAATATTCGATACAAAGACGACGGCGTCATTTGGTTTTTGGAATCCTGCGATTTGAGCGTAATGAGTATGCGAAGAGTTTTGTGGCAACTAAAGAATGCGGGTTGGTTTGACTGTGCGAAAGGCTTCCTGATAGGAAGGCCGTTGCATTATGAAGATGAATTTAACGGATTTAAACCGCACGAGGCATTTGAAGGCATATTGTCGAATTTTAATGTTCCGATTGTCATGGATATAGACTTAGGCCACCTTTCGCCGATGATACCTTTTGTGAGCGGTGGCTACGGAACAGTTATGGCACGCGGGAATTCGTTGGAGATAGACTATGATTTTTCAAGATAGGTATTGACAAGAAACAGTAAAAAATGGTATCTTAGCCTCACCCCCTCAAAAGGTGGGGCTTTCTTTTTGAAAAGAGTAAAATATCTTTTAAGAAAGTGAAATTAGTTGTTGACAATAGTCTCACAGAGTGATAGTATCAATCTGTTGCGACAATAAACGGCAACAAAGAACCTTGACAATCAAACAACA